>NZ_JBXARL010000001.1:0-909215 GCF_058808215.1 Aminobacter sp. GW821-FHT11F06 | reverse complement strand
AAAATGCGGCGACAAACGCGCCATCTGGCGCTCACTTAGCAAAAACAAATCACCCATCAGACCCTCCGTGGAGAACCCGAATCACAGATCAATCCAAATTAACAGGTCCTGACCCTAGTCTATCGCGCCGCTCCTGCCAGCCTGCTGTCAGCAGCTATGATAGGATCGCGAGAAGAGAAAACCGGGAGAGCACCATGGATGCCGTGCAATTGAAAGCACTACAGGCGCCGATGAAGGACGCCTACCGCGAGGATGCCGGACGCGCCCTGATCACGCTCAAGGCGAAAGGTGCCGTCGACGACCAGTCGATCGCCTGCAAGGTCGATACCGGCAGGGCGATCGTCACCGCCGGTCTGCATCCGGCGACGGGCGGCAGCGGCATGGAGCTGTGCTCCGGCGACATGCTGCTCGAAGCGCTGGTGGCCTGTGCCGGCGTGACTTTGAAGGCGGTGGCGACAGCGCTTGAATTCCGCCTCGGCGAGGCGGTCGTGTCCGCCGAAGGCGATCTCGATTTTCGCGGCACGTTGGGCGTGGCCAAGGACGCGCCGGTCGGCTTCCGCGCGATACGGCTCGCCTTCAAGCTCGACACCGACGAGCCGCAGGAGCGCATCGATGCGCTGATCAAGCTGACCGAACGTTATTGCGTGGTGTTCCAGACGCTGAACGTCCGGCCGGAACTGTCGGTTTCGGCCGAACGGTAGCGCGGTGCCTTGCCTGCGGCGTCAATTGGCGGCGAAGCAGTAAAACAGGCCGTCGCCACCAGTGCTCTTGAGCGCGTCCTGGCTGCAGCCGCCGCGCGAGGCGTGCGCCGAGTTCCACGACCTGGCTTCCGCCGTGTCGGTGGTGCCCTTGCGGTCGTGGTGGCCCATCATGGCGGCACCTTCGGCGCCGTCGAGGGTCCAGTCGCCGCAGGTCTGGTCGGCGATCCTGGTGCCGTCGGGTTTCGAGCCGGTCAGAATGTCGTGCCGGTTGGGCGTGTCGCCGCGACCGTTGATGACATTGCCCCTTTCGTCGAGCGCGGTCTCCTTGTTGATGTTGTTGGCGTCGCTGTGCAGCGAGGCGACATCGTCGGCGATCTTCTGGCCCTTGGCGTTGACCCATGGGCCCTTGCCGATGCGGTCCTTGGCGTCGGCGTCCTTGGTGGAGAGATAGGCATGCCACGTCTTGCCGCTTGAGCCGGCGGCTGCCGCCAGGCTCTGGCACTGGGCGTCGGCGCCTGCGAGGCCGCCGAGATTGGCTCCCTTGCCAGGACCGCTGCTGGTCACAAAGAAGCTCATCGTATTGTCCTGGGCGTTGGCCGCCGAAAGTCCGGCGCACAGCGCTGCAGTCAGGACGAGAATGCGTTTCATCTTTGGTCCTCCCGTTTTCTTGTTTCCCACGCGCGAAAAGCTAGGACGCGGGCAACAACGCAGCCAATCACGACTGCGTGTCGAAAACGGCGAGGAACGCGTTCAGGCCGGCAGTTGGTAGGACGCCCAGCGCTGTTCCCTGATCTGGTAGATCTGGCCTGTGCGGGTGAGGGCGGGGTCGACCATCGGCAGGATGTGGCTTGCCGTTTCGGACGGATGGGTCACCGACGCGGGATTCTCGCCGGGCACTGCCTGGGCGCGCATAGCGGTGCGGCTGGTGCCTGGATCGAAGATGTTAACGCGCAATGCCATGTTCTTGGTTTCGTCGGCCCAAGAGCGGGCGAGCGCTTCGACAGCCGCCTTGGAGGCAGCATAAGGCGCCCAGAAGGCGCGGGCCGAGTGCGCCGAACCGGAGCTGACGATGACAGCGCGGCCGGCGTCGGAAAGCCTCAGCAGCGGATCGACGGAGCGGATCAGCCGCCAGGTGCCGGTGACATTGACCGCCATGACCTTGTCGAAAACCTTGGCCTCGACATGGCCGATGGGAGCGATGACGCCGAGAACGCCGGCATTGGCGACCAGTATGTCGAGCTTGCCCCAGCGATCGTTGATCGAGCCGCCGAGCCGGTCGATGCCGGCCATGTCGGTCAGGTCGAGCGGCACGAGCGTTGCCTTGCCGCCGGCCGCCTTGATTTCGTCGTCGAGCTCTTCCAGGCCACCGACAGTGCGCGCGACGGCGATGACATGGGCGCCGGCTGCGGCGAGCTGCTTGGCTGTGTTGTAGCCGATGCCGCGCGAAGCGCCGGTGACAAGGGCGATACGGCCGGAGAGGTCGGGGATGGTGGTCATGCGGGCACCCAATTCGAACTGGTCGGTCCGCAGCCTGATAGGACGATTTCGCCGCGAACAAAACCCCGCATGGCCGAATGGATATCGACTCCGCCGGTTAACTTGTGAAATTTTCTGCCGTCGGTGTCGGAAACGTTCGCCGCCAGGCGTCCTGGGTGCGAACCACATCAACACAGGAGCGACCCATGAGCAGAACTGTTGCAGTCCTCGTTGGACGACTGATCTTCGCCGGCGCGTTTGCCATGGCGGCAGCCTTCAAATTTGCCGGAATGGACAGTACCGCCGCTTTCATCGCCGCGGCCGGCTTTCCGTTCCCCCTGCTGCTGGCCTGGCTTGCGGCTATTTTCGAAACCGCCTTGGTGCTGGCATTCCTGACCGGCGCGTTCTTTACCGAAGCAGCACTACTGGCCGCAATCTATGTGATCTTCCTGGCCTTCGCCTTCCACGGCCCGTCGCACTGGCAGGCAAACCAGGCCGAGTTCGGCTTCTTCGTCGACCACTTCACCTTCATGGCGGGTCTGCTGTTTGCAGCCGTCCACGGGCCGGGCGAAAAACTCGCGCTGCGGCAAGGCTTCATCTGGAAGAACAACGCGGTTTCCGCGCACTGACGCGGAAATCGGCAGGCATGGGGCGTGGCGGCTACAGCCCGCCCGTCGCCAGCAGCGACAGCGTGCGTACGTTGTCGGAGCCTTCGAAATCGGCGAGGCTGGTCGGATATTGCCCGGTGAAGCAGGCGTCGCAGAACTGCGGCTGTTCATTGTCGCGGCCAGGCTCGCCAACGGCACGGTAGAGGCCATCAATGGTCAGGAAGCCGAGCGAATCGACACGGATGAACTCGGCCATCTCTTCGATCGTCATGCGCGACGCCAGAAGCTTCGACTTTTCCGGCGTGTCGACGCCGTAGAAGCAGGACGCGCGGGTGGGCGGCGAGGCGATGCGCATATGCACCTCCTTGGCACCGGCATCACGCACCATCTGCACGATCTTCTGGCTGGTGGTGCCGCGCACGATGGAATCGTCGACCAGCACCACGCGCTTGCCTTCGATCATGCGGCGGTTGGCGTTGTGCTTGAGCTTGACGCCCATGTGGCGGATGGAGTCGCCCGGCGAAATGAAGGTGCGGCCGACATAGTGGTTGCGGATGATGCCGAGCTCGAAGGGAATGCCGGCGGCCTGAGAAAAGCCGATGGCAGCCGGCGTGCCGGAATCGGGCACAGGCACGACGACGTCGGCTTCAACGGGGCTTTCCAAGGCAAGCTCGGCGCCGATGCGCTTGCGCACCTCATAGACGTTGCGGCCCTCGACCGAGGAGTCGGGACGGGCGAAATAGACATATTCGAAGATGCAGAATCGCGACTTCTGCTGCTCGAACGGGAAGATGCTCTCGATGCCCTTGGAGGTGACGATGACCATCTCGCCGGGCTTGAGGTCGCGCACGAAACGCGCGCCGATGATGTCGAGCGCGCAGGTTTCCGAAGCAAGGATCCAGGCGCCGTCGAGGTCGCCCAGCACCAGCGGGCGGATACCGAGGGGATCGCGGCAGCCGATCATCTTCTTGGACGTCATGGCAACCAGCGAGAACGCACCTTCGACCTGGCGCACCGCGTCGATGAAACGCGAATTGAGGTCGCGCTCCTTGGAAGTGGCAACCAGATGCAGGATGGTTTCGGTGTCGGAGGTCGAAGAGAAGATCGAGCCCTGCTTCTGCAAGGCGCGCTGCACTGTCATGGCATTGGTGAGGTTGCCGTTGTGCGCAACCGCAAAGCCGCCATCGGCGAGTTCGGCGAAGAATGGCTGGATGTTGCGCATGCCGGCACCGCCGGTCGTGGCGTAGCGGGTGTGGCCGATGGCGCGATTGCCCTTGAGGCTGTCGATGACGCGCTGCTTGGTGAAGGTGTCGCCGATCAGGCCGACATGGCGCTCGACGTGGAACTGGCTGCCGTCATAGCTGACGATACCCGCAGCCTCCTGGCCGCGATGCTGGAGCGCATGCAGCCCCAGCGTGACGATTGCCGCGGCGTCCTGCCGGCCGAAGATGCCGAAGACACCGCATTCGTCGTGGAAATGATCGTCAGCTTCCGCTGAAAGGGCGGTCGATGCGTCTGCCATGGGGCGAGGCCTCTCGTCGCAAAAACGCTATATAGTGCCAAGAGGCGGGAAGGGCAACGGAACTTCCCCGCCTCACACGCGATCGTCAGTTGTTGGTCGGTGCCGGTTCGGCGGGCGCGTCGGCCTCGCCGTCAGCCGGAGCGTCAGCGGGCGGCGTCGTTGTGCCTGCGTCAGGTTCGCCGGTTTGCGACTTGAGCTTCTTGAGGATCGAGTTTTCCGGATCCTCGGGCAGCAGGTTTTCGATCGACGTGCCGATGCTTTCGAGCAAGGGCCGCGACTTGGCCTCGCTGACCCATGCCGGCGCATTGGTGCCAACGAGCCAGTTGAAGAACAAAAGCCCGACGGCAACGACCAGGACACCGCGTGCCGCACCGTAGAGGAAGCCGAGCGTGCGATCGAGCGCGCCAATGCGGCTGTCGATGATGAAGTCGGCGATCTTCATTGTGATGATGGTGACGATGATCAGCGCGACAATGAAGACAATGCCGGCCGCCGCTGCCATCGCGATCTTTTCATTGTCGATATAGGGCTGAACGTAAGGCACGACCGGCTTGTAGAAGAAGAAGGCGGCAGCAGCAGCGGCGGCCCAGGAGGCGACCGAAAGCACCTCGCGTGAAAAACCGCGCACCATGGCGAGCATCGCCGAAACCAGGGTGAAGCCGACCAGAATTCCGTCAAGCAGCGTAATCGGCATCGTGTCCACTCACTCCATGACGACGGTTTCAGTCCGTCTCTTCCGCGCGGCTTCGTTTTGTGCCGGCTATCCGCGCCACCAGATCCGCCAATGCGGTCGGTTGGAACGATCCGGCTCCGAGTCCACCTGCGAGTTCCCCACTGCCGGAGGGCAGCACGGCCCTTCCGAAGCCCAACTTTTCGGCCTCTTTAAGGCGTTGCTGCGCATGCGCAACCGGCCTTACGGCGCCTGAAAGGCTGATTTCGCCGAAATAGACGCAATCAGCGGGCAGGGCAAGACCGGTGAGCGATGAAACCAGTGCGGAAGCCACCGCCAGGTCGGCGGCCGGTTCGGAGATGCGGTAGCCGCCGGCGACGTTGAGATAGACGTCATGCTGGCCAAAGCGCACGCCGCAATGGGCCTCGAGAACGGCGAGGATCATCGACAGGCGCGACGAATCCCAGCCGACGACCGCGCGTCGCGGCGTACCCAGCGTCGAGGCCGCGACGAGCGCCTGGATCTCGACCAGAACCGGTCGCGTGCCTTCCATGCCGGCAAAGACGGCGGCACCCGGCGCCTTGGCGTGGCGTTCGCCCAGGAAGAGTTCGGAAGGGTTGGCGACTTCGCGCAGGCCCTTGTCGGACATTTCGAAGACGCCGATCTCGTCGGTCGGGCCGAAGCGGTTCTTGACGGTGCGCAGGATGCGGAAGTGGTGGCCGCCTTCGCCCTCGAAATAGAGCACGCCGTCGACCATGTGCTCGACCACGCGGGGGCCGGCGATCTGGCCTTCCTTGGTGACGTGGCCGACAAGAACGACGGCGGCACCTGTCGACTTGGCGTAGCGGATCATCGCCTGGGACGAGGCGCGGACCTGGGTGACGGTGCCGGGCGCTGAATCGGCGAGGTCGGTCCACAAAGTCTGGATCGAATCGATGATGACCAGATCGGGACGCTTGCCGTCGGCGATGGTGGCGAGGATGTCTTCGACATTGGTCTCGGCCGCAAGCTCCACGGGCGCGTCGGCGACGCCGAGGCGCTGGGCGCGCAGCCTGATCTGGGCGACGGCCTCTTCGCCCGAGACATAGACGACGCGGTGTCCGCGCGATGCCAGTGCCGCTGCCGCCTGGGTGAGCAAGGTGGATTTGCCGATGCCCGGATCGCCGCCGATGAGCAATGCGGAGCCGCGGACGAAACCGCCGCCGGTGGCGCGGTCGAGTTCGCTGATGCCCGAGATGATGCGCGGTGCTTCCTCGATGTCGCCTGACAGCGAGGTCAGCGTGACGGGGCGGCCCTTGCGCGCGCTCTTGAGCGCGCCCGGACCCGAGCCGATACCGCCGGAAGTGCCTTCCTCGACGAGCGTGTTCCACTCGCCGCAGGAATCGCACTTGCCGCCCCAGCGCTGGTGTGCTGAGCCGCAATTCTGGCAGATGAATTGAATGCGGGCTTTAGCCATGGGTGCGGCGATGCATCTTTGCAGGCGGGGAAAGAAATGAGGCGTTTGACAACAGGCTACTCGTCGTACCGCTCAGGCAGATGATGCTCGGGTGCGAGGTCGAAGAAGCGGGTGAATTCGCCCTGGAAGCCAAGGCTGACGGTGCCGGTGGGGCCGTGACGCTGCTTGGCGATGATGACTTCAGCCTTGCCGCGCACGTCGTTCATTTCGGTTTCCCACTGGGTATATTCCATTGTGCCGGGCTTCGGCTCCTTGTTCTTGAGATAATACTCTTCACGATAAACGAAGATCACGACGTCGGCGTCCTGCTCGATGGAGCCGGATTCACGTAGGTCGGAGAGCTGCGGGCGCTTGTCGTCGCGGCTTTCGACCTGACGCGACAGCTGCGACAGCGCGATGATCGGAACGTTGAGTTCCTTGGCCAGCGCCTTGAGGCCTGTGGTGATCTCGGTGATTTCCTGGACGCGGTTCTGCGAGGATTTCGACGACGAACCCTGCATCAGCTGGATATAGTCGATGATGATGACGTCGAGGCCGCGCTGGCGCTTGAGGCGGCGGGCACGCGCGGCAAGCTGGGCGATGGAGATACCACCGGTCGAATCGATGAACAGCGGGATCTTCTGCAGCGTCTGGGTGCAGCTGACCAGCTTTTCGAAATCGGCCTCGGTGAGATCGCCGCGGCGGATCTTCGAGGACGGCACTTCGGCCTGCTCGGAAATGATACGGGTGGCGAGCTGCTCGGACGACATTTCGAGCGAGAAAAAGCCGACGACGCCGCCGTTTTCGGCCTTGAACGAGCCGTCGGCCTGTTGCGCCGGAACATAGGCGTGGGCGACGTTGAAGGCGATGTTGGTGACGAGCGAGGTCTTGCCCATGCCGGGGCGGCCGGCGAGCACGATCAAGTCGGAAGACTGCAGGCCGCCCATGCGGGCGTCGAGGTCTTGCAGGCCGCTGGCGACGCCAGAGAGATGGCCGTCGCGCATATAGGCGGCACTGGCCATGTCGATGGCGGTCTTGACCGCGTCGGAGAAGCTTTCGAAACCGCCGTCGTAGCGGCCGGTCTCGGCGAGTTCGAACAGGCGGCGCTCGGCGTCCTCGATCTGCTCGCCTGGCGACATGTCGACAGGTGCGTCATAGGCGATGTTGACCATGTCCTCGCCGACGGTGATCAGCGCGCGGCGCGTGGCAAGGTCATAGACGGCGCGGCCGTAGTCGGAAGCGTTGATGACGGTGACGGCATTGGCGGCAAGGGCGGCGAGATATTGCGAGACGGTCATATCGCCGACCTTCTCGTCGGCGGGCAGGAAGGTCTTGATGGTCACCGGGTTCGCCATCTTGCCCATGCGGATGAGCTCGGACGAGACCTCGAAGATCTTGCGATGCAGCGGTTCGTAGAAGTGAGTCGCCTTGAGGAAGTCGGAGACGCGGTAGAAGGCGTCGTTGTTGACCAGCATCGCGCCCAGCAACGCCTGTTCGGCTTCGATGTTGTTGGGGGCTTCCCGGTAGAGCGGGGTTTCCGCCACTTCGAATTTGCGCGCTGCCTCAGCCAATGTAGTCCCCAATCTATTACCGCGCATCTCCAGTATCAGAGCCGAGACACAATCCGCACCGTCATTTCAACTGGCCACCACTATTCACATTCGTCCACAGGCACGGTGGCACGACGGCGGAATCCAGTTGACGCGAATCGATGCGATTCTAGCGATGAAGCGACGAGAACAAAACAGGAAAATCTCGCAAGGCACTGAATTTGGCACGGCCAAGCGCGATGCAGTCAAATCGCCGATTGTATGGATTCGCTGTTGATTTTATTCGGATATGCGGTGATCTTTGCCGTCCCTGAGCCATGTTTGCCGCGATGCGGCACAGAGCGGCGCACATGCTTCGAGGGGTTCAGGAGCCGGATCCCACGCTTTCGTGCGGCGGCTCGTTTGCTTGAGGGGGCCATATGCACGTTTTCCGTCCCGCGTCGGTTCGAATCGGCTGGTCCGCTTCCACCGCAATGGTTTTGCTGACGTCGGCGATACCAGCATATGCCGCCTGCGATCTGACACCGACGGCTGGAAACAGCACCTATGTCTGCGACAGCGGCTCAAGCGGCGCGCTGACCGATACGAGTGGCAGCAACACGTTCATCATGCCGGTCGGCGGAACTGGAACGGTCACCGGTAACGTCACCTTTGGTGGTGGCGTCGACCGCGTCGAGATTCATTCTGGCACGATCACCGGCGCGGTAAGCCAGGGCGCTGGCAGCGACATCTTCATCATGACCGGCGGCGTGATTGGTTCGCTCGACCAGGGCAGCAATCTCGACACGGCGACGATCAGCGGCGGCCGCATCATCGGCGAGTTCTTTGCCGGCGACTTCGTTACCATGACCGGCGGGCGCATCGGCAACGTCAATCTCGAACAGGCCAATAACGAGATGCGCATGTCGGGCGGCAGTATCGACACGTCGATCATCGCCGCACAGGGCAATGACTTGCTGGAGGTATCGGGAACGGCATCCATCGGCACTTTCGTCAATCTCGGCAACGGCAACGACCGTGTGATCATGTCGGGAGGGACGATCGGCGGCGAGGTCGTCATGTTCAGCGAGACCTCGATCAATCCGCCCGTTCAAGGCAACAATCTCGTCCAGGTCAGCGGCGGCTCGATCGGCGGCGGCATCCGCTTCGGGCAGGGCAGCGATACGTTCAACTGGCTCGGCGGCGGCACTATCGGCGGCAATGTGGCGATGGGCGCGGGCAATGACACCGCAACGCTGGCTGGTCTGACGGAAGCCAGCTTCACAGCAGGCAGGACCATTGATGGTGGCAGCGGCGCCGACGTCAACACCGGCCTGAGCGCCGACACGCTGGTGTTCCAGAACACAAACTCGACGTCGGTAGCTCGCTATATCAATTGGGAAACCGTCAATCTCACCCAAGGTTCGGCTTTCACGCTCGATGGCAATTTTGTTCTCGGCGATGCCCTGTCCAATACCGGCAGCTTCAACATCGACGCATCGAGCACCTTGTTCGCCGGCGCCGGCGTCAATGGTTCGGTCCGCGCGTTCGCAGCGGCAAGTGCCGCGACGCTGAACAATGCAGGCACCATCGACCTGACCAATGGCGCGGCGAGCGCTGCCGACAGGTTCACGGTGGCTGGCAATTACATCGGCGCCGGCGGTTTCCTGCGGCTCGACACGGTGCTCGGCAGCGATGGCTCGCCATCCGACAAGCTGGTCATCCAGAATGGAACGGGCACCGGCTCGACCGGCATCGTTGTCGTCAAGGCCGGCGGGGCCGGGGCGCTGACCACCCGCGATGGCATCCTGGTTGTCGAAGCAACTGCCACCTCCACCACCGCTGCTGGCGCCTTTTCCCTCGCCAAGCCTGTCGTCTTCGGTGCGCACGAATATCTGCTGTTCCGCGGTGGTGTCAGCGCCGGATCGCAAGAGAACTGGTATCTGCGCTCGGTGCTCATCGATCCTGCCGCTCCCTCCGTGCCCGGTGTGCCGATCCTCCGGCCCGAGACGGCGGTCTATTCTGTGCTGCCGCCGATGGCGCGCGATCTCGCCATGTCGACGCTCGGCACCTTCCATGAGCGCCGTGGCGAACAGAGCTTCCTTTCAGGTGGCGATGATTTTTCCACGACCTGGGGCCGCGTCTTCGGCTCCAGCTCTGAGCAGAGCTGGTCGGGCAGCGTTTCGCCTTCGACCGACGGCACGACCTTCGGCATGCAGGCCGGCCTCGACATGCTCCGCTCCGAATCGGAATCGGGCGCCCGCAATGTCGCCGGCATGTTCCTGGGTTATGCCAGCCTCAACGCCGACGTGCGCGGCGCGGTTCAGGGCCAGACCGATCTCGCCGCCGGCAAGCTCGACCTCAATGCCTACTCGGTCGGCGGCTATTACACCCATGTAGGTGCCAGCGGCTGGTATCTCGACGGCGTGCTGATGGGCACCTGGTTAAGCGGCGATGCGCGCTCGGACCGTGCCTTTGGCATCGATGCCGACGGACGCGTGGTGACCGCTTCGCTGGAAGCCGGCGCGCCCATCGCCTTGAGCCAAGGCTGGGTGCTCGAGCCGCAGGCCCAGATCATCTGGCAGGACGTGTCCTTCGACGACGGCAACGACACCTTGTCGGCGGTCCGTTTCGATGAGGGCAGCGGCGTGACCGGCCGGATCGGGGCACGGCTGCAGGGCACGTTCGACACTTCGTCGGGCCAGTTCAAGCCGTATCTCAAGGCCAATCTCTGGCATGGCTTCGATGGCGAGGATGTCACTTATTTCGACAGCGACGCGATCAGGGTCGAAACCGGCGGCACCAGGCTCGAACTCGGCGGCGGCATCACACATGCCTTCACCGACAAGGTCAGCGCCTTTGCCGTGGCCGACTACACCTTCAATCTCAGTGGCGAGCGCAGCCGTGTCTTCGAGGGCAATCTCGGTCTGCAGATCAAATTCTGAGCTTGTGCACCCGGCTTTCTGCCGGGTGTGAAACTTGCTTTACGCGCTTCGCGGCGCGAGCAGGATGATCGAGGCGCCGAAAATGCAGATGACGGCACCGATCATGTCCCAGCGGTCGGGCCGGATGCCCTCGGCGAGCCACAGCCAGCCGAGCGAAGCGGCGATGTAGATGCCGCCATAAGCGGCATAGGCGCGGCCGGCGGCGTTGGCCTCGACCAATGCCAAAAGCCAGGCAAAGGCGATGAGCGAGAGCAGCCCAGGTGCCAGCCAGAGTGGCGATTTTTCAAGCCGCCACCAAGCCCAAAAGGCAAAGCAGCCGGCGATCTCGGCAAGGGCAGCGGCAGCGTAGATGGCATAGGTCATGAAAAGGGCCTGCGCGATTGGCAACAGGCCCATTTCCTATGTTCGATGTGGTGGATGCAAGGGTGAAAACTATCCCTCGTCCGCCACTTTCCTGCGGCGGCTGGTCTTTGCGGCAGGTTCTGTCTTGCGGTGCGCCAGCTCGTGCATGGCAAGCGCCTTCTCGCATTTGCCGATATAGTCGCGGGTCAACGGCAGCGTGTCGTTGCGGTGGGTGAGCTGGATCTGGAAGACCATCAGGTCCTGCCAGCGGAATGCAGCTTCGGATGCCGCGAGATAGAACTCCCACATCCGGCAGAAGCGCTCGTCATAGATCGCCTTGGCCTTGTCGCGGTTGGCGGCAAAACGTTTGCTCCAGTGCTTCAGTGTGTCGGCATAATGCAGCCGCAGGATCTCGACATCGGTGACCATCAGTCCAGCCTTTTCGATCGCCGGCAGCACCTCCGACAAAGCGGGGATATAACCGCCGGGGAAGATGTGCTTGCGGATGAAGGCGCTTGTCGAAGCCGGCGGGCCAGCGCGGCCGATCGAGTGCAGCACCATGACGCCGTCGGGCTTCAGGCGCTTGGCGACGTTGTCGAAGAAGGTGCGGTAGTGGTTGACGCCGACATGCTCGAACATGCCCACGGAGACGATGCGGTCGAAGCGCTCGACCAATTCGCGATAATCCCTGATTTCAAAATGGACGTGGCCGTCTAGCCCTTCTTCATGCGCGCGCTCGGTGGCGACAGCATGCTGCTCGGTCGACAGCGTCACGCCGAGCACCTGGACTTCGAAGCTGCGGGCGAGATAAAGCCCGAGGCCGCCCCAGCCGGAGCCGATGTCGAGCACCGATTGGCCCGGCCTCAGCCGCATCTTGGCTGCAATATGCGCCTTCTTGGCGATCTGGGCCTCTTCCAGCGTCATGTCGGGGTCGGCGAAATAGGCGCAGGAATATTGCATGTCGGTGTCGAGGAAGAGCCGGTAGAGATCGCCCGACAGATCGTAGTGCCGCTGGACATTGCGTTTGGCGCGCGCGGCGGTGTTGACCTGCTGGAAGCGCCGGAAGGCGAGCCTCAGATTGTCGATCGCCTTGGTCCAGGCGGTGTCGATGCTGCCATTGCCGAGATTTTCGAAGACGACCCGCATCAGCCCGAGCACATCGCCACCGACGATGTCGACATCGCCATCCATATAGGATTCGGGCAGGGCCAGCATGGGATCGAGCGTGATGGCGCTCTCGGCACGCCGCGTCTTGATCAACAAATGCACCGGCTCGCCGGAACCGTCTCCGAATCGATGGGATCGCCCATTGGGGCCGGTGACTGTCAGATTGCCGGTGCGCACAAGCTTACCGACGATGCGTTGCAACAACATGTTCATGGCGTGCTCGCGAAAGAGGTCAGTCCTGTAGTCTGATCTTGGAAGATAGTCGCAGCGCTGACAAGTTCCACAGCTGGCACAAAAAAAGCCCGGATGTTGCCATCCGGGCTTGGTCCAGAAAACTGGATAGAAAAGGCGTCGGCTAAAAATCAGCCCTCGTCGCCTTCGCCGTCTTCGTTCGGATCAAAGAAGCTGTCCGGACGGGCGTTTTCGTTGATGTCGTCGCCATAGATGGCTTCAGCCGTGGTCAGCGTCTCGCCCTTGGTCTGACGCTCGGCTTCGTCGGCCGTGCGCGCGATGTTCAGCGTGATGGTGACTTCGACTTCGGCGTGCAGCGCGATCGCCACATTGGTCAGGCCGATGTTCTTGATCGGCTGGTTGAGCTCGACCTGGTTGCGGGCAACCGTGAAGCCTTCGGCGCCGAGCAGATCGGCGATGTCGCGGGTCGTCACCGAACCGTAGAGCTGGCCGGTTTCACCAGCCGAACGCACGATCACGAAGCTCTTGCCGTCGAGCTTGTCGGCGACCTGCTGGGCTTCCAACTTGCGCTCAAGGTTGCGGGCTTCGAGCTGGGCGCGCTGGCCTTCGAACTTCTTCTTGTTGGCTTCGTTGGCGCGCAGCGCCTTGCCCTTGGGCAGAAGGAAGTTACGGGCAAAGCCGTCCTTGACCTTGACGGTATCGCCCATCTGGCCGAGGCGGGAAACGCGTTCGAGGAGAATGACGTCCATTTTTCTTGTCCTTTCGTTGGCTGCAAAGGCAGCGAATAAATTCAACGGGCAAGGAAGCAAGAGGGGCGTTGCCGCCGGTTTCGCTGTCCTGCCAGTCGCGGCAGTTAGGGGCTCTTGAGAAGACCCAACCCGGGATTTGAGACTTAACCCGCCACGCCCGTCGCGGCAGGAAAATTCTGGCCCGGGCGACCAAGCACCCGGGCCAGAAAGTAGATCACTTCACCACGTAAGGCAGCAGGCCGAGGAAGCGGGCGCGCTTGATCGCCTTGGCGAGTTCACGCTGCTTCTTCTGGCTGACGGCGGTGATGCGCGAAGGAACGATCTTGCCACGCTCGGAAATGTAGCGCTGCAGCAGACGCACGTCCTTGTAGTCGATCTTCGGAGCGTTGGCGCCGGAGAACGGGCAGGTCTTGCGGCGGCGATGGAAGGGCCGACGGGTCGGGATCTGATTGATGTCGACCATTATTCTGCACCCCCTTCAACACCTTCGCGCGGACGGCGCGGGCCACGATCACCACCGCCATCGCGGTCGCCGAAGCTGCGCGGACCGCGATCACCACGGTCGCGGTCGCCGAAGCTGCGCGGACGATCGCCGAAGCCACCACGCTCGGAGCGCTCTTCGCGCTTCTGCATCATGGCGGAGACGCCTTCTTCATGCGCGTCGACCTTGATGGTCAGGAAGCGCAGAACGTCTTCGGACAGGCCCTGCTGGCGCTCGACTTCCTTGACGGCAGCCGACGGAGCGGTGATGTCCATAAGCGTGTAATACGCCTTGCGGTTCTTGTTGACGCGGTAGGTGAGGGACTTCAGTCCCCAGTTCTCGACCCGGCCGACCGACCCGCCTGCTGCAGTGATGATGCCCTTGTAGTGTTCGACAAGTGCATCGACCTGCTGCTGCGAGAGGTCCTGGCGGGCAAGAAACACATGTTCATAAAGAGCCATAGCTTTTTGCCTTTCTTCGTTTCCATCTTCCGGTCCCGGCGGCTAGAGCCTCTGCGACCTCCCTGACCCTTCGAGGGCCTTGCGGCCTGCTTGGGGGAAGAAAGGAGCACGACGAGACGGTCGAGAGCGGAGACACGGGAGGCGGAAGCGTTTTCGCTTCGCACGGCGACTTTCGAGAAAGCCTCCGGCCCTCCGTTCAGCCCCCAGCTGGGACCGGCAGATGGCGGGCGTCTACATGCTAAGTGCAGCCAAGGCAAGGGGCGGGGCCAACAATCCCGCCGAAATCGGCCATTTGCCCGGGTTTTTCGCGGCTCAGCCGAGTGCTTCGTGCTGCAGGAAGAGCGGTGAACGGGTGCGGTCGGCAACGACCTTGTCGACAGTCTCGGGGAAGAAGCCCTTGGCGCCGCGGCGCTTGCCGAACATCATGTCGTATTGCAGCCAGCGGAAATCGCGGATCGCAGGATCAAGCTCTTTCTGGCGCGACCAGTCGAACACCGACTCGCCTTCGCGCGGCAGCAGCACGTTGCGGTCGACGACCTTGTAGCGGTCATGCAGGTCGCCGAGGAAGCCGGTGTAGTAGGGGTGGCTGATGCCGGCGGTCTCGAGCACATGCAGCGGCAGGAAGGCCGGGCTGATCGAGCCGATGTCGCGCGCGGCACCTGTGCGGTTCGACCACACCACCAGCGGTGTTTCGTGCTGCACCAGCATCTCGCCGATCGCAGCCTTGCGTTTGGCCACCGGCTCTTTCATGAATCCGGTCTCGACATAGACAGGCCCGAGCGGCGGCAGGTGGTCGCCGAAAAAGGCGATCACGGTCGGGCGCTCGCGCTTGCTCGCCCAGTCCATCAGGCGCTTGAGGCCACGATCCGCGTCCGCAGCGCCCTCGGCATAGGTCAGGATCGAATCGCGCGCCCACGGTGTCGTTGCGGCCTCGACAGTGTGGGTCGTGTCGCTGTAGCGGTTCGGCTCGTAGGGGCCGTGGCTCTGCAGGGAGACTGCAAAGAAGAAGAACGGATGCTCGGTGGCATCGGCCTCGCGGATGATCTCGTCCATCAGGGCTGCGTCGGATGCCAGGGGCCCGCGCTTTTCGAGCGGCGGCAGGTTTTCTTCCGACATGAATTCGTCGAAGCCGAAGGCCTTGTAGACGGGCGCGCGGTTCCAGAACCAGCTGCCGAACGGATGGATGGCGCGGGTCTCGTAGCCTTCGCTCTTGAAGAAGGTGGCAAGCGAAGGCACCGGCGCGCGGACATATTGCTGATAAGGGATGGAGCCCGCCGGCAGGAAGGCGTTGGAGAAGCCGGTCAGCGCCTCGAACTCGACATTGGCGGTCATGCCGCCGAATTCGGGCGAAAAGACATGGCCCGACTGCGATGCACGCACATTCTGGATCGGATCCGGTGTTATCTTGACGCCAGGCAGCAGCGTCGGATCCCAGAAGGACTCGCTCATCACGATGATGACGTCGGGTTTTTCCTCGGGCAGGGCAGCGACAGCCTGTTCGGGCCGGGCAATGGCGTCGATCGCCTTTTCGGAATAGCCCTCCGGCGCCTTGACCTTGGCCATCGGCACGTTGAGCGCAAAGGCGATGGCAAAGCCGTTGGAGGCGTAATTTTCCTTCTGGTCCCACATCATCGGGATGATCTGGAGACGGTCGCGCGTCCACGAGAAGGTCGCGTAGTCCATGATCGAGACAAAGAAGGCCAGCGTCGGGATGGCGATGGCGAGGCGCGAAATGCGCGCCCAGAGCGTCAGCGCCGGCATGCGGCGGCGCCAGTAGCGCCAGGCCAGGACGAGCAGCGAAACGCCGGCGATCAGGCCGACGACAATGCCGATGCCGGCCAGCGGCCGTTCGCGCACCAGCAGCGGCATCAGTTCGACGATCTGGCGGGCATAGAGGAAATCGGTCGGGTAGAGCGGGTCGCCGAGGTAAAGCGACTTCTGGTGGCCGACGAAGGCGAGCAGAAGTGCGACGGGCGCAACGATCAAAAGCCCGTTGTAGGGCCGGCCGAGCACCGCATCGAGACCGATGATCAAAAGGGCAAACAGGGCGACCGTCGTCCAGCTCGGCTTGAACGGCTGCTGGAAGAAGTTGAGCGTGTCGACGAAGGAGCCGCGCGCGACGAACTCGATGGCAAACACCAGCACCGCCGAAACGGCGAGCGTGACCATCACCGAGCGCAGCACGCACAGGGCATAGGCACGCCGGCCAAGCACTTCCGCGGCCTCGTCTTCGCCATCCCTGACGACGGCCTTGCCGTCCGCCAATAGTTTTGCCAACTCAACTTCCCCGGGCGCTCCGCAGCCGCGTCACGCAACTGTCACAAAACGGTCATCGAAAACCTAGCGCATATGGCAAAATTGAGAAGGATGGGGCAAACAAAACGTGTTTCGTATTAATCATCTGTGATTATTTGCCTCAAACTGGCCCAAAGGCGCACAAGACTTGACTTGGCGGTATTCATTGCGCCAGAGGCACCATGATATGGCGTTATGCGCGTCCCCGGACATGCAAGGCGCTTGAAGTGACACGTCCGCGCGTGGTGATTCCAGATTGGGCCGATGCGCTGCTAGCCAGGAGACCAACATGGCCGTTGCATTCACTTTCCCTGGACAGGGCAGCCAGGCCGTCGGCATGGGCAAGGAACTCGCCGATGCTTTCCCCGAAGCGCGCCGCGTCTTCGAAGAAGTCGATGACGCACTGGGCGAAAAGCTTTCGAAGCTGATCTGGGAAGGTCCTGAAGAGACGCTGACGCTGACGGCCAACGCCCAGCCAGCGCTGATGGCGGTGTCGATGGCTGCCTTCAGGGCGCTTGAATCGCGTGGCCTGTCGCTCAAGGACAAGGTTTCTTACGTCGCCGGCCACTCGCTCGGCGAGTATTCGGCACTTGCCGCCGCGGGCTTCGTGTCGGTCGCCGATGCGGCGCGCCTGCTGCGCATCCGCGGCGACGCCATGCAGGCGGCGGTGCCGGCCGGGCAGGGCGCGATGGCTGCGATCATCGGACTGGAACAGACCGATGTCGATGCTGCCTGTGCCGAGGCAGCCCAAGGTTCGGTGTGCCAGATCGCCAACGACAATGGCGGCGGCCAGCTGGTGATCTCGGGCGAAAAGGCAGCCGTCGAACGCGCCGCCAAGCTTTGCACCGAAAAGGGCGCCAAGCGCGCGCTGATGCTGCAGGTCTCAGCGCCTTTCCATTCGGCGCTGATGGCGCCGGCCGCCGACAAGATGCGCGAAGCGCTCGCCGGCGTGAAGAAGCACGCGCCGATCGTTCCGGTCATCGCCAACGTCTCGGTTCAGCCGATCACCAACCCCGAAGAGATCGCCGCCCGCCTCGTCGAGCAGGTCACCGGCCGCGTGCGCTGGCGCGAGACCGTCGAGTGGTTCGGCAGCAACGGCGTCACCACGCTTTACGAAGTGGGTGCCGGCAAGGTGCTGTCGGGCCTCGCCCGTCGCATCAACAAGGACATCGCGACGGCTGCGGTCAACAACCCGGCCGACGTCGACGCGGCAATCGCTGCGCTCGTCTGAAAATTCAAACGACCCCACCCGTGTGAAGGGTGTTCTCTCAGAGGGATTGAAAAAATGCTCGATCTGACCGGCCGCAAGGCACTCGTCACCGGCGCATCCGGGGGCATCGGCGAAGAAATCGCCCGCATCCTCCACAAGCAGGGCGCTATCGTCGGCCTGCACGGCACGCGCGTTGAAAAGCTCGAAGCCCTGGCCAACGAACTCGGCGACCGCGTGAAGCTGTTTCCGGCCAATCTCGCCGACCGCGACGAGGTCAAGGCGCTGGGCCAGAAGGCCGAGGCCGATCTCGAAGGCGTCGACATCCTGGTCAACAACGCTGGCATCACCAAGGACGGCCTGTTCGTGCGCATGTCCGATGCCGATTGGGACAGCGTCATCGAGATCAACCTGACGGCGATGTTCCGCCTGACGCGCGAGCTGACGCACCCGATGATGCGCCGCCGCCATGGCCGCATCATCAACATCACCTCGATCGTCGGCGTCACCGGCAATCCCGGCCAGACCAACTACTGCGCCTCCAAGGCGGGCATGATCGGCTTTTCCAAGTCGCTCGCCCAGGAGATCGCCACCCGCAACATCACCGTCAACTGCGTCGCACCCGGCTTCATCGAATCGGCAATGACCGAGAAGCTCAACGACAAGCAGAAAGAGACGATCATGGCCGCGATCCCGGCCAAGCGCATGGGCACCGGCAAGGAAGTTGCTTCGGCCGTCGCTTATCTCGCTTCTAACGAAGCAGCCTATGTCACCGGCCAGACGATCCATGTAAATGGTGGCATGGCGATGATCTGATTGTCGCAATAGGCCGGGATAACCGGGCCTTTTACCTTGGACGCGGTGAAGTTTTCGTGTATTGCCGCGCTCCATCAGGTGGCCGGACCGAAACCGGACCGCCACCAGAGCGCTTTGGGAAAGCGTAGATTACAGCTTGATTAGCGGCATTCCGCCCGCTAACGAAGACCTAACAAACACCAGACTGAGGATGCCCACATGAGTGACACCGCAGAGCGCGTCAAGAAGATCGTGATCGAACATCTTGGCGTCGACGCCGACAAGGTGACTGAAGCTGCAAGCTTCATCGACGACCTGGGCGCGGACAGCCTCGACACGGTCGAGCTCGTTATGGCGTTCGAAGAAGAATTCGGCGTCGAAATTCCTGACGACGCGGCCGAGACCATCCTCACCGTTGGCGACGCCGTGAAGTACATCGACAAGGCTTCGGCCTGAGCGATCGAGAATGTCAGGGATGCCTGCGATGAGGCGTGTGGTCGTCACGGGCCTTGGCCTGCTTTCACCGTTCGGCATGGGCTACGAGCACAGCTGGAAAGAGCTTCTTTCCGGCCGTAGCGCCGCGAGGCGTATCTCGGAGTTCGAGGTCGAAGATCTCCCCTGCAAGATCGCCAACGTCATCCCCAGGGGTGACGGCTCCGATAATACCTTCAATCCCGAAGCGGTCCTTGAGCACAAGGAACTGCGCAAGATCGGCGACTTCATCCTTTACGGGATCGCGGCCGCCGATGAGGCATTGAAGGATTCGGGCTGGCAGCCCAAGACGCCGGAAGAGCAAAATGCGACCGGCGTCATGATCGGCTCGGGTATCGGTGGCATCGACGGCATTGCCGAAAATGCCCTGATCCTCAAGGAACGTGGGCCCCGCCGCATCAGCCCCTTCTTCATTCCAGGCCAGATCATCAATCTGGTTTCCGGTCAGGTTTCGATCCGGCACGGGCTCAAGGGCCCCAATCATGCCGTGGTCACCGCTTGCTCGACCGGTGCGCACGCCATTGGCGACGCAGCCCGCCTGATCATGTTCGGCGATGCCGACGTGATGCTGGCCGGCGGTGCCGAAGCACCCGTGACACGCCTTTCGCTTGCCGGCTTTGCCGCTTGCCGGGCGCTGTCGACCGACCGCAACGACGAGCCCGAGAAGGCCTCGCGCCCTTATGACCGCGACCGCGATGGTTTCGTCATGGGCGAGGGTGCCGGTGTTGTCGTTCTGGAAGAACTCGAGCACGCCAAGGCGCGCGGCGCCAAGATCTACGCCGAAGTGGTCGGCTACGGCCTGACCGGTGACGCCCATCACATCACCGCCCCCGCCGAAGATGGCGACGGTGCCTTCCGCTGCATGACGGCCGCCCTCAAGCGCGCCAACCTGTCGCCGGCGGATGTCGACTACATCAACGCCCATGGCACTTCGACCATGGCCGACACGATCGAACTCGGTGCTGTCGAGCGCCTTGTCGGCAATGCCGCCTCCAAGGTGTCGATGTCGTCAACCAAGTCGTCGATCGGCCACCTGCTTGGTGCTGCTGGGGCCGCCGAAGCGATCTTTTCGATCCTCGCCATCCGCGACAACATCGCGCCGGCGACGATCAATCTCGATAATCCCGAGCGCGAAACCGCGATCGACTTGGTGCCGCACAAGCCGCGCGCCCGGCAGATCGACGTCGCCCTGTCGAACTCCTTCGGCTTCGGTGGCACCAACGCCTCGTTGGTTTTCCAGCGCTTCAACGGCTGATAGGCTGTGGGAAGGGGCCCGTTGAGGGCCCTTCGCCGTGATTTTTGCCACATTCAGGCCTAGTCTCCCGGCGGGGATTCGACGCAAGAGGGAGTGGCGAGGCAAGATGAGCACCAATACGCCAGATCAGGGGCAAGGCGCGCCGCGCGCTGCAAATCCGATCGTTCCAAAGACCGCGCAGGAAGCGCTGCGGCCCGAAATCGGCACGCCGCCGCCCAAGCGTTCGCGCGCCTCGCGCAACCAGATCGTCGTGTTCATGAATTTCATGATGTCGACTGCAGTGCTGGTGATCCTGGCTGGTGGCACCGCCCTTTATTTCGGCAAGCGTGAATTCAACGGCGAGGGTCCCTCGTCTGCCCCCACAACGTTCCTGGTCAAGGAAAAGACCGGCGTGCAGGATATTGCCGAGCAGCTCGAGCGGCGCGGCCTGGTCAGCGACGCCCGCATCTTCCGCATGGGCGTGCGTGCCTACGGCAATGACGGTTCGCTCAAGGCCGGCGAATACGAGATCGCGGCTGGTGCTTCGATGCACGAGATCATGGAGCTTTTGAAGAGCGGCAAGTCGGTGCAGTATTCGCTGACGATCCCCGAAGGGCTCACCGTCGAGCAGGCCTGGAAGCGCATTGCCGAGCAGGAAGCACTGAGCGGCGACATGCCGACAGAGATGCCGGCGGAGGGCACGCTTGCAGCCGACACCCAGCGCTTCACGCGCGGGCTGACGCGCCAGCAGATCATCAACAAGATGCTGGCCGACCAGAAGGAACTTGTCGAAAGCATCTGGGCGCGCCGGTCCGCCGATCTGCCGATTGCCGACGTCAACGAGTTCGTGACGCTTGCCTCCATCGTCGAGAAGGAGACCGCGCGCGGCGACGAGCGCTCGCGTGTGGCGGCCGTCTTCATCAACCGCCTCAACAAGGGCATGCGGCTGCAGTCCGATCCGACGATCATCTATGGCATCTTCGGCGGCAAGGGTAAGCCGGCCGACCGGCCGATCTTCCGCTCCGACATCGACAAGCCGACGCCCTACAACACCTATGTCATCAAGGGCCTGCCGCCGACGCCGATCGCCAATCCGGGCAAGGCCTCGCTGGAGGCAGTGGCCAACCCGTCCAAGACCAAGGACCTCTATTTCGTTGCCGACGGTTCGGGCGGGCATGTCTTTGCCGAGACCCTGGACGAACACAACGACAACGTCGCGCGCTGGCGTGCTTTCCAGCGCAAGGTCGTCGAGGACGAGAAGGCGGCTGACCAGGCCGATCCGGCCAAGAAGGACCCAACGACCACCAACGCGGTCAAAAACTAAGCAAGCCCATGCATGACGCCGAAAATCGGAATCGATTTTCGCAAAGGATCATGCACAGATTGAAAATGTTACAGCATCCTTTGCGCGTCCATTCGGACGCGCTGCGCTGTAAGAACAGGAATTCGCTGCCAGATGAACCTGCAAAGCATGACAGGCTTCGCCCGCGTAGCGGCCGAGCATGACGGAACGGCAATCGCCTGGGAGGTGAAGTCGGTCAACGGCAAGAGCGTGGAAGTGCGCTTGCGCCTGCCGCAGGGCTTCGAGCGGCTGGAGCCGGCAGTCAGGCAAGCCATCCAGAAGCGTTTTTCGCGCGGAAATGTGCAGGCGACGCTGACCGTCAGCCGCACCGGCGGCTCGATGGTACAGCCGGTGGTCAACGAAGTGTTCCTGCGCGACGTCGCCGAACTCGCCAATCGTCTCGTCAAGCAATATGGCGCAGCGCCTGCCAGCGCAGACGGGCTGCTTTCGCTGCGCGGTGTGTTCGACGTGCCTGAGGCGGTCGAGACCGAAGAGCAGCGCGCGGCGATCGATGCGGTGACCATGAATTGCCTGGAGGCCGGGCTTGCCGGTCTCGTTGAGGCGCGCAAGGCCGAGGGCGAGGCCCTGAGGGGCCTGCTGGCGGGCCACATCGCGACCATCGAGACGCTGACGCTGCGGGCCGAGGCCGACCCGTCGCGCGAGCCGGCGCAGATCCGCCAGCGCCTGGCCGAACAGGTTCGCCTGCTGCTTGAGGCGTCGCCGGCACTCGACGAGACCCGGCTCAACATGGAAGCCGCGTTTTTGGCCACCAAGGCAGATATCCGCGAGGAGATCGACCGTCTGAAGACGCACGTCGCCTCGGGGCGGGCGCTGATTTCGGGCGGCGGTGCGATTGGCCGCAAGCTCGATTTTCTGGCGCAGGAATTCAATCGCGAATCGAATACTCTGTGTTCGAAGTCGAACGCCGCCACAGTGACCGCCATCGGGCTGGAACTGAAGGCTGTGGTCGACCAGTTTCGCGAACAGGTACAGAATCTGGAGTAGCGCATGAGCGCCGAAAACCCTTCAAACGCCATCAGGCGCCGCGGCCTGATGCTGGTGTTGTCTTCGCCTTCAGGCGCGGGCAAGTCGACCATCGCGCGCAATCTGCTCGAAAGCGACCCCGGCCTCGAACTGTCGGTCTCCGTGACGACGCGCGCCCGGCGCGGCAGTGAAATCGACGGCATGCACTATCATTTCCGCTCGATGCGCGACTTCGAGCGGCTGCGCGATTCCGACGAATTGCTCGAATGGGCCGAGGTTCACGGCAACTTTTATGCCACGCCGCGCGAGCCGGCCGAAATCGCCATGGCGCAAGGCCGCGACATGCTGTTCGACATCGACTGGCAAGGTGCCGAGCAGCTCAAGGAAAAGATGCGCGCCGACATTGTGTCGATCTTCATCCTGCCGCCGTCGATGAGTGAGCTGAAGACGCGTCTGCGCCGCCGGGCCGAGGATCAGGACGCGGTGATCGAGACCAGGCTGCACAACGCCCGCGTCGAACTCGAACACTGGCGTGACTATGACTACGTCGTGGTCAACGACGACCTCGACAAGGCATTTTCCGCAGTCAAGGCGATCGTGACGGCCGAGCGCCTGCGCCGCGACCGCCGGCCGGGCCTGTTCGATTTCGTTTCGAAGTTGCTCGACGAGAAGGTTTGAGACGAGAAGGTTTGAGGCGGACTTTACCCTCTCCACAAAGACGAGGGTAATATCTGCGTTCAGACGGCCTTTGCCAGCGCCACGAACTCCTCGACGCTGAGTGTCTCGGCGCGGCGGGTCGGGTCGATGCCGACGGTTTCCAGCAGCTTTTCGCCGCCCATGCTTTTCAGGCTCTGGCGCAGCATCTTGCGGCGCTGGCCGAAGGCTGCCTCTGTGACGCGGCCAAGCACCTTCACATCGGCCGCCAGCGGCTCCATGCGTGGCTCCAGGTGGACAACCGACGAGACGACCTTGGGCGCCGGCGTGAAGGCCTGTGGCGGTACGTCGAAGGCGATGCGCGCTTCCGTGCGCCAGCCGACGAGAACGCCGAGCCGGCCAAAGGCGGAACTCGCCGGACGCGCCACGATGCGCTCGGCGACCTCGCGCTGGAACATCAAGGTCAGCGACTGGTAGAACGGCGGCCACGTCTCGACGGTGAGCCAGCGGACGAGCAATTCCGTACCGATGTTGTAGGGCAGGTTGGCGACGATCTTTGTCGGCTCTCCGTTCGCAAGCGCTGCGAAATCGGTCTTCAGCGCATCGCCCGACACAACTTCCAATCGGCCGGGATAATGGTCGGAGATTTCGGCCAGTGCGGCCAGGCAGCGCTCGTCGCGTTCGATGGCAATGACGCGCTTGGCGCCATGCATCAACAGTGCGCGCGTCAGCCCGCCAGGGCCGGGACCAACCTCGATGACGGTGACGCCGGTGAGGTCGCCGGCAGCGCGCGCCACTTTACCGGTGAGGTTGAGGTCGAGCAAAAAATTCTGGCCAAGCGTCTTTTTGGCCTGGAGGCCGTGACGTTCGATGACATCGCGCAGTGGCGGCAGTCCATCGATGCTGGTGACGGCTGAACTCATGATGTTTTAGAGCCTGTTCCATCCCGATTGAATCGGAATGGGGCTCTATCCTTTTGTTGGAGCATGACCTTTTCCGAAAACCCGGTTCCCACTTTTCGGGATCATGCTCTAGCTTCCACGTCGGCGAGCTGGCGCGCGAGCTTCAGTGCCGCGATCAGGCTGTCGGGCCTTGCGATACCCTTGCCGGCAATGTCGAAGGCCGTGCCATGGTCGGGCGAGGTTCGGATGAAGGGCAGGCCAAGCGTGACGTTGACCGTCTCGTCGAAGGCTAGTGCCTTGGCCGGGATCAGCGCCTGGTCGTGATACATGCAGATGGCTACATCGTAGCCGGCGCGCGCGCGGGCATGGAACATGGTGTCGGCGGGCAGGGGGCCGAAGGCGTCGATGCCTTCCGCCTTGAGTGCTTCCACCGCCGGGCGGATGATGCGTTCATCCTCGTGGCCCATGGCCCCGCCTTCGCCGGCATGCGGATTGAGCCCCGATACAGCGATGCGCGGTCTGGCGATGCCGAAGCGGCTGCGCAAGTCGTGTGCGGTGATGCGAACGGTCTCGATGATTGCCGCAGTGGTCAGCGCCTTTGGCACGGCTGCCAACGCAATGTGGATGGTCACTGGCACGGCGCGCAGGTCCGGTCCGGCGAGCATCATGACGGGTGTTGCTTTGACGCCGGTCTTTTCCGTCGCCAGATGAGCGAGATATTCGGTGTGGCCGGGAAAGCGGAAGCCGGCGTCATAGAGCGGCTTCTTGGCGATCGGGCAGGTGACGAGGGCTGCCGCGCGGCCTTCGAACGTGTCGGCGACAGCGCGGTCGATGGCCTCGATGATACCGGCGGCATTGCGCTTGTCCGGCTGGCCGGGAGCGTCGGTCAGCGATGCCGCGAGCGGCACGACGGGCAGGGCACTGGCGAAAAGTTGAGCGGCCCCAGCTGGGTCGGTCTCGGCGATCGCCACGTCCATGCCCACGGCGCGAGCTCGCGCGGCAACAAGCGCTGGGTTGGCGAGAAGGTAGAAGGCCGGCACATCAGCCTTGTTGCGCAGTCGCCAGGCGGCGACAGCGATTTCAGGACCAATGCCGGAGGGATCGCCTGATGTCAGCGCCAGCGGGGCGCTATGGGACCCCACGGGCCTAGCGCGTTACGATGCGAGCGACTTTCCGCAGCTCGGCCATGTACTTCTTATTGAGCTCGTCGGCCTTTGCGTTGTCGCCCTTGCCCATATCTTCGGCCTGGAACACCATCTGGGCGACCTTGTCGTCCGAAACTTCGCGGGCGCTGCAAACGCCGATGAATTCAACGCCGCGCTCGGTCTCGCGTACCGGGGTCGCACCGCCGGCCTTGAGCTTCTTGATGTCGTCGGACCACTCGGGCGGCAACTGTGGCGCGAGTACCCGGCCGAGGTCACGCACAGTGACGTCGAGCAGGCCCTTGGCGAACTCGCGCGTCTGTTCGCAGCCTTTGAAGCGGCCGCGCATGGCATCGGCTTCACGCTTGCGCTTGGGGATCGTGCCGCGCTCGGAGGCGGGTACGACGAAGATCACCTGCTGCAGCATGTATTCGGTGGCGCTGGGCTTGGCACCGCCCTTCTGGAGCATGCGCCGGACGGCGTCCTGCTCGCTGGTGCCACCGCCGCCGCCCTCGGTGGAGCGGAAGCGCGCGCTGAGTGCCTGGTTCCAGCCGATCTGGGCGCGGATGTATTCCTTGAAGTGGCTGCTGGTCACGCCAGCCTGTGCCAGGATCTGGTCCATCTGGGCCGGCTTGAGCTTGTTGGAGCCGGCGAAACGCGCATAGGCATCCTCGACCTGCTTGTCGGAGACGCGGATGTTGAGGCGCTTCATCTCGGCCAGACGCAGCGTCTGTTCGATCATTTCCTCGTTGGCATCGCCCTTGCGCTTTTGCAGCTTGAGGAAGGCGGCCCGACGCTGGATGTCGTAGCTGGTGATCGGCACATCATTGACGACGTACTTGATTTCGCTGGCCTGAGCCTGCGGCGCATAAGCGGTCATCGAAATCGACGTTGCCGCCACGAGCAGAGCAAAGCCTGCCGAAAAGAGGTGTTTCCGCATGGAAAAAGTCCCGTTCAAACCCCAATCCAAGCTTCGCTCGGATGATATTGCCCAGCAAATGGCCGTTTTATGCGGCAAAACGATGTCGAGCCGCCCCCAGCACCGTTCCCATGCTGATCCTAGAAGACGTTTGTCGCCGTTCCGAAATCGCCGATCGTGCGGAACGAAATATTGAAGCCGACGGTACGTGTCACATCGTCTGGATTGTTGTGATCGCGGCTTTCCGCATAGGTCATCATGTAGGTGAAGCACTCGTCGTCATAGGCAAAGCCGACGCCGTTCCTGACGAGCAGATCGCTCTTGATGTCGTAGGTACCAGAGCCGAAGGCGCGCCAATTGTCGTTGAAACGGGCTGTGGCGCCGAGCGTGACTTCATGGCGGTCGGTGGGGAAACCGTAGAGCGGCTGCGCCTCGACGAAGGCGTATCGTGCCGAAACAGCGAGTGGACGGGCATCCAGACCGACCTTCAACTCGGCGCGCCGCACGTCGAACGTCTGCTCGTCGAAGCGGCCGCTGACCGAGGCCGACAAGCCGTTCGGGCTGGCGATGCCGGCGAGGGCCACGTAGTCCGACCTATCGCTCTCCAGCCCCGAATAGGCGCCGGCATTGACGAGGTCAGGGGCGGCAAACGAATTTTCGCCAGCAAGGTGATAGGACTGGCCGGCGAGCGCGTTGGTGGTCCAGCCATTGTTGAAGCTGCCGGTGTAGCGCACGCCGAGATTGGCGCGGGTGCCACCTTCCATGCGGTCGTAGCCCGAGAACTTGTCGCGCTCAAACAGCGACGTCGCATCGAAAACGAAGCTCTGGGCATCCTCGTTGGGAATGCCGAGCCCGCCGATATCGCCTTCGCTCGGGCGAGCGAAAAGCTGCGCCATCGGCTCGAGCACATGGGTCGAACTTGTCGACGAAAACAGCACTGGCCAGCGCAATTCGAGGCCGAGTGTTGCCATGTAGCGGAACAGCGACGAGCGAACATCGTCGGCGACGTTGATCTGCGGGTTTGCGGCCATGGTGTTGATGGCGTTGAGCGAGTCAGCCGACGCATTGAGATAGCTGCCGTCGCCACGGAAGGCGAGCAGCGGCGTGACCAGCAGGCCGCCCTCGGTGATGATTGTGCGCTTCCACTCGGCTTCGGCAGTCAGGCGGCCGGACGTGCCTTCGATGCCGTGTATCGTGGGCGAAAACGCTGGCGCGAACACCGTGGTATCAAGGTCCGAACGCTGGATGACACGCGCATTGACGTCGAAGGACAACTCGCCTCCCGCGACCGGCATGTCGGGGATGTAGGCGTAGTCGAGCGACGGCAGCACCCAGGGCTGCTTGTTGGCGCGCGCCGTGGGGTCGCTGTCGAGCACTTCTTCCTGGACATCGAAGTGCATGGCGCGCAGGTCGAAGTAATTACGGTCGTTCAGGCCGGTGAGATAGACCTCCGAGCGATGCGTGCTGTCGGCGAAACCATCGATGTTATAGGTGCGCGAAAAATTCTTGTCGGACTGAACGAGAACATCCCAGCCGAACGCCCAGCGCGGATTGAGGTCGAAACGACCCTTCGTGCCGACCATGCCGCGCAGCTTGTTTTCGTCGCCTGGAGCCCCGCGATCGACTGTGTTGGGGTCGAACTTGTCCGGATTCATCTGGTGGATGCCGGCGATCTTCAGGGTGTAGGCGCCATTGTCGAAACGCTGGCGCCATTCGGCTTCGCCAAGGAAGCCCTGCTTGGTATAGCCGGTGCCTTTTACGGTGAGGTCATAGGTCGGCGAAAGCGCGAAATAGTAGGGAACCGTAAGGCCCGCGCCGAGCTTGCTCTTGAAGCTGATGTTCGGAATCAGGAAGCCGCTCTTGCGCTTCACTGTCGGGTCGGCGATTTCGAAGGCTGGCAGGAAGGCGATGGGGAAGCCGAAGAACTCGAAATTGGAGTTCTCGAAGCGCACAGTCTTCTTCTGGCCGTCCCAAATGATCTTCTGCGCCTTGACGCGCCAGATCGGTGCCTTGTCAGGCGTTTTTTCGCACGGTGCGCAGGCCGTGTAGACGCCGTTGTTGAACGTCGTCAGCACACCGCCTTCGCGCTTGGCGCTTTCGGCGGCGAAATAGGTCTTGTCGACGGTCTCGACGCGCAGCGCGTTGACGAAGCCGTCAGCGAAGTCGTCGGTGATGTCAATTTCTTGCGAGAAGATCTTGGTGCCGTCGGAATTGACGATCGCGACATTGCCGCTGGCGACCAGCCGCGACGTCTTGCGGTCATAGGTGACGCGCTGGGCGACGAGGCGGTTGCCGGCATAGTCGATCTGCACGCCGCCGACGGCGGTCACCGTCTGGACGTCGTTGTCATAGACGAGCGTGTCCGCCTCAAGCAGCATCTGCGAGCCTTCGGGCACGCTGGGCGCGAGGTCGGCGACAGTTTGAGCGAACGCTGGAGCGAGCGGAAGCGCGCACACGAATAGAGATGCGAGCGCGGTCGCACCGAAAAGGCGTGCCCTAAGGGCCGTCCTGCGGCTGGCCATTACGCCCCTCACTAACCGTCCTCCTTGTAGAGCAGGAAAGTCACCCCGAAAAACATTGCTACGACAACTGGAAGCCACGCCGCAATATAAGTCGGCACGAATCCCGCATTGCCAAATGCTTTGACCAGAACCGAAACGACATAAAGCAGAAAGCCAGCGAGGACGCCACCCAGAATCATCGTTGCCGACTGCCCCATCCTCGCAAATTGCATCGACACTGTTGCAGCAATGAGAGTCATCGCGACGAGAAGGAAGGGAAGGGCGACAAGTGAATGAAATTGCATGGCGAATGCGTTTGCCCTGAGGCCGAATGAGCGCGCGATTTCGATCTTTGCAGGCAGTTGGAAGAATGGAATCGTTTCCGGTCGCGCCAGTCTTTCCTGCACGAATTCCGGCTTCAGATTGGTTGGTACCTGGTCGGTTTTTTCCGAGGTGAAGTTCTCGGCGCCCTTCATGCTGCGGACGTTGACGAGTTCCCAATGTCCTTCCCGCAGATAGGCGCGCTCTGCGTCCTTGCGCTCGACCATATTGCCGCTCGAGTCGAAGACGAAGAACACCGCGTCTGCGAGTTCCAGGCCCTGGTTGAGGACCGCACGAGCGCCGATGATGACTTCGGTGCCGTTTGCTTTCTGCCGCAGCCATGGTGCCGAGAATGCCGAAACCGAATTCGACTGGCGCGAGCGCAATTCGGATTCGATATTTTCGGCACGTGAAAAACCGTGGGCCGCGATCGGGTTGAGGATGCCGACCGTGATCATGCCGAAAAGCAGCGCGCCGATGCAGCAGGGCAGCAGGAACTGCCACGCCGAAATGCCGGCGGCGCGCGCGATGACCAGCTCGTAGCGACGGTTGAGCGACACAAGTGTCGCCATCGCGCTGAACAGAGCCACGAACGGCACCGTCTGCTGCATGATCATCGGCACGCGAAGCGCCGACACAGTAAGGGCCATGCTGAACTTGAAGCCCGGCAGGCTACCGACATTGCTGGAGAACTCAGTGACGTCGATGATGAAGATCAGCGCGAAAATGCCGATGAAGAACCACGTCGTGATGACGGCATAGCGAAACAGGAAATAGCGCCCGAGTGTCCAGCCCATCATGCTGCTCCCTGGCCGGAAGCGCCGCCGCCGAGCCGCAGGCGGAAGGCGGTGAACCTGTCGCGGATGCGCGCAGCCATCGCCGCCATGCGGTCGGCAACTGCGACCGGCAGCTCCATGGTGCGGTTGTTGCGGATGAACCAGATGGCGAGCAATGACGCGCCGATCGGAATGCCATAGATGAGATAGCTGACCCAGGGCACCGTCTCGGCCTTGCTGCCGGCGAAGAAGCCGAGCCAGCGGAAAAACAGCGCGATGGTGACCGTGGTGATGAGCGGATGGATGCGCGCTTCGCGATGCGAACGCGCATCGCCTGCCACGGCAAGCGCGATGAGCGCGAAGGCGATCGAATAGAACCATTCGGTGAAGCGGCGGTCGAGTTCGACCGTGAACAGCCGCGGATTGCGCTGATAGAACTTGTCGCTGTGCGAGGGGTCCATCAGATAGGCCGTTGAGCGATCCTTCGGTGCCATGGTGACCTCCTGGGCGGCAGCGGAGAATTCGCTGAGGTCGAAGGCATAGGAATCGAAACTGATCACCGACACCTCGCCGCCTGGCGCCTTGCGGTGGATCACGCCGTCATTCATCACCAGCATCTGCTTGCTGTCGCGCTCGATGAAGGAGCCGTCCTTGGCGTAGTAGACGAGGTCGACGTTCGGTTCACGCGAATCGGCAACGAAAATGCCGCCCAGTCCGCCATTGGGCAGCCGCTCGCCGACCTGGACAAACAGACCTTCATCGACCTTGCGGAAGGTGCCTTCCTGGATGATCAGCGACAATAGGTCGGCGCGCGAGGTGGCGATCAGTTCGCGGTTGCGCTGGCGCGCCATGGGTTCGGCGACATTGTCGATGACGAAGGAAAACAGGCTGGCGCCGATAGCAAGGATGAGGATAGGCCGGATGACTGTCAGTCGCGAGGCGCCCGCGGCGTTGAGGATCACCAGCTCGGAATCGCTGTTCATCGTGCTCAGCGTCAACGCCACGGCGATGACCACTGCAAAGGGCACGACGATGGGGATGACGGTGGGCAAAATAAGTGCCGCCACCTCAAAGAAGGTCAGCGCCGACTGGCCGCTATCGGTGACGAGGTCGATTCGCCCGAGCACCTGGGTGGTCCAGACGATGGCCAAGGTCCAAGTCAGCGCGGCGACGAAAACCACGAACGCACGACGCAGGATGTAGCGCTCAACAACCTTCATCGATGACCAGGATTCCGTGTTTCCGACTTGGCCGGCCGACAGGATGTCGCACGGTCGATGTGGGTCCAAGATATAGTCCAAGGCAAGCCGGCACAACTGGCCCCTTCAGGCCGACACCATTCCAGCACCTTCTCCCACCAGGCGCGAGTCTGGGCACTAATGGCTAAGAAAGGCCGAACAGAGGTGGTTAACGCGAGGTTTCTGACAATATTTCGACTTTAGCAATAGCTGGCCTACGTGACGGGAGGCTTGCCAAACTCTCGAAAACGACGAAATGTCGCGCACCATCAGAACGGGATCCGAAAGCAGGATATCATGACTTCTAAGCCGTCGATCAGTTTCGCCAAGCCGGGTGTGCCGAAAAAAGGCACCGTTTTCATCTTCTCCGCCGAAGATGGAGGACTGAGCGATGCGGCGCGCGCATGTGATCCGGCCAAGACGCTCGACCGTGCTTTCCCTATCGCCGACTTCACCGGCAAGTTTGGCGGCGTGGTGGAAGTCCTGGCGCCCGAGGGCACGGCGGCTGACCGGCTTGTCGCCATCGGTGTCGGCAAGACCACGGCACTCGACGAATATTCCTGGCTCAAGCTCGGCGGCGCGCTCGCCGGCCAGTTGCGCAAGGCAACCGACGTGGCGGTGATTCTCGACATTCCAGGCGTCACTGTCGATGGCGCTGCCGCCGCTGGCGTCGCCGCAGGCATCCTGCTCAGGGCCTACAGCTTCGATAAATACAAGACCAAGAAGGACAATGGCGACGGCAAGGCCGACGACAAGAAGCCGGCGAAAATCGTGATCCATTGCGCCGATCCCGCAGCTGCTAAAAAGGCCTTCGCCGATGCTGAAGCGATCGTCGGCGGTGTGCTGCTCGCCCGCGACCTCGTCAACGAGCCTGCCAATGTGCTTGGCCCGGTGGAGTTCGCAGCGCAGGCCAAGGAGCTCGAAAAGCTTGGCGTCAAGGTCGAGATCCTGACCGAGAAGGAAATGAAGAAGCTCGGCATGGGCGCGCTGCTCGGCGTCGCCCAAGGCTCGGTGCGTCCGCCGCGCCTGGCGGTGATGCAGTGGAACGGCGGCAAGGCCAAGGAAAAGCCGATTGCCTTCGTTGGCAAGGGCGTGGTCTTCGATTCGGGTGGCGTGTCGATCAAGCCGGCTGCCGGCATGGAAGACATGAAGGGTGACATGGGCGGTGCCGCAGCCGTCACTGGCCTGATGCACGCGCTTGCGGCCCGCAAGGCCAAGGTCAATGTGGTCGGCATCATCGGCCTGGTCGAAAACATGGTCGACGGCAACGCCCAGCGCCCGGGCGACATCGTCACCTCGATGTCGGGCCAGACCATCGAAGTACTGAACACCGACGCCGAAGGCCGCCTCGTGCTCGCCGATGCGCTGTGGTACTGCAACCAGCGTTTCGAGCCGAAATTCATGGTCAACCTGGCGACGCTGACCGGCGCGATCATGGTGGCCCTTGGCCAGGGTCATGCCGGCCTGTTCTCCAACAATGACGAACTGGCGACCCGCCTGACGGATTCGGGCACCGTGACGCAGGAGAAGCTGTGGCGCATGCCGCTCGGCTCCGACTACGACAAGCTGATCGATTCCAAGAATGCCGACATGAAAAACATCGGCGGCCGTTATGGCGGTTCGATCACGGCGGCGCAGTTCCTGCAGCGTTTTGTCAAGGAAACGCCCTGGGCGCATCTCGACATCGCTGGCACCGCGATGGGCTCGCCGACCAATGAGATCAACCAGTCCTGGGGCTCGGGCTACGGCGTAAGGCTGCTCGACAGGCTGGTGCGGGACCACTACGAAGGCTGAGCATCCAACAATCGGCCGCGCTGGGCTTGCCTGGCGCGGCGGGACGCTTCACCACCGAGCGGATTTCGGGCATAGCATTGCCCCATGGCCGAAGTCCTTTTCTACCACCTGACCGAATCGACGCTCGAAGACGCGCTTCCGGGCTTGCTCGAACGCAGCCTGCAGCGTGGCTGGAAGGCTGTGGTGCAGACCGGCAGCGAAGAGCGACGCGATGCGCTCGACGCGCATCTGTGGACCTTTCGCGACGATTCGTTTTTGGCCCATGGCAGCGACCGCGAGGCGTATGCGTCGGATCAGCCGGTGGTGTTGACCGTGGGCGAAGGCAATCCGAATGCGGCCGAAATCCGTTTCCTTGTCGATGGTGCTTCGCCACCTGATATCGCGCCTTATCAACGCGCCGTCTTTCTGTTCGACGGCCACGACGCGGCACAGCTCGAAGGCGCGCGCGAACACTGGAAGACGATGAAGGCCGCCGGCCACACCGTCACCTACTGGCAGCAGACGCCTGACCGGCGCTGGGAGCGCAAGGCATAGAGGCGCAGCCTGGCGAGCCACGCCCCGCCCATTTCTACTTTGCGGCGCTCGTCTCGCCGCTGAGTTCCTTCTTGAATGTCTCGAAATCGACCTGCATGCCGTTGAAGATCGTGCTCCAGTGGCGCGTCAGCGCGGCCATGGCCACGGCTTCCTGGATTTCTTCTTGCGTCGCGCCGAGCTTCTTGGCGTCCTCCGTGTCGGCCCAGATGCAGTAGCTGCACGGAATCTGCGCTGCGACGGCGAGAGAAATCAGCGCCTTGGTTTTTGGTGGCAACGCGGTCTTGTCACTGAATTCGATGTTTTTCAGCTCCGACCAGGCACCGGGCAGGCCGGCTTTGGGGAACTGCTTGACGAAGCTCGGCACGCCACCCATCGACTTTTGTATGTCCTTGATGGCAGCGTCGTAATCGTCGGCGTGAGCGGATAGCGGCATCAAGGCGAGTGTGGCTGAACAGGCTGCGGCGCCAGCCAAGACCGTCAGCGTGCGGCGGAACGAGGCGAAGGCGTATGCATGGCAAACTGACATGACTTCCTCCTCTGGATCACTCTTCCCTTACGGTGTAAGGTATGGATATTGGTGAACCTTACAGTGTAAGTTGTCAAGCGAGGCCATGGACAAGCCGATCAACAAAAAGCGAGCACGGCTCTCACGCGACATGATCGAGATCGCGGCATTCGAGGTCATCGAGCGTGAAGGGATGTCGGGCTTTTCGATGCGCAAGCTGGCGCAGGCGCTCGATTGCCAGGCGATGAGCATCTACCACCACTACGCCTCGGCCGCACATCTGTTTGAAGCGCTAGTGGAACGGCTGGTCGGCAACCTGGAGATACCGCCCCGCGACCTGCCATGGCGGACACGCGCGCGGATGGTGGCGCACGACTATCGTGCCGTTGCGAGGGCCTATCCCGCCTTCGCGCCCTATCTCGTCACCTACCGCATGAATTCGCCGAAGTGCCTGAAATGGCTGGACGGGGTAATCGGTTTGTTCGAAGACGGCGGCTTCGGTCGCGAACGCTCGGCCCGCATGTTCCGCGCGGTCGGCTATTACCTGATGGGAGCAATTCTCGACGAGACGGCGGGCTATGCGAAAGGACCGTCGGCGGTAACGACTGTCGACGAAGAGCAGTTGCGCCGCGACTTTCCCAATGTCGCCGCGGCAGGGCCGTTTTTTGCCGTCGCCGAGTTCGACACGACGTTCGAGATGGGCCTTGAAATGATGCTCGATGAGATGGAGCGGGAAGTGGCTAGCAAGGCTGCACTTTCCGGCGCCAGCCAAAAGCCGTAGCGTCCGTGCTCGTGCCCGGCAATTTGACAATGCTGGCGTCGCCGGTGGAAGGCGCGCCAGCATATGTGCGGCGCGCTTGCCTGCGCTCAGAACCTGATCTTCAAATCCGCTTTGAAGCCATGATCATAGGCCTCGCTGGCGATCTGGCCGCTGTAGCTAATGCCGATCGTCGCCGCGCCGGTTAGCGCCGCTTCGAGCCCGGCCTCGAGCAGCAACGCATCGCGGGCGATGGGCAGACCTTCGACGGCGAAGGGCAAGCCGCCGGCAAAAGCGAGGGCGGCAGCTGGCGTGACGTCGCCAAAGGCATGGCGCCAGCCGAGCATGCCACGCGCCGCGGCCGACAGACTGCCGATGTTGAAATCGGTCGCGGCATGCAGGCCAAGCGTTGCGAAGGTGATGTTCGTGGTCGAGGCGAGCCCGCTCACCGCTGCCAGGCTGCCGGTCTCGGAAAACGCGTCGTTGCGCAGGCTGACATAAGACAGGCCGGCAAAGGGTTCGAGACGGTGGCGCCCGGCATCGATGCGATAGCCGACTTCACCAAAAACCTGCGCTGTGCCGGCGTTGTAGTCGGCGACGAGACGGCCCGGTATGGCGATGGTGCGGCTGGTTTCGATGTCGCTCCATGCATAGGCCGCGCCCGAGCGGAGGGCGAGGGCGCCCCATTCCGTACCGGCGTAGAGGCCGAAATGGATCGTCTTGGCCGAGCCGTCCGAAGCCGGCCGCTCGGTGTTGAAGGTGGTGTGGCTGTAGCCGCCGAGCAGGCCGAGCCGCCAGTTGTCGCCGGCCGCCGCATCGCCACCCAGCAACATGCCGCCGGTCGAGCGTTCGAGTGCGGTTGCGTTGCCGTCGCTGTCTGTCTTGCCCCAGGCCCCGAGCGCCTGCGACCAGATGGCGAATCGTTCGGTGTCTGCGGGGGCGAGTTCCGCTCCGCCGGGACCGTAGGCCATGACCGGCAGCGTCTGTGCGCCGGCCTCGCCGAAGGCCGAACGCAGTCGCGACGATGCTGCGTCGTTGACGAAACCGCCGCTTTCGATCAGGGCGCTGGTGGCCGACGCATGAATCTCGCCGTTGAGCTGGCTGAAAGCTCTGCCCGCCGCATCGGCAGTGACATCGATGACGGCTTCAAACAATGCGTTGCCCGCGCCGAGGCTTTCGATGCTGCGCGCCGCCGCCGCGCCATTGGCGGTCAGCGCCAGGTCAGCGAACGCCGTGGCGTTGCGGACGACATCGAGGTGAACGGCGGTCGGATCGTAGCCGAGCGACAGGTCAAGGAAAGCGAAGGAGTCAAAGACGCCGTCGAACCTTCCCGCGATGCTGCCGGCGGTGAGGATCGTGTAGCGGGCGTCGCCGCGATAGCCACCGGGAACAAACTGCGGATCGACCATGCCTGCGAGCGTGGCCGTGCCGGAGACCGCGAGCCGATTCACGCCGCCGGGCACACCGATGTCCACCCAAAGTGCCGATCCCGCAAAAGCCGTGTAGTTGCCGTCGATGCTCAAAGTGCCGCCACAGCCATTGCAACCGGCATAAACGACGCCGCGGTTTTCGACATCGGCATTGATCATGCCGGTGCCCGACAGCATGCCGGCTTCTTCGACGAAGGTGCGCGAAGCGATGCTGCCGTTGACGGCAAGGATGCCGCCGGCGATGCGGGTGTCGCCGCTATAGGTGCTGTCGCCTTCCAGCACCAGCATGCCGTCGCCGGATTTGACCAGCCCGCCAGCGCCGGTGATGTCGTTGCTCCAGAAACTGGTGCCTTCGGGCAATTCAGCGTGAAAATCGCCCCAGTCGAATTTGCCGGGGCCAGCTATGGCGGAACCAACGAAGAGAAAGCCATAGCCATAGACGTCGTCCACGCCGGGGTCGCCGACATCTATCGCCGTGCCAAGCAGAACCTGCTTGATCTGGCTGGGCGTCATGTAAGGAAACATCTGCTTTACCAGCGCCGCCGCGCCGGCGACCAATGGTCCGGCAAATGACGTGCCTGAGGCCTCCTGATAGCCGCCGCCCGATGAGGCCGTGTAGACCGAGCTTGCCGGAGCGGCGATGCACCAGTTCTTGGCGACGCCGCACTTGTTGCCATAGGGGTATTCGTAGCCGGTGACGGCCAGCCAGTTTTCTTCCAGTTCCGGAAACAGATAAGGCAGGCCGGCTTCAGGGTTTGGATTGTCTAGACTTTGGTTGTGGGTCGGTACGATGAGAAGGCTGCCCGCCGCGACCGCGCGCCGAAACGCCCCAAGCTGTGCTCCAACCCAATTGACATAGTCCTGGGCGGTAATATCGGTAACCGAAACTATGTACCCCAATTCGAAAAGAATGAAGGGTGTCTTCTTGCTCACGAGCCAGTCGATCGCGGCTGGAACCGCAGCCGAATCGATGTCGCCGTTGCGATCAACAAAGGTCGCCTCAAGCAGGGTTGCGCTGGGGGCGACCCCGTGCATGCCTTTGCCATCGCGAGTGCCGGCGAGGATCGCGGCCACCAGTGTTCCATGATCGAGCAAATCGGTTGTCCAATCGACGCCGTCCCAACCTAGTCCTTGGAAATCGCGCCCGGCGAATTCTGGGTGCGTCATGTCGATGCCCGTATCGACTACGCCTACGGTTACACCGCTGCCATCGAGCCCCCAAGCGTAGGCATAGTCGGCGCCAATCCCGTCCAGCCCGTACTGCGCCATGAATTCTGGCGTGCGCCAGGTCTCGGGGTCGGACGGATCACCCGCCGATTGCGCGGCGGCGGCGTTTGGCAGGGCACCGCAAAGCGCGGTCGAAACCAAAAGAGCCGCAATGCGGCTCGCGTTGCGCAGTCTGCCCGTCATTTCAGAAATTCCCCGCCTGCATTCTGCCCCATCCATGGCCGCAGGGATGTTGGCTGGCAATACGGCAGATGCCGTATTGCCAGAGTGGCAAAGGCGGTTTTTGCGCTTGCCGCGATGCCACGCCGGTGGACAGGGACGCAGCCAGCGTGGCAAAGATTCCGGCCACGGAGTTTTCAATGCGGTTCCTGTTTATTCTCGTCCTGCTTGCCGGCACCGGCCTCGGCATCATCTATCCTTGGGCGACCACAAATTTCACCGGACATGAGATCGGCACCTATCGCGCCTATGATCGCTCAGGCGGCTTTCGCCCTGTCGAGGTGGCACTGGCGACATCAGATGCACCCGTGCGGGTGCTTGTCGACCTGACGACGCTGGCGCCGCCGGTGGTCAAGCCCGCGCGCGCGGTGCTGACCATCACAGCTTCGACGCGTGGCGAAACGGTCTTGGCCCAAGCGCTGAATTTCTACGACACCACGCCGCGCGAGCGCAGCCCGCAGCTGCCCGATCCGATCTTCCGCGACGATGCCGGCCTGATCCGCGATGTGCAGCCGGGAACCTACCGCTTCGTCATCGAGCAGGGCGATGCCGACAATGTCCAGATCCAGCGCGTTGACCTCATCTTGCGTTCAGGCGGCGGCGAGGCCGACGCGCGTGCCCAGCCGCTGGGCTTTTCGCTGATGGCCATCGGCTTCATCGGCCTTGTGCTGTCGCTGCGCCGCGGCGGCGGTCGTCCGGAAAACCCGAACTCACAGCCGCCGGCGCCACGCTGGGGCAGGGGCGCTGACAAGTCATGAATTACCGCCACGTCTATCATGCCGGAAATTTCGCCGACGTGGTCAAGCACGCCGTGCTCGCGCGGCTCATTGAATATCTCAAGCGCAAGGACAAGGCGTTTCGGGTCATCGATACCCATGCGGGCATCGGCCTTTACGACCTGTCGTCGGAACAAGCGCGCAAGACAGGCGAATGGCATGACGGCATTGGCCGGCTGATCGACGCGGCTTTGCCTGCCGATGCGGCCGAATTGCTCGCGCCCTATCTCGATGCCGTGCGTGCGGTAAACCCCGCTGGCGGCGTTGAAAAATATCCCGGCTCGCCGGTGATCGCCAGGCATCTGCTGCGCAAGCAGGACCGGCTGTCGGCGATCGAGCTGCATCCCGAGGATGCCAAGACGCTGGCCGCGCAGTTCGAAGGCGATTTCCAGACCCGCGTCACTGAGCTTGACGGTTGGCTGGCGCTTGGGGCGCATCTGCCGCCCAAGGAAAAGCGCGGGCTGGTGCTTGTCGATCCGCCTTTCGAGATCGGCGGCGAGTTCGACCGCCTGGCCGACGGGCTCAAGAAAGCGCATCGGCGCTGGCCGGGCGGCATCTTCGCGCTGTGGTATCCGGTCAAGGACCGCAAGGCTGTGGCCGCGTTCCGCGAAGAGCTCGCTGAAGCCGGCATCCCCAAGATCATGGATATCGAGTTCTACATCCGCCCACCTTCCTCAGAGCCACGGCTCGACGGCACCGGCATGGTGGTGGTGAACCCGCCTTATCAGCTTGAAAGCGAGCTGCGCACGATGCTTCCGGTGCTGAGCAAGGTTCTTGCCGAAGGGGCGGGCGCACGCTGGTCGGTCGAGTGGCTCGCCGGTGAAGCAGCGGCTTCTTGACCGGAACGCGGCGAAGCCGCAAAATGGGTTGCACCAGCCTTGGAGTGGGAACCATGAGTCGCATCGCCAGCACGATCTTTGCCGCAATCATTGGACTTGGAGCGGCCGGGCTCGGCACCGCCTCGGTGCAGGCCGCGGATCTTGCGACCACCTATTCCGATTCTTCCGGACTGTGCAGCAACGCCTCGGTGCTGAACCGCATCACCAGCCGTTTCAGCCATCAGGTTCGCTACGTGCCGAACCTGCCTCAGGTCGGTATCACAGATTTCCAGCGCATCTATGAGACCCGCTATCAGCCGTCCGACGAAAACCACCCCATCGGCCGCACCTATTGCGGCGCCACGGTAACGCTGTCGGACGGCCGCGACCGCAGCATCTGGTATCTTGTCGAGGAAGGCATGGGTTTTGCCTCGATCGGCAACAATGTCGAGTTCTGTGTCGCGGGCTTCGATCGCTGGTACGTTTACAATGGCGGCTTTAATGGCGATCAAGCTGGTTGCCGCGTACTGCGCTGAGGCAGGCTGGACTTAGACATGAGATTGCGGGCGCGCGGGTGGACAATTGCGTTTGCCGCGCTGCTCGCACTCGCCGCCTGCAAACCGGCCGAGGAAAAATCCAGCGAAACCAAGCCGCCCGCGTCGGCTGAAGCGATCGTGCCCCGAGGGCAGGGTTTCGATTTCTACGTTCTGTCGCTGTCATGGTCGCCGAGCTATTGCGAGGCGGAGGGCGAGCAGGCCAACGGGCAGCAGTGCCGTGCCGGCAGGCCCTATGCCTTTGTCGTTCATGGCCTGTGGCCGCAATATGAGCGCGGCTATCCCCAGGACTGCCAGACCAGCAATAGCGATGTGACGAGCGACAAGCTGCGCGGCCTCTACGACCTGATGCCGTCGGCTGGCCTGATTCGCCATGAGTGGCGCAAGCACGGCACCTGCTCGGGCCTCAGCCAGGACGACTATTTCAAGGTGCTGCGCACAGCGCGGCAAAAGGTCGAGATTCCCGCTGAGTTCAAGCGGCTTGATGCCTATCGCACATTGGCGCCGGGCCAGGCCGAGCGCGCCTTTTTGCAATCCAACCCGGCGATGAAGGCGGATGGCATCGCGGTTGCCTGCGACAGGCGCTATCTGCAGGAGGTGCGCATCTGCATGACCAAGGATCTCGACTTCCGCGCCTGCCCGGAGATCGAGCGGCGCGCCTGCCGCCTCGACAAGGTGGTGATGCCGCCTGTGCGTGGCCGCTGATTTCAGGCTACGCCGTTGCCGATGAAAATCGCGCGGAATATGGTCCTCGCCAAAAGGGACCCTTGTAATGCCAAAACTTCTCTATTCCGCGACATCGCCTTACAGCGCCAAGGTGCGCCTGGCCGCCACCTATGCCGGTATCGCCTTTGAGGCTGTTGTCGTCGACACAGCGGCCCAGCCGGCGTTGCTGACCGATGCCAACCCGCTGGGCAAGATCCCGGTGTGGATCACCGACGAGGGCGAGGGCATCTATGACAGCCGGGTCATCACCCAATATCTGAACCGGCTTTCGGGCAACAAGCTGTTCCCGCGCAATGCTGAAAAGCGCCTCGATGCCGAGCGGCTGGAGGCGATCGCCGACGGCATCTGCGACTGCCTGCTGGCAATCGTCTACGAGCGCCGTTCGCGGCCCGAGGAACTGGTGCATCAGCCCTGGCTCGACAAGCAGTGGGCAAAGGCCGCGCGTGCGCTCGACATGCTCAACGCCAACCCGCCGAAGCTGCCGAAGTCGATCAGTGCCGGCCAGATCGCGCTGCGCACCGCCATCGCTTACATGGAGCTTCGCTTCGCCGGTACATGGGGCAAGGGCCGCCCGCGGCTGAAGCGCTGGGCCGCGCGTTTCGACGAAAAATTCCCCGAACTGAAGGCGATCGTCCCGAAAGCGTAACTGGTTCAATCAACAAAAAAGCCGGGCGCGAGCCCGGCTTTTTCATGAGTGCCGATCTTGAAGATCAGAACTTCATACCGACGCCGAACGTGACGCGGTGATCCTTGTACGACACGTCGTGGTTGGTGCCACCGAGGTTGTAGTTGTCGTTGCCGAGGTCGGTGTAGCGGTACTCGACGCGGCCGAAGACCGACTCGGTCAGCTTGATGTCGGTGCCGACGCCAGCGGTCCAGCCGAAAGCGGAGTTGGTTTCGCTGTTGCCAATGGCGTCCGTGACCTTGACCTGCGAGCCAGCACCACCGGCCGTACCGTAGACCAGGATGTCAGGCGTGACGACATAACCGAGACGGGCGCGCAGCGAGCCTTCGAGGCCACCCTTCACGCTCGTTCCAGCGTTGTCGCCCTTGACACCGTTGTAGCCGAGGTCAGCTTCGCCACCGATGACGAAGTTGTCCATCTGGTAGTTGTAGCCGCCGAATGCGCCGCCAACGAAGCCGCTCGTGCCGATCTCGTTGTTGAAGGTCTTGTCCTGCGCGTCGCCGCTGAAGCCATAACCGAGCGAGACACCGGCGTAGGGGCCCGACCAGGTGTTGACCGGGGGCTGCTCCATCGGGGCGGCAGGTGCCGGCGGCTCTTCCATGACGACGTCGGCAGCGAATGCCGGCATTGCAGCCAGGGCGATCAGGCCGAAAGCCGCCGCGAGGGGGCGGGCGTGCTTGAGAATGGCAGTCATAATTTCACTCCTTAAGCCAACTGAACACTGGCTCTTTTTTCGAAATGGCACCCTTGATGACCCGTCCGGGGGGAGAAACGGTAAGGGCGCCGAACAGTGCTGAATGTCGTGTCGAAATGCGGCTGAACCGAACCTGAAGTGAGGTGATTGCCGGGCGCAAATGAGGCTGAAGCGTGACGTTGCGCTAATGCAACAGCCTTGTCAGGAGCTTTGCCTGTCATTTGCCGCAAGCCGCTTGGTACAAGGGGTTGGGCGTTCTATATCTCGCCTGCCGGCATGGTTCGCGGGCAGCTTTTTGGGCGGTGCCGAAGGCTTTCGCCACATTGCCGCCGGATCGATGAACGGCTTTTTACATAGGTTACCAAAAAGGGTGGCCGCGCCTGCCTCTGCGGAAGCCGGCAAACAGCATGAGAGGACGACTGGATGGCGAAGATGGCGGGCAATGTGCTGGTGACGGGTGGGGCCAAGCGTATAGGCCGCGCGATCGTGGAAGACCTTGCCGCGCATGGCTTTGGCGTCGCCATCCATTGCAACCGCGCTCGGGCGGCAGCTGACGATCTCGCAGCGGCCATCAAGGCAAATGGTGGACAAGCTGTGGTCGTGCAGGCCGACCTTGCCGACATGGTTGCCGTCGACACGCTGCTTGCAGAGGCTGAGGCAGCGCTGGGACCAATAACGCTGCTGGTCAACAACGCGTCTGTTTTTGAAGGCGATTCGGTGACCGACTTCGGCTGGGAGGCCTGGGACCGGCATTTTGCCCTGCATGTGAAGGCGCCGGCACTGCTGGCGAAGAATTTCGCCGCCGCGTTGCCCGAAGGCTCGGAAGGGCTGATCGTCAACATGATCGACCAGCGCGTGCTCAAGCCGACACCGCTGTATTTTTCTTACTCGCTGTCGAAGGCGGCACTTTGGGCAGCGACCAAGACGATGGCGCAGGCACTGGCGCCGCGCATCCGCGTCAATGCCATCGGCCCCGGCCCAACGCTGCCGAGTTCGCGCCAGGACGACGCCGCCTTTGGCGCGCAGCTTGACGGCCTGCTGTTGAAGCGTGGCCCAGAGCTTGCTGAATTCGGCGCGACGATCCGCTATCTCTGGCAGGCGCGCTCGGTCACGGGCCAGATGATCGCACTCGATGGCGGCCAGCATCTTGCCTGGCAGACGCCGGATGTGACAGGCATGGTGGAATGAGTCCTCACCAATCCGACACCAAGCCAAGCCCCGGAAAAGGCGGCAAGGCTACCGAAGACATGCCCGACACCGAGCTCGATGACGATGAGGCGGTGGAGGAAGTCGTTGCGCCCAGCGGTCCGGATCTGCCTTTCACCGCCATAGACTGGAGCGCGCACGCTGGCGATGCGGACGGCATGGTCGGCGCCGAGGTGATCCAGACGCTGGTCAAGCGCCTGCCCAATGCGCCGGGCGTCTATCGCATGATGAATGCCGCCGGCGACGTGCTTTATGTCGGCAAGGCGCGCAGCCTCAAGAAGCGCGTCACCAACTACGCGCAAGGGCGCTTCCACACCAACCGAATCGGCAAGATGGTGCGCGAGACGGCGACGATGGAGTTCGTCGTCACCCGTACCGAAATCGAGGCGTTGCTGCTCGAAGCAAACCTGATCAAGCGTCTGCGCCCGCGCTTCAATGTCTTGATGCGCGACGATAAGTCGTTCCCCTACATCATGCTCACCAGCGGCCACGCCGCCCCGGGTATCTACAAGCATCGCGGCGCGCGCTCGCACAAGGGTGGCGATTATTTTGGACCGTTTGCATCGGCGCAGGCGGTGGGCCGCACCATCAATTCGCTGCAGCGCGCCTTCCTTTTGCGCAGCTGCACGGATTCGTTCTTCGAAAACCGCACCCGGCCGTGCCTGCTGTTTCAGATCAAGCGTTGTGCGGCACCTTGCACCGGCGAGATTTCGCCCGAGGGCTATGCCGAGCTGGTCAGCGAGGCGAAGGACTTCCTGTCGGGCCGCAGCCAGAAGGTGAAGACCGAAATATCTGGGCAGATGCAGCAGGCGGCCGAAGAACTCGATTTCGAGCGCGCCGCTGTCTATCGCGACCGGCTCGCGGCACTTTCTCATGTGCAGAGCCATCAGGGCATCAACCCTCAGACCATCGACGAGGCCGACGTCTTCGCCATCCATCAGGAGGGCGGGCAGACCGGCATCCAGGTGTTCTTTTTCCGCACCGGCCAGAACTGGGGCAACCGCGCCTACTTCCCCAAGGCCGATTCCTCGATCGAGGCGGCCGAAGTGCTCGGCTCGTTCCTGGCCCAGTTCTACGACGACAAGCCGTGTCCGCGCGCGATCCTGCTGTCGCATCCGGTTGAAGAACAGGAGCTCCTGGCCGAAGCGCTGTCCACCCGCGCCGGCCACAAGGTGGCGATCTCGGTGCCGCAGCGCGGCGAAAAGAAGGACATTGTCGACCACGCCGTGCAGAACGCCCGCGAGGCGCTGGGGCGCAGGCTTGCCGAGACGTCGACACAGGGACGGCTGCTGGAAGGGTTCGCCCAGACCTTCGGGCTGGAAAAGCCGCCGGTGCGCATCGAGGTCTACGACAATTCCCACATCATGGGCACCAATGCCGTCGGCGGCATGGTGGTCGCGGGTCCCGAGGGGTTCGTCAAGAACCAGTACCGCAAGTTCAACATCCGCTCGACCGACATCACGCCTGGCGACGATTTCGGCATGATGCGCGAGGTCATGGAGCGGCGCTTTTCCCGGCTGCTCAAGGATCATGGCGAGGAACAGCCTGATGCGGCCGAGATCGAGGATGCCGGTGCGTTTCCGGCCTGGCCTGATGTCATCCTGATCGACGGTGGCCAGGGCCAGATGACGGCGGTGCGCGCCATGCTTGCAGAGCTTGGCATCGAGGATCGTGTCGTGGCCATCGGTGTCGCCAAGGGCCAGGACCGCGAGGCGGGACGCGAGCGCTTCTTCGTCAAGGGCAAGGATTCGTTTTCGCTGCCGGTGCGCGATCCCGTGCTCTATTTCGTCCAGCGCATGCGCGACGAAGCACACCGCTTTGCCATCGGCTCGCATCGGGCGCGTCGCAAGAAGGAGATGGTCAAGAACCCGCTCGACGAGATTGGCGGCATAGGGCCGAGCCGCAAGCGCGCATTGCTGCTGGCTTTCGGCACCGCCAAGGCGGTGAGTAGGGCTGCGGTCGACGATCTGATGGCCGTCGAAGGCATCTCGGAATCCATCGCACGCCTTGTTTACAACCATTTTCACGATAATGGGTGATCAACGACAATTGTCGTCCGGTTGTCGCCTGGACTATCGATAGGCAGTTGACCCCAAGCCCCCCGTTCTGATTTCACTACCGCAGACGAAAGAGCATCAGAGACCATGGCCCAGCGCGCATTCAACCTGCCCAACATACTTACCTATGCGCGTATCATTGCCGTGCCGCTCGTCGTGCTTTGCTTCTTCCTTGAGGGCACCCTGAAATCGAGCGATTTTGCCCGCTGGAGCGCGCTTGCCATCTTCGTCGCGGCAAGCCTCACCGACTATCTCGATGGCTATCTGGCGCGTGCCTGGAAGCAGACGTCGAATATCGGCCGGATGCTTGACCCGATTGCCGACAAGCTTCTTGTTGCCACCTGCCTGCTTTTGCTGGCGGCCGACACCGACCATCGTGGCGGCATCGCCGGCTGGTCGCTGTGGGCTGCGATCATCATCTTGTGCCGCGAAATCCTGGTCTCGGGCCTGCGCGAATATCTCGCTGCCCTCAAGGTCAGCGTGCCGGTGACCCAGCTTGCCAAGTGGAAGACCACGATCCAGATGGTGGCGATCGCGTTCCTGCTTGCTGGCCCCGCCGGCGACAAGATATTCCCGCTGACCACCCAGATCGGCCTCGTGCTGTTGTGGATCGCTGCCCTTGTGACGCTATATACCGGCTATGATTATTTCCGTGCCGGCCTGAAGCACATCATGGACGAGTGAAGGCATGACCAAGCTCATCTATTTCGCCTGGGTGCGCGAGCGGATCGGCAAGGCCGAAGAAGACGTCGACCTGCCCAGCGAGGTGAAGACGGTGTCCGACCTGTTGCTTTGGCTCAAGTCGCGCGGCGAGGAATTCGAAAGCGCATTGCAGCACCCTGAGGTGATCCGCGTTGCGATCAACCAGGAGCATGTCGATCACCGCGAACTGATCGGAAGCGCACGCGAGATCGCGCTGTTTCCGCCGATGACGGGCGGCTGAGCCCATGACGGTCGCGGTCGTGCCGATGGTGCGCATCCAGGCGGCCGATTTTGATGTCGCCGCGGAAGCCGCGCTGTTGACTGAGGGCAGGGCGGATGTCGGCGCGGTCGTGACCTTCACCGGCCTGTGCCGCGACGAGGCCGGAAGTCTCGCGGCCCTCGAACTCGAACATTACCCCGGCATGGCCGAAGCCGAGATCACGCGCATCGCCAACGAGGCGATCGCACGCTGGCCTTTGGCCGGCATCACCGCCATCCATCGCTTCGGCAAGATCAAGCCCGGCGAAAACATCGTGCTGGTCGTCACAGCGTCCAAGCACCGGCAGGCGGCGTTCGATGCGGCCAGCTTCCTGATGGATTATCTCAAGTCGCGCGCGCCCTTCTGGAAGAAGGAGCACCGCGTCGACGGCAGCGAAGGCGGCTGGGTCGACGCCAAGGAAAGCGACGACGCTGCTGCCGCCCGCTGGGCGAAGTCCTGACGAAGCCGTGACCTGCGTTCGCGGCCATGGAACCACCGCAATCCTTCGTACCTTCACTGGCGGCAACAACGATCCGGGGAGACGACCATGCTTGGCAAGCTCGCAGAATTCATCCTCTTCGGCTTCGCGCCGCTGCTGGTCGGCATTCTTGCAGTCCCCGAAATAGCCACGGCGGAAGAAAAGACGATCACCGGCGAGGTGCTCTACCGCGAGCGTATCGCGCTGCCGCCGCATGCCGTGCTCACCGTGCAGCTGGTGGATGTTTCATTGGCCGACGTTCCCTCGACCGTTGTCGGTCAGCAGAAGATCGATCCCGCCGGCCAGGTGCCGATCAAGTTTTCCATCCCCTTCAACCCGGTGGCCATCCAGCCCCGCCTGAGCTACGCGCTCCAGGCGCGCATCACCGTTGACGACCGGCTGTGGTTCATCAATGACGTCCGCTATTCGGTCGACCCGCTGACCGCCGGACCGCAAAGCATGGTGCTCAAGATGGTAAGCCAGGCGAGCGGGGAGAAGACCGACGACATCTTCGACCGCGAATGGGTGGCCGAGGATATCGCCGGCGCAGGCGTGCTCGACACGCCGCAGTCGTCCCTGCGCATCGCTGTCGACGGCAAGGTGACCGGTCGCGGTGGCTGCAACAACTTTTTCGGTAAGGCGACTGTCGAGGGCAAGGGGATTTCCTTCGACCCGCTCGGCTCGACCTTCATGGCCTGCCCGCAACCAGTTATGGACCAGGAGCACAAGTTCCTCGAGGCGCTTGGCCGTGCCAAGACCTATCGCGTCGAGGGCGGAAAGCTCGTGCTGGTAGGCGCGGACGGCAAGGAGATCCTGCGCTTCGGCGACGGTGCCTGATTGAATCGGTTTCTCGGGACATTGTCCCAAGAGCTTGAAAAGATTGGTATGCGCGTCCTTCGAGGCAACTGAGGACAAAAGAAAAAGCCGGGGCGCAAAACCCCGGCTTTTTCGATTCTGGATCAGCGACTTGAAGGCCGCTGCTCGCTGGCTGGATCAGCCGACGACTTCGGTGTCGGAGAACCAGTAGCGAATCTCCTGGGCTGCGGTCTCGGGGGCGTCCGAGCCGTGCACCGAGTTTTCGCCGATCGACAACGCGTGGACCTTGCGGATGGTGCCTTCGTCGGCGTTGGCCGGGTTGGTGGCGCCCATCACTTCGCGGTTCTTGGCAATCGCGTTCTCGCCTTCGAGCACCTGGACGATGGTCGGGCCCGACGTCATGGTCTCGACCAGTTCGCCAAAGAAGGGGCGTTCCTTGTGGACGGCGTAGAAGCCTTCGGCCTCGCGGCGGCTCATCCATACGCGGCGGGACGCCACGACGCGCAGGCCGGCATCCTCAAGCATCTTGGTGACGGCGCCGGTCAGGTTGCGCTTGGTCGCGTCCGGCTTGATCATCGAAAATGTGCGTTCGATCGCCATGATAGGTCCTTGTGATCTGGGGATTTGCAGTGTGGCGGGCTCTATACAGGCCGCCCGCCGCATTGCCAAGGGGCTAGGCTGCCGCCTTTGCGGCTGCCGCCACGCGTTGCCCCAGGCCGTTGTGCAGATCGAGGCAGCGGCCGAACCATTCGGCGACCGGGTCGGTGTCGTCGAGCAGTCTGTAGGGCGTGGCGATGCGAGCCCACTGGAAGGCACCGAACACGATGTAGTCGGCAAACAGCGGGCCGTTGCCGCCAATCCATGGCTGGTAGGTCAGCATGCTGCGCAGCGGCTCGAGCGAAGCCCTGAAGGCCGTGAGGCCTGCGTCGCGCGCGGCACTTACCTCTTCCAGCGTCTTGCCGTAGCGCGTTTCCCGTGTCTGGCGGAAATAGGCGGCGTTGGCTTCATCCTGCATGGCATGCAGGGCGGTAAGGGCCGTGACGCCGAGATAGGGGTGGACCGTCAGCTGCGACCAGCGTTCGATGAAACGGCCATGTGCTTCGCCGCCCTTGCCGCCAAACAGCGTCGGCCGATCCGGATAGGTCTCTTCGAGATAAAGCGCGATGGCAAAGGAATCCGCGATCACCTTGTCGCCGTCGCGGATGACCGGGATGGTCTTTGAAGCACCGCCCTCGATCTCAGGCACTTCGACAAAGCGTGTCGGCACCGCGCGGTAGTCGAGCCCCTTGTGGGCCAGCGCCATCGCCACCTTCCAGCAATGCGGGCTGAACGGGCGTGCCGCATCGCGGCCGACGAGATCGTAGAGAAGAATGGTCATTGGCGGTGGTTCCCGATGGGCTGTAGTAAGTGGGGCATGATTTTCGAAGTACCGAAGGATAACAGATGAAGCAGCATTTCATGATGTTGGCCGCATACAATCAATGGGCCAACGAGCGGATTTACGAGGCCGCCGCCGATCTGGATCAGGCGGAGTATGAAGCTGACACCGGTGCGTTCTTCAAGTCGATGAAAGGCACGCTCAACCATCTGCTGGTGGCTGATCGGGTCTGGCTGAAACGCTTCACCGGCGAGGGTGACGCGCCGTCGTCGCTGGACACCATCATTCACGCCGATTTCGCCAAGCTGCGCGCTGCGCGGCAGGCTGAGGACAAGCGCATCGTGCAGTGGATTGGCTCGCTCAGCGACAAGGCCTTTGCCGGGCGCTTCACCTATATGACGATTACGGACATGCGTACGATCTCACAAAGGCTCGCACCCGCGCTCACCCATCTTTTTAATCACCAGACGCATCATCGTGGCCAGGCCCACATGATCCTGACAGTACTTGAGCGAGAATCCGTCGGGCTCGACCTCATTTATTTCCAGAGGACTGAAGATGGCAGGGCATTCGCCTGAAATTGAATAAAATACTATGCTTAAATGGAAAGGATCGAAAAGGATTCGATTGTCTAATCACGTGGTGTGACGCAGAAGATTCCGTCAGAAGAGATTTGCAAGGAAATGAAGGGCTGGTGAAACTTATTTCTGAGGGGCAGCGTTACTGACTCGGCAGCCGGTCTCAGGTGGCTGGTTGTTGACTGGGCAACCACAGGGAGACATCCATGACTAGTATATCGAAGGCAATAGCCAAGACACTGGCGGGTGGTATCGTTCTCACAGCGCTCTGCGCGCCTGCCAGCGCCTTGGATATAGGCAACCGCAGCAGCGGCCTCGGCGTCTCGATCGACAGGAGCGGCATCGGCGCGACAGTCGGCGGGTCGGGTGGCGTCAATGCCGATGTGGGCTTGAGTTCGGGTGGCAGCAGTGGCCTTGCCGGCGCAAGCGTCAATGCCAGTGTTGGCGGCTCCAACGGCATCAATGCGGATGTGGACGCCAGCGTCGGCGGCTCCAAGGGACTGGCTGACGCAAAAGCCGATGCCTCTGTTGGCGGATCAAGGGGCCTGAATGCCGACGCCAGCGCCAATGTCGGCGGCGGCAAGGGCCTTGTGGACGTGAAGGCCAATGTCGGTCTCGGCGGCAATTCTGTTGTCGACCTCGGCGTCAACATTGGCGGTCGTGGCAATCCCGGTGGTCCGGGTGGTCCAGGCGGACCGGGCGCCGGTGGCCCCGGTGCTGGTGGCCCTGGAAGGTCCGGCGGATCTGGTGGCCTGGGCGTCAATCCGGGTGTCATCAACACCATGTCGGCGTCGCAGGTGGCGGCCTACATCAAGCGCTGCAAGATGGTGCTGGCGAATCCCATGGCCTACGAAGGCGATCTGCGCGAACTGTGCAAGCTGCTGCGCATGGCCAGCCGCTGAGGCGCGAGCAAGATTTTGAACGGCCCGCGATCAGCGGGCCATTTCGATTCCAGGGGCGCAGGCGAGGGGCATGTCATGAGCTGTCTGGATCATAGGATCAGTCGCTGCTTTGCCTTGTCTTTGGCTGGCATCTCCGCCAGACGATTTGGCGAACGCCACGGCTTTAGCGCTGGAGTGCGGGGCACTGTCGAAACGCGGAGAATTCATGCGCGCCTATGGCGAAAAGACCGGCCAGGCCATCGTGCTGTTGCTCATCGCGGGCTCCGGCATGGTGGCGATCGCCCGCGGCATGAGCCTGACCTTCCTCGCCATTCGGCTGCAACAGGATTTCGGTCTTAGCCCGGCACTGATCGGCATGCTGATCGGGGCGGGACCGTTGCTGGGCGCTGCGGTCAGCCCCTTTGCCGGGACGATCTCCGATCGCATCGGCCGCCGCGTCGTGCTGACGACGGCGCTGTTGTTTGCCGGTCTCGGGCTTGTCGGCCTGGGCCTGGCGCAGTCGGTCGCAGCCTTTGCGCTGGCGCACATCGTCTCGTCGGTTTCCGCCGCTGTCTATGAGCCGGTGTCGCGCGCGCTGATGAGCGATGCGGCACCCGAAAAGCTTCGGCTCAAGATGTTTTCGTGGCGCTATCTGGTGATCAATGCCGGCTGGGCCGTTGGCCCGATGATTGGCCTTGCCATCGGCGCCAACTCGCCGCTGCCCTTCGTCATCGCCGGCATCGTCCATTTCACCTTTGCCGCCGCGATCTTCACCATCGTGCCTGCGGCACTCGCCAACAGCATCGGCCGCACGGCGGCTGCCAAGGCGCCAGGTTTCCGCCGGCTAAGTGCGGCGCTGCGCGATCGCCGGCTTTTATTTTATGTCGGCGGCGGCACGCTGCTGATGGCAGTCTACGGCCAGTGGTCGGTGACGCTGTCGCAATATCTGACGACCAATCTTGCCGACGGCATGACAATCTTCGCCTGGCTGGTGACGACGAACGCGACGGTGGTTGTGCTTGCGACGGCACCGGCTCGCATGGTGATCGAAAAGATCGGGCCGCTCCGCGCGATGGTTTTGGGTTGCCTGCTGTTCCTCGGCGGCGAGATCGGCTTTGCCGTGGCCACAGATGCCACGATGCTGATCGGCTTCATGGTGCTGTTCACCATTGGCGAGGTACTGGTCGTGCCGGCGGAATATGTGCTGGTCGACAAGATTTCCAACGATGACAATCGCGGTGCCTATTTCGGCGCGCACTCGCTCAGCTCGGTCGGCAATTTCATCGGGCCCTTGCTTGGCGGGCTGGCGCTCGGAGCGTTGGGCGGACAGGGCATGTTCATGCTTTTTGCCATCTTTGCGGCTGGCAGCGCTGTGTTGTTCGCTATCGGGTATGCCTCACCGCCGCCGGCTTCGCTCGACGGCCCGGCCGTCGATGCCGTAGGCGAACTCGCCGGAGACACGCTGCACCGTACCCACAGGCCGGCTTTCGCCTGAAAGCAGTGCGCCAGTGGCGTTTTCGACCACGCGTTGTGCCTGATAGGTGCCGCGCGCCCTTGCCATTGCCGCAACTCTCCGCCAAAACCGCCACGTCATGCTCATAATCAACGATCTCTCCCTCCGCATTGCCGGACGTCTTCTCCTCGACCACGCGTCGCTGACCCTGCCTGCAGGGACCAAGGCGGGCTTGGTCGGGCGCAACGGCACCGGCAAGACCACGCTGTTCAAGGCGATCACCGGCGACTTCAGTTCCGAAACCGGCAACATCAGCCTGCCCAAGAACACGCGTATCGGCCAGGTGGCGCAGGAAGCGCCCGGCACCGAGGAGCCGCTGATCGAGATCGTGCTCAAGGCTGACGTCGAGCGCGCGGCGCTGCTGGCCGAAGAGCTCACGACCACCGATCCGCACCGAATCGCCGAGATCCACATTCGCCTGGCCGACATCGATGCCCATTCGGCCGAATCCCGCGCGGCGACGATTCTTGCCGGCCTCGGCTTCGATGACGCGGCGCAAAGGCGCCCAGCCTCATCTTTCTCGGGCGGCTGGCGCATGCGCGTGGCGCTCGCAGCCGTGCTGTTTGCCGAGCCCGATCTTCTGCTGCTCGACGAGCCAACCAACTATCTCGATCTCGAAGGCACGTTGTGGCTCGAGAACTATGTCTCGAAATATCCGCACACCGTTCTGCTGATCAGCCATGATCGCGACCTGCTCAACCGCGCCGTCAATTCGATCGTCCATCTCGACCAGAAGAAGCTGACCTTCTGGCGCGGCGGTTACGACCAGTTCGAACGCCAGATAGCCGAGCAGCGCGAACTGCAGGAGAAGGGCCGCGTCAAGCAGGACGCGGCGCGCAAGCACCTGCAGTCCTTCGTCGACCGCTTCCGCGCCAAGGCATCCAAGGCACGCCAGGCGCAGTCGCGCATCAAGGCGCTGGAAAAGATGAAGCCGATCTCGGCTCTCGTTGAAGACAATGTGCGGCCGTTCAGCTTCCCCGAGCCGGTGAAGACCGTTGCTTCGCCCATCGTGGCACTCAACGCGGTCAGCGTCGGCTATCAGCCGGGCAGCCCGATCCTCAAGAAGATGACGCTGCGCATCGATGCCGACGACCGCATCGCGCTGCTCGGCGCCAACGGCAACGGCAAGTCGACTTTCGCGAAGCTTCTGGCCGGGCGGCTGAAGGCCGATACCGGCTCGGTGACCATCGCTCCCGGTCTCAAGGTCGCGATCTTCGCCCAGCACCAGCTCGATGATCTCAGGCCCGACGAAAACGCCTATGAGCATGTGCGCCGGCTGATGCCGGATGCACCCGAATCGAAGGTGCGGGCCCGCGTCGCCCAGTTTGGTCTTGCCACCGACAAGATGAACACCGCCGCCAAGGACCTTTCAGGTGGCGAGAAAGCGCGCCTGTTGATGGGCTTGGCCGCTTTCGACGGGCCAAACCTGTTCATCCTCGACGAGCCGACCAACCATCTCGACATCGACAGCCGCGAAGCGCTGATCCTTGCGCTCAACGAGTTCCCAGGGGCTGTGATCCTGGTCTCGCACGACCGCCACCTTCTGGAGGCGACTGCCGACCGGCTATGGTTGGTCAAGGACGGCAGCGTCAATCCGTATGACGGCGACCTTGAGGACTACAAGACGCTGGTAACCGGCGTGTCAGGCGATCGCAGGGAGCGTCGCGAGGCCGACAAGGCGTCGAAGGCCGACCGCCGCCGCGAGGCCGCCGCGCGTCGCGCCGCCATGGAGCCGCTGGCCAAGGAGATCCGCGCCACAGAAGCCCTGATGGACCGCATCCGCAAGCGCGCCGACGCCATCGAGGATCAGCTTGCTGATCCGAAGCTGTATGAGAAGGATCCCACGACGGCGACACAGCTTGCCAAGGAGCGCTCTCAGCTTGCCGCCCAGCTCAACGGTCATGAGGAAAAATGGCTTGCGATGTCGGCGGAATATGAAGAAGGCATTGCGGAGTAGGGCAGCAGTGCCCCTCAAGCTGGCTCTACACCTTGGATCTGAAAGCCTGTAGTTTCGCGCCATGAACCAGCTCGCCAAGATCCGCATCGGCCATTCGGCCTGCCCGCATGACTGCCCGTCGACCTGCGCGCTCGAGGTCGAGCTGCTCGACGGCAAGACGATCGGCCGCGTGCATGGCGCCAAGGATAACAGCTACACCGCCGGCGTCATCTGCGCCAAGGTTGCCCGCTATGCCGACCGCGTCCACCATCCCGACCGTCTGCTGAAGCCGTTGATCCGGGCCGGTGCCAAGGGCGACGGCAACTGGAAGGAAGCGAGCTGGGAAGCCGCACTCGACCTGGTCGCCGAAAAATTCATCGCCGCCGAGGAAAAACTCGGCTCCGAAACGGTCTGGCCCTATTTCTACGCCGGCACGATGGGGTTGGTGCAGCGCGACGGCATCGAGCGGCTGCGCCACGCCAAGAAATACTCCGGTTTCTTCGGCTCGATCTGCACCAATCTGGCCTGGACTGGTTACGTGATGGGAACAGGTTCCCTGCGCGGTTCCGATCCGCGCGAGATCGCCAAGTCCGATTGCGTCGTTATCTGGGGCACCAATGCGGTGGTCACCCAGGTCAATGTGATGACGCATGCGATCAAGGCGCGCAAGGAACGCGGCGCCAAGATCGTCGTCATCGATATCTACGAAAACGCGACCTTGAAGCAGGCCGACATGGGCCTTGTGCTGAGACCCGGCACGGATGCGGCGTTGGCCTGCGCTGTCATGCACGTGCTGTTCAAGGAAGGCTTGGCCGACCGGGCCTATCTCGAAAAATACACCGACGACCCCAAGGGGCTGGAAGCGCATCTCAGCGACAAGACGCCGGAATGGGCGGCTCAGATCACCGGTCTTACGGTCGAGGAGATCGAGGCTTTTGCCCGGCTGGTCGGCACGACCAAGAAGACCTTCTTCCGCCTTGGCTACGGTTTTTCGCGCCAGCGCAACGGCTCGGTGAACATGCATGCCGCGCTGTCGATCCCGGCGGTGACGGGCGCGTGGCAATATGAGGGCGGCGGTGCCTTTCATTCCAATTCCGGTGTGCTGAAGCTCAATGGCGAGCTTCTCGAAGGCACCCGCATGCGTGATCCCAACATCCGCTTTCTCGACCATTCGCGCATCGGCCCTGTGCTGATGAACCATGAAGACGCGCTGTATGGCGGCCCGCCGGTGACGGCACTGCTGATCCAGAATACCAATCCGATGAACGTCGCGCCCGAACAGCGGCTGGTGAAGCAGGGCTTCCTGCGCGACGATCTTTTCACCTGCGTGCACGAGCAGTTCATGACCGACACGGCCAAGCTGGCCGATGTCGTTTTGCCGGCGACGATGTTTTTGGAGCATGACGACATCTACAAGGGCGGCGGCAACCAGCACATCACGCTTGGACCCAAGCTGATCGATCCGCCTGAAGGGCCGCGCACCAACCACTATGTCATCGAGGAACTGGGCAAGCGGCTGGGCGTGTCGCATTTGCCGGGCTTCGGCATGACCGAGCGCCAGCACATCAACGTCATGCTGGAGAAAAAGGGCCTTGGCGATTTCGACTCGTTCAGGGAACAAAAGTGGGCCGACCTGCAGCCGGCGTTCGAGGACGCGCATTTCCTCAAAGGGTTTGGCCATGCCGACGGCAAGTTTCGCTTCAAGCCGCAGTGGAATGGCGGGGCGGCTCCCAACAAGCCGCCGAAGAGCATGGGCATCTTCGGACCCGTCGCGCAGCTGCCGGAATTCCCCGATCATGTCGACCTGATCGAGGTGGCGGATGCCGAACACCCCTTCCGGCTGGCGACTTCGCCGGCGCGCAATTTCCTCAATTCCACCTTCGCCGAGACCCCGGTTTCACGCGCGAAGGAAGGCCGTCCTGAGCTTTTGATCCACTCCGAGGACGCCGCCGAGCTTGGCCTGTCGTCGGGTGATCGCGTCGAGATAGGCAACAAGCGCGGCGAGGTCGTGCTGCATGTCAGGCTCTTCGACAAGATCAAGCGCGGCGTGGTCATCGCCGAGGGCATCTGGCCGAATTCGGACCACGAGCGTGGCGAGGGCATCAATGTCCTGACCGGTGCCGATGCGCCCGCACCTTACGGCGGTGCCGCCGTGCACGACAACAAGGTCTGGATCAGGCCGGCCGCCTGACATCTGGCGAGACACTCAAGTTGAGGGCACCATGAGCGGCGACCATGCGCACGGGGACATTGAAAACACCCCGGTATCGCGGCTGTGGATGGCGTTCGGCCTGACCTGCGCCTTCACGGTCGCCGAAGTCATCGGCGGCTTCGTCACCGGCTCCCTGGCGCTGATTTCCGACGCCACGCACATGCTGACCGACTCCATGGCGCTGGCGATCGCGCTTGTGGCGATCAATGTCGGCCGTCGCCCGGCCGATCTGCTGCGCACCTACGGTTATGCCCGTTTCGAGATTTTGGCCGCGGCATTCAACGCGCTGCTGCTGCTCGCCGTTGCCTTCTACATTCTCTACGAGGCCTATGTCAGGTTGTTTGTGCCGCAGGACATCCAGTCGATCGGCATGCTCGGCATCGCCGTCATCGGCCTGCTGGTCAATCTGACCTCGATGCGACTGCTGTCCGGCCACAAGGACGGCAGCCTCAATGTGAAGGGGGCCTATCTCGAGGTCTGGGCCGACATGCTCGGTTCGATCGGCGTGATTGCCGGGGCCTTGGTCATCTGGCTCACCGGCTGGCAATGGGTCGATTCGCTGCTGGCTGTCGGAATCGGCTTCATGGTCTTCCCGCGTACCTGGGTGCTGCTCAAGGAGTGCATCAACATCCTGCTCGAAGGTGTTCCGCCTGGGATGGATCTGGCCGAGGTCGAAAACGCCATCGCGACCGTTCCGGGCGTGGCGTCGGTGCATGACCTGCATCTGTGGGCGATCACCCAGAGCAAGGCGTCGCTGACCGCGCATACGGTTCTCGACGAAGGCGCTGACGCCGAGACGGTGCGCCGGGCGATCGAAGAACGCCTGCAGGAAAAATTCGACCTGCATCACACCACGCTTCAGATGGAACGCGAAAGCTGCGCGCCTTCAGAGCGCATTCACTGACGCGCTGGCGTGCGTCACGCTGTCTTTTCAGCAGTTCGTCCTATTATCTCTAACAAATAGAGGGCCTATGTCTGCACGGCCGATGATTCGTCGGCGCTGACGAATTCGGAGACTGTCGATGGGCCAACATGGCTTCAACAACAAGCACGACGGCAAGGGACGCGGAAAAAAGGGCCATGGTGGCCAGCTCGGTGAGGTCCTTGAGGCCCTCAACGCTCGGCTGGGCGACAAGGCGGCGGGCGGTTGGCCTGGTGGCGCCGAGAACCGGGGCTCCGGCGAACAGCCAAGCCAAGCGTTCGGGCGCGACAGTTCCGCGAAAGTCGAGCGCCGTTCGCGGATGCCGAAGTTCGGCACGGCGGCGGCACTTGTTGTGCTTGTGCTGTGGACACTGTTTGCCTGGGTCGGCTACAGCCTCGTCGACGGCATTCTTGCCTGGACGTCGACCAATGTCGACGCGATCGTGCAAACCGGCAAGGATGCAGCGGCGGCGACAGGCATCGGCACGGACGTCGTCGGTGCCTTCGACAGCTCGCAAACCACCGGCTTTCTCGGCGGGTTGGTTGGTCTTGTCGGCGTCGTCCTGCGTCCGCTGATTATCGTCGTGTGGTTGGGCGGCGCTGTACTCATCCTCGCGGCGCCTTGGCTGGTGTCGCTGCTGCGCCGCCGGCGCTGACGCAGGCTTCAATCGAGATTTTTGGGGCGCAGGCAATGCGTGAGGCGGGCTGCGCCACCATGCAGCTCGCCCCAATCGCCGTCGAACTCGAAGCGGGCGAGCGCGGCACTTGGGAACTTTTCCTCAAGCAGATGAAGTGCGTCGCCATTCGAACCCGGGCCGGCGAGCTGTAAGGCGAATGTTTCGAGCCCCGGATTGTGGCCGATGATCAGCAATGTGCCGATGCCCTTGGGTATCGTCTTGGCGGCATTGAAAAGATCATTGGCCGACGCGCCGTAGAGGCTTTCTTGGAAAACAACTTTGAGCAGCGGCTTCGGCCAGTTCGCTGAGGCGAGCTGCCAGGTTTCGCGCGTGCGCGCTGCCGGCGAAACAAGAACGAGATCAGGCAGCCAGCCGCGTTCGGCGATCGCGATGCCCATGCGCGGCGCGGCTTTCTGGCCGCGCGGTGACAATGGCCGGTCGAAATCGGCGAGTGCCGGCGTATCCCAGCTCGATTTGGCGTGGCGCAGAAGCAGCAATTGCCTGGTCTTCGCCATGCCTGCCTCCCGGTCAGGGGGTGATGCGTGCCAGCTGTTCGAGATCGATCTCGTCGCGCGCCGGGTTGGGCGCGGCAATCTCGTCGTGGCCGATCGTATCGTTGAAACCGGAATAGGCGGTGCGGCCGCCTTCCATCCGTACCTTGCCCTCGGCAAACAGCTTGAGGGCGAGGGGATATAGCCGGTGCTCGGCCTTTAGCACGCGTGCGGAAAGCATCGGCTCGTCGTCGTCGATCAGAACGGGCACTGCGGCCTGGGCGATGATCGGGCCATCATCCATGGCGGGCGTGACGAAATGCACGGTGCAGCCATGCACGCGGATGCCGGCTTCAAGCGCACGGCTATGGGTGTCGAGACCCTTGAAGGAGGGCAGCAGCGCGGGGTGGATGTTGATCATCCGGCCTTGCCACTTCTCAACGAAGCCGGTGGTCAACAGCCGCATGTAGCCGGCAAGCGCGACGATCTCGGCGCCGAAGGTGGCAAGGGCCGTATCGATCGCGGCGTCATGCGCGTCCTTGCTGGCATAGTCGCTGCGCGCCACCACCTTGGTGGCGACGCCGCGGCTGGCTGCTATGCCGAGGCCCGGCGCGTTGGCCTTGTCGGAGATGACGCCGACGATCTCGGCCGGGAAGGCCGGGTCGGCGGCGGTATCGATCAGCGCGGCCATATTGGAGCCGCGGCCGGAGATCAGGATGACAGTGCGTTTGCGAGGAATGCTCATAGCGACAGCGAACCGCGATAGATGACACCCGTGTCGCGGCGCGGCACGATGCGGCCGATCGGCGTGACCGTCTCGCCGGCTTCCTGCAGCACGGCGGCAACCTGCGCTGCCTGACTGTCGGCAACCACCGCGATCATGCCGATGCCGCAGTTGAAGGTGCGCATCATTTCCTCGGGCGCGACGCCACCTGTCGTGGCGAGCCAGGAGAAGACGCGCGGCACGTCGATGGCGGACAGATCGAGCTCGGCGGAGAATTCCTTGGGCAGTACCCTTGGGATGTTTTCGGGGAAGCCGCCGCCGGTGATGTGGGCCAGCGCCTTGATGCCGTGGGTTTCGCGGATCGCCTTGAGCAGCGACTTGACATAGATGCGCGTCGGCTCGAGCAGCGCTTCGGCAAGCGTCGGCCCGTCGGCGAAGGGTGCGCGGTCGCTCCATTTGAGGCCGGATGTATCAACGATGCGGCGCACCAGCGAATAGCCGTTGGAATGCACGCCCGAAGACGCCAGGCCAAGCAGCACGTCGCCTTCGACAATGTCGTCGGTCGGCAGAAGCTGGCCGCGCTCGGCGGCACCGACGGCGAAGCCCGCGAGGTCGTAGTCGTTGCCGTGATACATGCCCGGCATTTCGGCGGTCTCGCCGCCGATCAGCGCGCAGCCGGCCTGGCGGCAGCCTTCGGCGATGCCGGAGACGATGTCGGCGCCCTGGTTGGGGTCGAGCTTGCCGGTGGCGAAATAGTCGAGGAACAGAAGCGGTTCCGCACCTTGCACGACGATGTCGTTGACACACATGGCGACGAGGTCGATGCCGATCGTGTCGTGCTTGCCGGCGTCGATGGCGATCTTGAGCTTGGTGCCGACGCCGTCATTGGCTGCGACCAGGATCGGATCGGTGAAGCCGGCGGCCTTGAGATCGAACAAACCGCCGAAGCCGCCGATCTCGCCATCCGCGCCTGGCCGGCGCGTCGAGCGCACCAGCGGCTTGATCTTCTCGACCATCAGGTTTCCGGCGTCGATGTCGACGCCCGCCTGCGCATAGGTGAGACCGTTCTTGCCTTCGCTCATCGTCAAATCCTGATGCCGTGCGCTTTGGGGCGCTATTCGCATGAACGGCCCGTTCCCGCAAGCGAGACAGCCCGGATGCAGCGCAATCAGCCTGCCAAAGCAGTGGACAGGGCCACATTCCGGCCTGTCTCTTGCGGAGGCGCCAAGTCTCGCCCATGTATCGTGAAAAGACAAAGAGTATCGGCAAAAGACAAAGGGGGACGCGGGTTGTGACCATTCCGAACATGATCACGATCATGCGCCTGATGCTCGTGCCATGCGTGATCTACGCCATGTTGTCGGGGGAGTGGGATTGGGCCTTCGCCGGTTTCGTCATTGCCGGTGTTTCGGACGGCGTCGACGGTTTCATCGCGCGCCATTTCAACCAGCGCTCGGAACTCGGCGCCTATCTTGACCCGATGGCCGACAAGCTTTTGCTGGTCAGCGTCTTTGTCGTGCTCGGCATCATGGGACATTTGCCGCTATGGCTGGTGATGCTGGCGGTTTCGCGTGACGCTTTGATTATCGGTGCTGTGCTTTTGTCGACGGTGATGGGCAATCCGGTGGTGGTGAAGCCGCTGATGGTGTCCAAGGTGAATACCGCCATGCAGATCATCCTGGCGGCAATCATACTGGCCGAACTGGCTTTCACGCTCGACTTGGGCCCGGTTCGCCCGGCGTTGATAATACTGTCCGGCCTCTTGACCGTCGCTTCCGCGGCAGCCTATCTCGTGGCTTGGCTGAGGCACATGAGCGGTAATGGCGAAGGCGAAACTCCCAACCGATAACGAGGCGGCCGAAGAAGCCGCTTCGGCGGCATTCCGCAAGCAGATCCGCTTCTGGCTGGTCACGGCCTTCCTGTTCGCCGCATTCCTTTATCTGTTTAGCAATATCCTGCTGCCCTTCGTGGCGGGCATGGCGCTGGCCTATTTCCTCGACCCGGTCGCCGACCGGCTGCAACGGCTTGGCCTGTCGCGCGTCATGGCGACAGTGGTGATCCTCATCTGCTTCATCGTGCTTTTGACTTTGGCGCTTGTGGTGCTGATCCCGGTGCTGGCCTCGCAGATGGCCGACTTCGCAGCCAAGGTGCCAGGCTATGTCGAAAAGCTGCAGCAGCTGGTCACCAATTTCGACCCGCAATGGCTTGAGCAGCGCTTTGGCGTCGATGCGGCGGGCTTGCGCGAAGGGCTCAACTCGCTGCTAAGCACCGGCTTCGGCTTCCTGTCGACCGTGTTCCAGTCGATCTGGAGCTCTGGCGTCGCGCTGTTTTCCATCGCCAGCCTGTTCATCATCACGCCGGTCGTCGCTTTTTACATGCTGCTCGACTGGGACCGCATGGTCGCCGTCGTCGACAGCTGGGTGCCGCGCGACCATGTCGAGACCGTGCGCAAGCTTGCGACCGACATCAACTCGGCGACCGCCGGCTTCGTGCGCGGGCAAGGCACGCTCTGCCTGGTGCTTGGCGTCATGTATGCGATTGGCCTGACGCTGACGGGGCTCAATTTCGGCGTGCTCATCGGGCTGTTTGCCGGGTTGATCAGCTTCATCCCTTATGTCGGCTCGATGGTCGGGCTGGTGCTTTCGGTCGGCGTCGCTTTCGTGCAATTCTGGCCGGACTGGACGATGGTGGTGGCTGTCGCCGCCGTCTTCTTCGTCGGCCAGTTCATCGAGGGCAACATCTTGCAGCCGCGCCTTGTCGGCAAGAGCGTCGGCCTGCATCCGGTGTGGCTGATGTTCGCGCTGTTTGCCTTCGGTGCGCTGTTTGGCTTTGTCGGTCTTCTGGTGGCCGTGCCTGCTGCTGCGGCTGTCGCCGTGCTGGTCCGCTTTGCCATCGCGCGCTATCTCGAGTCGCCGCTCTACCACGGCCATGCGGTGCCCCCGCCCGCCGATCCCCGCAAGACGGGCGGCGCAAGTTCGGAAAAATGACCGTGACGCGCGAGCCCTCCAAACCGCGCCAATTGCCGCTCGACCTCGGCCATTCGCCGGGGTTGACGCGTGACGATCTGGTCGTGTCGCAGGCCAATCAGCAGGCCGCTGCCCTTATCGACCGCTGGCCGGAATGGCCGGCACCTGTGGTGCTGCTCGCAGGCCCAGCAGGATCGGGCAAGTCGCATCTCGCCGCGATCTGGCGTGACTATGCCGGCGCGATCGAGCTCAACCCTTCCGACATTTCCGCGCATCTGGGCGAGATCGGCGCTGTGCCGGTGCTGATCGACGATGCCGATCAGGGCAAACTCGACCAGGAAGGCTTGTTCCACCTCATCAACACCGTACGTGGCGCGGGCTCGCATCTGCTGCTCACCGCGCGCAGCTTTCCCGCAGCCTGGGGCGTGACGCTGCCTGATCTCGCGTCGCGGCTGAAGGCTGCCGCCACTGTGGAGATCGAAGAACCCGACGACATGCTGCTTGCCGGCGTCATCACAAAGCTCTTCGCCGACCGTCAGGTCGAGGTTGAGCCGCATGTCGTGCAGTTCCTGGTTCGCCGCATCGAGCGCTCGCTGTCGACCGCCATCCGTGTGGTCGATCGGCTGGATCGCGCAGCGCTCGAACAAAAGACCCGCATCACCCGGGCCCTTGCCGCCGAGACGATCGGTGCGCTCGACGCGGGGCAGGGCGAGCTGGAACTCTGAGCTTCAGGCCAGTCGCGAATAAAGAGCCTTTGCCACAAGCAGCACGCCGAGGATCGTTGCATTCGAGGCAAAGCCGACGGCGACGGCAGTGGTCGTGGAATGCCCATCCGCCGATCCGAGGCTCAGCGGGATCAACACGGCGACGAAGACGATGCCGAGTGCAATCGGAATCCAGCGGTTGAGTGTCTGCGCGGTGTTGGCCGCCGTGAGCACCAGCGCAATCAGCAGACCGATGCGGAACGGGTCGACAAGCTGCGCGAGATAGATGTCGAGATAGGGCACTGTCATTCCTCCCGAATCCAGATGCGCAGGTCACGCCCGAACTGTCGATTAGCCTATGGTCTAGCACTCAGCAGGATGCGCGTGGCAGCGTGACCCCGAGCAATAGCCGCACCAGTGACGATTGCTTGGAAACGCCCGATTTGGCGAAAATCGAGCGCAGATGTGATCGCACGGTTTCCCTGGCGATGCCGAAATCGACGCTGATGGCGTCGATCGAGCGGCCATCGGCGAGTGCCGAGGCAATCCGCGCTTCGCTCGGCGTCAGGTCGAACAGCGCCTGAAGCACGTTGGCCGATGGCGCGCCCGGTCCGGGCAGGGGCATGATGACGAGGATACAGTGGATGCGGCTGAACAGGTCATGTGCCGAACCACGGACCGGCAACAGATGCACGACACTTGCCGGCTTGCCGTCTTCACCGGTGATCGGAAACGACTGCACGATGCCGCGCCTGGCGCCGCCCGCCAGCGCCGTCAGCGCGTTCTCAAGCAGGGCGTCGGCTTTCTTGTCGGTGATCTTGGCGCGGCCCGAACAATCCTGGACGGTGGCCGGTATCAGCGTGTCCATCAGCCCGTTGCAGGCCAGCAATTGCCCGCGCCCGCCCAAAACCGCAGCCGGCAGTCCGAGCGCTTCCAGCGCGTCGGCACCGGCATGGGCCTTTTCGAGACCGATTCGCGCGCTGACCATCGCGGCCCGGGCAAGATGCGGACGCATGCGGTCGAGCGCGTCGACATAGTCCCGCTCGAAGGGCCCGCGTGCTGTCTTCCGCTCGAGATTGAAAGACAGCACATCGCCCGTCGGGATCGGGATATGGGTGCCGGCCGCCCAGCCGATTCCCCGGGGATGAAGGAAATCGCGGTAGATCGGCTCCGTTTCCAGCTCTTGCTCGGTGAAGGCATCGAGATCGGTGATGAAACCGGGATAGGCCAAAGCCTCTGCTCGGGCCGCGCGCGCATTGACCGTCATCCAGCCCTCGCGCATGAACGCTTCCACATGCGGTGCGACCGCTTCCGAAGCGAGATAGGCTGACGCACCCTGGCTGATGGTGAAGAGATAGCCGCCCATGCCCTCGACGGCCTGCGCGAGCCCCTCAAGTAATGCGGGCCACTTCTCCGGTATGAAGGAGGCCTCGTAGATCTGATCAATGAATTGTTCGGATAGCTCCGCCAATCGTTTGCCACTCCCCACCCTGGCCCGCGACCTGTTGACCAAAGTCATTCGCCTCTGGCGACCGGCCTGTGAGCGGATCCACTAGGCTAGGGCATGATCGAATGCAAAGCCGGATTCGGCTTTGCTGATCACGCTTTAGTAGAACGATAGCACTACACTTGGATTCATCAAGCGCTAGTCGTGGTGCGCAAATGTCGCAATCGCGCCGCGCGCGTGTTTCAAGGACAAATGCAGGCGGCAAGTGCACACCCATGGCCAATCCTCGCCCCCGGAGGCGGCGGTTGCCGCAGCACTTGGCTTGAGCGCATGTAGGGTGGCTTACTGACGATAGTTCGATTCGAGCCGGACGGCTTTCAGGAACCGCGATGTCTAAATTGAAAGATGTTCTGGACGAGATCGTTGCGGAGATGACGAACGCGCCTGAGCGTGGTGCTGTCGCTTCCTACATCCCGGAGCTTGGCAAGGTCGATCCGGCGAAATTCGCGATTGCGGTCATCATGAATGATGGCGAGGTCGCGACTGCCGGCGACGCCGACGAGCCCTTTTCAATCCAGAGCATATCCAAGGTGTTCACCCTGGCGCTGGCTTTGGGGCGCGTTGGCGACACCTTGTGGAACCGGGTTGGCCGGGAGCCTTCGGGCACGCCGTTCAATTCCATTGTCCAGCTGGAGCGGGAAGAGGGGATCCCCAGAAACCCATTCATCAATGCCGGCGCGATCGTTGTCTCGGATGTGCTGTTGGCCGGCCATCAGCCGCGCGAGGCGATTGGCGAGATCCTGAGTTTCGTCCGCTCCCTTGCCGATGACGACACCATCGTGATCGACCGCGACGTCGCCAATTCCGAACGCGCCACCGGCTACCGCAACTTCGCGCTCGCAAATTACCTCAAGGGCTTTGGCAACCTGTACCATGCGCCGGAGCTGACGCTTGGGGTCTATTTCCATCACTGCGCTATCGCCATGAGCTGCAAGCAACTGGCGAATGCCGGGCGCTTCCTGGCAAATTCCGGTCGAATTCCCTCGTTAAACCACACGGTCATCTCCGGCGAGCGGGCCCGGCGTATCAACGCCCTGATGCTCACTTGCGGCCACTATGATGGTTCGGGCGAATTCGCCTTTCGTGTCGGTATTCCGGGCAAGAGCGGCGTTGGTGGCGGGATATTGGCGATCGTGCCAGGAGTAGCCTCGATTGCTGTCTGGTCGCCTGGGCTCAACGATCGCGGCAATTCGATGCTCGGCTCGATTGCCCTGGAGCAACTGACCAAAAGAATGAACTGGTCGATCTTCTCATCCTGACGCCCGCGAACGGCCGCTTGATATTGCTTGCCTGACGAGTGTCAGACGGCAGCCGATCCCGATCCCCATTGGCGCAGCCAGGATGCGAACTGCTGGCTGAGGGCCGTGGAGGTGTCTATCGACGCTTCATAGGCGCCGACGACCGCTGCTATTTCAGGGCACAGCGCCACCAGCATGCCGCTCCGGAGTTCGTTTTCGATGAAGGCAGGATTGGCTTGGCCTATCCCGAGGCCCGAAATGCAGGCGTCGATCGCCGCCTCGTCGGTATCGAATGTCATGGCGCCCGCCTTGGGTGCAAAACCCACGCCGGCAGATGCCGACCATTGCAGCCATGACCACGCGTCCGCCGTGTCGAGCAGCACCGGCAGGTCGAAAAGCGCTTCAGGTGAAAGCGGACCAGCGAGCCCGCGTAACAGCTGCGGCGTGCAGACGCTGACAGTCCTGTCCAAAAGGAACGCATTCGAAAATGCTGTCGTCTCCGTGCCTCTGACGTAACCGATCGTAAGATCCGCCGCATCATTGCCTGGCTTTTGCGAACGAAACGACAGATCGGCTTCGGGGCAGCTGCTCCTGAACGATCCGATGCGCGGGATCAGCCAGCGCTGCGTCAGCGTGATCGGCGCCTGCACGGCCAGCCGCGCCCGATGGGGCGAAATCTCGCGTGCGCCCGTTTCGACAAGGGCAAGGGCGCCTTTGGCATGGGCGAGGAAACGTCGCCCGGACTCGGTCAAAACGACGGCGTTGTGGCTGCGCTGGAAAAGGGCCGCGCCGAGACTCTCTTCAAGCGTCTTGATCTGCCTGCTGATCGCACTCGGCGTCAGGCAAAGCTCCTCGGCCGCCAGCGTCAGGCTGCCGGTGCGGGCCACCGCAACGAAGGCGGGCAACGTGTTCAGGGACGGGAACCGGGAGGGGCCTGCTTGAGAGATTTGCATGCTGGATTGTGAAGTTTTCGATTGCACATTGGGTCCTGCTGGGCAATTTGCCATAAAACTTGATAATTGTCCTCACCAATAAACATGGCCCCGCGATGCGAACGATGTTCCTTCACCAGAAGACCGGCGCGGCACAATGACATTGCTGATCGGCAGCGCATCTTGTGACGGCGGAGCCACGAAACCGAGCCGCAAAGGCTGTTTCGGCATCGTCGGCTTGATGGTTGCCGGCCTGATCGTTCTCGCTGGCATTGCCTTCGCCGGGCTGTTCGTCGGCGGCGTGACCACGCCGTTTCAGGTGGTCATCGATGCGCTGATGGGGCGAAGCGCTGGACCTGAAGCGGCGATCCTGTGGAAGCTGCGCATCCCGCGCGAGCTTCTGGCCATCCTGGCAGGCGCAGCGCTCGCCTGTTCGGGCGTCGTCATGCAAGGCGTGGCGCGCAATGCGCTTGCATCCCCCGACCTCACCGGCGTGCTGACCGGCGCGAGCTTTGCCATCGTCGTTTTCTACGTCTTCGTGCCCTCGGTGCCCGCCATAGCTCACCCCCTCATCGGCCTTGCCGGCGGATTGCTGGCCGGCGGGACAAGCCTGCTGATCGCGTCTGCCGGTGGCTTGTCGCCGGTCCGGCTGGCGCTGGCAGGCTCCGCCGTCGCCTTTTTCTGCGCCGCGGGCATAACCACAGCACTGATCCACGCCGGACCGACGGTCGCGTCGGTGTTCTTCTGGCTCACCGGCGGACTTGCCGGCCGCGGCTGGCAACATCTCACCATCCTGTTGCCCTGGGCCATCGCCGGCCTATGTGCCTGCGTCGTGCTGGCGCGGCCTCTCGATCTGCTGGCACTCGGCGACGAGGCTGCCGAAACGCTGGGGCTCAATGTTCGCTTCTGGCGCCTTGCCGGCGCTGTGACGGCGATTGTCTTGTCGGTCGGCGTCGTGGCCGTCGCCGGCCCCATCGGCTTCCTTGGCCTGTGCATTCCCCATATTGCCCGCAGCATCGTCGGTGTCAGGCATCAGGTGCTGCTGCCTGTCTCGGCCATGCTGGGGGCGATTGCGCTGCTGAGCGCCGATACGCTGGCGCGCTCCATGGCTGCCCCGCGCGAACTGCCGATCGGCGTGCTGACGGCAATCGTCGGTGGCCCCTTCCTCATCCACATGGTCTGGAGGAAGGCGGCGTGAGCAGGCTTCCATTCTGGCCGACAGCGACTGTCACCTTTTCCGCGCTCGTAGCACTGGCAATCCTTGCCGCGCTCAATGGCGCTGCCGATCTCGGCCTGCAACACGGGCTCAAGGCCTTGTTTTTCCGCACGGGCGACGACGCCGGCATCTTGTGGGATATCCGGCTGCCCCGCGTTGCCATCGGCATCCTCGTTGGCATTCATCTCGCCGTTTCAGGGCATCTGTTGCAGGCGGCTACGCGTAATCCGCTGACCGACCCCAACGTGCTCGGCATTTCTGGCGGCGCCATGTTTGCCGTGATGATCTTCCTGCTTTTCACCGTCTATTGGGGCCAGACCGACGGCAGCAAGCTGACCTCTTATCCGGTAGCACCCTTGCCCTTCGTCGCGCTCATTGGCGGCCTTGTCGCGGCGACCATGACCTATCTCATCGCCTGGCGTTCTGGCGCGACGCCGCTGCGGCTGGTGCTGGCCGGTATTTCCATTGGCATCACTTTCCAGGCGCTGGGCCTCGGCATCTTCGCCGCCTGGGGTTCGACCCGCATGGAGACCGTGCTGCTATGGCTGTCGGGCAGCCTCTATGCCCGGGGTTGGGAACACGCACTGCATCTGTTGCCATGGACAATTGCCGGGCTGCTGGTGCTGCCGGCGATTGTGACCAAGCTCGATCTGCTTTCGATCGGCGACGATGCGGCGGCGACGCTTGGCGTCAATGTCGGGGCGATCAGGTTCGCCGCCATCGCCCTTGCCACCGTGCTGGCGTCGAGTGCGGTCGCGATTGTCGGGCCATTGGGCTTTGTCGGCCTCATCACGCCTCATGCCGCGCGTCGGCTGGTCGGCTCCTCGATGGCCAGGTCTTTGCCGATTTCGGCACTTCTGGGCGCCGTGCTGGTGACATCAGGCGATCTTATCGGCCGCGTCGTCACCCCGCCGGCCGAAATCCCCGTGGGTGCCGTCACCGCACTGATCGGCGTGCCGATTTTCCTCGTGCTTCTGGGACGACGCGTATGAACGGCCTGACCTGCCAGGACATCTCGCTCGGCTATGGCGCGCGCCAGGTGCTGCGCGATGTCAGCGTCTCGATTCCACAGGGCAAGATCACCGCGCTGATCGGCGCCAATGGCTGCGGCAAGAGCACCTTGCTGCGTGCCATGGCCGGCCTGTTGCGTCCGATGTCGGGCGATATCGCCCTCGACGGCCAAAAGCTTTCGGCCTGGCCGCGCAAGCAACTGGCGCGGCGGCTTTCATTCCTTCCCCAGGAAATGGTCGACCCGCCTGAGATCACTGTCGCCGAACTGATCGCCTATGGCCGGCACCCGCATCGCGGCCTGCTGGGTCGCACGGCCCCCGGTGATGCGGAAGCCGTGGCGCGGGCCATCGCTGCCACCGACATGACAGGCCTCGCCGACCGCATGGTCTCGACACTCTCCGGTGGTGAGCGCCGCCGCGCCTGGATTGCCATGGCGCTCGCCGTCGAAGCCGGGATCTTGTTGCTCGACGAACCCACGACCTTCCTCGACATCGGCCACCAGTTTGAGGTGCTCGAGCTGTTGCAACACATCAACCGCACGCAGGGCATCACGGTGGTGCTGTCGCTGCACGACCTCAACCAGGCGGTCCGCTTCGCCGACCATCTCGTTGCCGTCGATCGCGGCACCATCATCGATCAGGGCGCACCTGCCGATGTCATGACCGAACGTCTGTTGACCGACACGTTCCGCGTCAGCGCCACCGTCACCCGCAACCAAGACCATCCGCCGGTCTTCATTCCCACCGGCTCGATCAAGGCTCCTTCCCGTCTTATCCATTGAAAGGACACTGTCATGAATCGCAGGGATTTCCTGATCCGTTCCACCGCCGTCGGCATGGTGGCGTTGTTTGCGACCGCCGCCAGGGCGGCACCGCACACAATCACCGACGACCGCGGCGTGGCCCTCAAGCTGCCCGATGATGCGAAGCGGGTGGCCGCCATCTCCTACTTCGGCGCCGATGTTGCCTTGGCGCTTGGCATCACGCCCGTTGCCACCACCTACATGGTCGAAGGCCGCAACCCCGACCACCTGCTCGACAGGCTTGTCGACGTGGCCAAGATTGGCCAGCGGGCCAGCCCCAATCTGGAGCTTCTGGCCCAGGCCAAGCCCGATTTGATCGTCGCCATCAAGCGCTACACCGAAGCCAATGCCGGCAAGCTCGAAGAGATCGCGCCCTATCTCGCGGTTCGCCTGGAAACGCCAGAAGACTCCGAGCGCGACCTGTTGCTGGTCGCCGAAGCGCTTGGCAAGAAGGCCGAGGGCGAAAAGCTCGTCGCCGATTTCCATGCCGAGTTCGACGCCCTGAAGGCCAAGGCGCCGAAGGATAAGGGCATCAAATATCTCTATTTCTACGGTTCGGGCGAAGCGCCGTGGACCTTCTACGAAGACGACGTCACCGCCTCGATCCTGACCGCGCTCGGCGGCGTCAATGTCGCCGGCAAGAACCCGACACCCGAGGTGCCCGATAACACCGCTTTCGAGATGAACCTCGAGGCCATGCTGGTTGCCGATCCCGACGTCATCATCGTCTACGACTACGGCCCGGATCGCCCGTTCGAGACCAACCCGATCTGGTCGTCGCTGCGCGCGGTGCAGGAGGGCAAGGTCCATTTCGTCGGCGATCACTGGATCGAATCGCATGGTCCGATCGCCCGGCGCGTGGTCATCAACGAGGCTGCGGCGATCCTCTATCCCGATACTTTCAAGGCCGAGGCCCCGCGCACCATCGCAGCCCGCATTCTCGCCTGACAAGGGACTTTTGAAGCGCGACATGGCGAATACATCCATCCTGTCGCGCTTCATCGCCGATGCGCGTCACATAATGGAGCTGGCGGTGCCGTTGGCGCTGACCCAGCTTGCTCAGGTGGCGATCTCGACCACCTCGATCATCGTGCTCGGCCTGCTCGGTCCGGCCGAGCTCGCTGCCGGCGGGTTGGCGATCGGCCTGTTCAACCTGCTGCGCACCATGGGCGTCGGCCTTGCGGTGGGAACGGCCAATCTGGTCGCCGAAGAGGCTCGTGGTGCGGGCAACGCTCAAAAGATCGCGAATTACGCCGCCGCAAGCCTGCAGATATCGACATTGGCCGGCCTCGTTGGCATGGCGCTGATGACGCAGGTTGAGCCGCTGCTGCTGATGTTCGGACAGGATGCCGAGGTCGCACGGCTGGCGGGCATCTATTTGATGGCGACGTCCTGGGGCATTCTTCCATGCCTGTGGTTCAACGCGCTGCGCAGCTTCACCGTTGGCCTTAGAAAGCCGGGACCAGTGCTGGCGATCACCTTGGCCTCCATCGCCGTCAACGCGGCACTTGCCGTGGGCCTAGCCACAGGTCGTTTCGGCTTGCCGCAGCTCGGCGCTCCAGGTGTGGCCTTTGCCGCCGCTTTGGTTCACCTGGCAAGCTTTACAGCTCTCCTTACCCATATCCTGCGGTCGCCGGGCTATGGCGCCTTTAGGTTCGTGCCAGCCTTGCGGCACCTCGATGTGGCGGCATGGAAACGCACATTGGCCCTCGGCGCCCCGACGTCGGCGGCCTTTGGCTCCGAGGCTGCCTTCACCGTCGCCATTGCCCTATTGATGGGCACGTTCGGCGAAGCGGCACTTGCCGCCCACAACATCGTCAACCAGATCATCTATATCGCCTTCATGCTGGCGGTAGGCCTGTCGCATGGCACTTCGGTCGCCATCAGCGAAGCGCAAGGCTTGGGGCAGGGGGCACTGAAACGCCGCTATGGGGTGATCGGCATCGGTATCGGACTGATCGCCATGGCGATCATAGGCTTCTGCTATTTGGCGGTGCCGGGACTCGTTCTCTCACCATTTGTGGCCGATGCAGGATCGAGCAATGCAGAAACGTTGAAACTCGCTGCGCGATTGCTGGCGATTGCCGCCGTCCTGCAGCTCTTCGACTGCTCGCAAAACATCGGCGTCGGCCTCATGCGTGGCCTTGGCCGCGCCAGGCTGACGCTTGGCTTGACCCTCGTCGGCTACTGGCTGGTCGGCTTTCCTGTAGCAGTCGCCTTATCGTATGCGCTCGGACCAACGGGCGTTTGGTGGGGGCTTTGCGCCGGCTTGGCAGCGACGGCGATCCTGATCCTGTCGTGCTTCGAACGGCTCACGCGGCTTCGGTGATTCGAAGACAGGGCCGCATCAAGCCACTGGACCCGCATCGCACGATTCGTTTCGACAGCTCGCCGTGCCGATCATGTGGTTGCGATGGGGGAGCGTTCGCCTGTGCGGCCAGTCTTTGGCAGCTACGGGCCATGCAAATGAATTTGCGAGATAAAATGGTCGGAGTGGAGAGATTCGAACTCCCGACCCTCTGGTCCCAAACCAGATGCGCTACCAGGCTGCGCTACACTCCGAAATCACATTTCGATGCCGTGCCTAGTGGCTTCCGCTCGACAAGGCAAGGGCAAAAACGCCGAAACTGGCTTTCGTCTTGCAGCAACGGCGATTGCACAGTAATGACGGGCTCATCTGGATGTCCGTGCGTCTGCGCGGAATCACGAGTGAGGTAAGTATGTCCGCGCGAATTTTCAGCCCCGCCAAGACCGCCATGCAGTCGGGCAAAGCCAAAACGGGGCACTGGGTGCTCGAATTCGACGCCGAGACGCCGAAGAAGATCGATCCGCTGATGGGCTACACCAGCTCCGGCGACATGAAGAGCCAGATCAGGCTGACTTTCGAGACCCGCGAAGAAGCGGTCGCCTATGCTGAAAAGGAAGGCCTGGCCTTCCGCGTGCAGGAGCCGAAGGAAGCCAAGCGCCGGCAGATTTCCTACTCCGATAATTTCCGTTATGACCGCAGGACGCCCTGGACGCACTGACGTTTCAAGGCACGATTATGCCGGCTCGCCATGGGCCGGCCAGTGGTCCCGTAGCTCAGCTGGATAGAGCACCGGCCTTCTAAGCCGATGGTCACAGGTTCGAATCCTGTCGGGATCGCCAATAATTTCAAGGGCTTGCGGTGAGAGTGCCTTGGCTTTGACTCTAGCCCTTTGACTTCTGTTGTGCGGCGCGAAGCTTGTCGGGCATCCCGTCATGGTCGCCGAGCGCGCGCTGCGGCGCGTCGTCCCACCAGTCGTCGCGCATCGGCTTTCGCTCGGGATTGCGCGGATAGACGATACGGTTTTCGGCCTTGCTGGTTTCGCCAACCACCAAAAGGCGCACTTCGGTTTCGGTGTTGTTGAGGAAACTGTGGGCCAATCCGGTGCCTGCGGGAAAGCCGACGGAATCGCCGGGCTTCAATCGGTGCAGCTTGCCGTCCAGCCAGACATCTGGCTCGCCGTCGAGCACATAGACGAATTCCTCTTCGGCACTTTCGGCATGCGGAAACGATGTCCGCCGGCCAGGCGGCAGCCGGACATGATGGATGCCGATCCGCTCAAGGCCAAAATGCGCGGCAAGCGGCGCACCGATTCCCCTCAACTCGCTGGTGCCGGAAAATGTCTCGCCGTCCGGCCGCTCGATCTCGGTCCAGTGGGCGATTTCTGACGGACGGTCGGACGCGGCCATATTGATCCTCGCGGAAGGTTGCTGCTCTCAAGCACCACTGTCGCGATCGCCGGTCTCGGCGTCAATGCGGGCCGCGTCGTTTCAAGGCACAAGCCGGACCGGCAGGCCCGACCTCACTCCGCGCTGTTTGCCGCGGCCAGGCCAGCCGCGATGTCTTCCTTCAGGTCGGCCACGTCTTCCAGCCCGATCTGCAGGCGGATGATCGGGCCTTCATAGGGCACGCTGGCGATCTTGCGGTCGCCGAGGAACACCGGCACGGCAAGGCTCTCATAACCACCCCAGGAATAGCCCAAGCCAAAGATTTCCAGCGCGTCGAGGAAGGCGTGCGCCTTTTTCGTGCCGCCACCGGAAAGCACCACCGAAAAGATGCCGCTGGAACCGGCGAAGTCGCGCTTCCACATGGCGTGGTCGGGATGGCTTTCGAGCGCAGGGTGCAGCACTCGCGCGACGCCTGGCTGGCCTTCGAGCCAACGCGCGATCTCAAGCGCACTCTTTTCGTGGTGGGCAAGCCTGACACCCATTGTGCGCAATCCGCGCAGCACCTGGTAGACGTCGTCGGGCCCCGCACAGCAGCCGAGCGTGTCGAAGGCTTCCCTGAGACGTGGCCAGCAGGCGGCGTTGGCCGAAACCGTGCCGCTGAGGATGTCGGAATGGCCGGCCGGATACTTCGTTGCGGCATGGATCGAAACATCGACGCCGAAGTCGAGCGCCTTAAACAGCAGCGGCGTGGCCCAAGTGTTGTCCATCATGACGATCGCACCCGCAGCATGCGCGGCTTTGACGATCGCCGGGATGTCCTGCACCTCATAGGTGTTGGACGCGGGCGATTCGGTGAACACGACCTTGGTGTTGGGCTTGATCAATTCGGCGATGCCCGCACCTGCATGCGGGTGGTAGTAGTCGACCTCGACGCCGAGACGCTTCAGCATGGTGTCGGCGAAGTGGCGTGTCGGCGCATAGACCGAGTCGGTGATCAGCACATGGTCGCCGGCCGACAGGAAGCCAAGCAGCGGCACTGTGACGGCGGCGAGGCCCGAGGGGACGGCGATCGTTCCGGCCGAACCTTCAAGCTCGTCGATCGCTTCGCACAGCGCGTCGGTCGTCGGCGTGCCACGGGTGCCATATGTGTATTTTTGAGCGCGCCCGGCCATCGTTGCAGCGTTGGGATAGAGAACCGTCGAGGCGCGCACCACTGGCGGATTGACGAAGCCATGGAAGCCATGGGGGTCGTGCCCGGCATGCGCGAGCCGCGTGTTGACGCCTTTGATCCTACCGTTGTCTCGAGTCATGAAACCGCACCCTTTCAGCGAAGACGCCAGCCATAAAGCGACGGCTCTACCTGCGCAACCGCCGCAGGCCCGCGTTCGGCTGGGCCAGATATGGCCGGTGGGTCTTGGTGAGCGCCTCGTCGAGACGATGGCGTTCACCTGGCGCCGTATGTGGCGCGCTCCCTTCGCAACCGCCACAGGCGCGCTGCCGCGATCGGTTTCGGCAGGCGCAAATGGGCTGCCGGCCAAGCAGTCGGAGCCCGCTTTGTAAGGCGCAGCACAGATCGTGCCCGCATCTTTCTAATACTAAAGACCGAGGCGCGGATCGCGGGGCTTTATTGCTTGACCTAACAAGAATTATCGCCTTCGATGGCATTTGTGAACCGGACTGCAGCAAAGCGCGCCGGCAAGGTGCGCAATCCGGATATGGGCCGGATAGGGGACGCTGAGTTCACACTTTAAAAAGACGGGCGACACAGCCTGGAAAAAACAGAAAAGGGTTCGTGGGTCATGAAATATATCATTTCGGGCATTCTCGGGGCTGTCACGCTCGGCTGCATGGCGACCGCCGCATCGGCTGGCACGCTCGAGGACGTCAAGGCAAAGGGATTTTTGCAATGCGGCGTCAGCACTGGTCTGGCCGGCTTTTCGGCGCCGAACGACAAGGGTGACTGGCAGGGGCTTGATGCCGATTTCTGTCGCGCGGTTGCCGCTGCGGTCTTTGGTGACGGCACCAAGGTCAAGTTCACGCCGCTCTCCGCCAAGGAACGCTTCACAGCACTTCAGTCGGGCGAAATCGACGTTCTGTCGCGCAACACCACCTGGACCATCAACCGCGATACGGCCCTTGGCCTGAACTTCGTCGGCGTCACCTATTTCGACGGCCAGGGCTTCATGATCAACGCCAAGAAGCTGCCCGGCGTGAATTCCGCGCTCCAGCTCTCGGGCGCCGCCGTTTGCGTGCAGACCGGCACCACGACCGAACTCAATCTCGCCGACTACTTCAAGGCGAACAAGATGGAGTACAATCCGGTCGTCTTCGAGAAGCTCGAAGAGGTCAACGCCGCCTACGACGCGGGCCGTTGCGACGTCTACACCACCGACCAGTCAGGTCTTTACGGCATCCGCCTGACGCTCGGCTCGCCGGACGATCACGTCGTGCTGCCCGAGATCATCTCCAAGGAGCCGCTCGGACCTGCCGTGCGCCAGGGCGACGACAAGTGGTACCACATCGTCAAGTGGACCTATTTCGCGCTGCTGACGGCCGAGGAACTCGGCATCACCCAAGCCAATGTCGAGGAAATGAAGGGTTCAGGAAACCCCGAGGTCAAGCGCGTGCTCGGCACGGAGGCGGACACCAAGATCGGCACCGATCTCGGCCTCGGCAACGACTGGGTCGTCAACATCGTCAAATCAGTGGGCAACTACGGCGAAGTCTTTGAACGCAATGTCGGCCAGGGCAGCCCGCTGAAGATCGCCCGTGGCATCAATGCGCTCTGGACCAAGGGTGGACTGCAGTACGCGCCGCCCATCCGCTGATCCGAAGTCTCGTCCGGAGGGCGGTGATGCCGCCTTCCGGTTACTCTTTCAGAGGGACTTCCGATGGCTACGCAGGACATTCCCCATGACGCAGGGGGCGGCCGCGCGTCGCTGCTCTACGATCCGAAGGTGCGCGGCATCTTCTTCCAGATCCTCGTGGTCGTTGCGCTTACGGCGTTCGTCTGGTGGATTATTGGCAATACAATCGACAACCTGAAACGCGCCAACATCGCGTCGGGTTTCGCCTTTCTCAACGGCCGTGCCGGCTTCGACGTCAGCGATACGCTGATCGCCTTCGATTCCGATTCGACCTACAAGCGGGCCTTGCTGGTCGGCATCCTCAACACCCTCGTCGTGGCGGGGGCAGGCATTGTCACGGCCTCCATCCTGGGGTTCCTCATCGGCATCGGCCGGCTGTCGCACAACTGGCTGATCCGCAAGATCTGCACCGTCTATGTCGAGGTCTTCCGCAACATCCCGCCGTTGCTGGTCATCTTCTTCTGGTATTTCGGCGTGCTTTCGGTTCTGCCGCTGCCCAAGGAAAGCATCGAGCTGCCCTTTGGCTCCTTCCTTAACAGCCGCGGGTTCTATTTCCCCAAGCTGATCTGGGGCGAGGGTTCACTGCTGGTCCCGGTGGCATGCCTGCTTGGCATCGGCATGTCGTGGTTCGTGGCGCGCGCGGCCAGGCAAAGGCAGATGGCGACGGGCGCGACATTCCCGGTGTTCTGGACCTCGCTTGCCCTGATCATAGGCCTGCCGCTTCTGGCGCTCGTCGCCACCGGTTTTCCCATGAGCTTTGATTTTCCGAAGAAGTCGACCTTCAACCTGACCGGCGGTTTCCAGATCAAGCCCGAGTTCCTGGCGCTCTACCTGGCCTTGTCGTTCTACACCGCCGCCTTCATCGCCGAGATCGTGCGCGCCGGCATCAGGGGCGTCAGCAGCGGGCAAAGTGAGGCTTCCGCTGCACTTGGCCTGCGTTCGGGGCAGGCGCTCAGGCTGGTGGTGGTGCCGCAGGCGCTGCGCATCGTCATCCCGCCGCTCACCAGCCAGTATCTCAACCTGACCAAGAACTCGTCGCTGGCAATCGCCATCGGCTATCCCGATCTGGTCGCGGTGGGCGGAACGGTGCTCAACCAGACCGGACAGGCAATCGAGATCGTGGTCATCTGGATGATCGCCTATCTTGGCCTCAGCCTGATCACGTCGGCCTTCATGAACTGGTTCAACGCCAAGATGGCGCTGGTGGAAAGGTAGGAGGCGGACATGTCGCAAAGCGATTTTCATTATGTCCGCACCGAAATGGCGTTGCCGCAACCAGCGCCACTTCGCGAACGCGGGCCGATTGCCTGGATACGCAAGAACCTTTTTGCCAATCCTTTCGATTCGGTGCTGACCATCATTGGCATGATCATCGTGGCGATCGTCGTGCCACCATTGTTCAACTGGGCCCTGGTCAATGCCCAGTGGACCGGCACGGACCGAACCGTCTGTGCGACAATAGCGCAGGGCGGTGTCCAGCCTGACGGCTGGTCCGGCGCCTGCTGGGCGTTCGTCAATGCCAAGCTCGGCCAGTTCATGGTCGGCCGCTATCCCATGGAGGAACGCTGGCGCGTCATTCTGGTGGCGATCATGTTCGTGGCGCTGCTGCTGCCGCTGATGATCCCGCGTGTCCCGCGCAAGGGGCTGAACGCGTTCCTGCTCTTCCTGGTGTTCCCGATCGTCGCTTTCATGCTTCTGGTTGGAGGCATGTTTGGGCTGTCGCATGTCGAAACACCGCTCTGGGGCGGGCTCTTGGTGACGCTCAGCCTCTCCTTCGTCGGCATCGTGGTGTCGTTGCCACTTGGCATCCTGCTCGCACTTGGCCGGCGGTCGAAGATGCCGGTGGTGAAGATGCTCTCCGTCATCTTCATCGAAACGATCCGCGGCGTGCCTTTGATCACCGTGCTGTTCATGGCGAGCGTCATGCTGCCGCTGTTCTTGCCGGCGGGGGTCAGCTTCGACAAATTCCTGCGCGCGCTGATCGGCGTGTCGTTGTTCGCCTCGGCCTACATGGCGGAAGTGGTGCGCGGCGGTCTGCAGGCGATCCCCAAGGGGCAGTACGAGGGCGCCGATTCGCTTGGCCTTGGCTACTGGCAGAAGATGCGGCTGGTTGTGCTGCCTCAGGCGTTGAAGCTTGTCATTCCCGGCATCGTCAACACCTTCATCGGCATGTTCAAGGACACCAGCCTCGTCTACATCATTTCGATGTTCGACCTGCTTGGTGTCGTGCGCCAGAACTTCTCGGATCCGGCCTGGGCATCGCCCCAGACCCCATCATCAGGGCTCGTCTTTGCGGCACTGGTGTTCTGGATGTTCTGTTTTGGCATGTCGCGCTATTCTATCTATATGGAACACCGGCTCGACACCGGGCATAAACGATAACGAACAACAAAGGGAACGGCCCATGGCCATCGAAAACGCAGTCAGCGCCGACGAGATCAAGGTCGATCGGGCCAAGATGCACATCTCCGACACCGATGTGGCGATCGACATTGTCGGCATGCATAAATGGTATGGCGAGTTCAATGTGCTGAAAGACATCAACCTGCGCGTCATGCGCGGCGAGCGCATCGTCATCTGCGGCCCGTCGGGCTCGGGCAAGTCGACGATGATCCGCTGCATCAACCGGCTGGAAGAGCACCAGAAGGGCAAGATCATCGTCGATGGCAAGGAACTGACCAACGACCTCAAGAAGATCGACGAGGTTCGCCGCGAAGTCGGCATGGTGTTCCAGCACTTCAACCTGTTCCCGCATCTGACGATCCTGGAAAACTGCACGCTGGCGCCGATCTGGGTGCGCAAGACGCCCAAGAAGCAGGCCGAGGAGCAGGCGATGCACTTCCTGCGCCGGGTCAAGATCCCCGAGCAAGCCAACAAATATCCCGGCCAGCTCTCCGGCGGCCAGCAGCAGCGCGTGGCGATCGCGCGCTCCTTGTGCATGAACCCGCGCATCATGCTGTTTGACGAGCCGACCTCGGCGCTCGATCCCGAAATGATCAAGGAAGTGCTGGAAACCATGGTTGGCCTCGCTGAAGAGGGCATGACCATGCTGTGTGTGACCCACGAGATGGGCTTTGCCCGCAAGGTCGCCAACCGGGTCATCTTCATGGACCAGGGCCAGATCGTCGAGGAAAACACCCCGGCCGAGTTCTTCGACCATCCGCGCCACGAGCGCACCAAGCTGTTCCTCAGCCAGATCCTGCATTAGCAGCGGCGCTCAACAATCTGAAAGCCCGGTCGCATTTCGGCCGGGCTTTTTGTTGAAACCTTACAACGCTGCGACAAAGGGGACAGCCTGCCGGTGAGAAGGACTTTTCGTCTTCTGGGCCTCCTTGTCCTGTTCGTGGTCGCTGCCATTGCATTGGGCACGCTGGTGCCGAGGCCGCTTTTCGGCGGCGGGCCAGTTGCGGCAACACCGCGCCACATCCTCGTTTTCACCAATCCGATCCATACCGATATTGCCGTGCCGCTTGATGCGTCGGTACTGGAAAAGTTCGGCTTTCTGCTCGGCGCGGGAATAGAGGCGGACTTGCCGGCGGCGCGCTATCTGGTGTTCGGCTGGGGCAGCAAGGCCTTTTACATCGGTACGCCGACATGGGCGGAACTCAAGCCGGGGCCTGTGCTTGCGGCGTTCACGCTCGACAGTTCTGTGATGCATGTCGATCTGGCTGGCGACGTCGCACTGCCACACCCGACCGTCAGCCGCTTCGATATCGGCGAGGCCGGCTTTACCGCTCTGCTTGATTTCATCGCGCGCAGCTTCCAGCAGGGGCCAAATGGCGTGCAGCGTATAGCTGGTGTGAACTACGGCGCCTATGACGGTTTCTTCGAGGCCAACGGCATGTTCAACGCCTTGGCTGGCTGCAACACCTGGACGGCTGCTGCACTTCGAGAGGCTGGGTTGACGACCGGCTGGTGGAACCCGCTGCCGGCAACGCTGAATGTGTCGCTCGGCCTCTACAACCGGCCCTGGTCGGACCAGCCGGGCGGGGTCCAGCCATAGAGCCAGTCCATGTCGGCGGCGAGGCTTTCGGGTGACTTGAGTTTGAGGAACAGGTTGCGCGCCACTGCCACCGGCCCGTTGGCATGCCAGGCGAAGCGGTTCAGCGCGCCGCGCCGTGCCACTTTGCGCACGCGTGACTTGCGCTCCATTTCCCACCGCGACAGTGCGTCGGCCGTCTGTGGACCTGCCACAAACGCGTCCGCCAGCGTGTAGGCGTCCTCGATCGCCATCGCCGCTCCCTGGGCGGCGAAGGGCGTCATGGCGTGTGCTGCATCTCCGATCAGCGCGATACCGCTCGCTGCGGTCCAGGGGCGGGCCTGGTCGACTGTATGCAGCGGCCAGACCGTCCACGGCCCGGCTTCGTCGATGAGCCTGGAGAGTGGAGGAGCGGTGCCGCGCATGGCGCGCTTCAACGCACCGGCGTCGGTCTCGCCCGACCATTGCTCGGCGATCGAATTGCCCGGCGTGAAGGCGGCGAGGTTGATCGCGGTGCCGGCGCGGATCGGGTAGGCGACGAGATGGAAGCCCGGGTGAAGAAAGGTCGTCACCATTGCCGGCGAGCTCAAGGCGGCAAAATAGCGGCCGACATCACCGTCGGCGGAGAGGGTCGTGCGCCATGCAAGTTCGCCGGAAAAGCGGCTCTTCTCGTTCGGGCCGACCAGCCGCCGGCTGGCCGACCAGACGCCGTCTGCAGCGACAAACAAAACAGCCTCGACATTGGAGGCGACGCCGCCTTGCATGACCGCTACCCTGATGCCGTCAGCCTGTGCCTCGACATCGGTGACCTCGGAACTGGTGGTGACCTCGATCAGCGGGCTTTCCGCGACCCGTGCGAGCAACGCATTTTGAAGGTCGGAGCGATGAGCAACGAGGTAAGGGGCTTTCCAGCGCCGCTCAGCCGCGGCTCCCAGCGGAACGCGCGCGCGTTCTCCCAAGGTTGCAGCGTCGCGCAGCACGATCGCTTCCGGCCGCACGGTTGAGGCGCTGAGCAGATCGAGCACGCCAAGACGGTCGAGGATGCGGGTGGCGTTGGGAGAAATCTGGAGTCCGGCACCGACTTCTTCAAGCACCGGAGCGCGTTCATGGACGCGAACGCCAAAGCCGTGCCTTGCGAAGGCGAGCGCCGCAGTGAGCCCGGCGATGCCGGCCCCTGCGATCACGATCTGCCGCGATTGCATGACCGCGGCTTTGTCGTCAGGCTGCGCGGTCGACGACGTACAGGCAGCCTGACGGCTGTGTCTCGGTCGCCTTCAGCTTGGACGAGTAGCGATAGAGCGTCGAGCAATAGGGGCAGACCTTTTCGGCGTCCGCGCCCATGTCGAGGAACACATGCGGATGGTCGAAGGGCGGGTTGGCGCCCACGCACATGAATTCCTTGACGCCGATCTCGATCACGGCATGTCCAGCATCGTTCTGGAAGTGGGGGATGGAGCCGCCGGCCATGGTGTTTTTCCCTTCTGAGGAACTTCGCGCATGAATGCCACGGCGCCTTTGCACGTCCAAGGGATTTGCGACGCCGTTATCGGAAGCGTTTGTATCATAAGCGGCAGGTTTGCAAGATGCTGAAATGAAACTGTCGCAATTGCCTGTCAGAGGATAAGTTGAGCCGGATAAGCGGCGGAACGCTGCGGTGGGGAAGGGTTGCATATGAATCAGTTGAGGCCGGTACATACCGATTTCGTCAACGACAAGTCGCCGACCGATGCGGTAGGCGGCAACCCCGATCGCTTTGTCAATCGCGAGTTCTCCTGGCTGCAGTTCAACAGGCGGGTGCTCGAACAGGCACAAAACCCGAACCACCCGCTACTCGAGCGCGTGCGCTTCCTGTCGATTTCGGCCGGCAATCTCGACGAGTTCTTCATGGTCCGCGTCGCTGGCCTTGCCGGGCAGGTGCGCGAGGGGATCACCATTCGCAGCCCCGATGGCCGCACGCCGGAGCAACAGCTCGAACAGCTGCTGCTCGAGGTCGAACGCCTCCAGGAGGACCAGCAGAAGAGCCTGTCGAGCCTGATGGAGCTGCTCAAGCTCGAAGGTATCGAGAGCATCTCGGCGACCGACCTTGCCAAGGATGAGAAGAAGTGGCTCGAAGACCACTTCATGGAGCAGATCTTCCCGGTCCTGACGCCGCTGTCGATCGACCCGGCGCATCCTTTCCCGTTCATCCCCAATCTCGGATTTTCCATCGCGCTACAGCTGCGCCACCGCAAGAATAGTGAGGAAATGACGGCCTTGCTGCGCCTGCCGGTGGCCCTGCGCCGCTACATCAGGCTGCCGGATCGCAAACGCACGGTGCGCTTCATCCCGATCGAGGAGACCGTGAGTCTGTTCATCGGCAAGCTCTTCCCCGGCTACGAGGTCAAGGGCTCAGGCACGTTCCAGATCATCCGCGACAGCGACATCGAGGTCGAGGAAGAATCCGAAGACCTGGTGCGGCTGTTTGAGACCGCACTCAAGCGCCGGCGGCGTGGGTCGGTGGTCCGAATCGAGTTCGACAGCCAGATGCCGGCGGCATTGCGCGAATTTGTTGCCGGCGAGCTTGGCGTTGCGGCGAACCGCGTCAGCATTCTGAGTGGGCCTCTGGCCATCAACCAGATTTCCGAAATCGTCGCAGTCCCGCGCGACGACCTGAAGTTCCCGCCGTTCAATCCGCGTTTCCCCGAGCGTATCCGCGAACACCGCGGCGACTGCTTCGCGGCGATCCGGGAGAAGGACTTCGTCGTCCACCACCCTTACGAATCCTTCGATGTCGTCGTGCAGTTCCTGCGCCAGGCGGCGATCGATCCGGAAGTGGTGGCGATCAAGCAGACACTTTACCGGACGTCCAACGACAGCCCGATCGTGCGCGCGCTGGTCGACGCCGCCGAAGCCGGTAAGTCGGTGACGGCACTTGTCGAACTCAAGGCCCGCTTCGACGAAGAAGCCAATATCCGCTGGGCGCGCGACCTCGAACGTGCCGGCGTGCAGGTCGTGTTCGGTTTCCTCGAACTCAAGACGCACGCCAAGATGTCGCTCGTGGTTCGCCGCGAGGACGGGCGCTTGCGCAACTACGTCCATCTCGGCACCGGCAACTACCACCCGATCACCGCGCGCATCTACACCGACCTGTCGTTCTTCACGACCGATTCGGCGATTGCGCGCGACGTGGCGCAGATCTTCAATTTCATCACCGGCTATGCCGAGCCGACGGACGAGATGTGCATCGCCTTGTCGCCCTACACGCTGCGCAGCCGGATTCTCAAGCATATCGCCGACGAGGTCGAGCATGCCCGCAACGGCAAACCGGCGCAGATATGGATGAAGATGAACGCGCTGGTCGATCCGATCATCATCGACGCGCTCTACGATGCAAGCCGCAGCGGGGTCGAGATCGACCTTGTGGTGCGCGGCATCTGCTGCCTGAGGCCACAGGTGCCCGGGCTGTCGGAGAACATCCGCGTCAAGTCGATCGTCGGCCGCTTCCTCGAGCACAGCCGCATCTACTGCTTCGGCAATGGCCATGGCCTGCCGTCGGACGAGGCCATTGTCTACATCAGCTCGGCCGATCTGATGCCGCGCAACCTCGACCGCCGCGTCGAATGCATGGTGCCGATCACGATGCATTCGACTGTGCACGAGCAGGTGCTTGGCCAGGTCATGCTCGGAAACATCATGGACAACCAGCAAAGTTTCGAAGTATTGGCGGATGGAACCTCGCGGCGGATCACGCTGGACGAGGGCGAAGAGCCGTTTAATGCGCAGGAATATTTCATGACCAATCCGAGTCTGTCCGGACGGGGTGACGCGCTGAAGTCTCACGCCCCCAAACGCATTGCCCAGTTCAAACGTCGCAAGAAGGCTGAGGCGGCGGCCACCTGATGGCGCAACTTTCGCAGGGCCGGCTCAAGGACCGCCGACCGCTGTCGATCATCGATATCGGCTCGAACTCCATACGTCTCGTCGTCTATGAAGGGTTGGCGCGCTCGCCGACCCTTCTGTTCAACGAAAAGATGCTGGCCGGCCTCGGCCGCGGCATCGTTTCGACGGGAAAACTCGACCCCGAGGGCGTGACGCGCTCGATGGAGGAGTTCAGGCGCTTTCGCGGGCTGTCCGAACAGGCGGGCGCGGAAAAGATGTATGTGCTGGCAACCGCAGCCGCGCGCGAGGCGATCAATGGCCCCGACTTCATCCAGCGTGCCGAAGACGTGCTCGGCACCAAGATTCAGGTGCTCACCGGCCGCGAAGAGGCCCACTATTCTGCGCTCGGCGTGATCTCAGGCTTCCATCCCGCCGACGGCATCGCCGGTGACCTGGGTGGCGGCAGTCTGGAACTTGTCGACGTCCGGGGCGAAGACATCGGCGAGGGTATCACCTTGCCGCTCGGGGGCCTCAGGCTCCAGGATATGGCAAAAGGCTCGCCGGTGGTCGCGGCCAAGATCACGCGCACCGAACTGATGCGGGCCAAGCTGCTCAAGGGCGGCAAGGGCAGGACCTTTTATGCCGTCGGTGGCACGTGGCGAAACCTCGCCCGGCTGCATATGGGCATCACCAACTATCCGCTCGAGGTGATGCACCATTACCAGCTCGACCCGGCAAGCCTGCTCCCCTTCCTCAAGCAGGTCGCGCGCGGTGACGTCGAGAAGGTCAAGGGCATCGAGGGCGTGTCGAAGAACCGCCGCTCGCTGCTGCCTTATGGTGCGGTGGTGCTGCAGGAAATCATCGCTGAGATGGAGCCGTCGAACATTGTCGTCTCGGCGCTCGGCGTGCGCGAAGGTTTTTTGTTCTCGCTGCTCGACGAAGAAGAACGCCGTTCCGATCCACTGATTTCGGCGGCCGAGGAACTGGCGGTGCTGCGCGCACGTTCGGTGCGCCATGCCCACGAGCTTGTCGAATGGACACGCAGGTCGTTCGCTGCCTTCGGCATCGAAGAGACGGAGGAGGAGGCGCGCTATCGCCATGCCGCCTGCCTGCTCGCCGATATCGGCTGGCGCGCCCATCCTGAATATCGCGGCAGGCAATCGCTCAACATCATCGCGCACGCGTCCTTCATCGGTGTCGACCATCCGGGTCGTGCGTTCCTGGCGCTGGCCAACCTGTTCCGCCACGATGGCGTCTTCAACGACAGTTTCGCCCCGGAACTGAAGGAACTGGCGACGCCGCGTTATCTCGAACGCGCCCGCATCCTGGGCGCCATGATGCGCGTGGTCTATCTGCTTACGGCCTCGATGCCCGGCGTGATGCCCAAGCTGCGCTGGGAAGATCGCGGCAACGGCGTGCTGGCGCTGATCATCCCGAGCGAATTCGGTCAGCTCTACGGTGAGCGCCCGGCGGGACGTCTGGCGCAACTTGCCAAGGTCACGGGCCGCAAGCTGGTGCTGGCGGTCGAGGACGGCCCGAGCATCTCGGTCAAATAGCTCGCCGGAACAGCATCCGGTCGAGCGAGATCGCACCTGCGCCGGCCACAGACAGCGCGATCAGGCCACCAGATGTGGCGATGTCCTTCATCAGCGCCTGCTGGTGCATGAAGGCCATCGCCGGATTGTCGCCGCCCTGGCCATAATGGCCGATGAAGCCTGCCGCCAGCGCAAAGGCCGCGAGCAGCAGCGACACCGCCCGGGTTTGGAAGCCGAGCAGCACCAGCGCCCCGCCGCCCAGTTCCAGCAGTCCGACGCCCAGCGCAACGAATGTCGGCAGGGGCAGGCCGAGCCCGGCGAAATAGCCGGCAGCGCCTGAGATATTCGAAAGAGTACTGATGCCAGCGGGCACAAACAGTGCGGCGATCAGGATTCGGGCGACAAGCAGCAACAGATTGTTGAGCATCGGGGTAACCTCACAGCCGCAGGATGCACCTGTGCATTGGTGATGTCATCACTATGTCGATCTGTCGGCCACTTCAGCGCACAAAAAAGCCCGGGACGAGCCCGGGCTAATCTTGGGAGGAGTTCTGCTTGGTTTAGCGGCGGCGGGCGTCGATCGACAGCGCGCCGGCACCGAAGGCTGCGAGCACGAACAGGCCACCGGCGATCGCCAGGTTCTTCTGCAGGAACATCATCTGGACCTGATCGGCGAAGTCGGTGTGGGCAATGGCGGTCGCAGCCAGGGTGAACAGGCCGAGCACGATCGCAGCGATACGGGTCTGGAAGCCGGTCAGGATGGCGATGCCACCAACAAGCTCAACCAGGCCAACGACGACGGTCGTAACCGTCGGCAGCGGCAGGCCGATGCTGGCGAACCAGCCGGCGGTGCCGGAAATGGCGGTCAGCTTGGCAAAGCCGGCGAGGATGAAGATGATCGACAGCAGGACGCGGCCTGCAAGGATGAGAGCCGAAGCGTTACCGCTCATGGACTTTTCTGAAGCGATGGAAGCATTGGACATTGGGGTGAGGCTCCGTTGAAATTCGATGCCCCACATCTAGTGGATTCCGACTGTTCACTAAAGGTGCGAATGTGTCGACAGATCGTTCACAATTGGAATGATTTTGCGCTGGGGCGCCGCGCGTTCATTCGAAGGCGCGGCGCTCCAAGCGTAAATCAACCCGGATGGGTCATGTCCTCCGGGCGCACGATCCGGTCGTAGTCTTCCGCCGACACCAGTCCGGTCGCCAATGCCTCCTCGCGCAACGTGGTGCCATTCTTGTGCGCGGTCTTGGCGATCTTGGCGGCGTTGTCATAGCCGATTGTCGGCGCAAGGGCGGTCACCAGCATCAGCGAACGGTCGAGTGCTGCCTTGATGTTGTCTTCGCGCGCCTCGATGCCGACGACGCAATTGTCGGTGAAAGAGACCGCCGCATCGGCCATCAGCTGCACCGACTGCAGGAAGTTGTAGGCCATGACCGGATTGTAGACGTTGAGCTCGAAATGGCCCTGGCTGCCGGCGAAGGTCAGCGCTGCGTTGTTGCCGAACACCTGCACGCAGACCTGGGTCAGCGCTTCGCACTGGGTCGGATTGACCTTGCCCGGCATGATCGACGAGCCCGGCTCGTTTTCGGGCAGCGACAGCTCGCCGAGACCCGAGCGTGGGCCCGAGCCGAGGAAGCGGATATCGTTGGCGATCTTGAACAGCGCCGCCGCCGTCGCATTGATGGCGCCGTGGCTGAACACCATCGAATCATGCGCAGCGAGCGCTTCGAACTTGTTGGGTGCGGTGACGAAGGCGAGACCGGTGATGGCGGCGATCTGCTCGGCAACCTTTTCGGCAAAGCCGATCGGGGCGTTGAGGCCGGTGCCGACGGCGGTGCCGCCCTGGGCCAGTTCCTGCAGGCCCGGCAAGGTTAGTTCGATGCGCTTGATCGACGAGGCGACCTGCGCGGCGTAGCCACCAAACTCCTGGCCCAGCGTCAGCGGCGTCGCATCCTGGGTGTGGGTGCGGCCGATCTTGATGATGTGGTCGAATTCCCTGGCCTTCTTGTCCAGAGCGGCGTGCAGGCGCTTCAAGGCCGGCAGCAAGTCATGGACGATGCGCTCGGCGCAGGCGATGTGCATGGCCGTCGGATAGGTGTCGTTCGACGACTGGCTCATGTTGACGTGGTCGTTGGGGTGGACCGGCTTCTTGGAGCCCATCTCGCCGCCCAGCATCTCGATGGCGCGGTTCGAGATCACCTCATTGGCGTTCATGTTCGACTGCGTGCCCGAGCCGGTCTGCCACACCACCAGCGGGAAGTGGTCGTTGAGCTTGCCGTCGATGACTTCCTGCGCGGCAGCCACAACCGTGCTGCCGATCTTGGGATCGAGGCGGCCAAGCGCCATGTTGGCTTCGGCGCAGGCGCGCTTGACGATGCCGAGCGCACGCACAACCGAAAGCGGCTGCTTTTCCCAGCCGATCTTGAAATTGCCCAGCGAACGTTGCGCCTGCGCGCCCCAATAGCGGTCGGCGGCGACCTCGATCGGTCCGAAGGTGTCGGTCTCGGTTCTGGTCTTCTGGGCTGTCACGATCTGTCTCCGCAAAATGTCGTTGCGGGCATCGGCCTATCGCGTTGCACACAAGGCATCAAGCGGAGATTGGCGGTGGGGAAGAACCTAATCGGTTCAGCTTGGAGGTCGTGTGAAGATCGACGCTCCTGGCATGAGAAAAGGCGGCCGAAGCCGCCTCGTTCTGCGCGTGCACTCGTGGTCAAAGCGCCTTCTTGATCTTTTCTTTGGTGTCGCCATAGGCCTTTTGAACCTTGCCGGCGATCTTCTCGGCGGTGCCTTTGGCCTGGGTCTGTTTGTCGCCGGTGGCCTTGCCAGCCGCTTCCTTGACGGAGCCGGCGACCTGCTTGGCAACGCCCTTGACCTGATCCTTGTTCACCATTTCGCATCTCCTGTGGCTTGTGCGCAGGTCAACGCCCCGAGAGCCCAAGGGTTCCGCTGGCCGACGTCCGGTCCGGTGAAGCGGCAGGTTTACGAGTCTTCCAGGTGAGTGGACGGCGCGGAAATTGATGGCGAAGGCGCACAAAAAAGAACGCCTCCCGCACCTTTGATAGTGCTGGAGGCGTCCTGTTTGCCCTTTGGTGTTCCTTCAGGATTGCTCCATCCGGACGTACCTCGGACAAGGTAGCAACGTCGATGAGCGGAAAAGGTTCCGCCTCGTTGCAAATTTTTTCGAAAAAATTTGGCAACAAGAAAGATGCCTGCCTTCACGCCACTCCCGGCACTTCGGAGAGGTCGTAATAGACCTTGAGACCACGCTCCAAGGCCAGCCGCACGTCCTCATCCGCGCCCTTGGAGGCGCCGGGCAAGCGCAGGACGGCATCGCAATGGCGCAACAGCCGGTCGGCCACCGGGTAGGCGAATTCGTCATAGAGCGGATCGCCAGCACCCTTCGAGCCGACCTGCCGCCCGAGCGGAAGTGCCACCCATTCGCCGATCATCGGGATGTGGCCGGCGCGAAACAGCGGAACGGCGACGCTTTCGAGACGGTTCAGATTTTCCTCCATCTTGATGGGGTCGTCGCCTGTGCCGGAGCGGTAGGGACCGGCGATCAAGATGAGCATTGGTTTCGTATTCATGATATCTCCTGAAATTGCACGAATCTGCATGAAATTGATATAGCTTCATGCGGTATCATGCAATATCGTGTGACATCGCTGAACTGACGGAATTGCAAAAGTGCTCACAAGCCAACGAAAACGCCTGATCCTCGACCTTCTTGCCAAGGACGGGCAGGTGGTCGCCAAGCATCTCAGCCACCAACTGGAGTTGTCGGAAGACACGATCAGGCGCGATCTCAGGGAGCTTGCGGCGGAAGGATTGCTGCTGCGCGTGCATGGCGGCGCGATGCCGGTGTCGCCAACGGTGATTCCCATCGGCGAACGCCGGGCCATCGCGATGGATGCCAAGTCGGCCCTCGGCAAGGCCGGCGCGGCGATGGTCAGGGATGGCATGACGGTGGTGTTCGACGGCGGCACGTCGAACCTGGAGATCATCCGGCACCTGCCGGCCCAGGCCCGCTTCACGGCAATCACCCACAGCCCGACAATTGCGGTAGCACTTGAGGACAAGCCGCAGGTGGACGCGGTGATCATCGGCGGAAAACTGTACCGTCATTCGATGGTGGCGGTCGGCGCGTTGGCGGCCGAGGCGATATCGCGCATCCGCGCCGATCTGTTTTTCCTCGGCGTAACAGGCGTGCATGTGACCGAGGGGCTGACCACGGGCGACATGGAGGAGGCGGCGATCAAGCGGCAGCTGATGTCGTGCTCCGCCGAAACTGTCGTGCTTGCGACAAGCGACAAGCTCGGTGCCGTTTCGCCATTCCAGGTTGGCGGTCTCAGTGACATCGCCACATTGATCGTAGACGGCAAGGCAGTGGAAGACCGCATCGAGGCGTTCTCACGCGCTGGCGTTTCGGTCACGCGCGCCGAGCATTGATCCGTCGCGCAGGTCTTGGAAAAGCGCGCTGCACAACGAAAAAGGGCGCCCGAGGGCGCCCTTTCCGTAAGCTTGAGCCAGGTGGCTGGATTAGAAATCCATGCCGCCCATGCCGCCCATGCCGCCGCCCATGCCGCCTGGCATGCCGCCGCCAGCCGAGTCCTTCTTCGGAGCTTCGGCGATCATGGCTTCGGTGGTGACGAGCAGGCCGGCAACCGAGGCTGCGTCCTGAAGTGCGGTGCGGACAACCTTGACCGGGTCAACGATGCCCATGACGATCATGTCGCCATATTCGTCGGTCGCGGCGTTGTAGCCGAAGGTAGCGCCCTTGTTTTCAAGGATCTTGCCGGCAACGATCGAGGCTTCGGCACCTGCGTTCGAAGCGATCTGGCGGGCCGGAGCCTGCAGAGCGCGACGCACGATGTTGATGCCGGCGACCTGATCGGCGTTGATGCCGGTTGCCGTGATTGCCTGGGTGGCGCGCAGGAGAGCGACGCCGCCGCCAGCCACGATGCCTTCTTCGACGGCAGCGCGGGTTGCGTTCAGCGCGTCATCGACGCGGTCCTTCTTTTCCTTGACTTCCACTTCGGTCGCACCGCCGACGCGGATCACGGCAACACCGCCGGCGAGCTTCGCCAGACGTTCCTGCAGCTTCTCCTTGTCGTAGTCCGACGTGGTCTCTTCGATCTGCTGCTTGATCTGGGCGACGCGGCCCTCGATCTCAGGCTTCTTGCCGGCGCCGTCGATGATGGTGGTGTTCTCCTTGGAGATCGACACCTTCTTGGCGCGGCCGAGCATGTCCAGCGTGACGTTCTCGAGCTTGATGCCGAGGTCTTCGGAGATGACCTGGCCACCGGTGAGGATGGCGATGTCTTCCAGCATGGCCTTGCGGCGATCGCCGAAGCCCGGTGCCTTGACGGCAGCAATCTTCAGGCCGCCACGCAGCTTGTTGACGACCAGCGTTGCAAGAGCTTCGCCTTCGACGTCCTCGGAGATGATGACGAGCGGCTTCGAGGTCTGAACGACAGCCTCGAGGATCGGCAGCATGGCCTGCAGGTTGCCGAGCTTCTTCTCGTGGAGAAGAATGTAGGCGTCTTCCAGCTCGGCAATCATCTTGTCGGGGTTGGTGACGAAGTAGGGCGAGAGGTAGCCACGGTCGAACTGCATGCCTTCGACGACTTCGAGTTCGGTCTCGGCGGTCTTGGCTTCCTCGACGGTGATGACGCCCTCGTTGCCGACCTTCTGCATCGCTTCCGCGATCATCTGGCCGATCGAGGCTTCGCCGTTGGCCGAAATCGTGCCGACCTGGGCGACTTCCTCGGAGGTCTTGATCTTCTTTGCGCTCTTGACGAGGTGTGCGACGACTTCGCTGACAGCCAGGTCGATGCCGCGCTTCAGGTCCATCGGGTTCATGCCGGCGGCAACGGCCTTGTGGCCTTCCTGAACGATCGCCTGAGCCAGAACGGTAGCGGTCGTGGTGCCGTCGCCGGCCTTGTCGTTGGTCTTCGAAGCAACTTCGCGGACCATCTGCGCGCCCATGTTCTCGAACTTGTCTTCAAGTTCGATTTCCTTGGCGACGGAAACGCCGTCCTTGGTGATGCGCGGGGCGCCGAACGACTTGTCGATGACGACGTTGCGACCCTTGGGGCCGAGCGTGACCTTCACGGCGTCGGCGAGGATGTTGACACCGCGCAGCATGCGCTCGCGGGCGTCGCGGGAAAATACTACTTGTTTAGCAGCCATGTTTTAGCTCCTGGGCTGAATGCCCGTTACTTCTGGTGTGGAGGCGAACTAATTGCGACGGTTCAGCCGATGATGCCCATGATGTCGGATTCCTTCATGATCAGAAGGTCTTCGCCATTGAGCTTCACTTCGGTGCCGGACCACTTGCCGAACAGAACGCGGTCGCCCGCCTTGACGTCCAGAGCAATGATCTTGCCGGCTTCGTCGCGGGCACCGGTGCCGACGGCGACGATTTCGCCTTCCTGCGGCTTTTCCTTGGCCGTGTCGGGGATGATGATTCCGCCGGCGGTCTTGGATTCGGATTCGACGCGGCGAACAACCACGCGGTCATGCAGCGGGCGGAACTTCGACTTTGTCATTTGAATTTCCTCGGTGAACTGTTGAGAACGTTCCTCGGTCCGGGCTGGCCGGACTTGGTTAGCACTCACTTCAGGCGAGTGCTAACGTGCCGGTGAGATAGGCCGTCACCCTTTTACTGTCAAGGGAACGACATCCACATGACAGCGAGATTCCAGGGTTTATGCCCGTGCCTGGGCGATGGCTTTGCGGAAGTCGTCAGCCGTCATGCCGCGCTTGTACAGCGACTTGCCGATCAGGAAGCCGGGCGTACCCCTGAGCTGGAAGGCTGTGGCCTGGGCATGGCTTCGTGCAAGCAGGCTAACGAAGGTGTCGCGGCGTGTGTCGAGTTCACTGCGGGCTTGGGCTACATCGACGCCGATATCACCCAGAAGATCGGCGGTGCTGCGAAACGTCAGCCGTTCGCGCGTGGTCATGAGGGTGCGGACGGCGTCGGCGTAGCGGCTCTGGCTGTGCGAAGCCAGGGTCAGCAGAGCGGCGTTGCGCGATACCTCGCCGAAGATCGGCCAGTCGCGCAGGAGCACGCGAATGTTGCCGTCTTCCGCCATGACCTTTTCGAGTTCGATGAAACTCAGCTTGCAGTAGGGGCACTGATAATCGGTGAATTCGACCACCGTCACGTTGCCGTCCGGATTGCCGAGCACCGGTATGTCCGGATCGAAGGCGACCTCGTCCACGGTTGGCATTGGATTGGCCCAAAGCGGCATGGGCGCCATGACGCTCAGGCCAGCAATGCCCTTGAGAATATGACGCCGGTTTGGCGACCGGTCCTGCATGCAATCGATCCTGTTGTGTCAGGGTCTTTCCTAAACGATGAGCGGCCACGATTAACAGCCGCCTAATCGTCGCGTGAGCGCACAACAGTGTGAACGTAAAACCGTTATGCGGTGCAAAATCCCCGCTTGAATGGTGAGCATGCTTATAATATATGCCGCTCATGAAAAATGAAGGTATCGAAAGGCTGGGGTTCCTCATCCACGACGCGGCGCGGCTGATGCGTCGCAACTTTGAGCAGCGCGGCAGTGAATTTGGGCTGTCGGCGGCGCAATGGCGACTGCTTGTCAGGCTGGTCAAGGAAGAGGGCGTGGCGCAGGCGCGCCTTGCCGAGCTTCTCGAAATCGAGCCGATCAGCGTGTCGCGACTGCTGGACCGGATGGAGGAGGGCGGCTGGATCGAGCGCCGTCAAGGCAATGCCGATAGGCGTGTGCGCATGATCTTTCCGACCGACAAGGCGCTTGAGGCTTTTTCCAAGGTCAAGGCTGTAGCCGGCGAGGTCTACGAGCGGGCGCTGAACGGACTTTCTCCCGAAGAGCGGCTCGCCACGGTCCATGGCCTGCGCACCATAGTCGACAACCTTTCCGCGGGCGAACCCGCCAATGTGAATTGTTTGAGAGAGACGAAAAAATGAACGCGGTGGCGAAAGTGAACGAAAACAGCGCAAAGCTCGAACTCGAGAGCCCGGTGGCAGCCCAGCTTCAGCCGCCGGTGGCTGCACCTGCACCGGCGCCCAGGAAGCGTGGCCGCTTTGTGCTGATGGCGGCGTTGCCGCTGGCCCTGGTTGCCGGCGGTGGTTATTTCTGGGTGACGGGTGGCCGCTACCAGGAAACCGAGAACGCCAATCTGCGCCAGGCCAGGATGATCATCGCCTCGGAGGCCGCCGGCCGTATCATCAAGGTCGATGTCGCCGACAACACCATGGTCAAGGCCGGCGACCTGCTGTTCGAGGTCGATCCCGAGCCCTACAGGATCGCTTTGGCGCAGGCCGACGCAGCGCTCGCTGGCGCACGTCTCAATGTCGAGCAGCTTCGTGCTGCCTACAGCCAGGCCGTCGCACAGGAGCGAGTCGCGACCAGCGGGCTCGATTATGCCCAGGCGCAGTTCGACCGCAGCAACGATCTGGTGACCAAGGGTGTGAATACCAAGTCTTCGTTGGACGAGGCCCGCATGGAACTCGACAAGGCCCAGCAGCAGCACAGCGCCGCCGTGCAGGGCATTGTCAGCGCCAAGGCAGCACTCGGTGGCAATCCCGATATCGAGACTGACAAGCACCCCACAGTGCTTGCGGCACTCGCCGCGCGTGACAATGCAGCCTTCAACCTGGCGCAAACAACGGTTCGCGCCCCTGCCGACGGCGTGGTCTCGCAGGCTGCCTCCTTCAAGGTTGGCCAGTTCGTTGGCACTGGCACCGCGCTGTTTAGCCTTGTCGAAACCGGCGACACCTGGGTCGAGGCGAATTTCAAGGAAACGCAGCTCACCCACATGAAGCCCGGCCAGGAGGCCGATATCGTGCTCGACACCTATCCCGGCCGCACCTTCCGCGGCACGGTGGAGGCGATCGGCGCTGGCACTGGCGCGGAGTTCTCGTTGCTGCCGGCACAAAACGCCACCGGCAACTGGGTCAAGGTCACGCAGCGCATCCCGGTGCGGGTCAAGGTCGACACCGCTGACGGCGGGCTTGCCATGCGCACCGGCATGAGCGCCTCGGTGTCGATCGACACGGGCGTATCGCGCGGCTTCGGCAGCATCTTCGGCCACGCGGTGGCCGCGGAGTAATCAGCGCCACTGCGGCGCAACGCTTCGGATTGATCCGGCCGTCGACGGCGGCCGGCATTCCGTTTTTTCCGGTCGCCGCTTGACGACCACAAGGTCCCAAGGGTTGCTCGAATGAGCCAGTCAGCCACAAAGTCCCTCACCGAGGTGCCGCATCGCGGCCTGATCACCATCGCCATCATGCTGGCGACGGTGATGCAGGTGCTCGACACCACCATCGCCAATGTTGCGTTGCCCTCGATGGTCGGCGACCTCGGCGCTTCTCAGGACACCATCAACTGGGTGCTGACGTCCTACATCGTCGCCGCCGCCATCATGACGCCGCTGACCGGCTGGATGTCGGATCGCTTCGGCCGCAAGGAGCTGTTTCTCGTTTCCGTTGTCGGTTTCACCGTCATGTCGATGCTCTGCGGCGTTGCCTGGAGCCTGGAGTCGATGGTGCTGTTCCGCCTCTTGCAAGGCGTGTTCGGCGCGGCGATCGTGCCCTTGAGCCAGACCTTCCTGCTCGACATCAACCCCAAGGAGCGCCACGGCCAGGCTATGGCCATGTGGGGCGCCGGCATCATGGTCGGCCCGATCATCGGCCCGACGCTCGGCGGCTGGCTGACCGAAAGCTTCAACTGGCGCTGGGTGTTTTTCATCAACCTGCCGGTGGGCATCGTCGCTTTCCTGGGTTCGGCCGCCTATCTGCCGTCCATCGTCAAGCGCCTGCGCGGCTTCGACTTTTTCGGTTTTGCCATGCTGTCGCTCGGCGTCGGCGCGCTCCAGCTGATGCTCGACCGCGGCGGCGAGGTCGACTGGTTCTCGGCGGCTGAGATATGGATCGAGCTCGGTCTCGCCGTCACCGGCTTCTGGGTCTTCGCCGTCCACATGGCGACGTCCGAACACACCTTTTTGGACCCCAAGATATTCACCGACCGCAATTTCGTGACCGGGCTGGTGTTCATCTTCGTCATTGGCGTGATCCTGCTGGCAAGCCTTGCGCTTTTGCCGCCGATGCTGACGCGCATCTACGGCTATCCCACCATCACCACCGGCCTGGTGATGGCGCCGCGTGGTGTCGGCACCATGATCTCCATGTTGCTCGTCGGCCGCCTGGTACGCATGGTCGACAATCGCTACCTGGTCGTTGCCGGGCTGCTGCTGACGGCGATCTCGCTTTACTACATGACTGGCTTCACGCCGCAGATGGATGCGTTCCTGATCATCTCGACCGGCGTGATCCAGGGACTGGGGCTTGGCCTGGTGTTCGTGCCGCTGTCGACTGTGGCGTTCGCCACGCTGGCGCCACGCCACCGCACCGATGCGGCGAGCCTGTTCAGCCTCGTCCGCAATATTGGTTCGTCGATCGGCATTTCCATCGTTTCGGTGCTGTTGACCCGCAACATCCAGATCAACCATGCGGAGCTGTCGACGAATGTAACGCCGTTCAACCCCAACCTGGTGGCCATATCGCCCGGTGCGGCGGCTGGCGATCCGTTGGCGCTGACGCAGATCGACGGGCTGGTCAATATCCAGTCGTTGATGATCTCTTACATCGACGACTTCAAGCTGATGATGATCGTCTCGCTCTGCGCCATCCCCCTGGCACTGCTGTTGCGCAAGCCGACAGCCCAGCCGGTCGGCGGCGCACCGGCGGCACATATGGACTGACAACGTAAAGGCGCCCGTCCGCGCGAGGAGGGCGCCTTTTTTACTGTTCCTGCCGGGGCCCAATTCAGGTGACGATGCGCAGGTTGGAAAGCTCGTCGGCGATTTCCTTGAATACTTCCATCAAATTGGCGCCAGTAGCGTTCCAATACAGCTTCTTGCCCACCTTTGTGCGCGAAAAAGACGCGCAGGTAGTCAAGGTGTCGATGGCCTTTTTCTCGCTTGATTTGGACGTGCTGAGATCCAGCGAAACGGTCATGACAATGACGTTGTCGGAGCCTTTTCCTTCACCATTGCGCGCTTTTGGCCCTTTGGCGTTCGCGCAGACCTTCTGCAACTTTTCATCCATCGCCGCCTGGTAATTGTTCGTCGACGAGTTCAGATACATGCGCGTTTCGCCTGATGTATCGTATTTCTGGCCGACATAGCCATAGGCTGCGTAGGTGGATTTGTTACCGACGGGGTCACTGTTCGGTGCATTGCTGTACGTATTCGCGCCGTCTGTCAGCACGATAACGACCTTGTCGTTGCCTGCCTCATTTTCCGGGCGTCCTTTCGTGAAGGGAGCGCCGCTGGAGAGCACCCTCCAGCCCCACGCAGTGCCCTCTGGAACATTGGTATTTCCTGTCGGCGTCATCGCGTCGATGGCGTCGTCGATGGCCTTCTTGCCAGCGGGCTTGCTGACGTCATGCAGAGGCGTGATGGGGGTGGTGGTACATGTCGAGTTCGGACCCTTGTCCGGGCCCGGCGTTTGCGACCCCTTCGGCTTGGCACGGAAGTATTTCCGCATATCACGTTGGCGGGACTTGGAAGTACCATTCCCTTTCCAGTCCCAGTCCGTCCACCAGTTGTTCGAATAGCTAGAACTGGTGGCAGTCCAGTCGGCCCTGCCGTCGCCGTTGAAGTCGAGCCATAGGTCCCCGGGTTCATCTGGCGCGAAGGCGGGCACGAAGAGGGTGGCAGGTTTTGCGGTGCTGGCAGGCTCGTCGTTGGTGTCATAGGGATCTGGTCGGGCCTCGACACAGCCTTGCCAACTGCCGAAGCGGGTATAGGTGCCGTTATAGTTGCTTTCGTAACCGCCCAAAAAGCAGGCGTCGCTGTTCGCCTTCTTTTGGTAGCACACATAGTGGAGGTTACCGATGAGCCGCTCGCGTCCCGATACGGCGGAAATGTCTTGATATAGGCTGAACCGGGTCAAGGGCTTGTCCTGCGTGTCGCCCCATCCGGTCCCGCGCTTGCGCCAGAGCCCTCCGGTGAATTCGACGTAACGATTGCCTATGATTGGGGTGTTCGCCGACAGATTTGCCGCTGTCATGTTGGACCAGTCGAAATTTTCGTGGTGCACGGGCGAGAGGCCCATTGTGTCCATCCAAGGCTGGTCGTCGTTCGTTGGTCCGATATTGACCGACGCGGAAAACGGCACCACCGCGAACTGAACTGGCTCCTCGATTTGTTTCATCTGTGCGGCTTGTGCTGCTAGAGTCTCGACAAGCTGCTTGGACGCGGTCTTGAGCAGGTCCATGCGCTTTTGACCGGTGCCGGAGCCCTTGTTGTCCATCGAGCCCGAGTTGTCGAGCACCAGTGCCACTTCGAGCGTGTTCTTGAGACGTATTGCGGATTTGACCTCAAAGCTCAGGTCGAAGGTCTTATTCGACTTGCCGAGTAGCGCTGCGGCCGCTGGCAGGAAATATGGCGCATATGTGAGCGTCGCCTCCATTTCCAATGTGCCGCCTCCGAAACTATTGTTTGGCAGCGTGACCGTCAAAGGCGCATTGGCAGGCTTTATCGAGCCGAGATTGGCATTGAAGAATTGAACAGCGTACTCTTTGAGCCGTATTTCCTTGTCGGCGTCGCTCTCTGAAGGGTCGACTGAGCCGCCGAGAATTTGCCGCGCGACAGCAAAGTTCGCCGCATCGAGTGCATTGCGTACCACTTCGCGTTCTCGCGAGATTTCGGCGTAATCAATGGCGAGCGCCAGCGCGCCCATGATTGGCACCATCGCGACCACTGTCATGATGGCATAGTTGCCGCGCTTGTCTTGCAAGAATTTGCGGATCATGGAATGCGCCCCCAAGCTCAAGCTGAGGAACATTCCACAAAATCCTTAAATTAGCGGTTCTCGACCCATCGAGAAAATGCGGTGTCGGATTTGCCCGTCGTTTACCATGTCGATGCCGTCTGCGGCGGTTGTTTGCACTGTCGCCTGCAACTGCATCAGGCGAAAGCTGATGACAGGACGGGCCGGTTCGGATAATTCCGGGCTGCTTGGCCGGCCGGCCAATCTCTCCCGTTGGGATCGATCGAAGGACAGACAATGGCGGGCTTGCCTCAATCAATCGCGTCGCTCGAAGCGCTGACTGGCCGTTACTCGGCTCTGCTGTGCGATGTCTGGGGTGTCATCCATAACGGCGTTGAAGCTTTTGCGGAAGCATCCGCGGCCCTTCAGGCAGCACGCGAGAAGGGGGTGGCGGTGGTGCTAATCACCAACGCGCCGCGTCCGCGCGACGGTGTCATCACCCAGCTTGCCAATCTGGGGGTGCCCACATCCGCCTGGGACCGGGTTGTCACATCGGGCGACGTCACCCGCGACCTGATCCGCTCAGGTCCGCGCCGCGTCTTCCACATCGGCCCCGACCGCGATTACCCGCTCTATGATGGCCTCGACGTCGATCTGGTCGAGGAGTTCGAGGCCGCGACCGTAGTCTGCACCGGGCTTTATGACGACGAGACTGAAACGCCTGACGATTATGCCGAGATGCTGCGCCGGCTGCGCGCGCGCAACCTGCCATTCATCTGCGCCAACCCCGATATCGTGGTCGAGCGCGGCCACGAATTGATCTGGTGCGCCGGCGCGCTGGCGCGTGACTACGGGCTGCTCGGCGGACGCACGCTGGTTTCAGGCAAGCCGCACCGCCCGATCTACGAGGCGGCACTCGCCGCCGCCGGCGAAGTGCTCGGCCGCGAGGTGGATAGATCGCAGGCGCTCGCCATCGGCGACGGCATGTTCACCGACGTCAAGGGTGCAGCCGACAACGGCATCGATGTGCTTTATGTCTCAGGCGGCATCCACGCCCGCGACTATGGGGAACATGCGCACATGCCAGATCCGGCCAGGCTTGCCGCCTTCCTCGACAAGCACGGCTATGCGCCGGTGGCGACCATTCCGAGACTCCGGTAGGCAGCGCGATGGAAAAAGCCTTTATCCGCGTTTCAGGTGAGGAAGCCGTGCCGGCGCGGCTGCGCGGCGGTGTCGTTGCCATCGGCAATTTCGATGGCATCCATCGTGGCCACCTGGCGGTATTGGAACGCGCGCTGGAAGAGGCGCGACGGCACAATGTGCCGGCACTTGTACTGACCTTCGAGCCGCATCCGCGCAAAGTGTTCCGTCCCGACATTCCGCTGTTTGTGCTGACGCCGCCCCATGTCAAGGCGCGGCTGCTTGAGGCGCTTGGCTTTGCGGCTGTGATAGAGCGGCCGTTCACGCGCGAGTTCTCAAGCCTCTCGGCCGAGGATTTTGTGACCGGTATTCTGGAGCAACAGCTCGGCATCAGCCATGTGGTGACTGGCTTCGACTTCCATTTCGGCAAGAACCGGCAAGGCGGTCCAGCCTTCCTGATGGCTGCGGGCGAACGTCACGGATTTGGCGTGACCCTGGTCGATGCGTTTCGCGACGAGGGTGCTGAGATTATCTCGTCGAGTCGTATCCGTGAGCTTTTGGCTGCGGGAGAAGCGGCCGAAGCGGCGGGCTTGCTGGGTTATCGCTATACGGTCGAGGCTGAAGTGGTGGGCGGCGCGAAGCTCGGACGCACGCTCGGATTTCCAACGGCCAACATGCGGCTATCACCCGAAACAGGGCTGAAGGAGGGCATCTATGCCGTCCGCTTCCGCCGTGCCGACGGCACATTGTATGAAGGCGTGGCAAGCTTCGGCAGGCGTCCGACCGTAAACGACAATGGGGCGCCGCTGCTCGAAACCTTCGTTTTCGACTTCTCAGGCGATCTCTATGGCGAGGTCGCATCGGTCTCGTTGTTCGGCTATCTCAGGGGCGAAGTGAAATTCGACGGCCTCGACCCGCTGGTTGTCCAGATGAAGCAGGACGAAGCCGAGGCGAGGGCGCTGCTCTCCGGCGTGCGCCCTCTTTCCGAACTTGACCAGGCTATCGCCTTTTAGGCAAGTTTCCTCAGGCCAAAGCCAAAGGCGATGTAGGTGATGCCCTGGACGATAAGGTCCGCGGCGAGGAATATGCCGAGGATAAACAGGCTGTTGACCGGCCAGCCGGCTGCGATGACCAGGCCCGCAAGCACGGTGATGACGCCGCCGAACACCACCCAACCCCAGCCTTCCAGTCCTTTGCTGGTGAAGCCGATCCAGATGCGCAGCACGCCCGACGCAATCAGGCTGATTGCCAGAAACAGTGTCAGGATGGCCGTTGTCAGCAGCGGATTGCTGAAAGCCAGGTAGCCGGCGACGACATAGAGGATGCCGCTGAGCAGCCACCAGAAGAACGTGCCCCAGCTCTTCACGCCGAACGCATGTACGATCTCGATCACACCAGCCACGATCATCAGCGTTCCGACGAACAGCACCGATGCGGCTGTCGCGACCATAAGATTGCCGGCGGCGATGATGCCCAAGGCAAGTACAAGTACGCCAAGCGCTACGAACCAGCCCCACTTCGAACGCACTTGCGGCAATTGTTCTGAAATAGCCATCGAACCCGTCTCCTTGAAATGATCAGTCCTCAATTAAGAGTGGCACTGTGCCCACCTTGGAGGCTAGCCCCGGCAACCGAGTCGGTCCAGTAGCGGCCGGACCGAGCGGAGAAATAAACCTTTGTGACGGCAGAAAAATTTAATTCAAATTTTACGCTGTTGGCACCACACCGAGACTCTCCTAGCGATGGGTTTACGGTGTACGCGGGGTTGTGATGGTGTCTATCGGTCGTATTTCGGCAGCAGTTTCGGTGCTTGCATTGGCAAGCGGCCCGGCAATGGCGGGCGAGGGCGCTTTCGGCTGGCTCTCGGGCGACTGGTATCTGACGCTCGGCGCCACCGGCATGGTCGGTCCAAGCTTCGAAGGTTCGAAGAAATTCATGTTCAGCGCCTTGCCGATCGTGTCACTCGGCAAGGCTGGTCCCGAACTGCGCTATTCCTCGCGAAACGACAACATATCGCTTGCGATGATCGATGATGGCGTCGTTCGCGCCGGCCTCGCCGGAAAGATCAATCTTGGCCGCGATGCCAAAGATGAATTGCAGGGGCTGGCCGACGTGCGCTGGGGAGGTGAGCTCGGCGGCTTCTTCGAATTCTATCCGACGGACTGGTTGCGCGCGCGCGCCGAGTTGCGCCATGGCATCAGGTCGCACAACGGCTTTGTCGCCGATGTCGCCCTCGATGCGTACCATGATGTCACGCCGACCATTCGTCTTTCGGGTGGTCCGCGCGTTTCGTTCGCGTCGGCCGACTATTTCGAAACCTACTATGGCGTGAACGCACAGCAATCGGCTGCATCCGGTATTGGCCAGTACGACCCCGGCGGTGGCATCAACTCGGCTGGCGTCGGCGGCGCGATCACCTGGAAGGCCACCGACAAGGTCACCGCGAGCCTGTTCACCGAGTATTCCAGGCTGATGGGGCCGGCAGCGGATTCCACCATCGTCAAGGAACGTGGTTCACGCGACCAGGTGACCGTTGGCGTCTCGACCAGCTACCGGTTCGATTGGTCAATGTAGCGCTGTTCAGCGCAGGAGACGCGTATCGAACGGGTGAGTGGTTGTGCCGACAATTCTGACGCCTTCTTGTTCCAGAAGTGCCGGATTGAGCAGGTAGTTCTTCGCGAAAGGCACGACCACGCACGGCACTTGCAAAACAGCACTGGTTCGGGAGGCGATAAATCGCGCACCGACCTGGCGTGTTTCGTCCAGGTCGCTTGGCCAGTTCGGCGATAGATCCGCAGTGGCGATTTCCGAACTGTAGGGGATTTGTATTTCGAGGAGCTGGTAGGTCGGAGGCAAATCTTCGGCGTCGACATGAACCAGTATCTCCACGAGAGCCGTGGCTGGATGGTCGGCGCAGTAGACAATTGGAATACCCAAGTTGTTCCAGCGCCCCGAGCTGAGCATGCCGCCCTGGCCTGACAAATCGGCATAATTCGAGATGCGCCATAGCTGCATGGTTAGGCGAAAACGCCGTAGTCGATGCGATGGAGTTCCTGCTCTACGAGGAAGGCCCCGGTTTCGGATTGCAGAAGATTGATGGGGGCGTCGTTGAGTACCCTGCTATGCTTCCGCAGCCAGCGTTGCGCCTTGTCGTGATCGGCAAAGACACGGTCGGCCATTTGCGCGATACGCTCAAGCCGCAGCGCCCGATCAGACTCTGCCCCGCTCAGCTTTTCCTTCTGCTCTTTCCTACGAGCCAAGGTTCGCCGAGGGCTCACGATCTTGTAAATTTCCTCCAGGCTGAAGCCGCTCTGGCGCAGCTCTTCAACCTTCGCAAAACCAACCAGAAACTGTCCGGTTTGGCTGTCGCGCACCAAAGCGTTCTGCTGAGCACGCGCAGTCTTGTCGGTCGACGCTGATTCCGCTGGTTGGGTTTTGAAGTGGAGGGTGGCCATGGTCGGTACCTGAATTGCGCCAGATGCTCTCGAATATATGCGCATGTGGCACTTCAGGCAAGAAATGGCCGTGGTCTCGCCCTTTTCAAGTGGCCGCACCTCCGCTAAAAGCGCGGCCATGAGATTTTTCGCGCCCGTCTTCGCGACTGCGATACGAATTACGGGCCCGGCCTTCCGGGTGGCCTAAGGCTGTCCGCAAGTCCGGGACTTTTTGCTTGCGCCCGCTTGGCGCCTTTTTCACATCATGACAGTTGAACGCCCGTGGCAGCTTGCCGGGCAAGACGATGGCAAGACAGATGACCGATACGTCCGAAAAGATCGACTATTCCAAGACCCTTTATTTGCCGCAGACGGAGTTTCCGATGCGCGCCGGCCTGCCTGAGAAGGAGCCGCTGGCGGTTGCCCGCTGGCAGAAGATGGGGCTGTACAAGCGCCTGCGCGAAACCGCCGCCGGACGCGAGAAATACGTGCTGCATGACGGCCCGCCCTACGCCAATGGCAACATCCATATCGGTCACGCACTGAACAAGATCCTCAAGGACGTCATCACCCGCTCGTTCCAGATGCGCGGCTATGACTCCAATTACGTGCCGGGCTGGGACTGCCACGGCCTGCCGATCGAGTGGAAGATCGAGGAAAAATATCGCGCCGCCGGCAAGAACAAGGACGAGGTCGAGATCAACGAATTCCGCAAGGAATGTCGTGAGTTCGCCGCCGGCTGGATCGGTGTGCAGGGGGCCGAGTTCCAGCGCTTGGGCGTCGTTGGCGATTTCGACAATCCCTACACGACGATGAACTTCCACGCCGAAGCGCGCATCGCCGGCGAGCTGTTGAAGTTCGCCATGTCCGGCCAGCTCTATCGCGGCTCCAAGCCGGTCATGTGGTCGGTTGTCGAACGTACCGCGCTGGCCGAAGCCGAGGTCGAGTATCAGGATTACGAGAGCGATACGATCTGGGTGAAATTCCCGGTGGCGACCGGGTCTGACTCGCTGGCCGGCGCCCATGTCGTCATCTGGACGACGACGCCCTGGACCATCCCCGGCAACCGCGCGGTCAACTATTCGCCGCGCGTTGGCTACAGCCTCTATGAAGTCACGGCAGCGGAGAATGCCTTCGGCCCGCAACCGGGCGAAAAGCTGATCTTTGCCGATGCCTTGGCCGAAGAGTCCGAAGCGAAAGCCAAGATCAAGTTGAATCGTCTTCGCAGCGTATCGGCCGATGAGCTTGGAAACCTTACGCTTTCCCATCCGTTCGAAGGGCTGGCGGGCGGCTATGAGTTTCCTGTCCCCATGCTCGCAGGCGACCATGTTACCGACGACGCCGGCACTGGTTTCGTGCACACTTCGCCAAGCCACGGCCGCGAGGACTTCGACGCATGGATGGATGCTGTCGCCGAACTGGAAAAGCGCGGCATCGATACGCGTCTGCCTTTCCCCGTCGATGATGCCGGCTACTACACCAAAGACGCGCCGGGCTTCGGCCCGGACCGCGAGGGCGGGCCAGCACGTGTCATCGACGACAACGGCAAGAAGGGTGATGCCAACAAGGTCGTCATCGACGAGTTGATCAAGCGCAATACGCTGTTTGCGCGCGGTCGCCTCAAGCATTCCTATCCGCATAGCTGGCGCTCGAAGAAGCCGATCATCTTCCGCAACACGCCGCAGTGGTTCGTCTACATGGACAAGCAGCTCGGCGACGGCACGACGCTGCGCAGCCGTGCGCTCAAGGCCATCGACGACACCCGCTTCGTGCCGGCAGCCGGCCAGACGCGCCTGCGCGCGATGATCGAGGATCGCCCGGACTGGGTGCTGTCGCGTCAGCGCGCCTGGGGCGTGCCGATCGCCATCTTCGCCGATGTCGACGGCAATGTGCTCAAGGACGAGGCGGTCAATGCCCGCATTGTCGAGGCCTTCGAAAAGGAAGGTGCCGACGCCTGGTTCGCCCAAGGTGCGCGCGAGCGCTTCCTGGGCTCCCGCGCCAATGAGGCGTGGAAGCAGGTGATGGACATCCTCGACGTCTGGTTCGACTCGGGCTCGACGCATGCGTTTACGCTGGAAGATCGCCCTGACCTCAAATGGCCGGCTGACGTTTATCTCGAAGGCTCTGACCAGCATCGCGGCTGGTTCCATTCCTCGCTGCTCGAGAGCTGCGGCACGCGTGGCCGTGCGCCCTACAAGGCCGTCGTCACCCATGGCTTTACCATGGACGAGGAAGGCCGCAAGATGTCGAAGTCGCTCGGCAACACGGTCGTGCCGCAGGACGTCCTGAAGCAGTCGGGCGCCGATATTCTGCGCCTGTGGGTGATGACCACCGATTATTGGGAAGACCAGCGCCTCGGCAAGAACGTGCTGCAGACCAATATCGATGCCTACCGCAAGCTGCGCAACACCATGCGCTGGATGCTCGGCACGCTCGCCCATGACGAGGGCGAGGAGGTCGCACTGGCTGAGATGCCGGAACTGGAGCGGCTGATGCTGCACCGGCTCGCCGAGCTCGATGCGCTGGTGCGCAAAGGCTATGACGACTTTGAGTTCAAGCGCATCACGCGTGCATTGATCGACTTCATGGGCGTCGAGCTGTCGGCCTTCTACTTCGACATTCGCAAGGACGTGCTCTACTGCGATGCGCCGTCGAGCACCCGCCGCAAGGCAGCCGTGCATGTCGTGCGCGAGCTGTTCAACTGCCTGGTCAAGTGGCTGGCGCCGATGCTGCCTTTCACCACCGAAGAGGCATGGCTGGAGCGCAACCCGCAGGCCGAGTCGGTGCATCTCGAGCAGTTCCCGGATGTGCCTGCAGCCTGGCGCGACGATGCCCTGGCCGAGAAATGGCGCAAGATCCGTCAGGTTCGCAGCGTTGTCACCGGAGCGTTGGAGCTGGAGCGGGCCAAGAAGACCATCGGCTCGTCTCTGGAAGCGGTCCCCGTCGTCTACATGAACGACGCGCTGCTCGAGGAGGCCCTGTCGGGCATCGACATGGCCGAGATCAGCATCACCAGCGATCTCGTCATCTCGCATGAAGGCGCTCCAGCCGAGTCCTTCGCGTTGCACGAGGTTCCGGGCGTCGCGGTCGTTGTGGAAAAGGCGGAAGGTCGCGGGCTGGTCAAGTGCGCGCGCTCCTGGCGCTACACAAGCGACGTCGGTTCGGACGCTGCTTTCGCCGATGTGTCCGCCCGTGACGCGGCGGCATTGCGCGAACTGCAGGCGCTGGGTCGGCTGTAATCGGTTGCTGAAATGCAACGACCGGCCTGAGATCTCCGGCCGGTCGTTGCCCTTGACGGCTCGTTAAGGTAAAAGCGCGAAACTTCGGCAGACATTTTGTCGCCGGATTTCCGTCGGATGAGCATACGGACCGGGACACGGCTCACAGCCGGCATCTAGCGAGAGGCGTTCGAGTGAAAATTACTGGCATGACGGACCGCATCAGCGCGCGCGGAGCTTTGCTTGCGTCGCTCGCCGTTTCCGGCCTGGCGCTTACGGGCTGCATGAGTGCGCCCACCTATGGCACCGACAAGACGTCGACCAATCAGCTTGCCAGCGACTTGACGAACATTGTGTCGTTGAAGCCGAAGACCAACAGCATCGATTACAAGCCGCGTCCGGAACTGGTGAAGCCCAAGACCGGGGCGCAGGCCGCACTTCCGACGCCGCAGGACAACATTGTTCAGACAGCGAGTGCCGACTGGCCCGAATCGCCCGAGGCGCGCCGCGCGCGGATTCGCGATGACGCGACCAAGAACCGCGACAATCCGAACTTCGAGCCTCAGGTCATCAACGACATGTCGGCGCTGAATGGCCCTGACATGAGCAAGTGGACGCCTGCGCAGCGCAAGATCGAGATCGAGCGCCGCCTGCGCGAAAGCAAGCAGGGCAACACCACGTCGCGCAAATATCTGAGCGAACCCCCGCTGGCCTACCGTCAGGCGGCCAGCACCGCCGCCCAGGACGAACTCGGCGAGGACGAGGTCAAGAAGGAACGCCGCAAGAAGCAGCAGGCCAAGAAGACCAGCAGCTGGTGGCCGTTCTGATCGAGCGTTGATATGCGTCGCGGCTCTAAAGGTCGCGACGGTCCTTGAAGAAGCCTTTGAGTATTTCGGCCGCGCGCGTTTCGCCTATCCCGGGATAGACATCGGGCGCGTGATGGCAGGTCGGCGACGCGAAGAAGCGCACGCCGCTGACCACCGCACCGCCCTTGTCGTCGACAGCGCCGAAATAGAGCCGCCTCAATCGTGCGAACGAAATGGCGGCCGCGCACATCGTGCAGGGTTCCAGCGTGACATAAAGATCGTGGCCGGTGAGGCGCTCGGAGCCGAGTTTCTCCGACGCCTCGCGGATCGCCAGCACTTCGGCGTGGGCCGTGACGTCGTTGAGTTCGCGGGTGCGGTTGCCAGCACGGCCGACGATTTCGTTGCCATGGACGATGATCGCGCCGATCGGCACTTCGCCGCGTTCGGCTGCCGCTTCCGCCTCCGCGAAGGCCAATGCCATGTAATCGGGCCGTTTCACGCCTCAACCATCCTGTTACCCCTCGCTAACCCCCGAGCTTCCTGTTATCTAGCCGCCGAAAAGGGCAAAGGCCACCATGGACGACGATCGAAAGAAATTCCCGCGCAAGGGCGGCTCCAAACCAGCTGGCGCAGGTGCCCGTGACGGCGCCCCGAAGAAATTCGGCAAGCCGCGCACCGAGGGCGGCGCCAAGCCTTTTGCCAAGAAACCATTTGTGAAGCGGGCTGAGGGTGCCGAAGGCGGCGAACGCCCCAAGCGCGATTTCGCTCCGCGCGACGGTGCTGCGCGTCCCGAGCGCTCGGCAACGCCATTCCGCAAGGGCCCGCGCCCTGAGGGCAAGCCGTATGAGAAGCGCGAAGGCAAGCCTTTCGGCGACAAGCCCTTTGCCAAGAAGCCTTTTGTGAAGCGCGCTGAGGGTGCTGAAGGCGGCGAACGCCCCAAGCGCGACTTCGCTCCGCGTGATGGCGCAGCACGGCCCGAACGCTCCGAGCGCCCGTTCCACAAAGGCCCGCGCCCTGAGGGCATGCCTTACGAAAAGCGTGAAGGCGGCCGCTCCTTTGGCGACAAGCCATATCGTCCGCGTCCGGCAGAAGGCGCCCAGGGCGCTGAGCGTCCGCATCGCGAATTCCGTCCGCGCGACGGTGACCCACGCCCAGCAAGCGGCGAGCGTACTTTCAACAAGGGGCCGCGCCCCGAGGGCAAGCCTTACGAAAAGCGCGAAGGCGGCCGCTCGTTTGGCGGCGACAAGCCTTTCCGTCCACGCCCCGCCGAGGGTGGCGACCGTCCGTTCCGTTCAGGCCCGCGCCCTGAAGGTGGCCGGCCATACGAAAAGCGTGAAGGGGGCGAGGCAAGGGCGTTCCGGCCACGGCCCGATGGCGACCGTCGCCCGGCGACCGAGGGCTTCAAGCCGCGTTCGCGCGGTCCCGAGGATGCACCCGAGCCGGGCGAGCGCATCGCCAAGCGTCTGGCCCGTGCAGGCCTGGCTTCGCGTCGCGATGCCGAGGAGCTGATTGCCGCTGGCCGCGTCAAGGTCAACAACAAGATCCTGGCATCGCCGGCCGTCAATGTCATGCCGGACGACATCATCCATCTCGACGGCATGGAAATTCCGCCAATCGAGCGCACGCGCCTGTTCCTGTTCCACAAGCCGGCAGGTGTCGTCACCACCAACCGCGACCCCGAGGGCCGCAAGACCGTCTTCGACGTGCTGCCGCAAGAGCTGCCGCGCCTGATGACCATCGGACGGCTCGACATCAACACCGAAGGCCTGCTGCTGCTCACCAACGATGGTGGGTTGTCGCGTGTGCTCGAGCTGCCGGCGACCGGCTGGATGCGCCGTTACCGCGTCCGCGTCCACGGCAAGGTCGAGCAGAAGACGTTGGATGGGCTCAAGGACGGCATGGCCGTCGACGGCGTGTTCTATGGTTCGATCGAAGCGACGCTCGACCGTGAGCAGGGCAGCAATGCCTGGATCACCATCGGTCTGCGCGAAGGCAAGAACCGCGAGGTCAAGAACATCCTCGGCGCGCTCGGCCTGGAAGTGAACCGCCTGATCCGCATCTCCTACGGCCCTTTCCAGCTCGGCGAACTGCCCGAAGGCCATGTCCAGGAGATCAACGGCAAGATGCTGCGCGACCAGCTTGGCGAGCGGCTGATCGAGGAGTCGGGTGCCAATTTCGACGCCGACATCCTCAAGCCCTTCTCCAACAAGCCGACCTTCCGCAACGAAACGCCGCGCGTTGAGGAGCCGGAACGTCCGAAGTTCCAGCGCGACGGCGAACGCGGCCGTATCGGCGAGGGCGGGCTGATCAAGAACCGCAAGCGTTCAAACGAACGCCACCGCGAGGATATGCTCGGCCGTCTGTCGACGGAGCGTCCCAGCTTCGGCGACAAGCCCAAGTTCGGCGATAAGCCAAAGTTCGGTGACAAGCCTAAATTTGGCGACAAGCCAAAGTTCGGTGGCAAGAAGGACGACCGCGAAAAGAAGCCGTTCGAAACCCCTGGTGCGCGCAAGGCCAATGTCTGGATGGCACCGGGCGCACGGCCGCAGAGCGAAAAGGCCAAGGCCGAAGCCGCAGCGAGGCCGCCGCGCGACAAGTCGCACTTTGATAAGCCCCGTTCTGACAAGCCTCGCTTTGACAAGCCCAAGGGCGATGGCCCGCGCGGCGGACGTCCGGGCGGCCCGCGCCGGGATCGCGGCTGATGCGGGTTGTTGGTGGCGAATTGCGCGGCAGGCCTCTGGCCACGCCGCGTGACAACGCCATCCGCCCCACCACCGATCGCACCCGCGAGGCGGTGTTCAACATGCTTGCCCATCGCTTCGGCGACAGGCTCGAAGGCGGGCGAGTGCTCGATCTTTTCGCGGGCACCGGCGCGCTTGGCATCGAGGCGCTGTCGCGCGGCGCCTCCTACTGCGTGTTTATCGAGGAGTCCGCGGAAGGCCGCGGGCTCATCCGCACCAATGTCGAAAGCTTCGGCCTGACGGGCCGGACCAAGATCTTCCGCCGTGACGCGACCGGCCTTGGTGAGGCCGGCACGCTCGTGCCTTTCGGACTGGTCTTCGCCGACCCGCCTTATGGCAAGGGGCTTGGCGAAAAGGCGTTGCGCTCGGCGCGTGCCGGCGGCTGGCTCGCGCCTGGTGCGCTGTGCGTCGTTGAGGAGGCTTCAACCGCTCCCTTCGAACCTGGATCGGGCTTTTCCATCGTCGACGAGCGCTCCTATGGCGAGACGGTGATCCGCTTCATCGAAGCGGAATAGGCGGCAGCGCCTGACTTCGGCCTCTTTCAGGCCCGAAGATTACGAACAATTCACTTCCCGCCGCTTCATGCCGAAGCCTATAAGGCAGGCACGTCTACAATCAGAGGCAGTCGATGATATTGGGATTTTTGCGGGCCAAAGGTTCGCTGCCGGCCGTACTCGTCTTGGGCCTGGCCTGGGCAGCGCCGGCGCTGGCCGAAGTGCCGCGCAGCGACTGGACCGTCACCAGCTTCACACTCGACAACGGCATGCAGGTGGTGGTCATCCCCGACCACCGCGCGCCGATCGTCACTCATATGGTCTGGTACAAGGTCGGCAGCGCCGACGAGGTGCCCGGCAAGTCGGGCATCGCGCACTTCTTCGAACATCTGATGTTCAAGGGCACAACCAATCACAAGGCGGGTGAGTTCGGGCAGAAGGTTGCCGAAATTGGCGGCAGCGAGAACGCCTTCACCACTTATGATTACACGGCCTACCACCAGACGGTCACACCAGCAGCGCTTGAACCGATGATGAGTTTCGAGGCCGACCGGATGCGCAATCTGGTGTTGACCGATGCCGTGATTGGGCCCGAACGCGACGTGATCTTGGAGGAGCGCCGCGCGCGCATCGAAAACAACCCTGGAGCGCTGCTCAACGAGGAGGTCGATGCGACACTGTTCCAGAACGAGCCTTACCGTATTCCGGTGATCGGCTGGATGCATGAGATCGAAAAGCTCAACCGGGTCGACGCAACCGCCTTTTACAACCAGTATTACGCGCCCAACAACGCGATCCTGATCGTGGCCGGCGATGTCGAGCCTGATGCCGTCAAGGTGCTGGCCGAAAAGACCTATGGCAAGGTGGCGCGTGGGCCGGATCTTCCGCCACGCCTCCGCCCCACGGAGCCGGAGCATAACACCAAGCGCACAGTCGAGCTGACCGACGAACGCGTCAGCATTCCCAGTTTCTCCAAGTCATGGGTCGTGCCGTCCTACCAGACCGCCAAGTCGGGGGAGGCCGAAGCACTTGACCTGCTTTCCGAAATCCTCGGTGGCGGAAATCGCAGCCGGCTCTATCAGGGGCTTGTCGTCAAGGATGGGATTGCCTCATCCTCCGGCGCCATGTTTGACGGCACGATGGTCGATGACACCAGCTTCACCGTCTATGGCGCGCCGCGTGGCGAAGCCGGGCTGCAGCAGGTCGAGGCGGCTGTCGATGTCGAGATACGCCGCATCATCAAGGATGGCGTAACATCGGACGAGCTTGAAAAGGCCAAGGACCGCTTCGTGCGCGCCATGATCTTTGCGCGTGACAACCAGGCGAGCATGGCCAACATCTATGGCAGCACGCTGGCCACCGGCGGTACGGTCGAAGATATCGAGAAGTGGCCCGACAGGATACAGGCGGTGACCGCTGACCAGATCAAGGCGGTTGCCGCCAAGTACCTTAATCCCGACCATTCGGTTGCCGGCTATTTGCTGCCGGCGAAATCTGTCGAGAAATGATTTGATGACCAAGCTCACGGCAATGCGTTTGAGGATGTTTGCATCGGCAACGACGCTGGCACTGGCGTTTCTGGTGCTGCCGGCGGTCGTCGCCGCGCGCGCCGAGGTCCGGATCCAGGAGGTCAAGTCGGACAAGGGCATCACGGCCTGGCTGGTCGAGGACTATTCGGTGCCGATCATCGCGATCAAATTCCGCTTTGATGGCGGCAGCACCCAGGACCCTGTCGGCAAGGAAGGGCTTGGCAATCTGATGACCGGGCTTTTCGACGAAGGTGCCGGTGACCTCGACAGCGACGCTTTCCAGACCAAGCTCGATGAAGCCGGCGCCGAAATGGGCTTCAGCGAAAACAAGGACGCCGTCGGCGGCGGCATGCGCATGCTGGCCGACAGGCAAGACGAGGCGTTTGATCTTTTGGAGCTTGCGGTTGAAAAACCGCGTTTCGACCAGGCGCCGATCGATCGCATCCGTTCGCAGATCGTCTCCGGCATCGTCGCCAATGCGCGTGATCCTGAAGTCCAGGCGTCGCGCAAATGGGCTGAGGCAATCTATAGCAAGCATCCTTATGCGCGGCCGGACACGGGTACGGAGAAGTCACTGGCCCCGATCACGGCGGATGACCTTCGCGCCTTCCACAAGGCCAATTTCACGCGCGAAAACCTCCACGTTGCGGTTGTTGGAGCCATTGACGCTGAAACGTTGAAGAAGCGGTTGGACGAGGTCTTTGGCGAACTGCCGGAAAAGGCGCAACTGCGCCCGGTCGAGCGCGCTGAGCCTAAGCTCGGCCAGACGATGCACATCGAGTACCCGCTGCCGCAGACCTCGCTGCAACTGGTCTATCCAGGTGTGCAACGCGAGGCGCCCGATTTCCTCGCCGCTGCCCTCATGGATCACATCCTAGGTGGCGGCACCTTCTCGTCGCGCTTGTTCGACGAGGTGCGTGAAAAGCGCGGCCTGGCCTATAGCGTCAGCTCCGCGCTCATCGACCAGCAGCATTCGTCGTCGCTGATCATCGGCACGGCGACCCGTTCGGACAGGGCCGCCGAAACGCTTGGCGTCGTTCGCGATGTCGTGCGCAAGATGGTGGAAGAGGGCCCGACCGAAGCCGAGCTCGATGCGGCCAAGAAATACATGCTTGGCGCCTATGCCATCAACAATCTGGATTCTTCAAGCGCAATTGCCACCACGCTTGTCGACCTGCAGACCGACAAGCTCGGCATCGATTACATGCAGCGGCGCGTCGATCTCATCAACGCGGTCACGCTTGATGACGTAAAGGCGGCGGCCCGCAAGCTTTTGTCGGTCGAACCAGCGATCATGATCCTCGGCCCGAAGCTGGCCGAGGCAAAAAAGGGATGAGCGCGACCTTCGCACTCGCACTCGGCGGCGGCGGCGCGCGCGGTCTTGCTCATATCCATGTCATCGAGGCGCTGGACGAACTCGGCATCAAGCCGGTGGCGATCGCCGGCTCGTCCATCGGTGCGGTCATGGGGGCCGGCATGGCTGCAGGCCTGACCGGCCGCGAGATACATGAGCATTCCCGTACCGTGCTTGGCCGGCCCGGCGAAGTTGCCAGCCGCATGTGGCGGGCGCGGCCGGGCACGCTTTCGGAGATGGTCGAAACCGGCATCAGGGTCACCCAGTTCAATGTCGAGCGTATCCTCAAGGCATTCCTGCCTGACGGTGTGCCGGCAACCTTCGAGGAGCTCAAGCTGCCGCTGAAGGTCACGGCGACCGACTACTACGGTCATTGCATGTCGGTGTTCGAGGACGGTGAGCTGTTTTCCGCACTCGCGGCTTCGGCAGCGATCCCGGCGGTGTTCAGGCCGGTGACGCGCGGTAACACGCTCTACATCGATGGCGGCATCTACAACCCGGTGCCGTTCGACCTGCTTGAGGGCCTTGCCGACCACACGATCGCCATCGACGTCGTCGGCGCGCCGTTCGAAAACGGGCGCAAGCAGCCCAATTCCATCGACCTGATGTTCGGCGCCAGCCAGCTGATGATGCAGTCGATCATCTCCAACAAGCTCGGCCAGAACCCGCCCGACATTTTCCTTAGGCCGCCGGTGTCGCGCTTCAGGGCTCTGGATTTCCTCAAGATCGACCAGGTGATGGCCGAAACGGCGGCGATCAAGGACGAACTCAAGCGCGCCGTAGACGAGATCCTGCAGTAATTTCGCTCGTCCTTGATCGCCGCCCTATTGCAGCGTCGATGCCTTGCCGGTGGAGAAGGGCGACTGTGCCGCTGGCGGCGGTGTCGGCACCGGTTCCTCGTGGTGCTGGGGTTCGCTCGCGATGGCCTTGACGACACGGAAGCACACCAGCATCGACACGACGCCGAACACGACCGCGCCCAGGCCCCAGCCGGCGATGACACCGATGGCCCCCCAGTAATGCGCTCCGACCCAGACGAAGGGGATGACGCCAAGCGTCGAGCGGCCCCAGTTGAACACTGTCGAATAGGTCGGGTAGCCGAGATTGTTGAAGGCGGCACTTGAGACGAAGATCGCGCCGTTGAACAGGAAGCTGCCGGCGGCGAAGTGGCAGAAGAAGATGATGAGTTCGCGGGCCACGCCTTCGGCGCCGAATGCGCTGGCGATCGGGTTGGCGAAAATCGCCAGCAGCGCCCAGACCGCAAGCACATAGGCGATCGTGAACAACAGGCTGTCGCGCATCGTGGTGGTCAGGCGGTCGAATTTGTGGGCGCCGTAATTCTGGCCGAGGATCGGCCCGACCGCACCCGACAGTGCGAAGATGACGCCGAAGGCGACCGGCACCAGCCGGCCGATGATCGCCCAGCCGGCCACGGCCTGATCGCCGAAAGAGGCCATCTCGATGGTGACATAGGCGTTGCCGACTGGGGTTGCGACTTGCGTCAGCATGGCCGGAACGCCAATGGCGAAGAACGGCCGGACGGCAGCGCGCAAGCCGCTCAGATCGGGAAGCTTGATCAGCCTGTGCACGACATGAGCGCCGTGCAGCCCGATGGCCAGCATGACGAAACGCGTCAGCACTGTCGAGATGGCAGCGCCGTCGAGGCCGAGATGGAAGCCGAAGATGAGGATCGGATCGAGAATCGCGGCAGCGATGCCGCTGCCCAGCGTCACATACATCGCCCGCCGGGCATCGCCGACGCCGCGCAGGATGCCGGTTGTGCACATGCCAAGCGCCATGATCGGGAACGACGGCAGCACGATCTGGAGGAACCGTGTCGACAGGTCGAGCGTGGCGCCGGTTGCGCCAAGCATCGACAGCATGGGACGCAGGAATGGCATCGCAGCGATTGTCATCAGCAAGGTTGCCAGCCCCATGAAGACCATCGATGCGCCACCCATGCGCGCGGCTTCCTCGCGCTGGCCGCGGCCGAGGCAGCGTGCGACGAGTGCGCCACAGGCAATGGTGAAGCCGATCGAGATCGAAAGGGTGAAGAACAAAAGTGTCGAGGCAAAGCCGATCGCCGCCGCCAGCTCTTCGACGCCAAGCCGCGAAATGTAGAAAAGATTGAGCGCATCGACGATGAAAATGGAAATCAGGCCGATCGAGCCGGTGCCTGTCATGACCACGACATGGCGCATGGTCGAGCCGGTGGTGAATTTTGCCGGAGCTGCCGCCGGGGCCTGTTTAGACATGCGATTTCCCAAGGATTTCGGCACCGAAGCGCCGTAGTCAGGTCGTTTGACCATGCACCCGCCCATTGCACAAGCGGGTTGGGGACAATAGATGGGTGGTACGGGCCGCGACCAACGGGCGGCGAGCAATCGGAACACGCCAATGAACAATACCAACGACGCCGCGAAACTGGCCGACCGGGTGGCGAGCCTCGTCGAGGCGGCAAAAAAGGCTGGCGCCGATGCCGCCGATGCGGTTGCCGTGCGTGGGCGCTCGACAAGCGTTTCCGTGCGTCTCGGCAAGGTCGAAGGCACGGAAGCCTCCGAGAGCGAGGATATGTCGCTCAGGGTTTTCGTCGGCCAGCGCGTTGCCAGCGTGTCGGCGACCGCCGCGTCCGACCCCAAGACCCTTGCGGAACGCGCGGTCGCAATGGCGAAGGTTTCGCCCGAAGACCCCTATCAGGGCCTGGCCGATGCGTCCTTGCTGACCCATGCGCCACGCGACCTGGACCTCTTTGACAACACTGTGGTTTCGGCCGAGCGCCTCAAGGAAGACGCGCTCGCTGCCGAAGAGGCGGCTCTTGCCGTCAAGGGCGTGACCAATTCATCCGGCGCCGGTGCCGCCGCTGGCCTGGGTGGTCTGGTGCTTGCGACCTCTCATGGTTTCGTCGGCCACTATGTCGGCTCGCGCTTCTCGCGTTCCGCCAGCGTCATTGCCGGCGAGGGCACGTCGATGGAGCGCGATTACGAATATTCCTCGCGCCTGCATTTCGCCGACCTGGATGCTGCTGACGAGATTGGACGCAAGGCTGGCGAACGCGCCGTAAAACGGCTCAATGCGCGCAAGGCAGCCACCGGACCTGTCGATGTCGTCTTCGATCCGCGTGTCGCGCGTGGCATCGCCGGCCACCTGGCAGGCGCCATCAATGGTGCTTCGGTTGCCCGCAAGACAAGTTTCCTGCGTGACATGATGGGCAAGCAGGTGGCGTCCGCCGCCATCACCGCTATCGACGAACCGCTCAAGCGGCGCGGTCAGGCATCGCGGCCGTTCGACGGCGAAGGCATCGAAGGCGCAACCCTCAAGATGGTCGAAAATGGCGTGCTCAACCATTGGTTCCTGTCGACGTCGGTGGCGCGCGAGCTTGGTCTGGTGACCAACGGGCGCGGTGCGCGCGGCGGCTCCTCGGTGTCGCCGTCCTCGACCAATTTTGCCATTGAACCCGGAGAGAAGTCGCCCGAAGACATCATCCGCTCGCTGAAGCGTGGTTTTTACGTCACCGAAGTGTTCGGCCAGGGCGTCGACATGGTGACGGGCGAATACAGCCGCGGTGCGTCGGGCTTCTGGATCGAAAGTGGCGAGATCGCCTGGGCCGTGTCGGAGGTGACGATTGCCTCCAACCTCAAGGACATGTTCCTGCGCATGGTGCCGGCAAGCGACATCGATCGCAATTTTGGCACCGCCGCACCGACGCTATTGATCGAAGGCATGACCCTTGCCGGAGACTGAGATTATCGACAAAGAGGAGCTTCAGGCCGAACTTGAGCTGCTGCGTGCGGCAGCCACCGAGGCCGGGCGGATCGCCATGGGCTATTTTCGCCAGAGCCCGGAAGTGTGGTTCAAGGGTGGCAACTCGCCGGTCAGCGAGGCCGACTATGCCGCCGACCACTATCTGCGCGAAACGCTGATGGCGGCGCGGCCGGACTATGGCTGGCTGTCGGAAGAGACAGCCGACAATCCCGACCGGCTGGGCGCGCGCCGCACCTTCGTTGTCGACCCGATCGACGGCACGCGTGGTTTCGTCGAGGGCCGGACGGCTTGGTGCGTGAGCGTTGCGGTCGTCGAGGACGGCCGTTCACTGGCCGGCGTGCTCGAATGCCCGGCACGCAACGAGACCTATTGGGCGATTGCCGGTGGCGGAGCATTCCTCAATGGAGCCCCGCTCAAGGTGCGTGAGGCGGGCGATCGCGCTCGCATCGCCGGTCCCAAGCCGATGATCGACAAGATGCCGCAAGAATGGCAAGAGCGGCTCGATCGCGAAGCCTACATACCCTCGCTTGCCTATCGCGTGGCGATGATCGCCAGCGGTGTTCTCGATGCAACCTTCGTCAAGCCAAACGCGCATGACTGGGACATTGCGGCTGCCGAGCTTATATTGACCGAGGCGGGCGGAAAACTGCTTGATAAGGAGGGCCGCCAGCCGGCCTTTGCCGGCCGCGACATCGTTCACGGCGCATTGATGGCGGGCAGCGGGACATTGCTCGACGTCATGGCTAGAGTGATGGCGAGCCACGACGGCTGAAGAATTCGCGAAGTGTTTCAAAACGGCCCGCTTTGGTCTAGATCAGGCGGGCCCTGAGAAGATGAATCAAGGAAGCAGATGTCCGAAGAAGACGGAAAAAAGCAGCTGTTGCATCTGGTGTTCGGCGGCGAGCTGACGAAGTTGGGTGGAACCGAGTTCCGCGATCTCGATGCGCTCGATATCGTTGGCATCTACCCCGACTACAAGTCGGCCGAGCTGGCCTGGAAGGCGAAGGCGCAAGCGAGCGTGGACAACGCCCACATGCGCTATTTCGTCGTCCACCTGCATCGGTTGCTCGAGCCGGACGCGAAGGTCGCCGGTCAGAACTGATGGAGCAACCCCGCATGGCGTCGCCGGCCGTCAGGCCAGCGGCGAAGAAGAAGCGTGTCAAGCAGCCGGCGTCGAAGACGTTGTGGCGTCGTATTCGCGAGCCGCTGGCCAAGTCGCGCTTTGCCAAGGGCGTGATTGCGAGCCTGTTTGCCGGCGCCATACGCTTGGTCAAGCTGACCAATCCGATGGCGAAAGGCTCCTTCAAGCTCGTGGGCGGCAGCTACGCCGACAGCGAACCGCTGATCGTTGGCCTCTGGCACGGCCAGCATTTGCTTGCGCCTGCGCTCTTTCCAAGCCAGCGCGGCCCAAGCGGGCGCGGCCTGGTGGCGATGGTGTCGCGCAGCGCCGACGCCGAGATCAACGCGCTGGTCGTCAACAAATTCGGCATCGAGGCTGTACGCGGGTCGGGTGGCCGCGAAACCAAGAGCAGGCTTGAAAAGGGTGGGGCGACAGCGCTCATTGCCCTGAAAAAGGCACTCGATGCCGGCAAGAATGTCTGCATGATCGCTGACATTCCGCACGGCACGCCCCGCGACGCGGGCATGGGTATCATTCTTCTGGCGCGCATTTCGGGCAGGCCGATCGCCCCCATCGCCATCGCCACCAGCCGCCGCAAGGTATTGGAAGGCACTTGGGACAAGACAACGATCAATCTTCCTTTCGGCCGCTGCGCGATTTTCTTCGCACCTCCGATCGAGGTTGCCGCAGATGCCGATGACGCGGAGATGGAGCGCAAGCGCCAGGAACTGACCGCTGCCATCGACCACGCCACCGAGCAGGCCTATCGGCTGGTGGACGGCGTCCAATGAGCGAACGTTGGGCCCGCGCCTTCCTGAAAGCCTATCGTTATGCCGGGGCTGCGGCCTTTCCGCTGGTTGGCGGCTACGTCGCCTGGCGCGCGTCCAAGGGCAAGGAAGACCACAACCGCCGCCGCGAGCGTTATGGCGTGCCGAGTCGCGAACGACCGGACGGTCCGCTGATCTGGTTCCATGCGGCAAGCGTCGGCGAAACGATCGCCGTGGTGCCGCTGATCGAGGCGATCCTTGGCTACGGCATCAACGTCGTGCTGACGACGGGGACGGTAACCTCCGCCCAGGTTGCCGAAGAGCGGCTGGGCAACCGCATCATTCATCAATATGTGCCGCTTGATCTCAAGCAGGCGGTCAGCCGTTTCCTCGATCATTGGCATCCTGATCTGGCGATCATCGCCGAATCGGAAATCTGGCCTATGACCATCCTTGAGCTCGGCGCGCGCCGGGTGCCGCAGATTCTGGTCAACGGGCGGCTGTCGGACCGCTCGTTCAAGTCGTGGAAGAAGCGCAACTATATTGCCGAGGCGCTGTTTGAGAACATGGCGCATGTGGTGGCGCAGTCGGAGGTCGACGGCGAGCGTTTCCGCGCGCTCGGCGCACGGCCGGTAACTGTCTCGGGCAATCTCAAGGTCGATACCTCGCCGCCACCGGTCGATGAACGCGCGCTGTATCAGGTTCAGCGCCAGATCGGCCGGCGTCCGACCTGGGCTGCCGTCTCGACCCATGACGGCGAAGAAGTCATGGCGGCGGAAGTGCACGCCATGCTGCGCAATCGTCATCGGGGTCTTTTGACCATCATCGTGCCGCGCCATCCCGACCGTGCGGCGGCATTGATGACGGAGCTGACGGGCATGGGGCTGAATGTTGCTCGTCGCAGCACCGGCGACCAGATCATGCCAGACACCGATATCCTGCTTGGCGATACGATCGGCGAGATGGGGCTTTACCTGCGTCTCACCGAGATTGCCTTCGTTGGGCGTTCGATGACCTCGCAAGGCGGACAGAACCCGCTCGAACCGGCAATGCTCGACACCGCCGTGCTTGCAGGGCGCAATGTCCAGAACTTTCGCGATACCTATCAGCGGCTGATCGATCGCGGCGGTGCCAAGATTGTTCGCGACCGCGACATGCTGGCCGGTGCGGTCAACTTCCTGCTCGGCAACGAGATCGCCCGCCACGATATGATGGTGGCCGGTGCCGCGACGGTTGAGGAAATGCGTGGCGCGCTTGCGCTGACGCTCAAGGCGCTTGAACCCTATATTCATCCACTGATCGTTCAGTCGCGCCTCAAGGGCGCGGGCGGGAGGTAGAGCTGGCCAGCGAAGCGCCTCCTTTCTGGTGGGAAAAGCCGGACTGGCGCGCTTTCGCGCTCTATCCGGTCTCGTCGCTTTACGCCCTTGTCGCGGGCCGGCGCATGAAAACCGCCCGGCGCGAAAAGATGAATGCGCCGGTGCTTTGCGTCGGCAATTTCACCGTCGGCGGCACCGGCAAGACCCCGATCGCCATCGCGCTCGCCAAGCAGGCGAAGCGCATGCATCTCGTGCCCGGCATCCTGTCGCGCGGCCACGGCGGCAGTTTTGCCGAGCCTCATGTCGTTGACACCCACCATGACAGTGCCAAGCATGTCGGCGACGAGCCGCTGCTTTTGGCCGAACATGCGCTGGTCGCCGTCTCGGCCAACCGGGCTGCTGGCGCGCGCCTGCTGATCGAACGCGGCTGCAATTTCCTGATCATGGACGATGGCTTCCAGAGCGCGCGCATCCATATCGATTATGCGCTGGTGGTTGTCGATGCACGTTACGGCCTGGGCAATGGCCACGTCATCCCCGGCGGGCCGATGCGCGCTCGGCTGATCGACCAGCTACAATTTGCCGATGCAATCCTCAAGATGGGCGAGGGCGAGAAGGCCGATGCGGTGGTGCGTCAGGCGGCGCGTGCCGGCAAGCCCATCTTTGCGGCGACCGCGCGGCCGCGCAACAAGAAGGCATTTGCCGGCCGGCGTTTCCTTGCGTTCGCCGGCATCGGTCATCCCGAGAAGTTCTTCGCCACGCTGAACAAGGCCGGAGGCACGGTGGTGCTGGAGCGCGCCTTCGCCGACCACCACTTCTATTTGCCGGACGATCTGGACGATCTTGTTGCCGCGGCCCAGGCTGGCGAGCTGGAACTGGTGACGACATCGAAGGATGCCGCGCGGTTGCGCCACGGTGCTGCGTCGCCGGAATTCCTCGAGCGCCTGAACGTGATGGAGATCGACGCTGTATTCGACATTGAGCACACGGCCGAGCGCATCATAGGCGAAACGCTCGAAGCCTGGCGGCGGCGGAAGATTGCCGGTTGATCAACCGCGCTTGCGCAGATCCGGGTTCATTTCGATCTCGCGCGCCAGCGAAATCGCTGCATCGCGATAAGGCTCCTGGCGGGCGACGCTCCAGTATTTGAGCTCGTCGAGCGGGATCGACTCCGCCGTCACCGCGCAACGCACGAAGGAGCCGGGGCTCGTTACCTGGAAATCGCCGTCAAGATAGCGAATGCGGGCTTCGCGTGCGCCGGGGCCTTCGAAACGGTTCATCATCGCTTTGTGCTCAACATCCTGGTGCATGGGCCCGAAAATCAGGTTCGATCGGCGGTCTGCACAGGTTCAAATTCTACCGCGTCCGCAGCCTCTCCAAAAGGGAGTGCTACGCTGCATTTGGGCTTTTACGGCCACGAAATGCCTGAGGTCAAGTTACCTGTCCTCCGCCAGGAACCGCTCGATGGGGCAGTCTGGTCTTGGCCGGTATGGTTCTGGTCAATCTCAAGCGCTGATAGGTCTAGCGCCGGCCAAACAGCTTTTCGATATCGGCAAGCTTGAGTTCGATGTAGGTCGGCCGACCGTGGTTGCAGGTGCCCGAGCCGGGCGTCGCTTCCATCTGCCTCAGCAGCGCGTTCATTTCTTCAGGCCTCAAACGGCGGCCCGAGCGTACCGAGCCGTGGCAGGCCATCGTTGCGGCAATTGCGTCGAGCCGCTCCTTCAGCGTATCCGCCGTGTCGCTGTCGGCGATTTCGTCGGCGAGGTCGCGCACCAGCTGGGTGACATCGGTCTCGCCAAGCATCGCAGGTGTTTCGCGCACGGCGACAGCACCTGGGCCGAAGCGCTCGATGCCGAGGCCGAAGCGGGCAAGGGTTTCGGAATGCAGCGCAAGGCGCTCGGCATCTTCTTCCGGAAGGTCGATGATCTCGGGCATCAAAAGCATCTGTGACGGCACCGGTCGCGAATGCAGCGCGTTCTTCAGCGCCTCATAGACCAGCCGCTCATGGGCGGCGTGCTGGTCGACGATGATCAGCGAGTCGTTGGTCTGGGCGACGATGTAGTTTTCATGCACTTGCGCACGCGCGGCACCCAGTTCGGTTTGCAGCAGGGCCTCGGCAACTTCGGTTTGCCCGGCGCGGGCGTCGGCGCTGTGCAGCGGGCCGGTGTCGAAGCTCGCCTGTCGTTGCTCGCCAAAGCCTGCATCGAGTGGCCGGTGCGGCGAGCGCAGCGGGTCGAATCCCCCAGAGGTGGCGGCGCGAAAATCGGGATTGTAGGCGCGATGGCCGCTGGCCGGCCCGGGATGGCCGTAAGCGGTCGCGCCGGGACGGAATGCGCCCATCATCGCTTGCGTGCCGGTGGTGGCCGGACGGATGCCCGCACCAGCCAGCGCCTGGCGCACGGCGCCCACGATCAACCCGCGCACCAGGCCTGGGTCGCGAAAACGCACGTCGGCCTTGGCAGGATGCACGTTGACGTCGACATAGGCCGGGTCGAGCGTCAGGAAGAGCACCGTCACCGCATGTCGGTCGCGCGGCAAGACGTCGGCATAAGCGCCGCGTATGGCCGAGGCGATCAGCTTGTCGCGCACCGGCCTGCCGTTGACATAGGCATATTGCTGCAGCGCATTGCCCCTGGTGTATGACGGGATCGAGACGTGGCCATCGAGGCGCACGCTTTCGCGCGAGGCTTCGATCACGATCGAATTGTCGGGGAAATCCTTACCCATCACCTGGGCGATGCGGGTCAGCCTGCCCTGAACATCGTCTGATGCGGCGGACAGTTCCAGCGTCGAGCGGTCGGTGCCCGACAGCGTGAAGCGCACGGCGGGGAAGGCGATGGCGATGCGCTTGATGACGTCGGCGATGGCTGTCGCCTCGGCGCGCTCGGTCTTCATGAATTTGAGCCGGGCAGGGGTGGCGAAAAACAGGTCGCGCACCTCGACCGACGTGCCGCGATTGGTCGGTGCTGGCCGTACCGCCGAGACGCGGCCGCCTTCGACTGTGATTTCGGCACCGCTGTCGGCAGCCTTGGTCCGCGAGCGGATGGCGAGTTTCGACACCGAGCCGATCGACGGCAACGCTTCGCCACGGAAGCCGAGCGAGCGGATGTCGAGGATGTCCTCGCCGAGCTTGGAGGTGCAGTGGCGCGAGATCGCCAGCGAAAGCTCATCTTCGGGCATGCCCGAGCCGTCGTCGACGACGCGGATGAGGCCGAGCCCGCCGCCTGAAGTGGCGACCTCGATGCGCGACGCGCCGGCGTCGAGCGCGTTTTCGACCAGTTCCTTGACCACGCTGGCAGGTCGTTCAACGACCTCGCCGGCAGCGATCTGGTTGATCATCGTTTCGGAAAGCTGGCGAATGGACATCTGGACATTATAGCGGGATTCGGAGTGGCGCGGACAGGCTCTGCCTAAGGATACTTCGCGGAAATTCCTGTCAGGAACGCACTTGCCAGCCCGGCTTGATCTGCCTGGTGTACAGGCTTCTCAAGCCTGCGCTGCTAGCCAGTCACGGACCTTTTCCGCACTTTCGCTCAGCGGGCGGTTCTTCGGCCAGGCGACGTGAAAACCTTTGCCAGTGGTCATGATGTGATCGGTCAGTCGCACCAGCAATCCGGCAGCGATCAGCCTGTCGGTGAGATGGCGCCAGCCAAGCGCGATGCCCTGTCCCTCCATGACGGCCTGGATGACCAGCACGTAGTCGTTGATGACCAGCCCGCGCTTGGCGACTGCCCCATTGAGACCCGCCGACTGGAACCATTCGTTCCAGGTTGCCGCCGGCCGGAAGGGTTCTTCGAGATGGATGAAGTGGTGCAACGTCATCTCGGTCGGCGTTTGCGGCATCCCCGCGCGCGTCAGATAGGCCGGGCCGGCAACGGGGTAAATCTCTTCGATTGATATCGGCAACAGCTCGTAGTCCGGCCAGTCCGCTGCGTCGCCTCCGCGAATGCCCAATGGGATACCTTCGGCGATCAGGTCGAGATCGCGGTCGGCGGTCTGGATACGCAGGTCGATGCCGGGCAGGTCATCGCGGAATTTCTGCAACCTCGGCATCATCCAGAACGAAGCGAAAGCGGTCGATGCCGACAGCGTGACATGCATGCCACCCGCGCGTGCCCTCAATTCCTCCGCCGATTTGCGGATATGCGACAGGCCAAGCGTGACGTCGGCATGGAAGCGCTCGCCGGCCTCGGTCAGCATCACTTGGCGGTGGCGGCGCTGGAACAGCTTTGCGCCAAGCTGCTCTTCAAGCCCGCGGATCGCATAAGAAACAGCAGCCTGGGTCATGCCGAGTTCTCGGCCTGCGGCTGTGAAGCTCGATAGCCGCCCGGCCGCCTCGAAGACGATCAGGCTGCCAGCGGAGGGCAGGAGGTGGCGCAGGCTTTGCATAAATGCAGCTTATGCAAACAATCAGGATTTTCAAGCGTCACAGCAGCCGATCCAAAGGCTAGCTTCATGCTGGAATGCTTTGGAGCCGTGCATGGACGTCGTTGCCCCTGATATCAAAACCGAGCCGGCAAAACGCCGTGAGCGTGGCGGCCGCAATGCGCGCCGCGAGCAGCGTTCGCATGGGCCCGAGGCGCATGGCCGGCCCTACATCATCCGCAACATCCCGACCTACGACATATTGTCGGAGGAAAATCTCCTCCGCATCGAAGACACGGCCGACCGCATCCTCGCCGAAATCGGCATCGAGTTCCGCGACGATCCCGTTTCGCTCGACCACTGGAAGCGGGCCGGGGCCAAGGTCGATGGCATGCTCGTCAAGTTCGAGCCAGGGCTTTTGCGCGAACTGCTGAAAACGGCGCCCGCCCAATTCACCCAGCACGCCCGCAACCCCGAGCGCTCGGTGGTCATCGGCGGCAAGAGCGTGATCTTTTCGCCGGCCTATGGTTCGCCCTTCGTCATGGATCTCGACAATGGCCGGCGTTACGGCACCATCGAGGATTTCCGCAACTTCGTGAAGCTGGCCCAGTCCTCGCCCTGGCTGCATCATTCCGGCGGCACCATCTGCGAACCGGTCGACGTGCCGGTCAACAAGCGCCATCTCGACATGGTCTACAGCCATATCCGCTATTCCGATCGCGGCTTCATGGGCTCGGTGACGTCTGAAAGCCGGGCGGAAGACTCCATCGACATGGCCCGCATCGTCTTTGGCGAGCAATTCACCGATGAAAATTGCGTCATCCTCGGCAACGTCAATGTCAACTCGCCGCTGGTCTGGGACGCCACCATGACCACGGCACTTCGCGCCTACGCGCGGGCCAACCAGGCGGCGGTCGTTGTGCCCTTCATCCTGGGCGGCGCCATGGGCCCGGTCACCAATGCCGGCGCCATCGCCCAGTCGCTGGCCGAAACCATGGCGGGCTGCGCGCTGACCCAGCTCGAACGGCCCGGCGCGCCGGTCATTTTCGGCAATTTCCTGTCGTCGATGTCGCTGCGCTCGGGTTCGCCGACCTTCGGCACGCCGGAGCCGGCCATCGGCTCGATGGTCATAGGGCAGCTTGCGCGGAGACTGAACCTGCCGCTGAGATGCTCCGGCAACTTCACCACCTCGAAGCTTCCCGACGCCCACGCCATGAACGAAGGCACCATGTCGATGCTGGCGGCGGTGCATTGCGGCGCCAATTTCATCCTGCATTCCGCCGGTTTCCTCGACGGGCTTTTGTCGATGTCCTACGAAAAGTTCGTCATGGACGCCGATTTCTGCGGCGCGCTGCACACCTATCTCGACGGCGTGAAGATCGACGACAACCAGCTGGCGCTCGACGCCTTCAAGGAAGTCGGCCCTGGCAGCCACTTCTTCGGCTGCGCCCATACCATGGCCAATTACGAAACCGCGTTCTGGGATTCGGCCATCGCCGACAACGAGCCCTACGAGAAATGGCAGGCTGCGGGCTCGCTCGATGCGGCCGCGCGCGCCAACAAGCGCTGGAAGACGATGCTCGCCGAATACGAAGCGCCGCCGCTGGACGTTGCCATCGACGAGGCGCTCAACGATTTCATGGCGCGCAAGAAGGCGTCGATGGACGATGCGTGGTATTGACGGGGACCGGCCAGGGCGGAATATCTTGTCCGCACATTGGCGAGGCTAGACATGACCAAGTTGCTCGAACAGGCATTGGAGGCCGCCCGAAAGCTCTCCCGGGATGACCAGGACGAGATTGCTCGCGCAATCTTCGAATTGGTCGGTGCAGGTTCCGCCGAGCCTGTCCCGTTGACCGCTGACGAGCGCTTGGCCATCGAACGATCCCGTGCCGCCGCTCTGCGCGGTGAATTTGCGTCCGAGGAGCAAGTCCGGACGGTCTGGGCGAAGCACGGCGGATGAGGTTGCGCTACACCCTTCCGGCTCTCGCCGATCTTGAAGGGATACTCGACCATGTCGCCAATCAATCGCCGTCTGGCGGCCGGAAAGTCGCCAGGCGCATAAAGATGATCACCGAATTGCTGTGCCGCCACCCCGAGGTGGGCCGGCTGACCGAAGTGGAAGGTATCCGGCGGATCAATGCGAGGCCGTATCCTTATCTGATCTTCTACGAGCTTGCGGACAACGAGATTGTCATTCATGCGGTGCGGCACGGCGCGCGCGATCCGGCCGATATGCCGGGATCGGATGGTTCGTGATGCGATGTGTTGCTGTTTTCGCGCGCAAGAAGGTGTCGATGGACGATGCGTGGTATTGATGCGGGACGATAGTCGCTTGCGCAATCCGCCATTCGATCCGATCGCCGCGTTGAAGCACTATCACGCCGCCATCGACGCTCTCGACTTTGTTGCCATCGAGGCCTGTTTCGCACCCGAAGCCAGCTATGTGTCGAACGGTATCGGCGCCATCATTGGCCGCGATGCGATCATGGAAGCCTTCCGAAGCTATTTCGCGGTCTATGGCGACCAGATTTCCAAGGACGAGGCAGTGGTGGCGCTGTCACCATATGTGGGCTGGGCGCGCTGGCGGCTCGAAGCCACGCATGCCGTCACTGGCGCGTGCCTCAGCCGGTCTGGCGAGGAGACAGTCCATTTCGATGCGAACGGCATGATTGTCCGGGTCGAGGTGAAAGATGATCTTGTACCCGAAGGCAGCAACGCATGATGCATGGTATTGAGGGCAGCCAATCCAACGCCGAGGCCGCCATGAAAGCCGCTTTTGCAACTGCCATCCTGCCCCTGCTAGTGACGCCCGCCCTTGCCGGAACGCCACTGGAGGCGGTGAAACCCTTCTACGACCATATCGGCCTGGAGCTCGATCCAGCCGAGCGCGGTCGGTTCGTCGATCCGGCAAAGGCAGTGCTCGATGCCCGCGACCTGCTCGAAAAATCAGGTCAGGGCGATTGTCTTGATACGAACATGCCGCTCGACAGTGCGGCCTACGACAAGGCCGAGCTCGACAAGAGCCTGAAACTGAACGAAGCGGAGAGCGGCGAAAGCGCGATCGTGGTCGCAACATTCATGGCGGCAGGCGAGCCTCACCGCATGCAGTGGAAACTGAAGAGGGTCGACGGCGAATGGAAGATCGCGGACTTCTTGTCGGTGACCAACGAATGGGCGTTCAGCCAGTACCAATGCGAATGAACGCGCTTGGCAAGCTTGTGAACAGCTCAGCCGCGCCCGCGATAAGGCGCGACGCCGGTTTCGGGCAGCCACGATCCCTCGGGCGGAGCACCGGTCTGCCAGAACACGTCGATGGGAATGCCACCGCGCGGATACCAGTAGCCGGCAATGCGCAGCCACAACGGCTTGGTCGCTTCGACGACGCGGCGGCCGATCATCACGGTGCAGTCCTCGTGGAAGGCGCCATGGTTGCGGAACGAGACCATGAACAGTTTCAGCGACTTCGACTCGACCAGAAGCTTGTCCGGCGCATAGTCGATCACGATGTGGGCGAAGTCGGGCTGGCCGGTGACCGGGCACAAGGAGGTGAATTCCGGGCAGGTGAAGCGCACGATCGCCGGCGGGCCGCCGACACGGTCGTAGGGCACGGTTTCGAGCACGGCGGTTTCCGGCGACGTTGGCATTTCGACCCTGGTGCCGAGTTGGGTGAGGCTGTCGGTTACAGTCATTGGGTAGCTCTTCTGAATTGCCCTGGCTCATTGCTGGCAAGGCGGCATGCGCCAAACTGTGCGGGCCAGATTTTCGAGTGGCGTGTATTAGCGCCGGATAATGCAGGAATGCAATGACCAGCAACGACCCGCTTCTCCAGCCCTACCAGCTCAAGCATCTGACGCTGAAGAACCGCGTCATGTCGACGAGCCACGAGCCGGCCTATTCCGAAGACGGTATGCCCAAGGAGCGCTACCGGCTCTACCATGCCGAAAAGGCCAAGGGCGGCATGGCGCTGACCATGACGGCGGGGTCGGCGATCGTCTCACGCGACAGCCCGGCAGCCTTCGGCAATCTGCATGCCTATGACGACGCCATCGTGCCATGGTTGCGCCAACTCGCCGACGATTGCCACGAGCACGACTGCAAGGTGATGATCCAGATCACCCATCTCGGCCGCCGCACCAACTGGAACAAGGCCGACTGGCTGCCGGTGCTGAGCGCCTCCCCGGTGCGTGAGGCTGCCCACCGCACATTTCCCAAGACCATCGAGGATTGGGACATCGAGCGCATCGTCGCCGACTACGCCTCCGCTGCCCAGCGCATGCAGGCGGCGGGGCTCGATGGCATCGAATTCGAGGCCTATGGCCATCTGATGGATGGCTTCTGGTCGCCGGCCACCAACCATCGCGACGACGATTATGGCGGCACGCTCGACAACCGCCTGCGCTTTACCTGGCGGGTGATCGATGCCGTGCGCGCGGCTGTCGGCAAGGAGTTCATTGTCGGCATCCGCATGGTCGCCGACGAGGATTTCGAGAAAGGCCTGTCGAAGGACGAGGGCATCGAGATCGCCCGGCGGCTGGCCTCTTCGGGAAAGTTCGATTTCCTCAACATCATTCGCGGCCATATCGACACCGACGCAGCACTGACCGGCGTCATCCCGCTGCACGGCATGGCCTCGTCGCCGCATCTCAACTTTGCCGGCGAGGTCAGGGCGGCAACCAAGTTCCCGGTCTTTCATGCCGCGCGTATTTCCGACGTTGCAACGGCCCGCCACGCCATCGCCAATGGCAAGCTTGACATGGTCGGCATGACGCGCGCCCACATCGCCGAGCCGCATATCGTCAGGAAGGTGATGGAAGGGCGCGAGCATCAGATCCGCCCGTGCGTCGGCGCCACCTACTGCCTCGACCGCATCTATGAGGGTGGCGGCGCACTGTGTATCCACAACGCCGCGACCGGCCGCGAAGCGACGATCCCGCATGTGATTTCACGCACCGAAGGCCCGCTACGCAAGGTCGTCGTGGTCGGCGCGGGGGCTGCCGGCCTCGAGGCCGCGCGCGTGCTGGCCGAGCGCGGTCACAAGGTGACCGTGCTGGAGGCGACCAGCCAGGCCGGCGGGCAGGTGCGACTTGCGGCGCAGAACCCGCGTCGGCGTGAGCTGATCGGTATCGTCGACTGGCGCCTGGCCGAGTTGGAACGACTGGGCGTCGAGATCCGCTATGACGTCTGGGCCGGAAAGGACGATGTGCTGGCGCTGCAGCCCGACGCGGTGGTCATCGCCACAGGCGGTTTGCCGCAGAACCCGCCCTTGGACGCCGGCGACGATCTGGTGACGTCGAGTTGGGACATCATCGCCGGTGCGGTGAAGCCGGCCGAAAACGTGCTGCTTTATGATGACAATGGCGGCCATCAGGGCATGACGGCGGCGGAACTGATCGGCAAGGCCGGCTCGAAGCTTGAGCTGGTCACGCCCGAGCGGCTGTTTGCGCCGGAGATCGGCGGCATGAACCATGTGCCTTACATGGAGGCATTCCACCGCACCGGCGTGAAGATCACCATCAACACGCGGCTTCAATCGGTCCGGCGTGAGGGCAATCAACTGGTCGCCACACTGTCCTCCGACTACGCCAAGGGCTGGCAGGAGGAGCGGCGTGTCGATCAGGTGGCGGTCGAGCATGGCACGTTGCCGCTCGACGACCTCTATCTCGAACTCAAGCCGCTGTCGAAAAACGGTGGCGCTATCGATTACGAGCGCCTGATCCATGGCGGCGAGATTTTCCCCGAGGTTCGGGATGCGAGCTTCATCCTGCTGCGCATTGGCGACGCGGTCCAGGCCCGCAACATCCATGCGGCGATCTATGACGGGATCAGGTTCGGCCTCAGGATTTGACCGCCGGCAACGCCACGTCGGCCGCGATCCAGCGCAGGAATTCGCGCAGGCCCGGGCGATCCTCGGTGCCGGGCCGGAAGGCGAGGCGATAGGGGAATTCGCCGGCGATGCGGTTTGCCGAGGCCATGACCAGTTGGCAGGAAGCGAGTTCGCGTGCGGCCAGCACCTGAGGAACCAAAGCCACGCCGAGCCCGGCGACAGCCGCTTCGACAACCATCGAGAATTGCTCGAAGCGATGGCCGCGCAAGGTGGTGCGCGGGTCGATGCCGGCGGCCTGGAACCATTGCAGCCACAAGGTCGGGCGCGTCGATTGCTGCAACAGCGGCAAGGCGGCGAGTTCGGCATCGTCGAGCGAGGCCCGGCCGTCGAGAAGAGCCGGAGCGGCAACCACCACCAGCTCCTCGTCGAAAAGGCGCAGCATGCCCGGCTGGCCTGGCTCGACAGGCCCACGCTGGATCGCAGCGTCGAAGGCCTCGGTTTCGAGATCGACCGTTTCCAGCCGGACTGCCAGATCGATGGCGACGTCGGGGGCGGCGAGATGGAAACCCGCCAGCCGTGGGATGAGCCAGCGGTCGGCAAGTGTCGGCAGCACCGCGAGGCTGAGCATCTCGGACTGGCCGCCAAATGCCATGGTCCTGACGGTTGCCTCATGCAGGGCGTCGAGGATCGCGTCGGCGTCGCGGGCGAAGCGTCGGCCGGCGTCCGACAGGGTCAGCCGCTGGCGGACTCGGTGGAACAGGGCGACGCCGAGCCTGTCTTCCAGCTGCCCGATCGAGCGGCTCACCGAACTTTGCGTCAGTCCAAGCTGATTGGCAGCGCGAATTGTCGTGCCGTAGCGGGCACTGGCGCGGAACGCCTCAAGCTCGGCAATCGTTGGCACATAAGCGCGGCGCATAAGGAAGGCTCTGGTTCGAGTTGATCGAGTTTACGCATCAACTTTACAAGATTACTTGTTAGCGAAAAGGCCTGAAGCGGGCTAGGATATGAAAAACGCTCTCATTCTCCCGGAGGAACAATGAACACATCCAAACCGGCGGCCGCCGCCAGCTTTGTCTGGGCCGACCCTTTCCTTCTCGAAGATCAACTGACCGAAGACGAGCGCATGATGCGCGATGCGGCGGCAAGCTTCGCTGCCGACAAGCTCGCCCCGCGCATCGAAGAGGCCTATCTCGACGAAAAGACCGATCCGGCGATCTTCCGCGAAATGGGCGAGGCCGGCCTGCTCGGCATCACCGTTCCCGAGGAATATGGCGGCCTTGGCGCTGGCTACGTGACCTATGGTCTGGTCGCGCGCGAAGTCGAGCGCGTCGATTCGGGCTATCGCTCGATGATGTCAGTGCAGTCGTCGCTGGTGATGTATCCGATCTATGCCTACGGCTCCGAGGAGCAGCGCAAGAAGTACCTGCCCAAGCTTGCTTCGGGCGAATGGATCGGCTGCTTCGGCCTGACCGAGCCGGATGCCGGCTCCGATCCCGGTGGCATGAAGACCCGCGCCGAAAAGACCGCTAACGGCTACAAGATCAGCGGTTCGAAAATGTGGATTTCCAACGCGCCGATCGCCGACGTGTTTGTCGTCTGGGCGAAGTCGGCAGCCCACGACAACCAGATTCGCGGCTTTGTGCTCGAAAAGGGCATGAAGGGACTGTCAGCTCCGAAGATCGGCGGCAAGCTGTCGCTGCGCGCTTCGATCACCGGCGAGATCGTCATGGAAGGCGTTGAAGTTGGCGAAGACGCGCTGCTGCCCAACGTGTCGGGCCTGAAAGGGCCGTTTGGCTGCCTCAACCGCGCCCGCTACGGCATTTCCTGGGGCGTCATGGGTGCCGCCGAGGATTGCTGGCACCGCGCTCGCCAGTATGGCCTTGACCGCAAGCAGTTCAACAAGCCGCTGGCCGGCACCCAGCTTTACCAGAAGAAGCTCGCCGACATGCAGACCGAGATCGCGCTTGGCCTGCAGGCTAGTTTGCGCGTCGGTCGCCTGATGGACGAGCACAAGTTCGCGCCCGAGATGATCTCGCTGGTCAAGCGCAACAATTGCGGCAAGGCACTCGATATCGCCCGCCAGGCCCGCGACATGCATGGCGGCAACGGCATCCAGATTGGCTACCACGTCATGCGCCACGCGCAGAACCTGGAGACGGTCAACACCTATGAGGGCACGCATGACGTCCATGCGCTGATCCTCGGCCGGGCACAGACCGGTCTGCAGGCGTTCTTCTAAGCCTCAAGGGCAATGGTTCGCTTCCATGGCGGCCGCGGGAGCGATCCCGCGGCCGCTTTTATTTGCAGGCAAGTTTGTTGACTGATTTGCGTATGGCTTTCGATTTTAAGTTTAGTTAGTTCGAGTATGCTTCGAAGGAGGCGCGAATTGTTTCATGGTTCTGAAACAGTCGTGATCGTTCCCGACCTCAAACGGTTACATCTCGCCGATAATTCCCGACTTGTCCGGCAGTTTCGCCGGCTGCGAGGAGAGGGGATTTTGTCGGTGAACGCCCAGGCCAAGGTTGAGAGTGCCAGCCAGATTTTGTGGTTTGGCGACAATCTGATGACGATCCGTGTTCCCGCCTGTGCGGGGAACGACCAGATCAGCATCATTGAATGCCGCATGCCACAGGGCGAAACGACGCCGCTCCACGTCAATCTCTGCGAAGACGAGATCATCCACATTCTCGAAGGCACGATGCGCTTTCGCGTCGATGGCAAGGTTTTTCTCGCCCATGCGGGGCAGACCGTCATGGCCCCCAAGGGAATTCCACATACGTTCCGCGTCGAATCGACAGACGGTGCGACGTGCCTGATCGTCACCCAGGGCGGTGACTTCGAGCAAATGATCCGTCAGATGAGCGTGCCGGCGCCGTCGGCAACTTTGCCGCCAAAAGCTGAGCGGACGCCGGAGGCTGCAAAGCGCTTCATCGACGCTTGCGCGAAAAACAACATCCAGGTCATCGGCGCACCGCTACCATAGCGCCGATGCTGGGCTGGACGGGTGCGGGGGCGTGTCCGTCCAGCCATCCCTTATGATTTGCAGGCAAATATTGGCGCGCCGAATTCCGCCGGGTCGACATCCAGGCCAAGGCCTGGTCCGCCAGGCAGGCTCATCATGCCGTCTTCGATGGCAAATTCGCCGCGCGCGTTCGACACCGTCACCCAGTTGTGGAAGTCGACAGTGTGCTGCCTGAGCCCCTCCGGCGTCGACAACAGCAGGCCCGAATAGGCCGCCGTGTCGATCTGCGCGCCGCCTGTGTCCTCGATTGTCACCTTGAGGTTCTTGGCGATCGCGATGTCGCGCAAAAGCTTGGCCTTGGTCAGCCCGCCGACACGCGCCAGCTTGATGGTAATGCCGTCGACAAGCCCGTCCGATATGGCGCGCAACAGCACGTCCGCGCTGTCGATGGTTTCATCTAGCACCAGCGGCCGGTCGGTGGCGCGGCGAATGGCGAGGTTTTCCTCGTAGGTCGCGCAAGGCTGTTCGAGCGTGTAGTCGAGCGCCCGCGTCGCCATCAGGAAACGTCGGGTTTCGGCTGTACCCCAGCTCGCATTGGCATCGCAAAACAACACCGTGTCATTCGGCACAGCTGACCGCACCGCTTCCAGCCGCGCAATGTCGTCGTTGACATCGAGCCCGACCTTGACCTGCAAGCGACGGTAGCCCTCGGCGATGTATTTTTGCGCCCGCACAGCCATCGCGTCGGGCGATTGCTGGGCGATCGAGCGGTAGAGCGCGAGCTGCGTGCCTTCCGCACCGCCGCTCAAGGCGGCGAGCGACAAGCCGGAGCGCTTGCCCAAGAGGTCCCACAGCGCCATGTCGACCGCCGATTTCGCATAGGGGTGGCCCTTGAGCAGCAGATCCATGCGCCGGTTCAACGCTTCGATGCCGGATGCGTCGCAGCCGAGCAGTTGCGGTGCCACTTCCCGCATCGCCTCACGCGCGCCGGCGGCGAAGGCGGGATCGTAGAAGCTGCCAAGCGGCGCCATCTCGCCATAACCGCTGATGCCGTCGCGGCTGGTGATCTCGACGATCGTCGAATCAAAACCTTCAGCACTTCGCCCGCCCGAGCAGCGATAGGTGCCGTCGCGAAACGGCTGCCATTGGCGGAAGATGCGAATGCTTGAAATCGTAGCGTCAATCATGCTGTCCCCAAGGCGGTGGTGTGCGAATTGGATGAAGTTTAGCGCGTCGGCTTCGCTGTCGAGGCCAGGGAAGCGGCGAGCGGCCAAGTCGCATTTGTGATAGCGTCGTGGCAAGCTTCGCCCGATTTTCCGCGGCAGCAGGGAGCAAATGCATGAGCGGCAATTTCCTATCCCACATCGCTTCCGAACTGGAGGGGCTGAAGTCGGCCGGCCTCTACAAGTCCGAGCGGGTCATCACCTCGACGCAGAGCGCCGAGATCGAGGTCGGCGGCGTAAAGGTGCTGAATTTCTGCGCCAACAACTATCTCGGCCTCGCCGATAGCCATCATCTGCGCAACGCCGCCAAGGACGCGCTCGACCGCTACGGCTACGGCATGGCTTCGGTGCGCTTCATCTGCGGCACGCAGGAAGAGCACAAGGAACTGGAGGCGAAGCTGTCCGCTTTCCTCGGCATGGAGGACACGATCCTTTATTCCTCATGCTTCGACGCCAATGCCGGTCTGTTCGAAACCCTGCTTTCAGAAGAAGACGCCATCATTTCCGATGCGTTGAACCACGCCTCGATCATCGATGGCGTGCGCTTGTCAAAGGCCAAACGCTTCCGCTACGCCAACAACGATATGGCCGCCCTTGAAGAAGAGTTGAAGAAAGCCGAGGGCAGTCGCTTCAAGCTGATCGCCACCGACGGCGTGTTTTCCATGGATGGCATCATCGCCAATCTCAAGGGCGTTTGCGATCTTGCCGAAAAATACGGGGCGATGGTGATGGTAGACGACAGCCATGCCGTTGGCTTCGTCGGCAAGCATGGCCGCGGCACGCCGGAGCATTGCGGCGTCGAGGGCCGCGTCGACATCATCACCGGTACGCTCGGCAAGGCGCTGGGGGGCGCATCCGGTGGCTACACCAGCGGCAAGCGCGACGTCGTCGACTGGCTGCGCCAGCGCTCCAGGCCTTATCTGTTTTCCAACACGCTTGCCCCCTCCATCGCCGGTGCTTCGATCAAGGTGCTGGACCTGATCGCCGAGGGTGGGGCTTTGCGCGAAAAACTCTACGCCAATGCCGAGCGTTTCCGCGCGGGCATGGGCAAGCTCGGCTTCACGCTTGGCGGTGCCAATCATCCGATCGTCCCGGTCATGCTGGGCGATGCGACGCTTGCCCAGGAGATGGCGGCGCGGATGCTGAAGCGCGGCATCTATGTGATCGGCTTTTCGTTCCCGGTCGTGCCCAAGGGCCAGGCGCGCATCCGCACCCAGATGTCGGCGGCCCACTCGACAGCCGATATCGATCGCGCGGTCGCGGCGTTTGGTGAAGTCGGTCGCGAGTTGGGCGTCATTTCATAAAGTGCCAGACTTGCCAAAAGCGATTCTGGATCAAGCGATTCCGAGGACAAGACAATGTCGAACATGATGCGCGCGCTGGTGAAGGCCAAGGCCGAACCGGGTATCTGGATGGAAGAGGTGCCGCTGCCCGAGGTCGGCCCCAACGATGTGCTGATCAAGGTCAGGAAATCGGCGATCTGCGGCACCGACGTCCACATCTACAATTGGGACCAGTGGGCGCAAAAGACGGTGCCGGTGCCGATGGTCACCGGCCATGAGTTCGTCGGCACGATCGCCGACTTCGGCGCAGGCGTGACCGACTACAAGGTGGGCCAGCGCGTGTCGGGGGAGGGCCATATCGTTTGCGGCCATTGCCGCAACTGTCGCGCCGGGCGCGGCCATCTGTGCCGCAATACGCTTGGCGTCGGCGTCAATCGCCCGGGCTCCTTTGCTGAGTATGTCGCTATCCCCCAGCACAATGTCGTGCCGATCCCCGACGATGTGCCCGACGAGATCGCAGCGATCTTCGATCCGCTCGGCAACGCCGTGCACACAGCACTGTCATTCGACCTCGTTGGCGAGGACGTTCTGGTGACAGGGGCCGGGCCAATCGGCATCATGGGCGCGCTGGTCGCTCAATGCGTCGGCGCACGCAAGGTCGTCATCACCGACATCAATCCTGTGCGTCTCGCGCTGGCGAAAAAGCTCGGCGTCCATCACGTCGTCGATGCTTCCAAGGAAAAACTGCGCGATGTCATGCGCGACGAGGGCATGACCGAAGGCTTCGACATCGGCCTCGAGATGTCGGGCTCTGCTGTCGCCTTCCGCGACATGATCGACACCATGAACAATGGCGGCAAGATCGCCATTCTTGGCATTGCACCTACAGGCTTCGAGATCGACTGGAACAAGGTGATCTTCAAGATGCTGCACCTCAAGGGCATCTATGGCCGCGAGATGTTCGAGACCTGGTACAAGATGATCGCGCTCGTGCAGGGTCCGCTCGACATCACCGGACTGATCACCCACCGCATCGGCATCGACGACTATCAGGCCGGTTTCGACGCCATGCGCAGCGGCAATTCCGGCAAGGTCGTCATGGATTGGTGATTTAGGGAAAGTTTTTTCACTGTAGGGAGAATTTTTCGAATAAAGGCACATTGCCAGCCGAAGTCGCTGTTGCTATCGAAGCAGGCCCTTCGGCTGGAAACGATGATGCGCCGTCACATACGCACCCTTACTGCCCGCCATGAGCCGAAAGGTCAGATGCTCTCGCACGTCAAGTCGGGATCGGGCGCCGTTGTCGGTCTGGCGGCGGTTGGCGGGCTTGCTTCGATGACCGGTCTGCCGATGCTGATCGCGCCGCTAGGCGCGACGGCGGTGCTGCTGTTTGGCCAGCCGGCGAGCCCCCTGGCGCAGCCGATCAATATTTTCGCCGGCTATTTCATTGCAACGCTTGTGGGCGTAGCTGCGGCCATGGCTTTCCCCGGCATGTGGGAAGTGTCGGCAGTGGCGGTCGGTCTGTCGATCGCGCTGATGCTGATGTTGCGCGTCACCCATCCACCCGCAGGCGCGATCCCGCTCGTCGCCACGGCATCTCCCTATCAGGGCAGTACGCTGTTCGTCGTTGTCCTGCTCGGCTGCATCAGCCTTCTGGTGCTGGCGCTGGTCCATCACTGGATCCCCCCACGCGCCCAATACCCGCGCCGCGTCGATTGATGCTTTAAACTTGCCTCGGTCATGGCCGGCGCTCTAGCTTGGGCGCCTGCAAGACGAGGTGTGGCATGAAGCGTGGAATTCCAATGCTAGGTATCATCCTGGGCGGGTGCGCATGAGTGCCCGCCTTGTTCTGCTCGGCACCAAAGGCGGCCCGGCGATCCGGCCGGGTGGTCCGTGGCCGACATCGACGCTTTTGGAACTCGGCGGACGCACCATCGTCGTCGATTGCGGGCTGGGTGTGACGCGTGGTTTGACGGACGCGGGCCTGAGCCTCAAGGCGCTCGATCTGATCTTTGTCACCCATCTTCATTCCGATCACGTGCTGGAACTCGGGCCGCTGGTCCACACCGCCTGGACGGCTGGGCTTGCGACACCGGTCAGGCTTTTCGGCCCTGTCGGCTTGAATCGATACTGGCAAAGTTTCGTGCAAGCGCTTGAATTCGACATCGAAACCCGGATCGTCGACGAAGGCCGCCCCGACCTGCGCGAGATGGTCGAGGTCGTGGAATTCAGCGAAGGCGAGGTGCTGCGCGAGGGGGAATTCAACGTCGCAGCCTTGCGTGTCGACCACCCGCCGGTGACCGCGTGTTTCGCCCTCCGCTTCGACCACGCGGGCACAAGCGTCGTCTTTTCCGCGGACACCGCTTTCTTTCCGCCATTGGCGGAGTTCGCCCGAGGTGCTGACATTTTGCTTCATGAAGCGATGCTGGAAGAAGGCGTTGAGCGGCTCGTCGCACGTACCGGCAACGGTGCGCGGTTGAAGGAGCATCTGATGGCAAGCCACAGTCTGGCCGGCGAGGCGGGGACCATTGCCACCAGTGCCGGCGTCGGGCGGCTGGTGCTCAACCACCTCATTCCGGCCGACGATCCCGAGATCGGCGAGGCCGATTGGATCGAGGCTGTCAGGAAAACATGGAATGGTCCCTTGACGATCGGCCGCGACGGGCTTGTTGTGGTGATCGAGGACGATACCGTCCGAACTCGGGAGGACCCGCATGAAACTGGCGACGCTGAAGAACGGTTCGCGTGACGGAAAACTTGTCATCGTCTCGCGCGACCTGACGCGATACACCGATGCCACTTTCCTGGCACTGAGCCTGCAGGCGGCGCTCGACGACTGGCGCCGGATTTCCCCGCACCTTGCCGCCCTGGCCGAATCGCTTGAGGTCGGCTCCGTACCGTCGTCGCGTTTCCACGAGCATGACGCGCATTCGCCTCTGCCACGCGCCTACCAGCGCCTCGGCGGCGGCGATGCTTTCGCCGGTCCGCGCGATGCGCTCGAACTCGCCGGCAAGACCCGCGACGCCAAGGTCGAGGCGGCTGTATCAGTGATCGTCTCCGACGTTGCGATGGCTGCCACGGAGGAGAAGGCCAAGGACGCCATCGCCCTTGTCGTGCTCTCCGCTGACACGGCGCTGGATGGCGGCCACGCAGGCACGTCCGCACTGTCGCCCGTCGCTGTAACGCCTGACGAATTGGGCGACGCCTGGGACGGGGCCGTACATCTGCCGCTGCTTGCCGGGGCGCGAAGCGTCACCTCCGTCTGGACCAGCTTTCCGAAGTTGATCGCGGATGCCGCCGCCACACGGCCGATAGGCACAGGTGCCATCGTCAGGGGCGCGGTCGAAACACTCTCGGTTTCGCTCGGCGATACCTTGCGCGTCGAGATGAAGGACAAGACCGGCCATTCAATCTTCGGTGCGATCGAGCGTCAGGTCGGCAGGTTCGAGCCTGCCTGAGTACCGAGATGGACATGACCAGCCATTTTCGCCGCATGGCGCGGAACAATCTGTGGTCCAACGACCGCATCTACCGCGCCGTGCAGGCCTTGCAGCCGGGCGAGTTCGAGGCTGGGCGCACGAGCTTCTTTCCTTCGCTCAAGGAGACGCTGAACCACATCCTGTCTGTCGACATCTATTATCTCGACATGATCGAGGAAGGGGGCGAGGGGCAAAAAGTGTTCGATCGTTTCGTCGAGTTCGACGATGCTGCAGCACTCGCCAAGGCGCAGGCGGATTTCGACCGGCGGCTGGTTGCTTGTTGCGACCGTCTCAGCGAGGCCGATCTCGACAGGCAGGTGCTGTCCGATCGTGGCAAGGCGGGGCAGGTCCCCGAGCGCATCGGCGATCTGCTCACGCATCTGTTCCTTCACGAAATCCACCATCGCGGACAGGTGCATGCGATGCTGTCCGGCACCTCAGTGGCGCCACCGCCGCTCGACGAGTTTTTCCTCGATTATGACCTGCGCTTTCGCGCCGAGGAGGTTAAGCGGCTGGGGCTTTAGGCGAGCGCCACGTCGTAGCGCGCAAACAGCGGATCTGAGGTGAGGATAGACAGGTTCTCGATCTGCGCCTGCGCGATCAGCAGCCGGTCGAACGGGTCTCCGTGGTGGCGAGGCAGTTCTGCCACTCTTTGGGCGTGCTCGATGGTGATGGCAAGCGGCGTAAACTGCATTCTGGGAAGGAGGAAGCCGAGATCGCTTGGAACATCCAGCTTGCCGATGCTCTGCTTGATTGCAATCTCCCAGACACTCGCAGCGCTCGCGTAGACGAGGGCTGATGAAGCCAGAACTTCCCTGTGCGCTCGCTTCAAACGTGGATCGTCGTTGATCGACCACAGAATGATATGAGTGTCAGCGAGGAAGGCCTCGCCGGTCACTTCATGTATTCCTTGAAGTCATCCAAGGGGGCGTCGAAATCATCGGCGATCCAGATCTTACCCTTGAGCGCACCGATCCGGGGAAGCAATTCCTGTTCCGGCTCCGGGGGCATGACACGAGCCACGGCCTTGCCGTGGCGCGTGACGACAATCTCCTCGCCGGCTTCCGCCCGCTTGATGAGTTCGGAGAATTTGGCCTTGGCTTCGGCGACGGAAACATTCATCGGCGTTATCCTTATGACCATAATTTAGGTCATAACTGGTCTTCACGCAAACAGGCATGCTCCCGCCGCCGTTCTGCTCAGCCCCTGCTTTGCTGGATCGCCATATAGAGGTTGGTGCAACGCGTGCCCGAGCGGCAATAGGCGAACACCGGGCCGTCCATCTCGTCGAGCGCTTCGGCCATGTCGGCGACATTGTCGCCGGTCATCTGGCCGCTGATGACGGGAATGTAGCGGAAGGCGAGGCCGGCTGCTTCGACCGCCGCCTTGACGCTGTCGGCGGAGGGTTGGCCCGGCTGCTCGTCGTCGGGCCTGTTGCAGATGACGCTCTTGAAGCCGGCGGCCTTGATGGCGGCAACTTCTTCCGGCGTGATCTGGCCGGAAACCGAGTAGTCGTCGGTGATCTGGCGGTATTCCATCTTCGTCCTCGCGAGTTTTGTTGGCCGCTCCGGCGGCTTGTCGGCGCCAGTCTTGCCACTGTCGGAGCGGCGGGGCAACTCCTGTTCAGGCTGCCGGGCGATCCCAGGAGGGGAAGGGGTCGGCTAGGTCGCGCCATTGTGCGGGGTCGAATGAGTTGGCGTCGACAAGGCAGTAGTCGAGCTCGGCCCTGATGCGCACCTCGTTCATTGGGTCGCAGCCGATGAAAACGATCTCCTGGCGCCGGTCGCCCCAGACGGGATCGAGATAGGACTTCATTGCCTCATGCCATTCGGGAAATTCCGGCCATTGTCCGCGCGGCACCGCCGACCACCACAGTCCGCGTTTGCCGGTGCGCACCAATGCCCCGGCCTGGCTGATCTCGCCGACAAGCTTCGGTCGCGTGGCAAGCCAGAAGAAGCCCTTGGCGCGGACGACGCCCGGCCATTCTCGGCGGATGAAGCTGTGCAGCTTGACCGGGTCGAATGGCCGCCGCTCGCGATAGACGAAGGAGCGGATGCCGTATTCCTCGGTCTCGGGAATGTGGTCACCAAAGCCGTTCAATTCCTTGAACCACAGAGGGTTTTGTTCGGCCTTGTCGAAATCGAACAGGCCGGTGCCCAGTATCTTGTCGATCGGTGCGCGGCCGAAATCGGTCTCGATCAGTTCGGCGTCGGGGTTGAGTGCGCGGATGATCTTTCGCGCGCCGTCGCGGTCGGCGGCACTGGCCGCTGTCGCCTTGTTCAGCACCACGACGTCGGCGAACTCGATCTGCTCGACGAGAAGGTCGACCAGCGCGCGCTCATCCTGCTCGCCGGCCTGTTCGCCGCGATCATGCAAGAAGTCGGATGAAGAATAATCCTTGAGCAGGTTGGCCGCGTCGACCACCGTCACCATCGTGTCGAGCCGAGCGACATCGGACAGGCTGTCGCCGTTTTCGTCGCGAAACTGAAAGGTCGAGGCGACGGGCAGGGGCTCGGAAATCCCTGTCGATTCGATCAGCAGGTAGTCGAAGCGGTTTTGTTGCGCCAGCGCACGCACCTCCTTGAGCAGGTCGTCGCGCAAGGTGCAGCAGATGCAGCCATTGGTCATTTCGACCAGTTGTTCGTCGGTGCGCGAAAGATTAGCGCCGCCGTCGCGAATGAGCGCTGCGTCGATGTTGATCTCGCTCATGTCGTTGACGATGACCGCGACGCGGCGGCCTTCGCGATTGCTGAGGATGTGGTTGAGCAGCGTCGTCTTTCCCGCGCCGAGAAAGCCGGACAGGACCGTCACTGGCAAAGGCGCTGCTTTGGATCTGACTAGCATGGGCATTTCCTTGGAGTAACCTGGGTGAAGGTCCGGCAACTGCGCTGCCGGACCTGAAGCACTCAGTGCGTTTCGCCGGCGCCGCCGACGGCAACGAGGTTGAAGGGCTTGCCTTCAAGCGCGATGTCAGCGGCCTGCTTGAAGCTTTCTGCATCGACGACATGCAGCACGCTCTTGAGCGGGTCGGAAACCACGATCCGGCTGCCGGCGACAGCGATGCGCGGGCGCGGATCGCTCCAGTGGCCATCCATGCTGTAGGGCTCGGTCAGCTTGAGCGACGTGTCGATCTTGCCTGCCACCACGTCGATGCGGTGCAACTGGCCATCCTCCGTGAAGACATAGGCGAATTTCGCCCGTACCGGATCGACAGCGAAATGCACGCGGCGCGTCGGCAGGTCGATCAGCCGGAATGGTTCTTCGGACTTCGGGTCGATCAGAACGACAGCGCTCGGGCCGTAATTGCCGAGGAAATACTGAAGGCCGCGACCGCCGACCAGCGTTGTCGATTTTCCCTCGGGCAGACCGGCGTAAGGCAGCAGGTCGATCACTGGCGTACTTCCGCTTGATGAGGTGACAAGCAGGCCTTTGGCGCAAGCAATGGCCAGCAGATCGCCTGACGAGGCCTCACCATGCAGGTCGGGGCAGTCGTGGACATTGCCAACCGAGGCTCCGGCGCGGTCGACGACCCGAATCCCGACTGGAAGTTCGTCCGGCATCTGCATGTTCGGCTCGGTAATCAGGACATGATCGCCAAGAGCGACGGCGACGCCGTGGTGAGGTGCTGCGGTCGCCACCTCGCGAATGGCCGGCTTGCCCTCGAGAATATCGGCTTCGCGTGTAATACGCGCCTTGCCTTCGCCGTCGAAGAACAGGGCGATGTCGCCGTCATGGTCGACGAAATGCGAGGGCTTTTTGCCTTCGAACGCGACATCAAGCAATTTCGGCGCCTCGACATGGATGTCGCCGTGATCGCCATGGTCGCCGAACGAGATGCCGCTCGACAGCACCGAGATCACGTCGCCCTTGCCTTGCATGGCAAACACCGTGCGGCCGCTGTCGGAGCGGTAGAGGCCTGTCGGCACTTTTACGTTGAATGTGTCGATCTTCTTGCCTGTCTCCATGTCTATGGCGTGGATGACGGGTTGGGCATGATCGGAGACGAACAGCCGCCAAGCGGTCTGTTCTTCGGCGAAGGCGGGAATGGCGGCGAGGCCAAAGAGCATGGCCATTCCGGAGGCCGTCGCGAGCAGATGTTTCATATTACCCTCGTATAATGTTATTACATAACAGTTTGGTTTCAAGAAAAAGGCGAGGTTTTTGGCCCCGCCTTCATTCAGGCTGGTTGATCGTACCCATGTGCTGGGATGGTAGGCGACCGGGCGTGCCAGTCGCCGTGGCTGGCTTCGGTCAGCTGCCGAGGATCGCGCCCTTGATGGTGGCGATGTTGGCTTTCATCATGTCGATGTAGGTCGCAGCCGGGCCATCGGCCTTGGACAGCGCGTCGGAATAGAGCGTGCCGCCGATTTTCACGCCGGTTTCGGCGGAAATCTGCTCGACAAGGCGCGGATTGGTGATGTTTTCGACAAAGATCGCCGAAGCCTTGTCGCCACGAACCTGCGAGATCAGCGCCGCCACATCGGCAGCCGATGCTTCGGCTTCGGTCGAAATGCCCTCGGGCGCCAGGAAAGTGATGCCGTAGGCGTTTTCGAAATAGCCGAAGGCATCGTGCGAGGTGATGATGGTGCGCTTTTCCTCAGGGATCGAAGCAACCGCAGCCTTCACGTCGGCCTCGGCGGCGTCGAGCTTGGCCGTGTAGGAAGCGGCATTTGCCTTGTAGGTGTCGCAGCCGGCGGCATCGGCGGTGCAAAAAGCATCGGCGATGTTCTTCACATAGATTTTGGCGTTGGCGATCGACTGGAAGGCGTGCGGGTCAAGGTCGCCATGGTTGTGATGACCGCCGCCTGTCTCTGCGGCATGCTCATGCTCTTCCTTCATCTTGATCGGCTCGACGCCCTTGGTCAGTTCGACCACCGAAGCCTTGGTGGCGCTCGCTTCGACAAGGCGCTGCAGGAAGCCTTCGAACTGCAGGCCGTTGACCAGAACGACGTCCGCTTTCGACATCTTCACCGCGTCGGCAGGCGAGGGCTCGTAGACATGGGCGTCGCCGTCGGGACCGACAAGAGTGGTCAGCTCGATGCGGTCGCCGCCGACATTTTGGGCGAAATCGCCAATGATCGAGAAGCTTGCCACGACCTTGAGCGGCTCGGCCGTGGCCGAAGTCGCGGCGAAGGGAGTTAATGTTATAACGCTCATCAGTGAGGCGAAGCCAATTGTTCTGAGCATAAGTCTCTCCATGTTGACGTGGATCAGGCGGTGCGGTGGCGGTGGCGGCGAAGCTTGGTGTTGAAGACGCCGCGTGTGCCGAAAAGGATGGAGGCGAGGTAGATCGCACCTGCCGACAAGATGATCGCCGGGCCCGAGGGCAGCGAGGCGTGATAGGAAATGAGCAAGCCGCTGACGCAGGATATCGCGCCGAAGCCGAAAGCAAGCACGCACATCGGCTCGACACGCGACGTCCAGAAGCGCGCGGCGGCAGCCGGCAGCATCATCAGGCCGACCGACAGCAGCGTGCCGAGCGCCTGGAAGCCGCCGACAAGATTGAGCACGACAAGGCCAAGGAAGATGAAGTGCACCGGCGTGCCAAGCCGGCTGACCGAGCGCAGGAACAGCGGGTCGAGGCATTCGGCGACGAGCGCGCGCCAGAAGACGGCGAGCGTCAGCAGCGTGATGCCCGAAATCAGAGCGATCAGCGTCAGCGCGTCGTCATTGAGCGCGAGAACGGTGCCGAACAGCACATGCATCAGGTCAACGCTCGAGCCGCGCAGCGACACGATCAGAACGCCGAGCGCCAGAGAAATCAAATAGAACGCTGCCATGGAGGCGTCCTCGCGCTGCACTGTGAAGCGCGACACGGCACCTGCGCCGAGCGCCACGATGACGCCGGCGATCAGCCCGCCGATGGTCATCGGCACGATCTGTAGGCCATAGAGCAGGAAGCCGGCGGCGGCACCGGGCAGGATGGCATGGGCCATGGCATCGCCGGTCAGGCTCATGCGCCTGAGCATCAGGAACACGCCGACCGGGCAGGAGCCCAAAGCCAACAGCAGCGAGCCGGCAAGCGCGCGCTGCATGAAGCCGAATTCGACGAAAGGGGCGATCAGGAAATCATACATGGCGAGGTTCACGCTGCCCGGGGGCCGGATTCATGGTCGGGATGATCATGGACCTCGCCGTGATCATGGTGGTGATGCTCGTCGTGCGTATGGCTATGCGCAGGGCGATGGGCGTGGCCGTCGTCGGGCTCGCACCAGGGCGCATCATCGTGCCAGGCCTCGTCGAAACGCCGGGCCTTGAGCAGGTTTTCCGGGCGCAGCGCTTCAAGCGTCTCGCCCCAGGCCACCGGTTGGCGCGCCAGCAGCAATGTATTGGGAAAATGGGCGCGCACCAGTTCGAGGTCGTGGGCGACAACCATCACCGTGCGGTTCTCGCCGTGCCAGCGCTTGATGAGTTTGATAAGATCACCAACGGTCTTTGCATCGACAGCGTTGAACGGCTCGTCGAGCAGGATCAGGTCCGCATCCTGCACCAGCACGCGGGCAAACAGCGCTCTCTGGAGCTGGCCGCCGGAGAGTGTGTCCAGCGCGCGCTTTTCGAAACCTTCGAGGCCGACGGCCATGAGTGCCTTGGAGACAGCTTTGCGGTCCTCGCTGGTGTAGCGGCCGAGCAGGCCACGCTTGGGCCAGAGGCCGAGCGAGACGAGGTCGACGACACGGGCGGGAAAGCTGCGGTCGAGTTCGGATTGTTGCGGCAGGTAGGCGACGCGCTTGCCCGGCGCCACCGTGCAGGCGCCGGCCATCGGCTTCAACACGCCGACGATCCCCTTCATCAAGGTCGATTTGCCCGAGCCATTGGCGCCGACGACGGCGGTCAGCGAGCCGGTCTTGATCGAGCCGTTGAGGTGATGCACCGCCGGATGGCTGTTGTAGCCCAGCGTCAGATCCTTGAATGTCAGGCAGGCGTCGGTCATCGGCTCATGGCTCAGCTGCGGCGAAGTCGTCACTGGATATGTGATGTTATTACATTAGTCAACGAGGCCGACCGGACAATCCGGTGGATTTGTGTCGCAAACCCGGCGAGCCTGCGTCTGGCCTACGGAATTCGGCCGCTGCGGCCTTGCGCCGGGGGGCAGGCAAAATCTAAGAAGGCGCCACCCCTAACGGAAGGAGACCACAATGAGCATTCGTCGTATCGATGTCGGCCCGCGCATGAGCCAGATCGTGATCCACAACAACACGGTTTACCTGGCTGGACAGGTTGGCGCACCGGGCGAGAGCGTCGCCGCGCAGACCAAGGCCATCCTGGCCGAGATCGACGCCCTGCTGGCCAAGGCAGGCTCGGACAAGACCAAGATCATCCAGGCGATTATCTGGCTCGACGACATGTCGACCTTCGCCGAAATGAACTCGGTGTGGGACGGCTGGGTGCCGCAGGGCAACACGCCCGCGCGCGCTACCGGCGAAGCCAAGCTCGCTGGCCCCGAATACAAGGTCGAGATCATCATCACGGCCGCTGCGTAAGCAGAACTACGGAATGGCCCGTTTCAGCTGTCTGACGGCGTGAAGCGGGCCACCACCGCATGGGCATTCGCCGGGTAGGTGAAGCGCACATGGGTGACGGGGCGCTCGGCGCTCCAGGTTCGCCTTTCGATGACAAGGCAAGGCGCGCCGGCTGCCAGATTCAGATCGGCAGCGGTCTCGGCATCGGCGGCGGCGGCACGGATGACATGCTCGGCCGCACTCCACGGCACCTGGCCGATCAGCCACGGCCCCGGTGCGGATTTGCGAAATTCTTCATCAGCTGCTTCCGGTACGGCGGCCAGATTGATCAGCCGGTCTTCAATGCAGAAGGGCCGCACACCGGCGTAGTGCAGGCATTGCAGCGCCAGAACGTGGCTTGGGACAGACGCGCCCGGTCCCAGCCGTTCGCGGTCGAGGGACGTGGCGCGCCGCTTGGTCTGAGCGATCAGCTCATAGCGGTAGGGCAGGCCAAGCGCCTCGACCTCGATGCGGATGTCGTGAATTTCGAGCACGGCGGCCTGCGACTGCGGCCGGCGCACAAAGCTGCCCGACCGCCTCCGGCGCTCGATCAGCCCAGATTTGGCGAGTTGCGACAGCGCCTTGTTCACTGTCATGCGCGAACAGCCATATTCTTCGGTCAGTTCGTGCTCGAAGGGGATGCGGTAGCCGGGCTCCCATTCGCCTGAAACGATCCGGTCGCGGATATCGTTGAGGATGCGCTGGTAGAGCGATGTCGCCGCATCGCTGCTCGCGGGCTCTTCAACAATCTCCGCCATCGAATCAGGCACCAGAATTTTCCTTTGTTTACGCCGCCGTCAGTTCCATCATCACGTTGCGGAACCTCGCCGCAATAGCGTCGCGGCGGAAATGCGCGCCACCCGAAACGAGCTTGCGGCCGTGCGCCCATACAGAGTCGACTTTGCCGCCCCGGGCGAAGATCCAGGCGTCCAGGATGGCGTCCTCGGATTTGCCGGCGAGCGTCGGATGGTTGGGGTCGAGCGAGATGAAATCCGCCGCCGAACCTGTCGCAAGCCCTGCCGGACCAGCACCGAGCGCCTGCGCGCCGCCGCCGAGTGCGGCATCGAACAGCGCGCGGCCGGTCGATTGGCCAGGGGCGGCAAGCACGTTGCGGGCGCGGAGGGCCAACCGCTGCGAATATTCGAGCATGCGCAGCTCAACGGCGACGCCGATCTCGACATTGGAATCCGAACCGACGCCGAACTTGCCGCCATGTTTGACAAACAGCGGCGCTGAAAAGACGCCGTCGCCAAGATTGGCCTCAGTGATCGGGCAAAGGCCGGCAACCGCGCCGGTCTTGGCCATGGCGATCGTTTCCGCCTCGGTCATGTGGGTGGCGTGGATCAGGCACCAGCGTTTGTCGACATCGGCGTGGCCCAGAAGCCAGTCGACGGGCCGCGCACCGGACCAGGCAAGGCAGTCCTCGACTTCCTTGACCTGTTCGGCGATGTGGATGTGGATGGGGCCAGAGGTCATGGCGGTGACGGCGGCCAGTTCATCTGGCGTTGCCGCGCGCAGGCTGTGCGGCGCGAGGCCGAGTACGGCGCCATCAATGCCTTTGAGCGCTTCGCCGCACGTCTCAAAAAGTCTGGCGAAGCGATTCGTATCGTTGATGAATCGCCGCTGGCCTTCATTGGCAGGTGCGCCGCCGAAGCCGGAATGCGCGTAGAAGACGGGCAGCAATGTCAACCCGATGCCGGTCTCGACCGAGGCAGCGGCGATGCGCTCGGCCATCTCGGCGATGTTGGCATAAGGGCTGCCGTCGCGGTCGTGGTGGAGATAGTGGAACTCGCCAACGCGGGAAAAACCGGCCTCCAGCATTTCGACATAGAGCTGCGCTGCCACCGCCTCGACCTGCTCGGGCGTCATCGTCAGCGCGAAGCGGTACATCACCTCGCGCCACGACCAGAAACTGTCGGACGAGGGGCCACGGATTTCGGCGAGGCCTGCCATGCCGCGCTGGAAGGCGTGGCTGTGCAGATTGGGCATGCCGGGCAGGACAATCGCGTGGCGCTCATCGCTTGGCTGAATGGTCGTTCCCGCTTCCACCTTGTCGATGCGGCCGCCAGAAAGCGTCAGCCTGACATCTCGTTGCCAGCCATCGGCCAGAAGCGCTTGCTCCGCGAAGATTGTCGCCACCATAATCTCCTCACCTCTTTTGCGCGCCGCACGATAGCACTTGCATCGCGTTTTGATATGTATATACATAACTGAAAGCGGAGGAAACGAAAAAGATCATGGCTGGAGAGCAATCCGCAGCACCGGCAAGGGTCTGGCGCAATGCACGGCTGGTCACGCTTGCCGAAGGCTTGGCTGGTCTTGGCGTTGTCGAGCATGGCGCGATCGCCGCGCGTGACGGCCGCATCGTTTTCGCCGGTCCCGAGGCCGACATGCCCTCGGATTTGCGCGACGGCGCCGAGATCATCGATTGCCAGCGGCGCTGGATCACGCCGGGCCTGATCGACTGTCACACCCATCTTATCCATGCCGGCAATCGCTCCAACGAATTCGAAATGCGGCTTGCGGGTGCGACCTATGAAGAGGTGGCGCGGGCAGGGGGCGGCATCGTTTCGTCGGTCAAGGCGTTGCGTGCGGCGAGCGAAGCCGAACTGGTGGCGCAGACCTTGCCGCGGCTCGATGCACTGATCGCCGAAGGTGTGACCACTGTCGAGGTCAAGTCGGGCTACGGCCTCGACCTTGAGAACGAAACAAAATCCCTGCGCGCGGCAAGACAACTCGCCGAGCTGCGGCCGGTGACTGTGCGCACGACATTCCTTGGGGCGCACGCTTTGCCGCCGGAAGCCAAAGGCGACAAGGACGCCTATATCGACCTCGTTTCCGGGCCGATGCTCGACAAGATCGCGGCCGAAGGCTTGGCCGATGCTGTCGATGGCTTTTGCGAGGGCATTGCGTTTTCGCCCGAGCAAATGGCCCGCGTCTTCGACGCCGCAACGGCCAAGGGTCTGCCCGTCAAACTCCACGCAGATCAGCTGTCCAATCTCGGCGGTGCAGCACTTGCCGCGAGCTATGGCGCGCTGTCGGCCGATCATCTCGAATACACCGACGAAGCGGGTGCCGCCGCCATGGCGAAGGCCGGCACAGTGGCGGTCATCCTGCCCGGCGCCTTCTATTTCATCCGCGAGACCCAAAAGCCGCCAGTGGTGCTGTTTCGAAAGCATGGCGTGAAGATGGCGGTCGCCACCGACAACAATCCAGGCACATCGCCGCTGACCTCGCTGCTTTTGACCATGAATATGGCGGCGACCTTGTTTGCCATGACGGTCGACGAATGCCTCGCCGGCGTCACCCGCGAGGCGGCGCGTGCGCTCGGGCTTCAGGCCGAAACCGGTACGCTTGAAACAGGAAAATGGGCTGACCTTGCCATCTGGGACATCGAAAGCCCGGCCGAACTTGTCTATCGCATGGGGTTCAATCCGCTCCATGCCCGTATCTGGAGAGGGAAATGACAACGCTTGTGTTGAACCCGGGCAATGCCACGCTTGCCGATTGGCGCGCCATCTATCGCGGCGCTGTTCCCGAACTCGACCCGGCTTGCCGGCCCAAGATCAAGGCCAGCGCCGAGACTGTGGCGCGGATCGTCGCCAAGGGCGAGCCGGTCTACGGCATCAATACCGGCTTCGGCAAGCTCGCCAGCGTCCGCATCCCGGCGGCTGACCTTGAAACCCTGCAGCGCAACATCGTGCTTTCCCACGCTGCTGGCGTCGGCGAGCCGATGCCAGTGGCTGTGGCGCGGCTGATGATGGCGCTGAAGCTCGCGAGCCTGGCGCAGGGCGCCTCAGGCATACGGCCCGAGACGATCGATCTTCTGCAGGCGATGCTCGCCAGGGACGTCATCCCAGTGGTCCCGGGACAGGGTTCGGTCGGCGCATCGGGTGATCTGGCGCCGCTTTCGCACATGACGGCAACGATGATCGGCGTTGGCGATTGCCATACGCCGCATGGCATTGTGCCGGCCAAGGTGGCTTTCGTCACGCATGGGCTGGAGCATATCACGCTCGGCGCCAAGGAAGGCCTGGCGCTGCTCAACGGCACCCAGTTCTCGACCGCCTATGCGCTCGCTGCTCTGTTCGAAGCGGAAGTGCTCTACCAATCGGCGCTGGTCACCGGCGCGCTGTCGACCGACGCGGCCAAGGGCTCGGATGCGCCCTTCGACCCGCGCATCCATGTGTTGAGAAAGCATCGCGGCCAGATCGAAACGGCGGATGCCTTGCGCAATCTGATGGCCGGCAGCGCCATTCGCGAGAGCCACCGCGTCGGCGACGAGCGCGTGCAGGACCCGTATTGCCTGCGCTGCCAGCCGCAGGTGATGGGGGCGGTGCTGACCTTGCTGCGCCAGGCCGCCGATACGCTCGGCACCGAGGCCAATGGCGTCACCGACAACCCGCTGATCTTCACCGAGGACGATACCGCGCTCTCCGGCGGTAACTTTCACGCCGAACCGGTGGCGTTCGCCGCCGACATGATCGCTTTGGCCGTCTGCGAGATCGGCTCGCTGTCCGAACGGCGCATCGCCATGCTTGTAGATCCGGCACTGTCCGGCATGCCGGCGTTCCTGACGCCAAAGCCGGGGCTGAATTCCGGCTTCATGATCCCGCAGGTGACGGCTGCGGCATTGGTTTCCGAAAACAAGCAGAAGGCCTATCCGGCATCAGTCGATTCGATCCCGACCTCGGCCAATCAGGAAGATCACGTCTCGATGGCCGCGCACGGCGCGCGGCGCCTGTTGCAGATGATCGAAAACGCCTGTGGCGTGGTCGGCATCGAACTACTGGCGGCAGCTCAGGGCTGCGACTTCCATGCGCCGCTGGCGTCGAGTGGCGCGCTTGAAGCGGTGCGCAAGCTTGTCCGTGCGCAGGTGCCGCATCTCGACGAAGACCGCCATTTCCACCCTGACATGGAAAAGGCCATTGCGCTGGTTCGCAGCGGCGCGGTCGTCAAGGCAATCGCCGGCGTCGGCCTGCCGCAGATTTCGGGAGATCAAGCATGAGCGACACACCCTGGCTTACCGTTATCAGAGGTAATGCACCTTTGCTGGTGAGCTTGCCGCACACTGGAACCGATCTTGCCGGTCTCGAAGACCATTTCGTCTCGCCCTGGCTGGCGCGGCGCGACACCGATTGGTGGATCGATCAGCTCTATGCCTTCGCTGAGGATCTGGGCGCAACCATCGTGCGCACCAAAGTTTCGCGCTCGATCATCGACGTCAATCGTGATCCCTCTGGCGCCTCGCTATATCCCGGCCAGACAACGACCGAGCTTTGCCCGACCGTCACCTTCGACGGCGACCCGCTCTACAAAGCAGGGCAGGAGCCGGATGCAAACGAGATTTCCAGGCGGCGCGCGGCCTATTTCGATCCCTATCACGCGACCCTCGAAAGCGAGATCGCGCGTCTCAGGGCGTTGCATCCCAAGATCGTGATCTACGATTGCCACTCGATCCGCTCGGTGCTGCCGCGCCTGTTCGAAGGCCGGTTGCCCGTCTTCAATTTAGGCACCAATGACGGCAAGAGCACCGATCCGGAATTGCAGGACAAGGTGACGGCGATCATCGCCGCGACCGGTCGCCCATGGGTGGTCAATGGGCGCTTCAAGGGCGGCTGGATCACCCGCCACCACGCCAATCCCGCCCAAGGCATCCATGGGCTGCAGATGGAGATCGCCAATCGCGGCTACCTGCTTGAGCCCGAAGGCAAAGGCGAGCCGTCGAACTGGCCGGTGCGCTACGACGCCGATTTTGCCGCCCCGATCCGGGCGACGCTGACCGATATCTTGACAACCGCACGCGATTGGGCGGGCGGGCAGTAGATGAGATAGCACCCCCACTCCGTCCCTTCGGGCCACCTCTCCCCCTGCCAGGGGGAGAGGAAAGGCGCCAAGGCCGACGGGTTCGCGGCCTTCCTCTCCCCCGGGCAGGGGGAGAGGTGGCGAGGGCGAAGCCCGAGACGGAGCGGGGGTGGTTCCAACCAATTGAAGGGAGAGCCCTATGACCCAACATTCCCGCATCGACAATGCCCGCGTCATCCGCGCAGCGACGGGCACCGAACTTACGGCCAAGAGCTGGCTGACCGAAGCGCCGCTGCGCATGCTGATGAACAATCTCGACCCCATGGTCGCCGAAAAGCCCGGCGAACTGGTCGTCTATGGCGGCATCGGCCGCGCCGCGCGTGACTGGCAAAGCTATGACCGCATCGTCGCCGCTTTGAGAAATCTCGAAGCCGACGAGACGCTGCTGATACAGTCGGGCAAGCCGGTGGGCGTATTCCGCACCCACAAGGATGCGCCGCGCGTGCTGCTCGCCAACTCCAACCTGGTGCCGCACTGGGCGACCTGGGACCACTTCAATGAGCTCGATAAGAAGGGCCTGATGATGTACGGCCAGATGACCGCCGGCTCGTGGATCTACATCGGCAGCCAGGGCATCGTTCAGGGAACCTACGAAACCTTCGTCGAGATGGGCCGCCAGCATTATGGCGGCGATCTTTCCGGCCGCTGGATACTTACTGCTGGTCTCGGTGGTATGGGCGGCGCGCAGCCGCTGGCCGCGACCATGGCGGGCGCTTCCTGCCTCGCCGTCGAATGCCAGGCGAGCCGCATCGAGATGCGGTTGAAGACCGGTTATGTCGACGTGCAGGCCAAGGATCTCGATGACGCGCTCGCCATCATCGACAAGGCGACCAAGGAAAAGAAGGCGATTTCGGTCGCATTGCTTGGCAATGCCGCTGATGTCTTCCCCGAACTGGTCAAGCGCGGCGTCAGGCCGGATGCCGTGACCGACCAGACCTCAGCGCATGATCCCGTCAATGGCTACCTGCCGCAGGGCTGGACCGTTGCCCAGTGGGAAGAGAAGCGCGAGCGCGACCCAAAGGCCGTCGAAAAGGCCGCGCGCGCCTCGATGGCGATCCAGGTCCGCGCCATGCTCGACTTCCACAAGGCGGGCGTGCCGACGGTCGATTACGGCAACAATATCCGCCAGATGGCGCTGGAAGAGGGTGTCGAGAACGCCTTCGACTTCCCTGGCTTCGTGCCGGCCTACATCAGGCCGCTGTTTTGCCGTGGCGTCGGCCCGTTCCGCTGGGCAGCACTTTCGGGCGATCCGGAGGACATCTACAAGACCGACGCCAAGGTGAAGGAACTGACGCCGGGCAACAAGCATCTGCACAACTGGCTCGACATGGCGGCCAAGCGCATCCATTTCCAGGGCCTGCCGGCGCGCATCTGCTGGGTCGGTCTCGGCGATCGTCACCGCCTCGGCCTTGCCTTCAACGAGATGGTCGCCAGTGGCGAACTCAAGGCGCCGGTCGTCATTGGCCGCGATCATCTGGATTCGGGTTCGGTCGCCTCGCCCAACCGCGAGACGGAAGCGATGAAGGACGGCTCGGACGCCGTGTCCGACTGGCCGTTGCTTAACGCGCTGCTCAACACCGCCTCGGGCGCCACCTGGGTGTCGCTGCACCATGGCGGTGGCGTCGGCATGGGCTTCTCGCAACATGCGGGCATGGTCATTGTCGCCGACGGCACCGAAGATGCGGCGCGTCGTCTCGAACGTGTGTTGTGGAACGACCCGGCAACCGGCGTGATGCGCCATGCCGACGCCGGCTACGACATCGCCGTCGACTGCGCCAAGCAGCACGGTCTCAACCTGCCGGGCATTCTGGGCTGAGCCATGCACATCATCCGTCACGCCGACTGCCGCCCCATGCCGTGGAAGAACGGCGGCGGCGTGACGACCGAAATCATCGCCTGGCCGCCTGAGGCCGGGCTCGACGATTTCGATTGGCGCATCTCGATGGCGCAGGTGGCATCCGGCGGGCCGTTTTCCACCTTTGAAGGTATCGACAGGACGCTGACGGTTCTTGCCGGCACCATGCGGCTCGCGGCAGGTGATGCGCCGCCGGTCGAGCTTTCGCCGAGGTCACAACCTTACGCGTTTCCCGGCGATGAGAGCACCAGTGCTGCCCTGATCGATGGCCCCGTGCTTGATTTTAACGTCATGACCAGGCGTCGCCGCTTCAGCCATGTGGTCGAGCGGCTGGAATTCTCCGAGCCGACCGAAATCGCTTTAGGTGAGGGCAACAGCTTGATCTTCATGGTTTCGGGCGCGGCGCGTGTCGGCCACGAGCCCCTCGCGCCATTGGACACACTGCATTTCGAGGGCGGTCCGGCCATGCTGAGCATCGAGCCGAGCGAGCCGGTGACGCTGCTGCGCGTCTCCATTCGGAACCGATAGCGGCGCAATCTCCAAAATCGTCGTGACATCCTGATAGAACTGGCCAACTATCCCTGTGGGGACGGGTAGGTCAGGCCGGCGATCGATATCGCGCGGCGAAATGGAGAACGTGCCATGGATACCTACAAGGTCGGCTATTTCATCGGCAGCCTTGCTGCCGGTTCGATCAATCGCAAGCTCGCCAAGGCGCTGGTCAGGCTCGCGCCGAAACATCTCCATATGGAGGAGATCTCGTTCAAGGATCTGCCGCTCTACAGTTATGATTATGACGCCGATTTTCCACCGCCAGCCCGCGCCTTCAAGAAGGCGCTCGCCGGTGTCGACGCCATTCTGTTCGTTACGCCAGAATACAACCGCTCCATTCCCGGCGGTTTGAAGAACGCCATCGACTGGGCGAGCAGGCCCTATGGCACCAATTCCTTCACCCGCAAGCCGTCGGCTGTCATCGGGACGTCACCGGGTGCGATCGGCACGGCGGTGGCCCAGCAAAGCCTGCGCAGCGTGCTCAGTTTTTGCAATTCGCCGCAGATGAACGCGCCCGAAGCCTATATCCAGTTCAAGCCCGGCCTGATCACCGACGACGGTGAGGTGACCAATGACGAAACCGCCGAGTTCCTCAAGAACTACATGGCCGAGTTCCATGCTTTTGTCGTCAGGGTCTACACCGTATTGCCGCGAGGCGGGTGACTTGCGGAGCCAGTCTTTCACGGCGGAGACCTGCGCCGTTGAAGGGATATTGGGAAGACGTCGGGATGCAGATTCGGCTTCGCAAAAGCCAAGGCGAAGCCCTTTGACGGGCACTGCCTGAAATATGGCCAAATTTCAGCAGACAAACACGAAAAAGCCCGAATCCTTGCGTTCCGGTCTTCACTTGGCACTGCTATGAGGCGGGTGGCGGCGTGTGCTACGACGACGCCATATTTTCACTCAATCGCGGTGCGAGAGCGATCCATCGACCTGTTGTGTTGCGATGCAACCAATTCTTGTTTGAAACGGTTTATGCGACAGGTCCGCGACGTCGACAGGCGCCGCGGACTTTCTGTCAAACGGAAATGCTGTAGATGAATATTCAGACTGACCTGCGCCGGATCAAAGATGTAGTGCCGAGCTTCCCGGCTGTAGCCGAACAGCCTATCAGGGCCACAGTGCTGCATGAGGACCGCCTCAGGGCGACAGGTGAAAGCCTGGCTCGCAAGGAGCTCCGCTCCTATTTCGGTCTTGAGGCCTTCGACTTCCACGCCCGCATCCGCGAGAGCGCCAAGAAGATCCTGCAGGTCTATCGCGACACCAATGCAGCGCAGGGCAGGGGAGAGCCGATCACGCCCGCTGCGCAGTGGTTGCTCGACAACAACTATCTGGTCGAAGAGACCATCTATCAGGTCAAGCGTGACCTGCCGCGCCGCTTCTATCGTGAATTGCCGACGATCGATCTTGGCGAAGGACAGCGGGTGCCGCGCGCGCTTGCCATCGCCTGGGTCTATGTCGCCCACTCCGACAGCACAGTGTCGGCGCAGATGTTCAAGGCTGTCGTCGAGGGCTACCAGTCTGTCGAGCCTCTGCATATCGGCGAGCTCTGGGCGCTGCCGTCACTGCTGCGTTTCGTTCTGGTCGAAAACCTGCGACGCATCGCCGTGCGGGTCAACCGCGCCCGCGAAATGCGCGCGATCGCCAATGACGTCGCCGACCGCTTGCAGAGCGTGCAGGAACAGGACGACGGTCTTGCCTTGCTGAAGGCCTATGCCGTGCACGCCCGCGACACGACCTTCGCCACGCAGTTGCTCTATCGTTTGCGCGACGGCTCGCAAAACGCCGGCAAGGCATTGATCTGGCTGGAAAACGAACTCGAGAAGTCAGGCAGCGACGCCGAAGAGATCATCATCGGCGAGCACCACACGCTGTCGAGCGGCAATGTCACCACCGGCAACATCATTCGTGGCCTTCGTCTCATCGACGACCAGGATTGGACTGTCTGGTTCGAGGATGTCAGCCGTGTCGACATGCTCTTGCGCGAACGCACCAATTTTGCCGCGCTCGATTTTGCCTCGCGCGACCAGTATCGCACCGCGATTGAAGAACTGGCCCGTCACTCCAAGCTGTCCGAATTTCAGGTTGCCGAGCGTGCGACCGATTTCGCCCACACCGAAAGGCCTGCCCCGGCCGAAGACGGCTTGCAGAAAGAATGCTCCGACGTCGGCTTTTTCCTTGTCGGCCCGCGCCGGCAGGAGCTGGAAGAAGCGATCGGTTATCGCCCGACCATCGGCCGCCTGGTCAACCGTGCGTTCCGCAAGACCAACTGGGTGGGCATAGCTCTCCCGGTCTTTGCGCTGACAGTGCTGCTGCTTTTCCTGGCCGGCAACGCACTTGCCGCACTCGGCCTGCCGAGCATGACGACAGGAGCGATCGTGCTGATGCTGACGCTGTTTGCAGTGCCGGCAAGCGAAGGTGCGCTCGCCTTCTTCAACACCATCGTGTTGAAGTTCCTCGAGCCGACCCGGCTTATCGGCTACGAATTCAAGGACGGCGTGCCGGCGGAAGCCCGCACGCTTGTCGTGGTGCCTTCGCTGATCGGCTCACGCGACGATGTCGAGGAGAATATCCGCAACATCGAGGTGCATTATCTCGCCAACATGTCGGGCGAAATTCACTTTGCGGTGCTGTCGGACTGGCCCGACAGCCAGGACGAGATTTCGGTCGCCGACCGTGAGATATATGATTACGCCCGTCGTGAAATCGCCAAGCTGAACCAGCGCTATCCAAGCGAAGGCGCGCCGCGCTTCTACCTGCTGCACCGCCGCCGGCTCTACAACCCGGCGCAGGGCTGCTGGATGGGCTGGGAACGCAAGCGTGGCAAGCTGCACGAGCTGAATTTGCTGCTGCGCGGCGACGGCGACACGACCTTCATGCCGACCGACACGCCGCTGCCCGAAACCGTCGTCCATGTCATGACGCTCGACGCCGACACGCGCATGACGCGCGGCGTGGTGACTAAGCTGGCGGGCAAGATGTGCCATCCGCTCAACCGCCCGGAATTCGACACCGAAAAGCGTCTGGTGACTGCAGGCTATGCGATCCTGCAGCCGCGCGTGACACCGTCGCTGACAACAGGCGACGAAGCCTCGTTCTTCCAGCGCGTGTTTTCGGCCCATCGCGGGCTAGATCCCTATGTCTTTGCCGTTTCCGACCTCTATCAGGACGTCTTTGGCGAAGGCACCTTCACCGGCAAGGGCCTGTACCATGTCGATGCGATGGAAGCGGCCCTCAAGGGGCGCATCGCCGAAAACACAGTGCTTTCCCACGATCTGCTCGAAGGCGCACTCGCCCGCTCGGCGCTGGTGACCGATGTCGAGGTGGTCGAGGACTATCCGACCCGCTATTCGGTCGATGCCTCGCGCCAGCATCGCTGGGCGCGTGGCGACTGGCAGTTGCTCGGCTTCATCTTCGACCCGAAGTCGGGTGTACCAGCACTGTCGCGCTGGAAGATGGTCGACAACCTCCGCCGTTCGCTGACCCCGATCTTCTGGGTCATGGCGGCGATTGCAGGCTGGACGCTGTTGCCGTTCACTCAGGCCGCGCAGTGGCAGGCGCTGCTGATCCTCACTCTGTTCATGGCGCCGACCTTCGACATCATCGATGCCATCCTGCCCAAGAACCGGGATGCCACCCCGCGTGGCCATTTCAGCGCGCTCGGCCGCGACCTGGCTTTCGGCACGGCGATGGTGGCGCTGAAGATCGTGCTGATGGCGCATCTCGCCTGGATGATGGGCGACGCCATCATCCGCACGCTCTACCGCCTGTTCGTCAGCCGCAAGAACCTTTTGGAGTGGCGCACCGCATCGCAGGCCCACAAGTCCGGCGACAACGATCTCGCCGCCTATTACCGCATGATGTATGGCGCCGTGATCATCGCCTTGATCGGCCTGGTATTGCCGGTCATGACGGATTCGACCGGTGCCTTCGTCGCCTTCGCCTTTGCCATCTTCTGGGCTGGGTCGCCGGCTTTTGCCTGCCTGATCAGCCGCTCGGCTGAAACCGAAGACCGGCTGCATGTAGCGCCATGGGATGTGCATACGCTGCGCACGGTGGCACGCCGCACCTGGCACTACTTCGAAACCTTCGTGACGCCTGAGCAGAACCATCTGCCGCCGGACAATTTCCAGGAAAACCCCACAGGCGTCATTGCCACCCGCACCTCGCCGACCAATATCGGCGTCTACCTGCTGTCGGTCGTTTCAGCTCGCGATTTCGGCTGGATCAGCCTGGCCGATGCCGTTGCCCGCATCGACGCCACGGTTTCGACCATCGAAAAGATGGAGCGTTACCGGGGCCACCTCTACAACTGGTATGACACAACGACCCTGAGGCCGCTTTACCCGCTCTATGTCTCAAGCGTCGACAGCGGCAATCTCGCCGGCCATCTTGTAGCGGTCGCTGCTGCCTGTGCGGAATGGGCGGAGGCTCCGTCGGTCCATCTGCAGGGCGACTTTGATGGCATTCTCGACATCGTTTCGATCATTGAGGAGGGCGTCGCTGATCTGCCAGACGATCGCAGGCAGCTGAGGCCGTTGCGCCAGCGGCTCATCGACCGCATCGACGGCATGCGCCGGGCCGTGGAAACCATCAAGTCGCAGCCTGAGATGGCGTCGATCCGCACAATCAATCTCGCGGTGCTGTCAGGCGAGATCCGCAAACTCGCAGGCGCCATCCACACCGAGGCCGCCTCGACCAAGAGCGATGTGCTTGCCGATTGGGCAAGGACGCTCGAAGCCACTTGCGAAGCGCATGTGCACGACGCCCACAGCGACGACCAGACTGTCATCGCCCTGCGGACCAAGCTGATGGAACTGCGCGAACGGACCCGCAAGTTCGCCTTCGAGATGAATTTCTCGTTCCTGATGCGCAACGAGCGCAAGCTTCTGTCCATCGGCTACCGTGTCGAGGAGCACCAGCTCGACGAAAGCTGCTACGACTTGCTCGCCTCCGAGGCGCGGCTGACCAGTCTGTTTGGCATCGCCAAGGGGGATATCCCCACCGATCATTGGTTCCGGCTCGGCCGGCCAATTGTCGAGATCGGCTTCCAGGGCGCGCTGATGTCGTGGTCCGGCTCGATGTTCGAGTACCTGATGCCGCCACTGGTGATGAAGGAGCCGCAAGGCGGCATCCTCAACCAGACCAACAAGCTCATCATCCGCCGGCAGATCCAGTATGGACGCTCGAAGGGCATTCCGTGGGGCATTTCCGAAGCGGCCTACAACGGCCGCGACCGCGAGCTGACCTATCAGTACACCAACTTCGGCGTGCCTGGGCTTGGCCTCAAGCGCGGACTTGGCCAGAACACCGTCATCGCGCCTTATGCGACGGTGCTGGCGGCACAGTTCATGCCGAGCGAAGCGACAGCAAACCTCAGGCGCTTGCGCAAGCTCGGCGCGCTCGGCCGCTATGGCTATTACGACGCCGTCGACTACACGCCGCAACGCGTGCCGGAAGGCACCGACCACGCCGTCGTCTACAATTACATGGCTCACCATCAGGGCATGTCGATCGTGGCGATCGCCAATGCCATCTTCGAAGGCCGGATGCGCGACCGCTTCCACAGCGATCCGGTGATCGAGGCGGCTGAGCTCCTGTTGCAGGAAAAGGCGCCGCGCGACATTCCCGTCGCCACTGTCCGCACCGAAGTGGCCGAACACACCAAGGACGAGACGACTGATCACAGCGCCGATACCCGCATTGTGCTCAATCCGATGCGCGCGCTGCGCTCGACCAATCTGATGTCGAATGGCCGCTATTCGGTGATGGTGACCGCCACTGGCTCCGGCTACAGCCGCTGGAACGACATGGCGATCACACGCTGGCAGCCGGATCCGACCGAGGACCGGCTGGGCACCTACATGTTCCTGCGCGACACCGATACCGGTGACTGGTGGTCGGCTACATCAGAGCCAAAGCGCGCGACCGGCGAGCAGACCCAGACGGTGTTCTGCGACGACAAGGCGAGCTTCATCAAGACGGTGGGCACGCTGCGCAGCGAGGTCGAGTGCATCGTCGTCTCCGAAGGCAATGGCGAAGCCCGCAAGGTCACCATCTGGAACGACGCGGCGGTCGATCGCCACATCGAGGTGACCTCCTTTGCCGAGCTGGTGCTTGCACCCGAAGCCAACGACAATGCCCATCCGGCGTTTTCGAAGATGTTCGTCGAGACCGAGATCACACACAACGGCAGTGCGATCCTTGCGACCCGCCGCACGCGGGCGGCCAACGAGCCGTCCGTGGTGGCAGCGCATTTCGTCACCGACCAGTCGGGCTTCGTGCGCGATACCGAGGCGGAAACCGACCGCCGCGCCTTCATCGGCCGCGGCCGTACCATTGCCGATCCGGCGGCTTTCGATCCGGGCGCCAAGCTTTCGGGCAGCGCTGGTTTCACGCTCGATCCGGTGGCAGCCCTTCGTCGCCGCGTCCGCGTGCCGGCCAACAAGAAGGTATCGCTGACGTTCTGGACGATTGTGGGTTCAACCCGCGAAGAGGTCGAAGAGACCGTCGCACGGCTCGATCATCCTGAGGGCTTCCCGCGCCAGGCAATGCTGTCGTGGACGCGCTCGCAGGTGCAGACGCGCCATCTCGGCCTTAATCTTGCCGATGCGGCCAACGTCCAGAAGCTGGCACGCTTTCTGATCTATCCCGATCCGTTCCTGCGCCTGTCGGCGGATGCTATCGCTTCCGGGCTTGGCCGGCAGTCGGCGCTGTGGCCGATGGCGATCTCCGGCGACTTCCCCATCCTTGCGATCAGGATCGGCGACATCGCCGACATCGAGATGATCGCCCAGGTGCTCAGGTTCCAGGAATACATGCGGGCGCGCGGCCTTGTCGCCGATCTCGTCATCGTCAACGAGCAGGCCTCGTCCTATGTGCAGGACCTGCAGCAGGCGATCGAGGCGCTGTGCGAGAACAGCCGCCTGCGCGGCAAGGAACTTGGACCGCGCCAGCACATCTTCGCCGTGCGCCGCGACCTGATGGACGAGGCGTCCTACCGCACGCTGCTGGCCGTCGCCCGCGTTTGCCTGCACACCCGCAACGGCACGATCTTCGACCAGATCGAGCGGGCGGAGGCTGCCGCCCTTCAGGCGCGTGACGCGTTGATGGCTGCCCAGGCCACTGACAGGCCCGAGACGACGGCACTTCAAACGTCGCCTTCGCGCAGTGCCCGCAAACCTGCGGGTGACGGGCTGACCTACTGGAACGGTTTCGGCGGCTTCGACGCCGGCGGCCGCGACTATGTCGTGCGCCTCAACGGCGCCCGTGCCACCCCGCAACCCTGGATCAATGTCGTTGCCAATGCCGGCTTCGGCTTCCACAGCTCGGCCGAGGGCGCTGCCTTCACCTGGAGCCGCAACAGCCGCGACTACCAGCTGACGCCATGGTCCAACGATCCGGTGACCAATCGTCCGGGCGAGGCGATCTACATCTTCGATCGCGCCAGTGGGCGGACATATTCGCCGATTGCAGCGGTGGCTCGCGACGCGGAAGCAACCTATGAGGCCCGCCACGGCCAGGGTTTCTCGACCTTCAGCTCCAAGCGCGGCACGCTGGCGACCGAACTGACGCATCTTGTCGACCCGAACGATCCGGTTCGTATCTCGCGTCTGCGCATCGAGAATACCGGCGCTGTGCCGGCAAAACTCAGGGTCTATGCCTATGTCGAGTGGGTGCTCGGCAACAGCCGGGCCAAGACCGCGCCAAACATCGTCTCCTCGCTGGATGCGGCAACCGGCGCGCTGCTGGCCCGCAATACCTATGGCCTCGATTTCGGCGAGCGTGTCGCCTTCATGGCGATGGACGGCAAGGCAAGCTCCGTCACCTCCGATCGCCATGAATTCATCGGCGCCGGCGGAACTGTCGAGGCGCCCCGCGCTGTCACGCTCGGCGTCGAGCTGACCGGACGCGTCGAGGCGGGTGTTGATCCGTGCGCGGCTATATCAAGGGATGTCGAGGTGCCCGCCGGTGGCTCGGTGACGCTGCTCTGGTTGCTCGGTGATGCCGGCTCGGACGAAGAGGCGAGCGCGCTGGTTGCCCGCCACCTCAAGGTCGATTTCGACCAGAGGCTGGCTGACAACGAACGCAATTGGCGCTCCTTCCTGGGCACGATCGAGGTCGAGACGCCCGACAAGGCGCTCGATGCGATGGTCAACAACTGGCTGCCCTATCAGAGCCTTGCCTGCCGCATCCGGGCACGCTCGGCCTTCTATCAGGCGAGCGGTGCATTTGGCTTCCGCGACCAGTTGCAGGACACGCTGGCGTTGCTGATGCATGATGCTGGTCTTGCACGCGAGCAGATATTGACTGCGGCTGGCCGGCAGTTCGCCGAAGGCGACGTGCAACATTGGTGGCTGCCGCGCACCGGAGCGGGCGTACGCACGATGATCTCCGACGATGTCGTCTGGCTGGCGAGTGCCGCCGCGCGCTATGTCACGGTGACCGGCGATGCGGCGATCCTCAACGAGCAATTGCCTTTCATCGAAGGCCAGCCGCTCAATCCGGGCGAACACGACGCGTTCTTCACGCCTGAGACGTCGAAGAAAAAAGCCTCGCTCTACGAGCACTGCGCGCGTGCGCTCGACCTTGCCATTAAGCGGACGGCCAAGAACGGCCTGCCGCTGATCCTGGGCGGCGACTGGAACGACGGCATGAACCGCGTCGGCGAAGAGGGCAAGGGCGACAGTGTCTGGCTTGGCTGGTTCTTGCTCAGAACATTGGGTGAGTTCGCGCCATTGGCCAAAGCCGAGGGCGATACCAAGCGCGCCAACGCCTGGGACAAGCACGCCAATGCCTTGAAGCGGGCCCTGGAGAATGCCGCCTGGGACGGCGAGTGGTATCGCCGCGGCAGCTTCGACGACGGCACGCCGCTTGGTTCGCGCAATTCCGACGAATGCAAGATCGATTCGATCGCGCAATCGTGGAGCGTGATTTCGGGCGAGGGCGACCCAGCCCGCTCACAGACCGCCATGGCGCAGGCGACAAAAATGCTGGTCGACGACGAGCTTCAACTCATCAAGCTGTTCACGCCGCCCTTTTCGGAGACGGAAAAGGATCCGGGCTACATAAAAGCCTATCCGCCCGGTGTGCGCGAAAATGGCGGTCAGTACACCCATGCGGCGACCTGGTTTGTCATTGCCTTGGCGGAAATGGGGCAGGTCGACGAGGCCTACCGCTGCTTCTCCATGCTCAACCCTGTCAACCATGCGCTCGACGAGAAGGCGGCGGAGACCTATCGGGTCGAACCCTATGTCGTGGCGGCCGATGTTTATGCCGATGCCTCCAAGGCAGGGCGGGGTGGGTGGACCTGGTACACAGGTTCGGCCGGCTGGCTCTATCGCGCGGCTGTCGAAAGTATCCTTGGCATCAGCCAGCGCGGCAACCGGCTTGTCGTTTCGCCAGCTATTCCCAAGCATTGGGAAGGTTATTCGGCCACGGTTCGTTTGGGCGGTGCCGTCTACAGGTTGCGGGTGGTGAGGGATAAAGCCACTAAAGCTGCGAAAGCCGATGTCGATGGCGTGAAGGGCAAGGACGCATCCTTTGCCATGCGCGACAGCGGCGAGGTCGAGGTTGTGATCCGCATTCCGGCCTGACCATCAAGACCACAACGATATTGGAGCGCCGCGCGTCGATGGGACGGGCGGCGCTCTTTCTCATTCAGGCAGCAAATCGTGCTTGCCTTTTTTTACGTCAATGGGCTAGTCCGCGATCTTCGTCATCATTTCGCCGCAACGATGCCTTTTTTCGTTAGTTCTCAATTCCTTATCGGATCACACCAGATTACGGGCCGTTGAAATGTGTTGGTCGATTTTTTTGAACTCAACGGCTATCTGCGCATTGTCTTGCGGAACCGGGGTCGCTATCTGTCGGCCATGGTGCAGTGCACAATAAAGGGACGAACGGGACTCAAGGGGTACCAAAGTGTCGTTGCTTGAAGTCTATTGGAGAGCCCTTCGTTATCTTGCCGCAGACGGCAAGAAGGTCGGGTTGATTTGCGCTGCCAACGTTGTGTTGGCAATCGTCACTATTGCTGAGCCGATCCTGTTCGGGCGTATCATCGATGCCATCGCCGGGAAGACGGAAGTCGTTCCGACAATGGCACTGTGGGCGAGCTTCGGCGCGTTCAACATCGTAGCCTTCGTGCTGGTAGCGCGCGGCGCCGACCGCCTCGCTCATGCGCGGCGCGGCGAGGTGCTTTGCCAGTCGTTCGAACGCGTCATCACCATGCCGCTGGCCTGGCACCAGCAGAGTGGCACGTCGCATTCGCTGCACACCTTGCTGCGCGCGATCGAGGCACTGTTCGGTCTGTGGCTCGAATTCATGCGTACGCATCTGTCGACGGCGGTGGCGCTGGTGCTGCTTGTCCCGACTGCGTTTTCGCTCGACGCCCGCATGTCGCTGGTGCTGGTGGTGCTGGGCGCGCTTTATGTCGCCATCGGCCGGCTCGTCATGCGCAAGACCAAGGAAGGTCAGGCCTCGGTCGAGCGCCATTACCACAAGGTCTTTTCCCACGTCTCGGATTCGGTCAGCAATGTCGCGGTGCTGCAGAGCTACAACCGTGTCGGCCAGGAAACCGAAGCGCTTCGCGGCTATGTGAAGGCGCTGATCACCACGCAGAACCCGGTCCTCGACTGGTGGGCGTTGGCTTCGGCCATGCACCGGCTGGCCTCGACCATCTCGATGATGGTGGTGCTGCTGATCGGCGCGTATCTCGTCAGCAAGGGCCAGTTGCGCATTGGCGACATCGTTGCCTTCACCGGCTTTGCCGCTTTGCTGATCAGCCGTCTCGACCAGGTTTCGAACTTCGCCAACCAGATCTTCGACGCGCGTTCGAAGCTGGAGGAGTTCTACCGTCTCGAGGACTCCGCCGGCGATAATCGCGAGCCGGAAGGCCTGCGCGAACTGGAAAACGTCACCGGTCACGTGCGCTTCGAAAATGTCAGCTTCGAGTTCCCGAATTCGGGGCAGGGCGTCACCGACGTTACCTTCGAGGTCAGCGCCGGCCAGACGGTCGCCATTGTTGGCCCGACGGGCGCGGGCAAGACCACGCTGATCAACCTGTTGCAGCGGGTCCACACGCCGCACCAGGGCCGCATTCTCATCGATGGTATCGATACGCGCACGGTGACCAAGAAGTCGCTGCGCCATTCGATCGCCACCGTGTTCCAGGACGCCGGCATGCTTAACCGCTCGATCGAGGCCAACATCCGCGTCGGCCGCGCCAGCGCGAGTTATGAAGAAGTGCACGCCGCTGCAAGTGCTGCGGCCGCGCAGGACTTCATCCTGTCGAAGAGCGAAGGCTACGACACCAATGTCGGCGAGCGCGGCGGACAGTTGTCCGGCGGCGAGCGCCAGCGTATCGCCATTGCCCGCGCCATCCTCAAGAGCGCGCCGATCCTGGTGCTGGACGAGGCGACGAGCGCGCTCGACGTCGAAACCGAGAACCGGGTCAAGGACGCTATCGACATGCTGCGCGACGGTCGCACGACCTTCATCATCGCGCATCGCCTGAGCACTGTCCGCGACGCGGATCTTGTCGTGTTCATGGATCGCGGCCATGTCGTTGAGATGGGCGGCTTTGGCGAGCTTTCGGCGCGCAACGGGCGCTTTGCCTCGCTGCTGCGCGCCGGTGGCCTGCTCAACGACGAGGAAGTTCGCCGCGTCACCCACGTCGAGGCAGCGGCCTAAGGCTGTCTGCGCCGGCTGGTTCAGCTTCGGCAAGATGCAACGGGGCGCTTTGGCGCCCCGTTTTCGTTGTGGCCCGCGACGTCGGAACCGATTGCGAAGAAAACCCGCCAAGGCTATTTAGCGTCCATGACACAGACGACCTCGCAGGCTTGGCGTTTCAGCGACCTGGCCAACCCGACCCGCTTCATCGCGCTGGTGGACAAGATCGCGCCCTGGCTTGCCGGGGCGTCGGCATTGGTGCTGGCAACCGGGCTCTATCTCGGTTTTGCAGCGCCTGAGGATTTCCAGCAGGGCATCACCGTCCGCATCATGTACATCCATGTGCCTTTCGCCTGGCTCGCCATGATGTGCTATTCGGTGATGGCGATAGCGGCCCTTGGAACGCTTGTCTGGCGTCATCCGCTCGCCGATGTCGCGTTGAAGTCGGCGGCACCGGTGGGTGCCGTGTTCACCGCGCTTGCACTGCTCACCGGTTCGATCTGGGGCAAGCCGATGTGGGGCACCTGGTGGGTGTGGGACGCGCGCCTGACCTCGGTGTTTGTGCTCTTCATCATGTATCTCGGCATCATCGCCTTGACCCGCGCGCTCGACGACCCGGCGCGTTCGGCCCGTGCGGCAGCGGTGATCACGCTTGTCGGCTTCGTCAACATCCCGATCATCAAGTTTTCGGTCGAGTGGTGGAACACGCTGCATCAGCCGGCATCTGTGTTCCGCATCGGCGGCCCGACCATCGACCCAAGCATGCTCTGGCCCCTGATGACGATGGCGCTTGGCTTTACCCTTTTGTTCTTCACGCTGCATCTTATGGCGATGCGCACCGAGATCTGGCGCCGCCGCGTCATCGCCATGCGCCAGATTGCCGCCCGCAGGGCCGAGCGTCAGCAGGCCTGACTGTAAGGAAGGAAGACACCATGTGGCCCGATCGTCGAATTCTTGATCTTCTGGCCCTAGAACTTCCGATCCTGCAGGCGCCGATGGCTGGCCCTGTCGATTCCGAGATGGTGATTGCCGTGTCGGAGGCCGGTGGCCTGGGCGGTCTGCCTTGCGCGCTGATGTCGCCGGAAAAGGCGCGCACCGAGCTCGGCATCATCCGCCAGCGCACCGCGCGGCCGATCAACATCAATTTCTTCTGCCACAAGCAGCCTGAGGACGATCCCGCGCGCGAAGCCGCCTGGAAGCACAGGCTTGAGCCCTTCTATGTCGAACTCGGGCTCGATCCGGCAGCACCCGCGCCGCGTTCGGCACGCGCGCCCTTCGATGCCGAGTTCTGCGAGATCGTCGAGGAATTCCGCCCCGAGGTGGTGAGTTTCCATTTCGGCCTGCCTGACGCCGCATTGCTCGACCGCGTCAAGGCGACCGGCGCCAAGATATTGTCTTCGGCAACCACCGCCGACGAGGCCGTATGGCTGGAGGCGAGAGGCTGCGACGCCATCATCGCCCAGGGTGCCGAGGCTGGCGGTCACCGCGGCATATTCCTCACCGACGATGTCGCCAACCAGGCGGGCACTTTCGCGCTGGTGCCGCAGGTGGTCGATGCCGTCAAGGTGCCCGTCATCGCCGCCGGCGGCATTGCCGACGCGCGCGGCATCGTCGCTGCCTTCGTGCTTGGCGCATCGGCGGTGCAGATCGGCACCGCCTATCTGTTTTGCCCGGAGGCCAAGGTAGCCGCTCCCCACAAGGCGGCGCTGCGCTCGGCGAAGGACGACCACACCGCGCTGACCAATGTCTTCACCGGCCGCCCTGCGCGCGGCATCGTCAACCGCGTCATGCGCGAAGTCGGCCCGATGTCGGATCTGGCGCCCGCGTTCCCGCTGGCCGGCGGCGCGCTCGCGCCACTCAGGGCCAGGTCGGAGCCGCTTGGCTCAGGCGATTTCATGTCCTTATGGTCGGGGCAGGCGGCACGCCTCGGCCGCGAAATGCCCGCCGCCGAGCTTACACGAGTGCTCGCCGACGAAGCGCAAGCGCTGCTCACCAAGTTTGCCAGATAGGACTGCCCCGATTTGGGTTACTTCGGCGTCAGCGTGCGCCGCACCGCGTCCTGCCAGCCTTTCAGTTTGGCGTTGCGTAGCTTCGGCTCCATTTGAGGCGTGAACTGCCGGTTGAGCGCCCAGGCCCTGGAAAACGCCTCGGCCTTGGGCCAGACGCCTGCGTACGAACCCGCGAGCCAGGCGGCCCCAAGAGCTGTCGTTTCGAGCACCGTCGGACGGTCGACCGGCGCGTCGAGGATGTCGGCGAGGCGCTGCATCGTCCAGTCGGAGGCGACCATGCCGCCATCGACGCGCAGCACGGTCTTGCCGTTCCTGGTCTTCCAGTCCTTCTTCATGGCATCGAGCAGGTCCAGGGTCTGATAAGCGACCGATTCCAGCGCCGCGCGCGCGAACTCTTCAGGACCCGTATTGCGGGTCAGGCCATAGATCGCGCCGCGCGCATCGGCATCCCAATGCGGCGCGCCTAAGCCTACGAAGGCCGGCACCAGATAGACGCTCTGCGTATCGTCGGCATTTGCTGCGAGTTCGCCACTGTGCTCGGCCTTGCCGATCACCTTGATGCCGTCGCGCAGCCATTGCACCGCAGCGCCCGCGACGAAGATCGAGCCTTCCAGCGCATAGGTGGTCTTGCCGTCGAGCCGGTAGGCGATGGTGGTCAACAGCCGGTTCCTGGACCGGACGATGTCGCTGCCGGTATTGAGGATGGCAAAGCAGCCGGTGCCATAGGTCGATTTCATCATACCCGGCTCGAAACAAGCCTGGCCGATGGTCGCCGCCTGCTGGTCACCGGCCACACCCAGGATCGGGATCTCGGCACCGAATAACGATTTTTCGGTGACGCCGAAGTCGGCCGCGCAATCCTTGACCTCCGGCAGCATGGCCACTGGAATGCGCAGGATGTCGAGCAATTCGGCGTCCCAGGCGTTTTTCTCGATGTTGTAGACCAAAGTGCGTGAGGCGTTGGTGGCGTCGGTCGCATGCACCTTGCCGCCAGTCAGGCGCCAGATCAGGAACGAGTCGATCGTGCCGGCGAGCAACTCGCCCCGCTCGGCCCGCTTGCGTGCGCCCTTCACATGGTCGAGCAGCCAGGCGATCTTGGTGCCGGAGAAATAGGGATCGAGCAGCAGGCCGGTCTTTTTGGTGAAGCGCGGCTCCAGCCCCTGCTTCTTGAGCTTGGCGCAAAGCGGTGCCGTGCGCCGGTCCTGCCAGACAATCGCATTGTGGATCGGCTTGCCGGTCGCCTTGTCCCAGATGATCACCGTTTCGCGCTGGTTGGTGATGCCGATTGCCGCGATTTCGGCGGCCGACTTGCCAGCCTTTTCGAGTGCGATCTTGCAGGTCGAAACGACGCTGTCCCAGATTTCCTCCGGGTCGTGTTCGACCCAGCCGGAGGCGGGGAAATGCTGAGTGAATTCCTTCTGGCCTAAACCGGCGAGCTTCATCGCCTGGTCGAACACGATCGCCCTGCTTGACGTCGTGCCCTGATCGATCGCCAGAATGAACCCGCTCATATCCCTCTCCTGCTGCACGAAGGGGAGGCGGTTCGGTGCCGTCTCCCCTTGAAAATCGATGCCATGCGATGTTGCGCCCGGCTTTTCTAACTGCCGGCAAGTTTGGCCGCTAGGCTGCGGCGTTGCCAGTCCTTGTGCCTATGTCGTGCAAAAAACCATCCAGCGTGACGGCCTGCTCCTTGCCGAGCTTGAGGCCACGTTTGGTGCGCCGCCACAAAATGTCCTCTGCCGTGACTGCCCATTCGTTGTCGACGAGGTAGCGCACCTCCGCCTCGTAGAGGTCGGCGCCGAAATTGCGCCCCAGGTCGGCTTCGGATTTGGCCAGTCCGAGCAAAGCTTTTGCGCGCGTGCCATAGAGCCTGGTCAGGCGACGGGCGAGATGCATGTCAAGAAACGGATAGGCCGCCTTGAGCTTCATCACTTCGGCGTCGAAGGCGGTTGCCGCGAACTCGCCGCCGGGCAGGGCGGCTGTCGCGGTCCAGGATTTGCCCTTCTTGCCCAGGTGCTTTTCGATGATCTCGAGCATCGACTCGGCAAGGCGCCGGTAGGTGGTGATCTTGCCACCGAAGATGTTGACGATCGGCGCCTGGCCTTCGCCCCCATCCGATTTCAGCACGTAGTCGCGCGTTGCTTCCTGTGCCTTGCTGGCGCCGTCGTCATAGAGCGGGCGCACGCCGGAATAGGTCCATACGATGTGCTCGGGCTTGACCGGCTCGGCGAAATATTCGCTTGCCGCATCGCAGAGATAGTCGATCTCGGCCTGGCTGATCTTCGCCGTATGCGGATCGCCGTCATAATCCTGGTCGGTGGTGCCGATCAGCGTGAAGTCCTCCTCATAAGGAATGGCGAAGATGATCCGCCCGTCCTTGTTCTGGAAGAAATAGGCGCGCGGATCGTCGAACTTCTTCGGCACCACGATATGGCTGCCCTGGACCAGGCGCACATTGTGGACGTTGTTTTGCCCAACGGTTTCGGTCAGGACATGGTCGATCCATGGGCCGGCGGCGTTGACGATCAGCCGCGCCTTGACCTCTTCGACATTGCCGCTGCGCAGGTCTTCGATGCGGATCGTCCAGTGGCCATCGCCGCGGCGGGCACTTGTCACCTTGGTTCGCGTGCGGATCACCGCACCCCGGTTGGCGGCGTCGCGAGCGTTGAGCACCACCAGCCGGGCATCGTTGACCCAGCCGTCCGAATACTCGAACGCCTTTGAAAAGATCGGCTTGAGCGGCTTGCCGGCGGCATCGCTACGCATGTCGAGCGTCTTGGTCGCGGGCAGAAGCTTGCGCCCGCCAATGTGGTCGTAGAGGAACAGGCCAAGCCGGATCAGCCAGGCCGGGCGCAGGCCCTTGGCGTAGGGCAAAACGAAGCGCATCGGCCAGATGATGTGCGGGGCGTTGTGCCAAAGCACCTCGCGTTCCATCAGCGCTTCGCGCACCAGGCGGAACTCGTAATGTTCGAGATAACGCAGTCCGCCATGGATCAGCTTGGTCGAGTAAGACGACGTGCCGCTGGCGAGATCGTTCATTTCGGCGAGGTAGACCGAGTAGCCGCGCCCGACCGCATCGCGTGCGATGCCGCAGCCATTGATGCCGCCGCCGATGACGAAGATGTCGTGTATGTCTGGCATGCTCACGCCTTCGCCGTCTTTTCGCACTGCGGCAATTTCAACATTTATCGAAGCTCGATTTGGATTATTTCGAACTACAAATGAATGTCAAATGAAATGCGGCGATGATTGCGCGCTTTGGCCCAGGGGATTGCAAGCCACGAGTTTGTTGCCCTCTGTGGCCATTTGCAGCGAATTTCGCTTCATATTTCAAGTCAGTTCCGTTTTGCGGGCCGCGAAAGCATCCCATCCCAAGCAAGGCAGGGCAATTGCCTGCTGCGGTTTTCGTTTTCAGAGGACTTCATGAAAACGAACGTGGCCAGATCGACGTAGGAGGGCCAGCTTCGTCAACGCATGCGAACGAAGCTGGCTCTTCCACGGATAAGCCCGTTTCCGGTTAGCCTGCGCTCAAGCCGGGTTTTCCAGGTTGAACTGTCCGCTATGCTCGTCATAGCCGAACAGCTCGGCGTAGCGGCCCCATGAGATCGTCGCCCTCAAGGTTGCCTCGGCGCTTTCTTCCGACATGTGGTCCTCGAGTTCCTCCGAGAAGCGCGTGAACGGCGCTCGATGGCTTGGCCGCTCGTCGAGTACACGCCGGATCAGTGCGGCGAGTGGCACATAAGCGACGAGATGTTCGGCAAACAGCCGCTTGCGCGCGTCGACTTCCGAATCGACGAACCGCCGCCCGAGCTCGGTCAGCTGGACGTCGCCTTCGGCCATTTCGGCGAAACGCAGCAGCTGCAGTGTCTCGGCGATTGGGAAGAGCTCGTCCACCTCCATTTGCAGCGTCGCCGCAAGGTCCGGCAGGTCGGCCTTGCCGCCATAGGCGGGTGCTGCAAGCTCCTCCATCAGCCCTGACAGCAGGTTGGTCGAAACGCGTGGCAGCACCATGCCGATACCCGTGCCGGCAAAACCTTCGATGGCCCGCTTTTCGGCCTTTTCGGCCGGCGTGCGCTGGGTCATGCGTGCATAGATGTCGTCGACGAGCTGACGGAAGGTGGGATCGTCGCGGTTGCGCGGATGCGGCAGATCGATCTTGATCTCGGTCGCGACCCGTCCGGGGTTCGACGAAAAGATCAGGATCCGGTCGCACATCAGCACGGCCTCCTCGATATTGTGCGTCACCATCAGGATCGACTTGATCGGCAGACGTCCTTCGATCCACAGATCGATGAGGTCGGTGCGCAGCGTCTCGGCGGTCAAAACGTCGAGTGCGGAGAAGGGCTCATCCATCAGCATCAGGCGCGGATGGACAACCAGCGCGCGCGCAAAGCCGACACGCTGGCGCATGCCGCCGGACAGCTCCTTGGGGTAAGCGCTTTCGAAACCGTCAAGGCCGATCAGGTCGATGGCCTCGATGGCGCGGCGCCGCCGTTCCGGTGCCGGAATGCCCAGCGCCTCCAGGCCGATCTCGACATTCTCAAGCACGGTGAGCCAGGGGAACAGGGCAAAGCTCTGGAACACCATAGAGATGCCTTCGCAGGGGCCGACCACGGGCTTGCCGCACCAGCTGACGTCGCCGCTGGTCGCCGTAACGAGGCCTGACAACACGCGCAGCAGCGTCGACTTGCCCGAGCCGGAGCGGCCGAGCAACCCGACGATCTCGCCCTCGCGGATATTCAGCGAAACATTGTCGAGCACGACGAGCTCGGCATTGTCGCCCTTGGGATAGACCATGCGCACGCCGGAGATGTCGACCAGCGGGGCGGTGGTGAGGTTGGTGTGGGTGTTGGTGAGTTCGAGCAGGGTCATGGGAGGTTCCTTTCCTCAATCGAGGCGGAGACGGTTGGCGGAAAAGGCATAAAGCGGACGCCAGACCAACCGGTTGAACAGGATGACGAACAGCGACATCACGGCGATGCCGAGCACGATGCGTGGATAGTCGCCGGCGGCCGTCGCCTCGGCGATGTAGGCACCAAGGCCGTGGGCCCTGAGCGTGGTGCTGCCCCAGCTTGCCACCTCGGCGACGATGGATGCGTTCCACGAGCCGCCGCTCGCGGTGATCGCGCCGGTGACGTAGTAGGGGAATATCCCCGGCAAGATGACCTTGCGCCACCAGTACCAACCCTTGATGCGGAACGTGGCGGCCGCTTCCTTGAGGTCGTTGGGAAAGGCGCTCGCCCCGGCAATCACATTGAACAGGATGTACCACTGGGTGCCCAGCACCATCAGTGGCGACAGCCAGATGTTGGGGTTGAGACCAAATTTGACGATCGCAACGACAGCGAATGGAAAGACGATGTTGGCGGGGAAGGCCGCCAGGAACTGGGCCAGCGGCTGCACCCGCTCGGCGACGCGCGGCCTGAGCCCGATCCAGACGCCGATCGGCACCCAGATCAAGGTCGCGAGCGCCATCAGCACGATCACGCGCAGCATCGTCAGGACGCCGAGCCACAGGACCTCGCCGACCTCTACCCACGCAAGCTCCGTCGCGATGAAGCCGACGATCAGCCATATCGCATAGCCGGCGGCCCCAAGCACCAGCGCGAACCAGACACGATCGGCCCAGCGCGTCGACCAGAACGCGCCAACCTCGCCCGGCACGACGACAGGCAAGGCAAAGCGCTGGCGCGGCAGGGCGCCGAGCACGACCCTGAAGGGGGTGAGCAGGATCTGGAACAGGCGCGTCCGGCGCACTGCCACCAGCAGCCATGAATGTGGCGCCGTGCCGCTGGCCGTCTGTTCGACGCGGAACTTGTCGCCCCAGGCGACCAGCGGCCGAAACAGCAGCTGGTCATAGATCAGGATGACGATGAGCATGGCGATGACCGCCCAGCCGACAGCCGCGAGGTTCTGCTGCCCGATGGCAAGGGCCACATATGAGCCGATGCCGGGCAGGGTGATCGTGGTGTTGCCGACCGAGATCGCCTCGGAGGCAACGACGAAGAACCAGCCGCCGGACATCGACATCATCGTGTTCCACACGAGGCCTGGCATCGAATAGGGCACTTCGAGGCGCCAGAAGCGCTGCCAGCCCGAAAGGCGGAAGCTGCGCGAGGCCTCGTCGAGATCAGCCGGCACTGTCTTCAGCGACTGGTAGAAGCTGAAGGTCATGTTCCAGGCCTGGCTGGTGAAGATGGCAAAGATCGCCGCCAGTTCGACGCCGAGCACCCGGCCCGGAAAGAGCGACATGAAGCCGACCACAGTGAACGACAAGAAACCCAGCACCGGAACCGACTGGAGGATGTCGAGCAACGGGATGAGCACCATTTCGGCACGACGGCTTTTGGCTGCCAGCGCGCCATAGGCGAAAGTGAAGACGAGCGATGCCACGATCGCCGCCAGCATGCGCATGGTGGTGCGCAGCGCGTATTCCGGCAGCATGGCCGGATCGAGCGAGATTGGCGCCTGGTCAAGTGCAGTGAGCGGGGCGAGCGTGTCGCGGCCACCCTGGATGATGAGAATGAGCGTGCCGAAGAGCAGGCCGAAGGCCAGCGCGTCCCAGAGATTTGGAACGTAACGCCGCCGACGGCCGGCCTCGAGGGCCGGATGATGCATGGTCATGGTCTGACAACCCGATTATCGAATGAAAGCAGGGCCGCGCCAAAGCGCAACTGGCGACTGCCGCGTGAGCGGCAGTGTCAGCGTCCTATTCGATCCCCACGGTCTGCAGACCTGAGGGCGGGTTGTCGGATGCGGAAGATGGGCGCCCGCATGGTTCACCTCTTGTCCTGTGCCTGCCGGCGTGGACGGGGTGAACCGGACGCAGATGGTCAGGTTCGCGGCGTCGCGGCGAGCAGGCTGATGCTAGATCGACTGGAACTGTCCATTAACGGAGCTATCCTGAGTTGACGCCGGCACCTGTTGCCGACGGGTGGTATATTGCGCTGCATCAATTCGCGGTCAAGTTGATTTTTCGTAAGAAATGGTAGCGCTTTGCGCGGCTTCGCTTCGGCTCGGCCGGCATGCAAAAAACCGGCGGATATACGCCCAATGCCTTATCCCCCGGCCTCTGGTCAGTACTCCGAGACAGTGCGAGAATTTGGTGTTTCCCGGACCTTTGCCAGGCCTGGGGACAAGCGGCGGATCTGCGAGGGGATCAGGGACAGGCAAAGACAAGGGTGAAGCGATGTTTAGAACGTCGGTTGGACTCGCATTCCTAGCTTTAGCAACCTCCGCATCCGCGGCCCCTGTCGCCGACAGCGCGCAAGTGGCGCGGGGCGAATATCTTGTAACGATGAGTGGCTGCAACGATTGCCACACGCCGGGCTATTTCTTCGGAAAACCAGATGAGGCGAAATTCCTGGGCGGCTCGGATGTCGGTTTCGAGATCCCGGGGCTGGGTGTCTTTGTCGGCCGCAACATCACGCCGGACAAGGAGACCGGCATCGGCAGCTGGACGGCCACGCAGATCGTGACGGCCATCCAGACCGGTCAGCGACCGGACGGTCGCGAACTCGCGCCCATCATGCCGTGGCACGCCTTCGCGCGGCTCACCCCGGAAGATGCAGGCGCGATCACGGCATTCCTCCAGAGCGTCAAGCCTGTCAGCAACGCGGTTCCCGGTCCCTTCAAGCCGGGCGAGAAGGTCTCGACCTTCACGTTCCGGATTTTGCCGCCGGGCGAAACAGCGGCGGCTGCGCCCAAATAGGTCCGGGAACGACGTTTCAAAACAATTCCGCCGGAGGCCGCGTTCGCGGCCCCCGGCGGTTTTTGCTTCTGGCGCGAGCGCCAGGCTGGCCTCTTAAGCGAAGAAAGCGAAGCGGATGATGAACAGCGCTGCCACCAGCCAGGTCGCCGCGTGCACCTCGCCGGGACGTCCGGTCAGAAGCTTGAGCGCGGCATAGCTGACGAAGCCGAACGCCAGGCCGTTGGCGATCGAGTAGGTGAACGGCATCATCAACGCGGTCAACGCGGCAGGCGCTGCCTCGGTGATGTCGGCCCATTCGACCTCGACGAGTTCGCGCATCATCAGGCAGGCGACGTAGAGCAGGGCTGGAGCCGTCGCATAGGCAGGCACCGAGCCCGCCAGCGGCGAGAAGAACAATGCTGCCAGGAACAGCACGCCGATGACAAGTGCGGTGAGGCCGGTGCGGCCGCCGGCCTGGACGCCCGAAGCGCTTTCGACATAGGCGGTGGTGCTGCTTGTGCCGAGCAGGGAACCCGCGACGATTGCCGTGCTGTCGGCCAGAAGCGCGCGGCCGAGGCGATTGGGCTTGCCCTGTTCGATCAGCCCGGCGCGCTTGGCAACGCCGATCAGCGTGCCGGTGGCGTCGAACACTTCGACCAGCACGAACACCAGGATGACATGCACCAGGCCCGAATGCATGGCGCCGACGATGTCGAGCTGCAGGAAGGTCGGCAGGATGGAGGGCGGCATCGAGACGATGCCGTTGAACTGGCTGACGCCGAGCACCATCGAGGCGATGGTGATCACCAGAATGCCGATCAGGATCGCCCCGCGCACCTTGAGGGCATCAAGCGCGGCGATGATGAAGAAGCCGGCAATCGCCAGAAGCGTCCCGGTCTGGCTGAGGTCGCCAAGCGTCACCAGCGTAGCCGGGCTGGCAACGACGATGCCCGAGCTTTTCAGCGCGATGATGCCGAGGAACAGGCCGATACCGGCAGCGATCGCGCTGCGCATCGAATGCGGGATGCCGGCGATCAGCCAGCTACGCACGCCACTGACGGTGAGCAGCAGGAAGATGACGCCTGAGATGAACACCGCACCAAGCGCCTGCTGCCAGGAAAAGCCCATGGCGCCGACGACAGTGAAGGCGAAGAAGGCGTTGAGGCCCATGCCCGGCGCCATGCCGATCGGCCATTTCGCCACCAGGCCCATGATCAGCGAGCCGAGCGCCGCCGCAAGGCAGGTGGCCACGAACACCGCATTGCGGTCCATGCCGGTCGACGACAGGATCTCGGGATTGACGAAGATGATGTAGGACATCGTCAGGAAGGTGGTGATGCCCGCGATCACCTCGGTTCTGACAGACGTGCCTTGTTCCTTCAGGTTGAAATACTTCTCGAACACTCTTTGCTTCCTCCCATGCGGCGCGCGGGCAATCGTCCGTCGCGCACAACCGTGATGTGACCCGTTGTCCACGGATCAAAACCAATGGTCTTGCTGAACGCTGCTTTCCCTCACACCCGTCGGCTTTGACGCTGTCCCAGCGTGTCCATCCCAAGCCGGCGATGACTGATCGTTTGACACAAGACATCATTGCCTGTGCAAACCGGGCCAATTTCTGCCCGTTGCTTTGCCGGCACAAGAGGCCAGACGGCCAATTCTGCTAGAAGCAGTTTCGCGATTTTGTAGAGGAATTGAGGGCCGACCCGACCGACTTCGTCTTCTTAGACTGATGCTTTACAAGCCACGCCAGTCTTCGGATCGAAAAGATGCACCGCATCTTCGTCCAGGGCAAATGTGCCGATTTCACCTTCGCCGAGACGGACCCGCGGCGGGAGGCAAGCGATCAGTTTTTGCCCACCGATGCGGGCTGTCGTGACCAGTTCCGGACCGGTCAATTCGACGACCTCGACCCTTGCTGGCAGCGAAAGCCCGGTCACATCCGCTGCAGCGAGACGAAGAGATTCGGGCCGTATTCCGAGCGAAAGCCGCGCACCTTCTTCGACCGAACCCTGATAGCGAGCTGGCAGCGGGATAGTCACTTCGGAGCCTGCGATCTCGAGTTTTCCATTGCGCAAGGTGACGTCGAGAATGTTCATCGGCGGGGAGCCGACGAAGCCGGCGACATAGAGCGTGGCGGGATGGTTGTAGATCTCCTCGGGCGTGCCGAGCTGTTCGATCCGCCCGTCCTTCATCACCGCGATGCGGGACGCCAGCGTCATCGCCTCGATCTGGTCGTGTGTGACGTAGACAACAGTCGTCTTCAGCATCTGGTGCAGGCGTTTGAGCTCGGTGCGCATTTCGAGCCGCAGCTTGGCGTCGAGGTTCGACAGCGGCTCGTCGAACAGGAACACCTGCGGCTTGCGCACAAGCGCGCGGCCGATGGCGACGCGCTGGCGCTGGCCGCCGGAGAGCTGGCTTGGCTTGCGGTCGAGCAGGGGCTCGATCTGCAACAGCCTGGCTGCCTCCTGCACGGCCTTGTCGCGCGCGGCGACCGGGACCTTGCGCATCTCCAGGCCAAAACCGATGTTCCGACGGACGCTGAGATTGGGATAAAGCGCATAGGACTGGAACACCATGGCGATGTCGCGGTCCTTGGGATGGACGCCGAGGATCGAGCGGTCGCCGATCCGGATATCGCCGCTCGTCGCTTCGGCCAGCCCGGCGATGATGTTGAGCAGGGTCGATTTCCCACAACCCGACGAGCCGAGCAGCACCAGGAACTCGCCGCTCTCCAAAGCGATGTCGATGCCCTTTAGCGTCTCTATGGCACCATAGCTCTTGCGGATGTTTTGGATTTCAAGCGCGCTCATGCAACGTCGTCCCTGATATCAGGCAACCCGCCATAGCTGCGGGGCAAGGTGGAAATGGCCCGCGATGCGACCTGCACTCCAGCAGTCAGGCAAGCGACGAGGGGCTGGTCCTTGGCAAGCGCCGCAAGGAAGGCCGAGTTAAAGACGTCGCCGGCACCGATGGTGTCGACGACCTTCACGGCGGGTGCCGCAGCCGAGACCAGCTTGCCGTCGGGACCAATGGCGACGGCGCCATCAGGCCCACATTTGACCACCACGGTGGCGCCCTTGGGCATGCTCGACCAAAGTGCGGCCGCCGCTTCGGCCGGATTGTCGAGGCCGGAAAGCGTTGTCGCCTCGACCTCGTTCAAAAGCGCGCAGTCGCAGCGCGAAAGCCAGGCGCGGGCCAAGGCGCAGTTCGCCTCCGTCCAGCCGTCGGGTGGCCAGCCGGTGTCGAGGACAACCGAGATGCCGTGGCCATGCGCCCAGTCGAAGAAAGCGTCGTATTCGCGCGCGAGCTCGATGGTCAGGAACGAGCCGCACAGCAGCGCGTAGCCACCTGAAAGGCGCTCGCCGTCGAGTACCGAAAGCGTGTCGGCAAGGCTGAAGCGGGGCAGGTGGCCATGCGTGGTGAAGAAAGTGCGCTCGCCATCGGGATGGGTGATGCCGACCGAGAGCGTTGTGCGCTCGGCAGAGACAGGCCATTTGGCCGCGCGGTCGCCGAAGGCATTGCGCAGCCACAGGCCGAACTGGTCGTTGCCCACATTGGCCGCAATCTCGAAGTCGACGCCGAGCGCCTCCCAGGCCAGGGCCGAGTTGCCTGCCTGGCCGCCGACACGCAACTCGTCATGGTCGACGATGATTTCCGTGCCAGCCTTGGGCCAGGGGGCAGTTGGGCCCAAGATGAGGTCGACATTGACGTTGCCGATGACCGCAAGCGGGCGCATTCACTCGCTCCGGGTGATCTTGGTCGAGCGCACCGGCGTGCCGGCATCGTCGACGCGGGCGTCCGCAAACGCGATCATCAGGCGCTGCGCCGCCGGCAGCATGGCAAAAATCGCGGCCAGACCAGTGGCCGGCTTGAAGGCAAGTGTTGTTGCGCCCGCGACCGGGGCGTCGCCAGACGAATCGAAGATGACGACCGGCGCGCCAGTTTCGACAGCTGACACGGCCATGGCGGTGACGAGAGGGGCGGTTGCGTCCTGGCCGCGAAACAGCACGACGCCGATGTCGGGGCCCAGCATCTCCATCGGCCCATGGCGAAGCTGTCCGCCTTCGAGCGAAAAGCACGGGCGGCGTGACAGCTCGGTGAGGCCAAGTGCGAGCGCTTCGGCAACGCCTTGCAAGCGACGCCCCGAAGTGACCACCGTTGCGACGCTTTCCAATGCGGCCAGTGCCGGGCTTATGTCTACAATCTCAGGCACTTGAAGTGCGACGAGCGCGCCACTCGGGTGCTCGCCAAGTGCTGCCAGGATGGCGAGGTGAAGCGCGAAAGTGACTGTCAGGCTGCGGGTGGCGGCAAAGGCGAGCTCGGTGCCGCCGACGCCAACCAGAGACGGTGCTGTGCGGGCGAGGAACGAACCAGCTTCCAGCGTCAGGCCGAAGGTTTCGGCGTTGGCACCGGTTTCAGCGAACCAGCGCAGGACCTCAGCACTTTCACCGGATTGCGAGGTCATCAGTACTGTTCGGCCGTCGAGCGTGAGCGGCTGGCCGAGCTGCTCGGACAATGGCAAGGCGATGGCATCGATGCCGAGCGCGCGATAAAGCGGCTCGACGGCGCGGCCGACGGCATGCGAGCCGCCCATGCCGAGCAGGAGCAACTGGCTGGTTGTTGTTAGCGATGCGGCCACTCTGGCGGCCATCTCGGAGTTTTCGGCGAACGAGGCCAGTGCGTCGCCGTTCTGGCGTGCCATTTCACGGTCGATCGCCAGGAGCCCGGCAGGTCTGGTCTTTGGTGAGGTCATGGTCATCATCCTTTCACGCCGCCGCTGGTCAGGCCCGAGATCAGGGCGCGCTGCATGACGAGGCCGATCAGCACGGGGGGGAGGGCGGCCAAAACACCAGCGGTGGCGATGAGCCCGTAATCGGAGACGCGGCCGCCGGCGAGATCGGCGATGGCAACCGTCAGCGTCTTGGCGCGCAGGTCGGAGGTGAACAGCAGCGCATAGAAGAACTCGTCCCAGGCAAGCAGCAACGCAAACAGGGCCGAGGTGGCGACAACCGGGGCTGCCAGCGGCAAGGTGATGATGCGCAAGGTCTGGAACAGGCTGGCACCGTCGATCATCGCGGCGGCCTCGATTTCGCGTGGGATCGAATCGAAGCCCGACTTCATCAGCCAGGTCGTGAACGGGGCCAGGATGGTCAGATAGACCATCGCCAGGCCGAAGATGTTGTTGAGCAGGCCGAGATAGGACAGGCCCATGTAGAGCGGCACGGCGAGCGCCACCGGCGGCAGCATGTAGGTGGCGATCACCATCGACAGCGACCAGCCCACAGTCGGTGTGCGCGACACCGCCCAACCGGCCGGGATGGCCAGCGCGATCGCGGCGATCGTCGCCATGCCGGCGATCCTGATGCTGTTGTAGAGCGAGGCGACAAAGGCCGCGCCCGCGCTGTTTTCCACGGTCGACAAAAGCATGCGGTAGCGCGAGAAGTCGACCTCCTGCGGCCACCAGCGCAAGGGTTTGGCCGAAAGGTCCGCGGCCGGTGAGATGCTCATGATGAACATCCACAGCACAGGCGCCAGGATCACCGCGGCCAACAGAAGTGCCGACGCGTAGATGAAGACGGTGAAAAGCGGGCTCTTGCGTTCCATCAGCTGGTACTCCCGGCGGCTTTCCTGACCAGGGCGGCATAGGCGACGGCCAGCACCGTGACCAGCAAGGTGACGATCAGCGCCAGCGATGCGCCCGAGCCGGCGCGCTGGAATGAGAACGCTTCCTGGTAGACGAGGATCGACAGCGTTCGCGTCGAGTTTGCCGGGCCGCCCCGGGTCATCACCCAGATGATGTCGAAGACCTTGAACGCTTCGATGGTGCGCAGCACCAGTGCCACCATCAGAGGTCCGACCAGATAAGGCAGGATGACAAAGCGGAAGCGTGAGAAGGCGCCGGCGCCGTCGACGAGCGATGCCGCCGTGATGTCGCGCGGGACGGCCTGGAGTGCGGCTAGTGCGATGAGGGCGACCAGCGGGAAATTCTTCCAGCAATCGGCCACAATCAGGGCCGCGAGCGCCGTATTGGGTTCGCCAAGCCAGGAGCGGTAGGCGTCGAGCAGGCCCACCTGCGTCAGCGCTGCGTTCAGCGCGCCATATTCGGGATTGTAGATCAGCCGCCACAGCGTTGCGTTGACCACCGTCGGCAAAGCCCAGGGCAGGATCATCAAGGCGCGCAGCAACGCTCGGCCACGAAACTGCTGATTGAGCAAAAGGGCCGCGAGAACCCCAAGCACCATCTCGGCGGCGACGGAGATGACCGCGAACCAGGTCGTGGTCACCAGCGTGCGCTGGAAATTCGAGCCGGAAAGCATCTTGGCGTAATTGTCGAAGCCGACGAAATTGCCCTCGGTGCCGACAAGCTTGGCATCGGTGAAGGAAAGCCGCACGGTATCGACCAGGGGCCAGCCGATGACTGATATCATGACCACGAGCAAAGGCAGCATCAGCAGCCATGCGCGGGTCGTCATCCATGAGCCCGACATGAGGCGACTCTTTTCACTGGAACCGAAAGGGCCGGGCGGCCGAAGCCGCCCGGAAAGTTGGGGCAGATAGCGCCTCAGAGGCCGCTGTTTTCGGCAGCGCTCTTCAAAGCGTCTTCAGGCTTGGCCTGGCCGAGCAGCGATTCCTGTATGGCCTGCTGGAGTGCCGTCGACAGCTCCTGGTATTTCGGCGTGGTCGGGCGCGGATACATCGCGGCCAGGCTAAGCTTTGCCGCGGCGATCAGCTCTTCCTGGCCCTTGGTGACGGCCGGGTCTTCGTAAGACGAGGCCCAGATCGGCAGGCTGAGCTTGGCATACTGGTTCTGCGTCGCCTGCGAGGTCATGAAGGTGATGAACTTCCAGGCTTCGTCAGGATGCTTGCTGGCCGAGGTGACGCCAAGGCCCATCGAACCGTTGACGGCCGAAACCTCGCTCTTGCCGGCAACGCCGGGAGCGGGAACGACGCCAACCTTGCCCGCGACCTTGCTGTCCTTGGGGTCGTTGGCCATGTTGTACATGTAGGTCCAGTTGAGCGCGAAGGCGGCTTCGCCGTTCTGGAAGACCTTGCGCACGTCTTCTTCAAGGAATTCCTTGGAGTTCGGGTTGGTCAGCCCAGACGTGTAGCTCGTCACCATGTAGTTCAGCGCATCGAGCCCGCCGCCGCTCTGGAAGGCCGGCTTGCCGTCCTTGAGGAACTCGCCGCCATAGGCGCTGACGAGCGTGGTGTAATCGCAGATCGCGGCTTCGGCCTGCGACCAGCTCCACGAAATCGGCGTTGCTAGCAGGCCCTTGTCCTTGATGATCTTGGCCTGCTCAGCCAATTCTTCCCAGGTCTTGGGCGGGTTCTTGATGCCGGCCTTCTCCAGGATTTCCTTGTTGTAGAACAGGTACTTGGTATCGAGGATCCAGGGCATGCCATACGACTTGCCGTCATAGTTGACCGTCGTCCAGGCGCCCGGCAGCACGCCCTTCTTCATGTCGTCGGTGATGCGCGAGGTTACGTCGACAAGCACCTTGTTGGAAGCATATTCGGCCGGCCAGATGACGTCGAACAGCACCACGTCGTAACCGCCGCCCGAACCCTGGGCGAGCACGGTCTTGTCGTGCAGGCCTTCATAGGGGACGAATTCGAGATTGACCTTGATGTCGGGATTGGCCTTGGTGAAGGCCTCGGCCATCGCTCGCACATCGGCCTCGCTATAGGCGGCCTGCGCCATGAACAGCGCATTGATCGAGGTTTCGGCGAAAGCGTGCGGCATGAAGGCGCCGCCAATGAAAGCCGCACCGAGCAGTGTTTTGCTAAACGATTTCAACATTTAATCCTCCATTTTTTGACGTTGGCAATATTTGCGATGCCGGCGTCACACGCCGCCATCCCGCTTGAGAAAGGCGTCGCGCGAAGGTCTCGGCGTTCTTGCCCAAGCGGTGTCCTGATCGAAAAGCGCGACGGCTCCAGCCGTCATTAATTCCCCGGAACTCTCACGGCTCCTTTATTAAGTCAACTGACTTGACTTATTACTTCTGCAATTATCTATTGAAGTCAAGAGGGGAAAAAGCGGTGAACGATATTCGCCCAATCAGAGCCACCAGCGGCACCAATCAGGAAGGCACGAGCGCCCACAACCGCCGTGTCATGATCGACGCGTTGCGGCTCAACGGCGCGCTCTCGCGCGCCGATCTGGCGCGGGCGACGCAGCTCACCAAGCAGGCGGTTTCCAACATCATTGACGAGCTTGAGCGCGACGGTTTTGTCGTGTCGCTCGAAGCGGTGCGAAAGGGCAGGGGGCAGCCTTCCACTCCCTACAGACTCGTTCCAGAAGGCGCGTTCGCCATCGGCTTGCAGATCGACCGGCATCTGACGCGCGCGATTGCCGTCGATCTGGTCGGGACCGTTTTGGCGCGCGCCGAGGCAAACCTGCCGCCCGACGATCCGTCTGGCGGCGTCAAGGTCATCCTTGGCCTTATCGAGGGCATCAGGGGCGAGTTGGCGCTGATTTCGGAGCAGTCCGAAAAGCGCCTCGTTGGCCTGGGCGTCGCCATGCCCGGTCCTTTTGGACTGGAGGAATTCGGCGACAATAAGTGGATGATGCCGGCCTGGCAGAAATTTCCGCTTCTCGAAGCGCTTGCCGTTGGCACGGGGCTCGATGTCGGCCTGCAGAACGACGCGGCTGCCTGCGCCACAGCCGAACGCATGGTGGGTGCCGCCAACGGTCTCGATCACGCCGTCTGCCTTTATGTCGGCTATGGTATCGGCGCCGGGCTCATCCTCAATGGCGAGCTCTATCGGGGCGGCTACGGCAATGCCGGCGAGATCGGCATGGCGTTGCTGACACCGAGCGGTGCCGACGGCACGGTGCTTGAACACCGGGCCTCGCTTGCCTCGCTCTATCAGCATCTGGAACTCGACCCTTCCGATCCCGATCTCTACGACCATGTCAGCGCGCTGGCCCTGGCCGAAGATCCGGGGCTGCTTGCCTGGGTGAAGGCTGCCGCCCGGGATCTGCGCTGGAGCGTGCAACTCATCGAAACGGTCTTCGACCCGCAGACAGTGATCCTGACCAGCGGTGCGCCCGAGGCTTTGGCCCGCCTCCTCCTGCAAGCCATGCATCCGCTGTTGCCATCGAATGCCGCCCGTCCGGATCGCGCCTTGCCGCGCCTGCAACTCGGCATCACCGATCCGTGGTCGATCGCGCTTGGTGCCGCCGCCGAGCCGATCAGCCGTGCCTTCGATCCGCGTTTTTCGGCGATTCTCAAGACGCGCTCCGGCGCCTCCTAAAAATGCGCGCCGCTGCGTCCGCGAAATTCTCTCAAATGAAAATAAATTGACAGACGGGCAAATGTGCGATTGCATCCGCACTGCCTGATGATGCGGAAGCGCGAGCCTTCGCTCAGGCTGGGATGCCGGTGGTTCAGGCCGGTCTTCCCGAGAGCATGATCAGAGCAAGCCCGCTCAACCTACAAGTCGATGACGATCCGGAACTCGCAATTCCAGGGACAGGGCTCATAGCGCGACGAAGCTGAACCGCAGTTTCGCCGAGTTGAATGAGAACTGACCTGGAGAAATTGCATGTCCGTAGACCTGCTCGTTCGCGACGCACATGTTTATGTCGATCGCGGCTGGGAAATCGCCAACGGCTGGGTGGCCGTCAAAGACAAGAGAATCCACTCGGTGGGCAAGGCGGGCGAGGAGCCTGTTGCCCAAAAAACAATCTCGGCACGTGGCCGGCTGGTGACGCCCGGCCTGATCAACGCCCATCACCACATGTACCAGAACCTGACGCGCTCCTACGCGCCGGTGACCAATGGTTCGCTGTTTGAGTGGCTGACCGGGCTTTATCCGCTGTGGGCCGGGCTCACCGAAGAATCGGTCTATCTCTCCACCTACATCGCCATGACCGAACTTCTGATGGGCGGCTGCACCACCTCGATGGACCACATGTATGTCCATCCCAAGCCCAAGCTGATCGACGCCCAGTTCCGCGCCAGCACCGATATCGGCTTCCGCTTCTACGCCACGCGCGGTTCGATGACCCGCTCGGTCGAAAATGGCGGCCTGCCGCCGGCCTCCGTCGTGCAGCGCGAGGACGACATCCTCGACGACAGCATCCGTCTGGTCGAAAAGTTTCACGATGCGTCGCCCGGTTCGATGACACGTCTGGCGCTGGCGCCATGCTCGCTGTTTTCGGTGACCGAACGCATCATGTCGGAATCAGCGCGCCTCGCCGACAAATACGATCTGAGGCTCCACACCCACCTCGCCGAGGACCCCGAGGAGGACAAATACTGCGCCGAGGTTTATGGCTGCACGCCGACCGAATATTTCGAGCGCGTCGGCTGGGCGAGCAAGCGCTCGTGGGTCGCGCATTTCATCTATCCCAGCGACGCCGAGATCGGCCGCCTTGCCCAGGCGGGAGTCTGCGCGACGCAGTGCCCTTGCTCCAACATGTTGATCGGCGGCGGTTCGGCCGACGTGATGGCCTTGCGAAAGCGCGGCATGCGCGTCGGCCTCGGCTGCGACGGCTCGGCCTCGACCGACCACGCCTCGATGTGGCTGGAGGCGAGGACGGCGCTTTTGCTCGGCCGCTATCGCAACGGACCGAACTCGATGTCGGCGCGCGACGCGCTTGATGTCGCAACCCGTGGCGGCGCGGCATGCCTGGGCTGGGAAGACGAGATCGGCCATCTCCGGCCCGGCGCCTGCGCCGATCTGGTCGTCTGGCACATGTCTGATGTCGCCCTTGCCGGCGCCCACACCGACCCGGTCGAAGCCTGGCTTCGCTGCGGTCCGGCAACTGCCGGCACCACCATCGTCAATGGCAAGATCCTTGTCGAATATGGGCAGCCCGTCATGCCTGAACTGTCCGAGGTGCTGCGCGAACACTCCAGGCACGCGCGCCGCATGCAGTGCCTCGAGGCCTGACCCAAGTCAAATCACCGAACGCCGCAAAGCGCGGCTCATGCTTCTGGGAGGAGGTAGTTCAAACCATGGCTGGATACATAGATGCCCATCTGGGCGAACAGGAACATCGGCTGGTCGACAACGCGGTCGGGGATGTTGAGGAGATCATCCCCGCCAAGCGTCGCATCGCTCTGGGGCTTCAGCAGGCGCTCGTCTCTAACGCCTGGCTCGACCCCATCTTCATCGCCTCGGTGGCGGGCTTTTCCGCTGCCCTGGCGACAAACCTGGTGACCGCGACCTTCCTGGCCGCGGGCATCGTCACGGTGGTGCAAAGCACCAAGCTGGTGCGTCTGCCGGTGGTGCAGGGGCCGTCCTCGGCATTCTCGCCGCTGGCCATCGGCTACTACAAGGCAGGCACGATGTCGGCGGCGAGCCTGGGCCTGATCATCGGCGCGGGGTTGGTCTTTCTAGCTGCGATCTTCGGCCAGTTTGCCCGGCTCCGCCGCCTGCTGTCGCCTGCGGTTTCCGGCACCATCATCACCCTTGTCGGCATTGCACTCGCCGGCTTCACCTTCATGGAGTTCTTCGGCGGCATCGGCTCGCCGAGTTTTGCCACCGGTCCCAGCCTGCTGCTTGCCTGCGTCACCACGGCGGTCGTGCTGGTCAGTGCCGCACTCGGCGGCTCCTGTCGCATGTTCGGCTTTCTGATCGCATTGATCGTCGGCGACATCCTGGCGCTGTGCCTGGGCATGCTCGACTTTTCCGGCGTGGGACAGGCGCCGTGGATCGCGTTCCCCAAGCTGCTGCCTTACGGAGCGCTGACCTTCGACCCCGCGATCACCATCACCATGTGCATCGTCTTTGTCGTCGCCGTTGTCGAAGCCATGGGCATGTATGAGGCGACTGCCAAGCTGACCGGCGTCGAACTGACCGACAAGCGCGTCAACGCCGGCATTGCCGGGGAGGCAGGCGGGTCGATGCTGGCCGCCCTCATCGGCGGCTTCGGCACCACCGCCTATGCCCAGAACCTTGGCGTCATCAGGCTGACGGGTGTTGCCAGCCGGCATGTGGTGCGTGTCACCGGCATCATCTTCATCGCGTTGGCATTCCTGCCCAAGGTCGCCGCTGTTTTGGTGGCGACGCCGGCGGCCGTCGTCGGCGGGCTGTTCCTGCCGGCTGCCGCAACCGTCGTCATGACCGGCATCCAGATGGCGGGTCAGGACCGTGGCTCGCCGGTGAAGAACATGGTCGCGCCGCTGGGGCTGATGGCCGGCCTTGGCATTCCCGCCCTTTCGGGCGCGCTGTCGGGCGGCCTGCCGCAGATCCTTGGCGAAATGCTGGGCCATTCGATCGTCGTCGGGGCGGTGACCGTGATGCTCGCCGAGATCGCCCTGGTCAGGATCCCCGATCTCCTGCGCTCGCGCTAGGCAAAGTGAAGGCGGGCTGGTTTCGACCAGTTCGCCATTCTCGGCCGATGGCCCGACCCCGGCGCCCGGCGGGACGGTGGTCTCCTGCATTTTCGCTTCGGGGCGCCTTAAGTGGCGATAGGCGAGAAATAATTCTCCCGCATCGTATAAACTCATTCAAAATTAGGGTGAGTGCGCGCACGTTGAAATGCCCGATCAAACGACAATACGCGGGAAAATTGAATTCTGGGCAGAGAATCCTTATTTAACATTCAGTGGAATCTTATTTCCGCGATGCGATGAGGATTTCAAATAGTGGATCTTGGTATGGAAAATTTTCTGGAGAAAGCTCAGTCTCGCTCAAATGAGGCGCAGAAGAAAACAGCGGAGCGCAACAGCGCGATGGCTGAATATCAGTCCGAGGCCAAGGCCCGGGCTGCAAAGACTGCCAGGTTGCGAGAATTGCGACTTGCCAAAGACGAGGCAGACCGGGCGGAAGAGGCCCTGAAGCCCGTCGAGCCCAAGAAAAAGCGCGTGGCCGCGAAGAAGAAATAGGCCAGGTGGCCGAGACCACGATTTTGCCGGCAAAGTGCACGATCAACTGACGGCTTGCCCGGTGCTATTCCTTTAGGGAACTGGCCCGGGCAGCCCGTCTGATGCCAACGCCGCTCCGCCTTGGCGATCTTGTCGAAAACGCTCGTGCGGATGTGCAATCTGTGCGGGCAGCTCCGTACTGGTGAGTACGCCGAGGCCCAATTGCGCGCTTCCCTGCTGCGCACTGTTCGAGCCCACGGGCGAGGGATGAACCACATCCAGACCGCCGGAGGCGATTGCCGCTGCGGGCAGAGGCCACTCGGGCATTGTTGATTTGTTTGGAAAAAATTGGCTGGGGAACCTGGACAGTAATCCAACTTTTTTCAAGTGCCTGAAATCAAACAAACTATTGCTTTTAAATGTCTTTTCTGGCTAAAACTGTTCCGGTTTAGTGTTCCGGAATGGTGCTACGGAAAGGCGACAATGGCAAGGCTGACTTACCTCGAAAGGCGCGCCGCGACCTACTATGCGCGGATCGACATTCCCGTTGATCTTGTCCCGTTCTACGGCACCACGACCCGGAAGAAGTCGCTTCGCACTAAGGATGAGGCCACCGCCAAGTCACGCCTGTGGCCGGTGATTGAGGCATGGCGGGCCGAGTTTGAGGACGTGCGTGCACGCCGGGCTATTACCGCCGATGACAAGGCCGATGCTGTTTGGCAGCACTACACCGGCATCCTTGAACGCTATGAAGTGGAACAGGCAAACCGCTCGACCGCTAGCGACATAGAGACGGCTACCGACGCAGCACTTGCTGAAGCTCGCAAGTCCGGTGCGGCCGATGCTGGCCCTATCGCCATGATTAATGCCATGACGGATGTTGAAATCCTCGCCAACAAGGCAGCATGGGAAGCTCGCCGCCGGGCGGCCCGATTGAACCGGTTTCGTGCGGACCTGTCTGCAGGCGATCCATCAGTTATTGGCGGTGAGGTTGACACTTACGTTGACCAAAACAAGCTTCTGGCTGATCCGCTGTCGCCGGATCGCGGCGACCTTGCCCGGCGCATGATGCGTGCCGAGATCGAGGCTCTTGAGCGCACTCTTGAACGCGACAAGGGCAATTACGCCGGCGCCCCGCGTGACCCGATAGTGAAGCCCGCCACCGGCACGTCACGCGAGCAGGCGAAGGCCGGTGAAACCATCATGGAGCTATTCGAGCAATACGCCGCCGAAAACCCGAAGGGTATCGCCACCGACACCATTGCGCAGGCACGGCGCGACGTTGGCAGCTTTGTCGATTATGTCGGCAGCACTTGTCCGGCTCACCGGATCGACAAGAAGGCCGTTCGCGAGTGGAAGGCGCTCTTGCTGAAGTATCCGGTGAAAGCGACCGAGACGAAGGCATTCGCAGGTATGAAGCTAGCGCAGATCGTCCGGCACAATGAAAAGGTCGGCAAGCCGGTGATTACGCCGCGCACCGTCAACCGCTACCTTGCGGGCTTCAGCGCATTTTGTAGCTGGTTGGTCAATCATGGATACCTCGACCACAATCCGGCCGATGGCATGTTCCTGAAAAAGTCTAAGGATAAAACCACGGTCCCCTTCACGACGGACCAGATGAATACTCTTTTCAAGTCGCCGCTATTCACCGGATGCCGCGGCGCGGACGAATGGCGCAATGTCGCCAAGCCCGGCAACGTGCGCATTCGTGATCATCGCTATTGGGTTCCATTGATCATGCTTTTCTCAGGCGCTCGCCCGGCAGAGATTGCGCAACTTGCCGTCACTGATGTTCGGCAGGAGCACGGCCATTGGATCATGCACATCACTACGGAAGGAGAGGGCGACAAGAGTGTGAAGACTGAAGGTTCGATGCGCGTCGTGCCGATGCATGACGAGCTTATCCGGCTCGGGTTCATCAAGTATCGTGATGGCATGGAAGCAGCCGGCCACGCCCGCCTATTCCCCGAAGCCAAGCGCAATGCGCGCGGACAAATGATTGCGGAGTTCTCCCGCGAGTTCGGCCGCTATCTCACGCGGCAGGAAATGAAGGTCGGGCGCGGCCTATCGCTGTATAGCTTCCGGCATGGTGCGGCCGATGCCCTTCGCCGCGCTGGACACCTGGACGAACAGTTCGGGTTCATCCTTGGACATACCAGCGCCAGCATGACCGGCCGTTACGGCATCATGCCTCAAGGAATGCTTCAGCAGCGCGTCGAGCTTGTGAATTCCATCGCCTATCCCGACCTGAAGATTGATCATCTTTTCTTATGAATTTTTGACGATCTATCATCTTTTGTTATTTTAGGGATTCACACTAGATTCAACCTGTGAGAGAATCGATTCAGGTTTTGTTCTCACAGGTTTGGTTGCGTTGCGTAATAGGTTCGGCCGAGTAGTTAGGGCCCTAGGTTTCGGATCGGAGCAGAAGGCGTTGCCTCTGTCCGATCCTGCCATCTTCGAACTGTTCGGCGTCGTGCCGTCCGCTTCTGGCGTGACCGTCACTGCGAGCACCGCCCTGCGTGTGCCTGCCGTGCTTCATGCAGTCCGCCTCATTGCCGAAACCATCGGTTCCTTGCCTTGCAAGCTCTACCGCGAGGAAGGGGACAGCAAAGAAGCCGCGAAGGATCACGCCGGCCGCCTTGTGCACAACCTCGCGAACCCTTGGACAAGCGCCGGCCAGCTCCGCATTGATCTCACGGTCGACGCCCTTTTGCACGGCGCTGGTTATGCTGAAGTGGTGCGCGTCGGCGACGACCAGCCGTTTGAGCTTCACCGCCTTGCGCCCGGCACCGTTCAGCGCCGCATCGAAGATGTTGGCAGCGAACCCTATTACCTTGTGCAGCGTGAGCGCGGCCGACAGGTGCGCTTGTCCTACCGCGACGTGCTTTATGTGCCGGCCTTTGCTGCTACCTCGCCGATCACGCTAGGGAAGGATGCCATCGGCGTTGCTATGGTGCTTGAACGCCACGCTTCGCAGTTCTTCGCCGGTGGCGCTCGCCCGTCTGGCGTCGTCTCGAATGAGAAGCCGGCCGGCGGTGAGTCCGGTGCAAAGACTGTATCCAACATCCTGAAGTCGTGGCGCGCCTGGCTGTCCAATGCCAACGGCGACCCGCTCATTCTCGACGCCGGATGGAAATATGCGGCGCAGACGATGCCTAGCACGGATGCGCAGTTCATTGAGAACCGGCTTGAGCAGATCAATGAGATTGCCCGCATCTTCGGTGTGCCGCCGTCCATGCTCTACCAGCTTGAGCGTGCGACTTGGAGCAACGCCGAACAGATGGCGGCGAGCTTCCTTCAGCTTTGCCTTCGTCCTTGGCTCGACCGCTGGCAGGACGCCTATGCGACCGTCCTTTTGACGGAAGACGAACAGGACGACCTCTATTTCGAATTCGTCATTGACGACCTTCAGCGCGCCGACGCGGCGGGCCGGGCGGAAATCTTCGGCAAGCTGGTCGCCATGCGCGCCATGACGCCGAACGAAGTCCGCGCTGCCATGAACCTGCCGGCGCTGCCGGGCGGTGACGAACTCGTCAATCCCTACACCACGACCACGCCGCAAGCCGGGAAACTCCCGCCCGGCGACAACGACAACGCCGATCCGGCGAAGGACGCAGCCTAGTGAAGCACACCGCCTTTTTCGGAGATGGCGAAAAGACCTTCGCTCTCCCGAACGACCTGATTGAAGAACTTCAGCGGAAGACTAGCACCGGCGTCGGCGCGATCTACACACGCGTCATGACCGGCCAGTTCCAGCTTGCAGACATCATGGAAACCATCCGGCTCGGCCTTATCGGTGGCGGCACGTCGCCGAAAGAAGCACAGGCGCTTGTCGATGCCTATGCCCGGCCGACGCCGATCATCGAAGCATTCCAGCTTGCAGCCGACATCCTTGAAGCCCGGTGGAGCGGCAAGGTCGACACGCCGGCACCCGATACCCAGGACGTGCCGGCATGAGCGAACGTCTCGAAATCAAGGCCGCGCTCACAGTTGACGATACCGGCGAAATTACTGGCCTTGCATGGCCGTTCGGTTCCCCAGATCGCGTCGGCGACGTGATCGAAAAGGGCGCGATCACCGGCCCGGCCACGCTGCCGATGCTCTTTGCGCACGACCAATCACAGGTGATTGGCGTTTGGGACAGCATCGCGGAAACCGCCGATGGCCTGACCGTTAAGGGCCGCTTGCTGGTCGATGACGTGGAACGCGCCCGCGAAGTCCGCGCCATGATCCGCAGCAAGGCCGTCACCGGCTTGTCGATTGGCTTCGTTACCAAGGCGAGCAAGCCCCGCCAGCGCGGCCGCACCATTACGGCGCTCAACCTTCACGAAATTTCCGTTGTCGCGATCCCCTGCCATCCGGGCGCGCAAATCACATCGATCAAAGCCGCCGATGGCACGGCAACACAAAAGGAAACCCACATGGAAGAAGAACTTGAGAATGCGCCGGTCGTGAACGCCGATCCTGTGATTGAGAAGAAGGATTTCGACGCCCTCAAGGCCCGCCTCGACAAGATCGAAGCGAAGGCCAATCGCCCGGTTGCTGCCAACAACAACTACCCGTCCGCCGACAATGACAATGATGAGCGCAAGGCGTTCGTTTCGTTCATTCGGCGCGGCATCGAGAGGCTTAACGCCGACGAGGTGAAGGCGCTCACAGTGTCGGTGGATGGCAACGGCGGCTATCTGGCACCGGAAGCGTTCGGCGACGAAATCCTGAAGAAGATCGTCGAGATGTCGCCAATCCGCCAGTATGCCAAGGTTACGTCGATTACGGCAGCGGAAATCAAGTATCCGCGCAAGCTCACCGGCACCGAAGCGACTTGGGTTTCCGAGATCGGAAACCGTTCCGAGTCCGGCATGACGTTCGAACAGGCGACGTTTACGCCCTACGAGCTTTCGTGCTTTGTGCCCGTGTCTCGCCAGCTTTTGGAAGACAACGCCTATGGCCTTGAGGCCGAGCTTTCCGCCGACTTCGGCGAAAGCTTCGCCAAGACCGAAGGCGCTGCATTCGTCAATGGCAACGGCACCGGCAAGCCGAAGGGTTTGCTTGTAGCCAGCGGTATTGCTGAAGTGAAGACCGGCAACGCTGCCACGCTCGGCACCGATCCGGCCGCCACCATCATCGGTATGTTCCATTCTGTCCCGTCTGTTGTGGCGCAGAATGGCGTCTGGTTGATGAACCGCAAGACGCTCGGCCAGCTTCGCACCCTGAAGGATGACACCGGCCGCTTCATCATGCTCGACCCGATCACGGTGGGCGCACCGGCCACGTTGCTCGGCCGGCCGATCGTGGAAGCGATCGACATGCCCGATGTTGCCGCAAACGCCTATCCGATCATGTTCGGCGACCTGTCCGGCTACCGGATCGTTGACCGCATCGGCCTGTCGATCCTCCGTGATCCCTTCACCCTGTCCGACAATGGACAGGTGAAGTTCACCGCGTATCGGCGCACCGGTGGCGACGTTTCCCACACCGACCGCTTCTTGAAGCTGAAGGTTGCGGCCTAATCCATGACCTACCGGCTCGCACATGACGAGATCACGCTTGCGCTCGGTGGCAACACCGTGCGCTTGCGCCCGTCATTGCGGGCCGCTTCCCGCCTTGAGCGCCTGCATGATGGTTTCGCCGGCTTGCTCCGGCACGTCACCGAATTCCATCTCGGCACGATCCGCGACATCATCACGACCGCTGCCAGCGACCGGCAGGAGGCAACCGCCTTCCTCGCCCGGATCGACACCACGCCATTGAAGATCGTCGCCGAAACCATCGTCGCGCCGATCCTGGCCCTTTGCGCCGCCTTCATTCCGGCATCCGATCAAAACGCCGAGCCCGATCCGACCGCCAAGCCTATGCCTTGGCCGGAAGTCTATCGCGAGCTTTTCCGCAAGGCGACTGGCTGGCTCGGTTGGACGCCTGAAGCCGCATGGAACGCTACGCCGACCGAAATCAATGATGCCTTCACCGGCCATGTTGCCATGCTGAAGACCATCCACGGCGCACCTGAAAAGGATGCCGACCAGAAGCAGCCCGACCCCGCGCAGGCCAGCCGCAACATCGCGGAAGGTCTCGACCCTGAATTTGACCGGGAAGGCCTTCGCGCCCTCCAGGTGAAGCTTCGGAGGGCTAGCTGATGTCCCGCCCGCCGCACCTTTGCACCTGCGGCCGTATTGTTCCGTATGGCGTTCGCTGTGAATGCCAGCGCGCAGCGACCCGTGAGCGCAACGCGCGTCACGACGCCCGCCGGCCTACCGCCCGCGAGCGCGGCTATAACCATGATTGGCGCAAGGCGCGCGCTGAATACCTCACCGCGCACCCGTATTGCCGCATGTGCGGCAACCCCGCCACGACCATCGACCATATCGTCCGGCACCGTGGCGACCGCTCCCTGTTCTGGAACCGGAGCAACTGGCAACCTCTTTGCGCGCCCTGCCACAACCGCGTGAAGCAGCGCCTTGAGCGGAGCAACCGCACATGACTGTGACGTTATCCAAGCCCTTTTTCACGAAGGGTGCGAGCGAGTGCTTCTTCGGCGTCAACGTCCGGCACTTCTTTGGCCGGCTTCTTGCCAGTCCTCAGATAGTCGCTTTCTGCTTTCTTCCGGATTTTCTCACTCCTTTGAAATTTCATCTCGCCAGCGGCGATCTCTGGATGAAAGAGCAGGGCTTGCCGGACGCGATCGGCTGCACCCGCGACGATGCCGCCAACAATCAGCGTGCCCCCGGTCATTATCAGCCCGCTTGCAATCCAGAGCGTGTGAAAATTGACGATGCCGCGCGACTCATAAGCGTAGCCGGATGCTCCGCCCCCCATAAGCATAAGCCAGCCAACGCCCATGGCGATAAAGCCCACAATTGCAGCCGGATGCGAAAACATAATACCCCCAAGATGAATCAAAGCAGACTTACTCGTGGCTTAAAGACGACAAAAATACAAGCGCGGAACGCCGCGTGATGACCAACGACGATTTACTTGCCTTTGACGGCGTCAGCCAAGCCATCACTGAATGGGCGCTCGACTACGGCATCCTGCCGGCGATCATCATCGCCCGGCTTGAGCGCGGCCTTTCGATAGAGCAGGCCATCACCAAGCCCATGGTGACGGCACGTGGGCAGCGCCTCATTGGTCAGCATCTTGAACACTACATCACTGCCAATCGCAGTGTGTGGCAGCGTGAGAAGCGAGAGCGCGATCAAAGACCGCGAGCCCGTCGCAATCCTTTGGGCCGCTGCTACGGCTTAACGCATGAGCTCCTCCATAAGGGCAAAAGCGGAAGCCTTGTCGAATGGGCGGAGCGTGTTGGCTTTAGTCCGCGCACCCTCCGCACCCGATTGAATAGCGGTTGGTCGATTGAGGATGCCCTGACCACTCCCCTGAGAAAGCGCCCCGGGGTGGTCTCTAACTTTGAGCCCTTCGAGGGGACCGGCGCGGGGAGCACCGCGCAAGAGACTCCCGAAATAACTTTTTCTGAAAAGGCTGAAAACGCATGAGCATCGTGACCCTTTCGCTCGCCAAGGCACACCTGAAGGTAGTCAGAACTGACGAAGATGAGCTCATTCAACTTTATCTCGACTCGGCCGAAGCATTCCTAGGCAACTACATCGACAAGCCGCTCGCCGACTTCGATCCGCTGCCGGGGGACCTCAAGCACGCCGTTCTGAAGCTCGCGGCCTTCCACTATGAGATGCGCGGCATTGCCGCCTTCGGCCTGTCCATGCAGCTTGCGCCGGCCGGCGTCACGACCGTTGCCGACAACTACCGCGCCTTCCTTGGACAGAAGCGCGCGGACATTTTTACGGATGACGCCGATGGCTAAGAAAGACAACGGGCTTGTCTCGACGCTCGCGGCTATCGAGCGCGCTCGCCGCGCACCCCGCGAGGCCATCATGCAGGCGCTTCTGAAGTCCGGCGAAGAGCTTGCCGACGCTCAGCGGCTGCTTGCTGAAAGCTCGCGCGACACAGGCGCGTTGATCGACAGCATAGCCGTGACGCCGCCCGGCCAATCGACACCGCCTTACTCGCAGCCCGGTGGCTCGCGCGTGGCAGGTGAAACCGAAGTGATAGTGACCGCCGGCAATGTAGATGTCCGCTACGCGCACCTTGTCGAGTTCGGCACGGCCGACGCTGAAGCGCAACCGTTCTTCTGGCCGGCCCTTCGCCTGCTTCGAAAGCGCCTTCAGAACCGCATCAACCGGACCGCAAAGAAGGCCGTCAAGGACGCTTGGAGCGGCCAATGATCGAACCGACCCTAGCCCTTCAGACCGCTATCGGTAACGCCCTAGTGGCATCGCCCGCCGTCACCGCGCTTGTCGATTCCGACAATATCCGTGGCGGCTCGACGCGGCCCGACAACCTACCGGCCATCATCATGAGCGGCGGCATGACCCAATTCCTCGGCAACGCTTCCGGCTCGCAGTATGTCGCCCGCGTCTTTCTCGACCTTCATGTGTGGGCGGTGGAGGACGGTGCTGACACCGCGAAGGCCATCGGCTTTGCCGTTTGCAACGTCCTAAAGGAAGCGCCCGATGCGGCTGGCTTCACCTTCGATGAATTCGACCTGCCGGCTGTTCGGTGGATGCGCGATCCCGATCCGGAGGAGTCCTACACCCACGGCGTCCTCACTGTAGAAGCCGTCATGCGGTGGAGCGTCTAACATGCTGAATATTGGAAGGCTCGACCGCACCGTTGTTGTTGAAAGGCGCACCGAAGCGAAAAACGAGCACCACACCCCGATTGCAGCCTGGACGGAGTTTGTCACGCTTTGGGCTGAAGTTCTTCAGACCGTCGCCGACGAAGGGGAGGCAGGCATGGGGGAGGCGCAAACCGAAACACTCACGTTCCGCACCCGCTACTTCCCCGGTATCACGACTGCCGACCGACTGGTGTTCGAAGGCTGCGTGTTCAACCTTAAGGGCATCACCGAAGTCGGCAGGCGCGATGCCCTTGAGCTTCGCGCCGTGGCAACGTCGTGACCCACCTCAGGGGCATAAAGCCCGCTCTCTCCCCAGATCGTGAACCGCTTACGAAGGCACCATCCGCGCCGAAGTGGATGACGGCCGAAGCCCGCGCGGAATGGAAGCGGATCATGCCGCGCCTTGTGGCGGATCGGATCATCACCAAGGCCGACCTGACCGGCGTCGAGAACTATTGCTTGGCGACCGGACGCATCCGCGAAATCGAAACTATCTTCCGCGCTACTGGCAGTTTGGACAAGGTGCTTTTCGGAATGCAGAACCGCGCCATGCAGACGGCGCGGCAGCTTGCCGCCGAATATGGCCTGTCGCCGGTCTCGCGCGCTCGCGTCGGTGCTGTCGGCACTGATGACGATGACGACGGCAACCCGCTCACAATCGGAAGGAACCGCCCATGAGTAGGAGCGCGTTTCCACACTGGATTTATGACGGCACTCCGATCCCCGATCCGAAGGGCTACGGACAGGAAGCCGTTGATTTCCTCCGGGTGCTGAGGCACCCGGCCAGCACGGCGCCGAAGCACGTCTTCCAGCTATTTACGCCCTTTGAGCGGATGACGAAGCGCATCTATGGGCCGCGTAATTCGGACGGCACTCGCATTGTAAAGAAGGTCTTTCTTATGCTTGGCCGCGGGAACCGGAAGACCAGCCACGCCGCGGCGTGGTCGCTCTTGCATCTACTTGGCCCCGAAGCCGTTCCCGCTGGACAGGTAATCTTTGCGGCCTGCGACCGTGAACAGGCGGGCATCGGCTTCCGTGAAGCGGCGAACATCGTGCGTATGGATAAGCGGCTTGTGGCCGCGACGAAGATCAATGACGCATTCAATTCCGCGAAGCAGATTTTGAACCGGACGAACGGCGCGACCCTCAAGGCCATTTCGAGCGACGGGAAGGCGCAACACGGCACCACGCCCAACTTCATCCTCGTGGACGAAATCCACCAATGGAAGGGACGCGACCTTTGGGAAGCACTCGACTCCGGCACGACGAAGGTGGCCGATCCTCTTACGATCATCTGCACCACGGCAGGCCGTGGACAGGATAATCTCGGTTTCGAGCAGTATGACTACGCTTACAGGGTAGCGACCGGCGAGATTGACGACCCGACCGTGTTACCGATCCTGTTCCAGCTTGAGGCGGGCGACGACTGGCGCGATGAAGCGATGTGGCCAAAGGCGAATCCTGGCCTTCCTTTCGGCTTCCCGAACATCGTCGGTTTGCGGAACAAGGCGAAGGAAGCCGAAAACAGCCCGCCCGCCCGCTATCAGTTTCAGCAGTTGAACCTGAATATCTGGCAGGCACATTCCCGCGATCCGCTCTTTGACATGGCGACCTATGACACCGGCAAGATCCCGCTCGATCTCGCGGACCTATCAGCGCTGCCGTGTTTCATTGGCGTGGATATGTCCGTCAACGGCGACCTCACGGCTGTTGTGGCGGCTTGGCGCGGCAATGATGGCACGATCACGGTGCATCCGTGGTTTTTCGTGCCCGGTGACGACCTAAAGGGACGGGCCGAACGTGACGGCGTTCCCTATGAGCAGTGGCGCGACGATGGCCTTATCACTGTGATCGACGGGCCGGTGATCGAGCCGGAGGAAGTTGAAAAGCAGATTCGCGAGATATGCGCCGACAACGACAACGTGCGTGAAATCGCCTTCGACCCGCACCTTGCCCGGATGACGATGCAGCGCCTTCATGACGATGGCTTGCCGGCAGTCGAGATGCGGCAAGGGCCGCTCACCATGGGGCCAGCAATCGGCGTGCTCGAGCGCGTAGTGAACGGCCGGGCGCTTCGCCACAACGGGCACCCCGTGCTTCGCCATCACTTCGATAGCGTCGTAGCATCGCGGAACGACACAGGTCTTGTTCGGATGCACAAGAGCAAGAAGACCGATCGCATAGACGGCGCGGTTGCCGCCGTCATGGCCGTTGCCCGCGCCACTCTCAATGATAACCGCAAGTCCATCTACGACATGGACAAAGACGAATTCGACCGCCTCACGGACGAAGCAGCATAGGAAATTTGAGAATGAACAACGATCAACAGCGCCTTGTCGTGTCGCTCGAAGCCCGCTTGAACAAGTATGAGAAGGACATGACGCGCGCCGGCAAGGCGACCAATGATAACTTCCGGCGCATGGAAGGCCGCGCCAAGCAGTTCTCCGGCAACATGGAGAAGGCGACCGGCCGGGCCGTGGAATCACTCGCCGGCAGCATCGAAAGCGCTTTCGCGCCTTTCCTTCGTGGTGGCGCAATCTTTGCCGGTGTCGCCGGCACTGCCATGGCAGTGAAGCAGATTGCCGACTCTGTTGCCGAAGTGGATCGCGAGGCCAAGAAGGCAGGCGTCACGGCACAGGTATGGCAGCAGTGGCACGCGGTTGCGACCTCTACCGGCATGTCTATTGACGGCATGACTGACGCCCTCAAGGAACTGAACATTCGCGGCGACGAGTTCGCCAAGACCGGGAAGGGGAGCGCACAGGCCGCATTCGAAACGCTCGGCTACTCGGCGACGGAAGTTGCCGCCAAGCTCGCCGACCCGAGCCGCTTCCTTGATGAGATTATCGGCAAGCTGCAGAAGCTTGACGCCGCTTCGCGCACCCGCGTCCTCGATGAGATGTTCGGCGGCACCGGCGCGGAACAGCTTGCGAAGGTGCTCGGCCTGTCTGTCACCGAAATCCAGAAGATGCGGAACGAAGCCGCCACCTTCACCAATGAGCAGATTGAGGCCGCGAAGAAGATCGATGCGGAGTTCGCCACGCTCTGGCGAAATGTCACCGTCTACGCCAAGAAGGCCGCAATCGAAGGTGTTGGCTACGCCGGTAGCATCATTTCTGCCCTTCGCGGTGAATGGCTCCCCGGCTACGACAAGCAGCAGAAGGCCTATGATTACCTGTTCTCTGACGAAGCGAAGCTGAAACAGGCCGAAAAGCAGCGCGAGCGCATACAGAAGCAGATCGCCGATGTTGAGATCGGACCGGACTTTGCTACGAAGGGTTTGGAGCTTCGCCAGCTTCGAGCATCGCTGCAGGCTGTCGAGGAACAGATCGTCTCGCTCGGGGGTGGCAGCGACCAGTTGAAGGCGGCGCTGAAGGAGCTTTCCGACATCACGCAGAATGTCGGCAATCGGTTCAATGGCAACGTCACGGCAGCGGCGAATTTCAAGACGGCACTCGCCGACCTCAAGGCGCTTGTGCCCGAACTGAAGGCCGAACTGGACACGCTCGCGCAGTCCGACGCCATCGACGCCGCCTATCGGAAGACGGTCGCAAACGCGCGCAGCATGGGCGAGATTTTGAGCGCGACCGATATCGCAAACCGCGCCAAGAGCATGCAGCGGTTCGGCGCGCACGACAATATTCTCGACCTGATCGGCGCGGCTGAAGGCACCGACAAGGGGCGCGGCTACAATGAAACGCTCGACTATGGCCGCTGGACCGGCGGCGCGGTGAACCTCACCAGCATGACGCTTGATCAGGTGCTTGCACTTCAGGGCCGTATGCGAACGCCCGAAAACCGCGCCTTGTATGGAGAGGGCAAGGGTTCATCGGCGCTTGGCCGGTATCAGATCACCAGCGCCACGCTCACCGATATGATGAAACAGCTTGGCCTTACCGGCGACCGACTGTTTGATGAAGGCACCCAGGACGAAATTGCGCGCGCCTTGCTTCGGCGGCGTGGCGACGATCCGGCTGGCCTTCGCAACGAATGGGAAGGCTTGCGCCGTGTAGACGATACGACCATTCGCGATGCCTACAGCGGCACACCGACCGCTGCACAGCCCCTTGCACCCACGGATACGCAGCAGAAGCAGATTGACCTTGCGCGGCAGCAGAACGAGGCCCGCAAGAGCTTGAATCAGACCGTGCAGCAGGGATTGGACCTCGCTCGGTTCGAACAGTCCATTTCCGGCATGTCTGCCAGTCAGCAGCGTGTCGAGCTTCAGCTTTACCAGTATCAGCAGGAGGCAAGGCGCGCCGGGATCACGCTCACGGCCGAAGAAATCCAGAAGATACGCGAGAAGCTCGAACTCACCGGGCAGCTTGATCAGAAGAACCAGCAGGCAGCGCAGTCCGAAACCGCCTTGCAGCAGGCGGGCCAGTTCTTCGCCCAGAATTTCACGTCCGCCCTGTCCGGCCTGCTTACCGGCACGACCACGCTTAACGACGCCGTGCGCGGGCTGGTCAATTCGCTGATCGACGCCACACTTCAGGCGATGCTCTTGGGGCAGGGGCCGCTTGCTGCCCTGTTCGGCACCGGTGGCGGTGGTGGTCTGTTTGGCGCGTTGTTCGGCTTTGCGGATGGTGGCTACACCGGCGACGGCAGGAAGCACCAGCCGGCCGGCATCGTCCATAAGGGCGAATACGTTATGAGCAAGGACGCAACTCGCCGGATCGGCGTCGGCAATCTTGAGGCGCTACACCGGGGAGCACTTAGCGGCTTTGCCGAAGGTGGCTATGTCGGAGATGCGCCGGCCGTCCGCAGAATGCAGGTGCCGGCGAACAACAATACCGCGCCTGCGCAGGCGATTTCCATCAATGCACCGATCACCGTTAACGGCAGCGCCGGCACGCCCGAACAGAATGCCGACCTCGCCGACAAGATGCGCAAGCAGATGGAGTTGGGGATGCGTTCGGTTGTTGCTGATGAGATTCGACGCCAGACCCGGCCGGGCAACTTCATGAACACGCGGATGCGGTAGCGCATACCTTGTTTGACTCAGGGACGGCCGTGGAGAGGGCGTTGGCATCCGGTTGGTGTCTTTCCCTATCCGGCGTGCATGGCGGTTGCTGGTGAGTCTCCCTGTCGCTTTGGGGCGGAACGGTCCCCGCTCGATCTGGAGACGTTGCCAGCCGGGAGCGAAGCGACCGAGCCGGGCAACCCTCCGTTGTTCGAGCCGGGATATCTGTTGCGGGCCGGAGCAGGAAAACTCACTCATTCCGGAATGAGAGACGAGCTACAAGCCGCGCCTCAGGCGCGGTAAGGCCCGAAGGGCCGCATGGGCGAGGGCCGAAGGCCCGAGTAGCCGGGGCGTCTTGCCTTTAGGTGTCCGCCGACAGTTTTCGCGTCCAGTGAATCTGTATTTGATGTATCTGTTAGTTACATGCCTGCACTACGAACGAAAATTGTCGGCGGACACCGGGCGATTCCCGAAAACTGTCGGCGGACAATATTCCTATCTCGGCTTGATCTATACACGTTAACGTGTTAATATGTATAGATCAGTTGCAGGAGTATTACCATATGAATTCCCTAAAGAAGTCCACGAATGCCGTTCGCCTTGATCCCCGGCGCGTGGAACAGTTGAAGGCCATCGGTGCGAAGCTTGGGCTCACCAGCGCGGGCGTTGTCTCGCAGATGATCCGCGAGAAGATCGACGCAGGCGTGATCGCCGACGCCATCCCCGGCGTCATCATCCGCAAGACTGACGCCGGTGTATCGATCACTGTCGATGAGCATGCGCCGGCCGTCTACAACAAGGACAGCGCGCGAGAGCTTGCCGGCACGATCCGTGCCGTTGTTGATGGTGCGCCGGGCGTCGTGAACCTGGACCTTAGCTTCGGTGTCTACAGGAAGGGGACTGGCTTCAAGATCGCGCTGCCGTTCCCCGGTCCTGAAACCGTGTTCTCCGCTGACCTCGCCCGCGACCTCGCCGGGCTGGTTGAGCAGGCAGCCGTATAAAAAAAAGAACCCCGGCAAGCGAAGTCGCCAAGGGTTCAAATCAAGATCATAAATCAAAATTATAGAACGATGAGCAGAAATCATCAAGAAAAATTGAACGATATCGGTGCGGCTTTGGCCGATTTCGATCTTCACGGCGACGATGCGACCTTGCCGCTCGACACCGCCCGCATGGAACTTGTGCGGCGCACCCGCGACGCCCTGAAGGCCGACGCGATCAAGAATGGCTGGAATGCACAGGCGCGGCGAGAGATTGACGAGCACCGGCGCGGGGTGGGCAGGGACGCCTACAATGCGGATCGGAAGGCAGCATACGCCACGTCCACGCTCAATAGGACGGGCAAGCTTCCCAGGCCATATGGCGAGCCTGACAGCCCGGAAAAGCAACAACGCAGGAAGGGGCAGAAGAACGCTTCCAAGACGGCGAAGCGCGACGCCATGACACCCGAACAGAAGGACGCTGAGAACGAAGCTCGGGCGGCGCGGCGCCGAGCGCAAAAGGAACGCGAGAAGGCTGACGCAGCGGCGGCGTTGAAGGACCGGGCGATTTTCTGACAAATCGTCAGCGGCCGCATAGCCAGCCCGCTATAAGTGAATTGTCGGGCCGGGCTCCTTGTAAGCGCTACCCGGTTCGGCGCGGCGGCCCCTCATGAAGTAACCAGCGTGAGGGGCCAATTCTTCAACCGTCGGGCTGGTCGTCGGCGCGTTCGAGCCGTTCCAACTCGCGAATAACAGCCTCACGGATGAACTTCGCGCGATGCTTATCGCCAACCCGCGCGTCTATGCGGTCCAAGATCTCGGATGGAAATCGCACATTAGTGGATTTCATATGTAGTGGTGGCCGTCCCATCTGGCGACGAATAAGCGGTATCGTATATTCAGTCAACTATATCTCCCATATCTCCCAAGCGAATTAACGGTGCCGTTTATTGACACAGTAAACGGCACCGTTTAATGGGCGGTTACCGCTTGAAACGTAGGAGCCTGAATTGAACAACCAACCTGCTTACCTGTCCGCCGCCGCCTATGCTTCTCTGGTCGAGGCCCTGATGACCGCCGACCGCGAGTGCGCGATTACCGGAAAGTCAGATAGCGACGCCATCAAGATCGCATTGGGTGAAGTCGGTAACATCTGGCCGGACTACTGCCAGAAAGACGGATGCAAACCGATCTCGCTCACCGCATAAAGCTAGCGAAAACAAGCGCTTATCAATCGCCTATATTTTCCGATGGAGAAGTAAGGTTTTCTGTGTCTAATCATCAAGTCCCATCAACGAAGGGACGTTCCCATGATTTCGCAGAACGAAGATGACCGTGACCGGCACCGCCGATCCGGCAACCGTCCATCGTTTGATGGCGTCAAGCTTTGGCTTGGCGAATGAAGCAGCGAGCGGGCCATGCAAAGTTTGGTCGCCGAGCATGACCGCGCCGCTTTACCGAAACATCGCAATCACAAGGAGCAAACGCGATGAACATTGAAAATAACACGCCCCAGGTATCGGCCGCAATTAAGAAGATGGTTATGGATGCGCAGGCGACGTATCTCAGCCCGCGCGAAAAGGCCCTTGACGCGATCTATACGAAGCTTGTCGAGGCAGTAGAAACCGGCATGGAGGCCGACTTCCCGCAGTTGGCAACGGACGTCATGGATGAGCTTGAGCGTCGGGCGATCGGTTTTGTCGCTGGCGAAGTCATCTTTTGTGACCCGGATAAGGAGCCGGAATTCATCTAGTCGCCGATCGCCAAGCTACCAAAAAGCCCGCCGCTCACCCCGGCGGGCTTTCCCTTATCTTTGGCGGACGCTTGGCAACAAGTTCTTCGCAAATGATATCGGCAATAGTGCTGGTCATCACTTCGTTGGCCTCTTTCGATGAAAGGCCAGCATATCCATTGGGCATGTAAATTCCTGTTGACGATTGCCCCGCTCACCCCGGCAGGCTTTACTTTTGACAGTCTCAGGGCAGTAGGCGCTTTCGCCGGTTTGCGCCGTGCACTTTCATACTAGCCTTCTGGTCTTGCAGTATTTTTGCAAGCATTCGGGAGGTTATCTCCGGGTCGTGCTCGCCCGCGATTAGTTCGTTGCGAATCTCGTTTGCCTTTCGAAGGTTATCGAGCTTTGCCGAAATAACTGCTTGCCGTGTAATCTCTGCTTCGGCGCTCCGCCGCGCATATTCTGCTTGGTAAAAGATGGTGCGGTCCAATGCCGCTTTCGCAAAGTATTCGGGTATTTCCTTGAAGAACGCCCATATGTTGAGTGGGTTTGTGAAGTTGATACCATCAATTATGACAGTGTCATCCATGTAAGGTCTAGGAAATATTTTAGGTTCCGCGCTTATATAGTATAATAGCTCAATAGAGCGAATGCATAGTTCTACGTCATATGGTAAAAGCTCGCCGATGACCGATTGCCTCGTATCCATGCCGATATGCACTACAGCCATTGTCCAGCCTCAAAAACATGCCCGATATTGAGAATATCAAGCTTAAAAGAAAACGGAAGGTGCGCGAAGGCCATGCCCTGGATATAGGCTGGCCACCAGCCGATTTTGCCGGCGCTTAGGGCGTTCGACTGGTCGCTGATCTATTGCCATCAGCACCAAGGTATTCCCGCAATCACCTGAAGTGTCGATCCAAACACAAATGTCCATATCGCAAATTTGAAGTATCTGCTTTCCGAAAGAGCAGTGTTGGCAATCGAGCATTCCAATGCTTCCATCACCTGCTTTCGGCTGATTTCTACCAGTTTCAGCCGCATTATCGATGTCGGCCATTCAATCGACTGCGGTGGCAGATTGAGCTTCTTGCGCATGTCATTATGCGTTCGAACCCAAAGATACCTTGATAGCGCCAATCCGACTAATCTTGATTGGCGCTTTGCCTTTAGATGTGCGGTGACGACTTCCGAACCTTCGAGAAGGGCGGGCACTTTGGTCGCAGTCTCCAGCCGCTCATGTTTGGCGGCAAGCTTCCCAAGGGTTGTGAAAACATGTTGAGCTTGATGCCGGCGAAGCCAGTTATACAGCGCACTTCCTGTAAAAGCTAATAAGAGCGCTGCCAATGTAGCCAGAAGTAGGCCGAAGAAGGTGAGCCATTTGTAATTGGCTATGATAGTGGCGCACATCCCAGTTAGACCTTCATGTCGCGACAGATTTTCACTACCCGGCGAGCGCAAGCGCTCGCCGCTACCATGATTAGCTTTTTCACGAATGGTCCCCAAAGCATTGCCCGGCAGCAACGTCTCTTTGTCGGACTCGCGTGTCAAGCGCGGGACGTGCGGTTTTCAAGGGGACTGTGAGGCGCTCACCGAAGGCGGATGCTCCGGATATATGAACCGGAAAGGTGTTCCGGTTGCGATTTTCTCGCTTCGCTTAAGCGCTTGTTTCTATTGGAAAAAAGAAGGTTGGCTGGGGAACCTGGATTCGAACCAGGACTAACGGAGTCAGAGTCCGTGGGTCTACCGTTAACCTATTCCCCAGCAGGGCCGACTTTTGGTTCGGCCGCGACGCTGTCTCGACAACGCCGCCGGTGCGCGCCTTGTAGCCACCGCCGGGAAATAGTCAACCCCGTTCGATGCTGCAATTTCGGTTTTCAGGCTTCGCCTTGCTTGTCGCCGCGCCCGAACTGCGAATGCTCGAAGGCAAGTACTGCGATGATGCCGAGGATGAGCGGGATGATGAGGTAGAAAAGGCGGAAGACCAGAAGGGCAGCCAGAACCGCCGCCGGATCCATTTCCGAAAGGCCGGTGAGAAAGACCACTTCGAGCACACCCAGGCCGCCCGGCGCGTGCGAGGCCTGCGCCACGGCGAAGGAGAAAAGGAAGATGCCGAGCACGATCAGATAGCCCGGATTGTTTTCGGCAGGCAGCGCGAAATAGATGATCGCGGCGGCTGCCAGAATCTCCAGCGGGCCGATGATCAGCTGGCGCACGACGATGGGCAAAGCCGGGTAGTGCAGGCGGAAGTTGCGAATGGCGAGCGGCTTGAGATGAAGCCAGCTGCCGAACACGTAAGCGACAACGAACACCAGCATGGCGATGCCAAGGGCTATCCACCAGCCTTCGTGGCTGCCTTCGGTGTAGCGGTCGAGCAGGCCCGGTTCGAGCAGAATCACCACGGCGCCCACAAACACGCTCGACAGCACGAAGGTGAACCAGCAAATGCCGACTAGGATCCCGACATCCTGGCCGGTGAGGCCCTTGCTGGCGTAAGCGCGATAGCGGATGACAGCGCCCGAAAACACCGAGCCGCCGATATTGTGCGACAGCGCATAGGTGGTGAAGGAGCAGATGGTGACGAAGAACCACGACACGCGCTTGCCCAGATGCAGAAGCGCTATGTGATCGTAGCCGGCAAGGGCGGCGTAAGCGACGATGGAACTGAGGGCCGAAAGCATCCATCCATGCAAGGGGATGGCGGTGAGGCCGCTCCAGACATCGTCGAGGGAGATTTCACGCCACTCGTGATAGAGCAGCCAGGCGGAAACGGCGACGGCGCCAAGCCCGATGACGGGCCAGATATAGTCCTTGATTCTCATGCGATAGCGCTGGGCTGTCCCTTTCGGTCTGGCGTTTTTTGTGCCTCGCGTTGGCTATGCGTCCGCTCGCATATCCTGTTCGTTTTTCAGCTTTGCCTCATCAACGCCGGCACTTCAACCCGATCCCGGGATTTCGGTCGGTGGGGGGATGTGAATTGAGGGCGAGCTAAATTTCCGCCCGAGCGGGCCTTGGTGATCTGGTCCGGCGCTGATACGCTGCCGGCAACACAAGATGACATGCGCCTGCAGCGTCCGAAAAGGTTCGCGCGGCGCGAGAAGGAAGTTGCAAGGTGAAGGACCGCGAACCCGACGCTGGTGCGTCGGATGCGGGTGTCTCTGGGAATGTTTCGTCGCCTCACGGCGCGGGCCGATCTCAAAAAGGCCGCAAGGCCGCCGCGCGACCGGTCAACGGTCACGGCAATGGGGACGCTGCGCAACACAATGGAAAGACCAGGAAAAGGCGCAAGCGCCGTCGCGGCCGCAAGGTATTTGCGCGCGATGGTGTTCAGTCCGGTGGCGCGCAGCCTGAGCCAGCCGGCCCGCAGGCGCCTGTTCGGCCAAGCGTCGCACCGATAAGGCCGAGCCCTGTCGCAAGGCAGGATCAGGCCGAACAGCCGCGTCGTGTGCCGACGTCGGAACTGCCGGTTTTTGCCGCACTCGATCTCGGCACCAACAATTGCCGGCTGCTCGTGGCTGTGCCTGGACGGCCCGGACAGTTCCGGGTGATCGATGCCTTTTCGCGCATCGTGCGCCTGGGCGAGGGGCTTACGGCTTCAGGGCGGCTCAGCCAGCCGGCGATGGACCGCGCGGTCGAAGCGCTCAAGGTTTGCAGCGACAAGCTGCGCAACCGCAAGATCAAGAAGGCGCGGCTGATCGCGACCGAAGCCTGCCGTACGGCCGAAAATGGTGCGGAGTTCATTGACCGCGTCGAACGCGAGGCGGGCCTGAAGCTCGAGATCATCGACCGCCAGACCGAGGCGCGGCTCGCCGTTTCCGGCTGCGGCTCGCTTGTCGAGCGCGATACCGATGGCGTGGTGCTGTTCGACATTGGCGGCGGCTCGTCGGAGATCGCGCTGATCGACGTCTCGCGTCACCGCTCGCCGCGTCTGGCGAATCACATCGTCTCGTGGACGTCGCTGCCGGTCGGGGTGGTTTCGCTCGCCGAGCGTTTCGGCGGCCGCACGGTGACGCGCGAGATCTTTGCCGCCATGGTCGAGGACGTCGCTGCCCGCCTGCGCGCGTTTGACGGACGCGACCGGCTCAGCCATATCGTGTCGAGCCCGAAGTTCCATCTGCTGGGAACGTCGGGCACTGTCACCACGCTTGCCGGCGTGCATCTCGAACTTGACCGCTACGACCGCCGCCGTGTCGATGGATTGTGGATGGATGGCACAAGCGTCGACCAGATGGTCGAAAAGGTGCTCGGCTGGGACTTTCACCAGCGTGTGGCAAACCCTTGCATCGGCGCCGACCGGGCCGACCTCGTTTTGGCGGGCTGCGCCATCCTTGAGGCCATCCGCGCGGTATGGCCGTCGGAGAGGCTGCGCGTCGCCGATCGCGGCTTGCGTGAAGGCATTTTGAGCGAATTGATGGCCGACGACGGCGTGTGGCGCCGCAACTGGCGGAACGGACAGCGTATATGACCAAGAAACCGACAAAACCAGGAGTAGCGGCGGGCGCCACGCGCGTGCTCCGCACCAAGATCAAGAAGAAGCGCGGTCTCAAGGAATCGTCGCGTCGCTGGCTCGAACGTCATATGAACGATCCCTACGTCCAGCGCTCCAAGGCCGATGGCTACCGATCGCGCGCGGCCTTCAAGCTGATCGAGATCGACGACAAGCACCATCTGCTCAAGCCCGGCATGAAGATCATCGATCTGGGTGCTGCGCCCGGCGGCTGGTGCCAGGTGGCGGCTGCGCGCACCAACTCGACGGCGGAAAATCCGCATGTCGTCGGTATCGACTATCTCGAAATGGATCCGGTGCCCGGCGCACCGGTCCTGCTGATGGATTTTCTTGACGACGAGGCTCCGGCACGCCTGTCCGAGGCGCTCGGCGGCGCGCCCGACCTTGTGCTGTCCGACATGGCGGCACCGACGACCGGGCATCGCCGCACCGACCATATCCGAACCATGCATCTGTGCGAGGTCGCCGCTGATTTCGCCATTTCGGTGCTCAAGCCCGGCGGCCACTTCCTGGCCAAGACGTTTCAAGGCGGAACGGAATCCGAGCTTTTGACCCTGCTCAAGAAGAATTTCCGCACCGTCCAGCACGTCAAGCCGCCGGCGTCGCGCGAGGAATCAGCCGAGCTTTATCTGCTCGCCAAGGACTTCAAGGGCAAGTCCGAGCCAGACGCCTCATAGTTGCTGCGGCTCGTCTGCGGTGTTTTGCGCCAAGCGGTGGCCGGAGATGGCCTTGCCGGCGTCGGGTGCCATGCGCGCATACATGAGCGCCGGCAGCAGCGAAATGACGGCGACCGTCAGGAATGCAAAGGTGAAGCCCGCGCCGCCGATCGCCTGGCCGGTGGCCAGTGACCAGATCTCGAGCGCACCGCCACCGACTGCCACACCCAACGCCACCGAGGTCTGCTGGGCGACTGCCGAGATTGCTGTTGCCTGGCCGCTCTGGGACGCCTCGATGTCGGCAAAGACCAGCGCGTTCGACGAGGTGAAAAACAGCGAGCGCAGGAAGCCGGCCAGGAAAAGAACCGACAGGATCGCCAGATAAGGCGTCTGCGGCGTGAACAGTGCGTTGGCGGCCATCAAGCCGGCCGACACAACCGACGCAACCACCAGTACGTTGCGAAAGCCCACTGTCCTCAGGATCCTCGGCGCCACGAACTTCATCGACAGCGCACCTGCTGCCGTGGCGAAGGTGATCATACCCGACTGGAACGGCGACAGGCCAAAGCCGAGCTGAAACAGCAGCGGCAAAAGGAATGGTGCCGCGCCGACACCGATGCGAAACAACGAGCCGCCGACAATGGCCGTGCGGAAAACCGGATTGGCGAAGAGCTTGAGGTCGAGCAGCGGGTAGGGCGCGCGGCGCGCGTGGCGGACATAAAGCAGGCCAGCGACCACGCCGATGACGATGGTGATCGCACCGACGGCCGGCGGCAGTGCCGGCAAGCTGACCACCGACAGGCCAAAGACCACACCTGACGCAGCGATCGCCGACAGGAAGAAGCCGGGCACGTCCATCGGCCGTGTCGCTTCGGGCGGTATCTCGGGCAGGAAAACCCCCGACAGCCAGATGCCGATCACGCCGATCGGAATGTTGATCAGGAATATCCAGTGCCAGGTGAAGAAGGTGGTGATGAAGCCGCCGACCGGTGGTCCGATCAATGGGCCGACGAGGGCTGGGATGGTCAGCGTCGCCATCGCCGCGACCAGCCCGCTCTTTTCCGTCGTGCGCACCAGAACCAGCCGCGCCACCGGCGTCATCATCGATCCGCCCATGCCTTGCAAGAAGCGGGCAAGCACGAACGCGCTGAGCGAATCCGACATGGCGCAGGCGATGGAGCCCACCATGAACACGGCGATTGCCACGCGGAAGACGAGCTTCGCGCCGAAGCGGTCGGCCATCCACGAACTGATCGGGATGAAGATGGCGAGCGAAACCAGATAGGCCGTCAATGCCAGCTTGAGCGCGATCGGGCTTGTACCGATGTCGGCGGCGATCGCCGGCAATGATGTGGCGATGACCGTTGAGTCCATGTTTTCCATGAACAAGGCGACGGCAAGGATCAGCGGCGTGGTTCTGTTCACGAAAGCGTCCGGCATGAAGTCTACGATAGCGGCCGCTGGCTCAGCCGTTTTGAAGGGTTAGCATGGATATGCCAGCCTGTCCGCTGCCAGGACCTGCCGCTTCTCAAGGCCAGTCGGTTCGAACGCCGACCTCGCTGGCATAACGCAAGGTCTTGGCTAAGCGTTCCGGCGCGAACTGCGGCGATTGGCCTTCATCACGCGCTTTTCATCGAACCGAAGACGTGGTACCAGCCAGCGCCAATCCTGAAAGGGAAAAGACGAGTCGGCGCTGCATACCAATGGTTCCAGCGTCCTTTCACGCATTCCGAGGTTGGCCATGGCAAAAATCATTGAATCCTCCACCGGCGCTCTGGCGCTGACATTTGACGACGTGCTGTTGCAGCCCGGTCATTCCGAGGTCATGCCCGGCGAGACCGACGTCAGCACCCGCATTGCCGGCGATATCGACCTCAACATTCCGATCATTTCAGCCGCCATGGACACGGTGACGGAAGCGCGGCTTGCCATCGCCATGTCCCAGGCCGGCGGCATCGGCGTCATCCACCGCAACTTCACCCCGGCCGAACAGGCCGAGCAGGTTCGCCAGGTCAAGAAGTTCGAATCGGGCATGGTGGTCAATCCGGTCACCATTGGCCCTGACGCAACCTTGGCCGACGCACGCGGGCTGATGCGGGCGCATGGCATCTCCGGCATTCCGGTCGTCGAAAACGGCGGCACCGGCGGACAAAAGACCGGGCGCCTCGTTGGTATCCTGACCAACCGCGACGTGCGCTTTGCTTCCGACCCGGCGCAGAAGGTCTACGAACTGATGACGCGCGAGAACCTGATCACCGTCAAGGAGACGGTCGAGCAGGACGAGGCCAAGCGGCTCTTGCACCAGCACCGCATCGAAAAGCTGCTCGTCGTCGACAAGCACGGCAATTGCGTCGGCCTCATCACCGTCAAGGACATGGAGAAGTCGCAGCTCAACCCGAACGCGTCCAAGGACGGGCAGGGGCGCCTCAGGGCCGCGGCCGCCACCAGTGTTGGCGATGACGGCTTCGAGCGTGCCGAGCGCCTGATCGACGCGGGCGTCGACCTGCTCGTCATCGACACCGCGCACGGCCATTCGCAGCGTGTGCTCGACGCGGTCGCCCGCGCCAAGAAAATCTCCAATTCCGTGCGCATCATGGCCGGCAATGTCGCGACAGCCGACGGCGCGCAGGCGCTGATCGACGCTGGTGCCGACGCCGTCAAGGTCGGCATCGGACCGGGCTCGATCTGCACCACGCGCATCGTCGCCGGTGTCGGTGTTCCCCAGCTCTCGGCCATCATGTCTGCCGTCGAGGCAGCACAGAAGGCCGGCGTGACGGTCATTGCCGACGGCGGCATCAAATATTCGGGCGATCTGGCCAAGGCGCTCGCCGCAGGTGCTGGCGCTGCCATGATCGGCTCGCTGCTTGCCGGCACCGAAGAAAGCCCGGGCGAAGTCTATCTGCACCAGGGCCGCTCGTTCAAAGCCTATCGCGGCATGGGTTCTGTCGGTGCGATGGCGCGCGGCTCGGCCGACCGCTACTTCCAGGCAGAAGTTCGCGACACGCTCAAGCTGGTACCCGAGGGCATCGAGGGCCAGGTGCCCTACAAGGGGCCTGTCGCCGGTGTGCTGCATCAGCTTGCGGGCGGCCTCAAGGCTGCGATGGGTTATGTCGGCGGGCGCGATCTTGCCGATTTCCGCGAGCGTGCCACCTTCGTGCGCATCACCAATGCCGGTTGGCGTGAGAGCCACGCCCATGACGTGACCATCACCCGCGAAAGCCCGAACTATCCCGGCGGAGTGTAAGGCGAATGACCGTACGGCTGCGACGTCATGCGGCTGTATTGAGCTTTGCCACCGTGGCGGTGTTCACTGCCATGGTGGCCCTGGAATTGTTCTATTTCCGCAGTCTGAGCGGCGGCCTGACCTCGCTCGACCTGCGGTTTTGGGGTTTTTCCGAAGCCGAGGGTTTCGCCTGGGTGGCAGCACTCGGGCGTCGTGGTGCCGAGGCCGTTCTTGTCTGGCACTACCTGACCCTCGACCTGGTTTTTCCAGCACTGCTTTCGCTGACTCTGGCCAGCCTGATCCTGAAAGCAGGTGAACGCCTGCCGCGCTTTGCCGCCCTGTCCCCAACCATGCGTTCGGTTGCAGCACTTGTGTTGGTGTTGCCCTACATGATTGCCGACTACGCCCAGAACTTCGTCGTGGGCCGTATTCTCTCCGACCCGCCAGCGGCAGGGGCGAGGTCAATGTCGCTGGCTTCGGGGCTGATCGTGACGAAGTTCGCGCTGCTGGCTGTGCCCGTTGCCGTCATCGCAGCCTTTGTCCTGGCGGGGCAGCGGACAACGCAAAATACCAAGGGCTGAAAAGGCCGCACACTCGTTTCGCGTATCATCGGCAATTGCTTTTGGGGGAATCATGAACCAGACCGCCATTTTCTGGCCGATGCTTGCGCAAGTTCTTCTGGTCTACATCGTCTATGTCGTGCTCGGCATGCGCCGCAGACAGGCGGTTGTCTCGGGCGAGGCGCGCGTCAATCAGTTCAAGACACGTTCGGCCGAGCCGGAATCAAGCGCCACAGTCGCCAACAACATCAACAATCAGTTCGAATTGCCGGTGCTGTTTTATGCGGCGTGCCTGTCGCTCTATGTGACCGAGGGCACTTCCTATGTCAGTGTCGGGCTGGCCTGGCTGTTCGTTGCCACGCGCTACGCGCATGCCCTTTGTCACCTGACCACGAACCAGGTCACGTTCCGCAGCCGCGCCTTCATCCTTGGCTGGCTGGTGCTTGGGCTACTGTGGATCTGGTTTGCGCTGCATCTTGCCGGCGCGGTTTGAACCGCGCCGGGGATAGAAGCCAACGCCGCGAGAGCGGCGCGCCTTCAGACCTCTGAGGCCTCGATCTCGAATACCGCGATCTTGCGCTTGTCGAAGCGGATGGCGATCTCGCCGCGCACCAGCTTGAGTGCGGTCTCGCCGAACACCGAGCGGCGCCAGCCCTGAAGGGCAGGCACGTCTGCTGCCTCGCCCTCGGCGGCGATGCGGTCGATGTCGTCGCCGGAAGCGAGCACCTTGGGCGCGACGCCTTCCTTCTCGGAGACCAGGCGCAAAAGCACCTTGAGCAGCTCGGCGGCGGCACTTGAGCCCTCCGGCGGCTGGAATGTCTTGGGCAGTCTGGGCATCTGCTCGCGCGGCATGTCGAGCGCTGCGTTGACGACCGCCAGCAGTGCGGTGGCCGAAGACGAACGCTCCCAGCCCTTGGGTGTGGTCCGCAGCCGCGAAAGGGCTGTGATGTCGCGCGGCGCCTGCTGGGCTACCTCGTAGATCGCATCGTCCTTGAGCACGCGCCCGCGCGGCACATTGCGCTCACGCGCTTCACGCTCGCGCCAGGTAGCCACCGCCTGGACGATGGCCAGTTCCTGCGGCTTGCGCAGCCGCATCTTGAGCCGCTTCCAGGCGTCTTCGGGATGCGGATCGTAGGTTTCGCGGGAGGTCAAAACCTCCATCTCTTCGTTGAGCCAGTGCGCGCGGCCTTCGCGCTCGAGTTCGGCGACGAGATGCTGATAGACGTCGATCAGATGGGTGACGTCGGCCAGCGCGTAGTCGAGCTGCTTTTCCGACAGCGGCCGATGGCGCCAGTCGGTGAAGCGCGACGACTTGTCGATGCGCCCGCCGGTGATCTTCTGGACGATCTGCTCGTAAGAGACGCTGTCGCCGAAGCCGCAGACCATGGCCGCAACCTGGGTGTCGAACACCGGATGCGGGATCAGGCCGCCAAGATGGAAGACGATTTCGATGTCTTGCCGGGCGGCGTGGAAGACCTTGGTCACCGCTTCATTGGCCATCAGCGCAAAAAACGGCTTGAGATCGAGGCCGGGGGCGAGGGGATCGACAAGCGCGGAAACGCCAGGCGCTGCCATCTGGATCAGGCAGAGCTCAGGCCAGAAAGTGGTTTCGCGAATGAACTCGGTGTCTACCGTGACGAAATTGGATTTTTCGAGAGCGGCAATGACGGTTTCGAGCTCGTCCTGGGTCGTTATTACATGCATAATATTGCTTTGTTCAGAACGCGTTGTCTTTCCATTTCAGTCGTGCGCCCTTTCGTCAAGCGCTTGCGGCGCTCGGAGGGAAAGTCTAGCCGGCATCCGGACCATTCGTGGGGCCATTTTTGCGGGCGAGGCGCGCGAAGATGGGCGATGTTCTCAGCAGTGCGATGAAGCGGCCGCGATGGCCGGCGGGCACCGGCGAGCGCGATCCCATGCGGTAGACGATGACCGCGACGAAGATGACATAGACGGCAGCGCTGAAGCTGAATAGCGCATGCGGCCCAAACTGTTCCATGACGATTGAGGCCACGAGCGGACCCGCAATGGCGCCGACCGAGTAGAACAGCATCAGGGCGGCGTTGACCAATACGAACTCACCCTTTTCGGCCCGGTCATTGGCGTGCGCCGCCGACAGCGAATAAAGCGGCATGGCAAACGAGCCGAAGATGAAGACGAGCACGAAATTGGCCAGCGGCGAATTGCCGGCGAGGAAAACCAGCATCAGCGCCGATGCCATCGCGCCAAATGTGGTGACAAGCAGCACCATGCGGCGATCCCACAGATCGGACATGTAGCCGAGCGGATACTGGATAAGCGCGCCGCCGATGATACCGACGCTGACGAAGGTGACGACGTCGGTGACCGACAGCCCGATCTGTTCGGCATAAATCGGGCTTAGCGTGCGGAAGGCGCTGTTGGTGATGCCGACGAAGATGCAGCCAATGCTGCCGAGCGGCGAGATCATCCAGGCGCGCTTGAGGTCGAGCTTGACGTCTTCAGGCGGTGTCGGATTGGAGCGGTCGCCAAGCGAGACCGGCACCAGCGACAGCGTGATCATGATCGACATGATGGCAAAGATGGTGAAGCCGCCCGCGCCGAAGACCGGGATCATGAATTGCGCGCCTGTCACCGAACCGATGTCGATGATGCGGTAGATGGCCAGCACGCGGGCCCGGTCGTGGTTGGAAACGCCCGAATTGAGCCAGCTCTCCATCACCGTGAACAGTCCGGCGAAGCAGAAACCCGTGGCGAAGCGAACCACCGACCACATCACCGGATCGATGACCAGCACTAGGGTCAGTGTGGCTGAGGCGGCGATCGCGGCAAGTGCCGCGAAGGCCCGGACGTGGCCGACGGCCTTCATGATGCGCGTGATGAAGATGCAGCCGAGCAGGAAGCCCATGAAATAGGCCGTACCCATCAACCCGATGGTCGACGCCGAAAAGCCTTCCTGCGCGCCGCGCAGCGCAATCAAGGTGCTTTGCAGGCCGTTGCCGCCCAACAGGATGCCGGCGGTGATCAGGAGCGGGATGAGGGGACGTATGGAGGACATCAGGCACGCGATACAAAAGCTGAGGTGGCTACAGTTTGCCTGATCGGTCAATGGCAGTCAGCCGCTGGTGCGACATATTCCGTCGACTGCGCCAACGTCGCTGCCACGGAGGCGGTTAGCGTGCGCGCCGTCCGGCCGCTTGGCTGGAGCCTGTTGGCACGAACGAGGCCGCCGCAATGACGACATTGACCGTTAGCACCAGCATCGACGACGAGATCGCCCGTTTTATCCGCGACGGCTTGGATAAGTACAACTTCGATAGCGCCGGACCGTACAACGGACAAGACCTGTGGATCGTTGCTCGCAACGACGATGGACGGGTCATCGGTGGCCTCAAGGGGGTGTCCGAATATTCCTGGCTGTTTGTCGCGTGGTTGTGGATCGGCGTCGAGCACCGCAAGCAGGGACTTGGCGAGAAATTGCTGGCAAAGGCCGAAGAACAAGCCCGCCAGCGCGGCTGCATCGGCGTCTATCTCGATTCGTTTACATTCCAGGCGCCGGACTTCTACAAGCGCTTGGGATATGAGGAGTTCGGGCGCATCGACGATTTCCCGCCAGGACATTCCTGCGTCTGGTTGAAGAAAAGACTCTGAGCACAGCTCGTTTGCCCGCTCGCGGCTGGCCTAACCTTGACAAAACCGGGCACCCATGCGCTTTTCGCGCCAAATTTCGGCCCGGGCGCATCGGACGCTCCGGCCGTATGACAACAGCCCGAACCGGAATATTTGCCATGCACCGTTACCGCAGCCACACCTGCGCTCAATTGAGGAAATCCGACGTCGGCTCGGCCGTTCGCCTGTCCGGCTGGGTCCATCGCGTGCGAGATCACGGCGGCTTGCTGTTCATCGACATGCGCGACCACTACGGCCTGACCCAGATCGTCGCCGATCCCGATTCGCCTGCCTTCAAGGTCGCAGAGACCGTGCGTGGCGAGTGGGTGATCCGCGTTGACGGCGAGGTCAAGGCGCGCATGGCCGACGCCGTCAACGGCAACCTGCCGACCGGCGAGATCGAGGTTTTCGCCAGCGAGATCGAAGTTCTGTCGGCGTCCAAGGAATTGCCGCTGCCGGTGTTTGGCGAGCCCGACTATCCCGAAGACATCCGCCTCAAGTACCGCTTCCTCGATCTGCGCCGCGAAACGCTGCACAAGAACATCGTCGCGCGCACCAAGATCATCGCCGAAATGCGCAAGCGCATGACCGACGAGGGCTTTACCGAATATTCGACGCCGATCCTGACGGCATCGTCGCCTGAAGGCGCGCGCGACTTCCTGGTGCCGTCGCGCATCCATCCCGGCAAGTTCTTTGCGTTGCCGCAGGCACCGCAGCAGTACAAGCAGCTTTTGATGGTTGCAGGCTTCGACCGCTACTTCCAGATCGCGCCTTGCTTCCGCGACGAAGATCCGCGCGCCGACCGTCTGCCGGGCGAATTCTACCAGCTCGACCTCGAAATGAGCTTCGTGACCCAGGAAGACGTCTGGAACACGATGGAGCCGGTGATGCGCGGCGTGTTCGAACAGTTTGCCCAAGGCAAGCCGGTCACACAGCAGTTCCGCCGTATTCCCTACGATACGGCGCTGCGCACCTATGGCACCGACAAGCCTGACCTGCGCAACCCGATCGAGATCCAGCCCGTCACCGAGCATTTCGACGGTTCGGGGTTCAAGGTGTTCGCGGGCATGATCGCCTCCAACCCGAAGGTTGAAGTCTGGGCGATTCCGGCCAAGACCGGTGGTTCGCGCGCGTTTTGCGACCGCATGAATGCCTGGGCGCAGGGCGAGGGCCAACCGGGGCTCGGCTACATCTTCTGGCGCAAGGAAGGTGACAAGCTCGAAGGTGCTGGTCCCATCGCCAAGAACATCGGCGAAGAGCGCACCGAAGCGATCCGCCAGCAGCTTGGCCTGTCGGATGGCGATGCCGCATTCTTCGTTGCCGGCGATCCCAAGAAGTTCGTTTCGTTTGCAGGTGCTGCCCGCACGCGTGCCGGCGAGGAACTGAACCTCGTCGACCGCGAGCGTTTCGAGCTGTGCTGGATCATCGATTTCCCGTTCTACGAATGGCTGGAAGACGAAAAGAAGATCGATTTCGCCCACAATCCATTCTCGATGCCGCAGGGCGGCCTGGATGCGCTGAACAGCCAGGACCCGCTGACCATCAAGGCCTATCAGTACGACATGGTCTGCAACGGTTTCGAGATTGCGTCCGGTTCGATCCGCAACCAGCTGCCCGACCTGATGGTCAAGGCGTTCGAGCTGACAGGAAAGACGCGCGAAGAGGTTGAAGAGCAGTTCGGTGGCCTCTACCGCGCCTTCCAGTATGGCGCGCCGCCGCATGGCGGCATGGCCGCGGGCGTCGACCGCGTGATCATGCTGCTTGTCGGTGCCAAGAACCTGCGTGAAGTGACGCTGTTCCCGATGAACCAGCAGGCTCAGGACCTTTTGATGAACGCACCCGCCGAGGCCTCGCCGCAGCAGCTTCGCGAGCTGTCTCTGCGCGTCGCCGTGGCTAAGAAAGAAGCTTAAGAAGTCCGCGCAAGCGACTCTTTGGACTCAGCAAAAAGCCCGGCATCGCTGCCGGGCTTTTTTCGTTTTAGACCATGCTAACCAGGATCAATCCTGGTTAGCCGTAACCGTCAGGCCAAGCGTCTTGGGCAGGTCCTTGGGGTTCGACATGCCGCTTGCGGCCAAAAGCGCGAACGGAACCGGCGAGGCGGGCTTGGCGGCGATCTCGATCGACTTCGGGTTGTCGAGATAGGCGGTGACCGCCGACGTTACCTGTGTCGCCAGCTCCGGATTGTTCAGCTCCATCATCAGGAACGGCACGATCGCCTTGGCCTGGTTGGCGATGTCCTTCGCCGTCATGTTCTGCTGCTTGGCGAGATACTCGAGCACCTTGTTGGTCACCGAATCGTCGTCGAAGCGAACGGTCGCGCCATGGAAGGTCAGCTGCTGCATCAGGCCGAGCATGGCGAGGCCCTGAGCCGAGTTGTCGGTGCCTTCCGGCTGGGCCGCCATCTTCTTCTGCAGGTCCTGCACCGACTTGAGGAAGTCGATCGTGTAGCCGCCGAGGTCGAAGGTCATGCCGAGCGTGCCGGCATTGTCGACTGCGATGTCATACTGCGACAGCGACATGCGGCCGTCGGTCGGCTGCCAGGTTCCGCCCAGCTGGAAGTTGCCGCTGATGTTCTGATAGCCAAGCGCGTCGATCGCAGCCTTGGACTGCGGGTCGTCGACAAGGGTCAGGTCGGCGGTGAACTTCTCGGCCGAACCGGTGAATTCCATGGCGTTTCCATCGGCCGGCGGCGTCACCTCGGCCTGGAAATTGGTCATCTGGAAGGCTTGCTTGTCGCCAATCTTGACGCTGACATTGTCGAGGCTTGCGGTTTCGTACATCAAAAACGACGCAAGCAGATCGGTTGAATCCGCGGCTGGCAGCGTCACGTTGCCGAGCGTCAGCGGGCTGATTTCGACCTTGGCCGTGCCTTCGGTGACGTTGTAGGGCTCTGTGGTTATGGACTCGATCTTGTAGCCGCGGTTCTCTTCGGTGATGCCGCTGAGCGTGACCTTGCCGATGGAAAGCGGCTTGCCTTCGCCGTCCATCGCGATGCTCGCCCCTTCGAGCACGGCGCTGGAGGCGTCACCCGACACGCCGGTCCAGGCGAGCGTCAGGTTCTGGGCGGCCAGTACGGACTTCAGTCGCTCGGCGACCGCGGTGGCATCCTGGGCCAATGCTGCATTGAGCGGAAGCGTGAAGAGAAATGTCGATAGAGCGAGCTTGCTGAATGCAGAGCGGTATTGCGTCATCATGGTTCCCTGAGACTGTGAGGATTCGTTCACGCCTCTCCTGTCCGTCAGGAACTGGACTGGAAAAAGGCATTGCGGTGACATTGGCCGCAATTCGCGCGAAAAGGCAATCTCTGGCGCGCAGCACACGCAAGAATGGTGAAGGGTTGGTTTTGCGGTTCGCTACCATCGCCTTGCAACCAGATTTGTTCATATGCGGCACCACGACACTCTTGCATTCGCCAAATGCCCTTGTCGCGAATCACCCGTTCCGCTAGTCCCAACCCATGGGAAAAGCGCTTTTGCCGCCCGGAAACGGTAGCGGCGACAACATTGAACCGGTCGATCTGAAGAAGGCGCTCGAAGAGCGCTATCTGGCCTATGCGCTGTCGACCATCATGCACCGGGCACTGCCGGATGTGCGCGACGGACTGAAGCCGGTCCATCGCCGCATCATGCACGCCATGCGGCTGCTCAGGCTCAACCCGGACCAGGGTTTTGCCAAATGCGCCCGCATCGTCGGCGAGGTCATGGGCAAGTTCCACCCCCATGGCGACCAGTCGATCTACGACGCGCTGGTGCGCCTCGCGCAGGATTTTTCGGTCCGCTATCCGCTCGTCGACGGGCAGGGCAATTTCGGCAATATCGACGGCGATAGCGCTGCTGCCATGCGTTACACCGAAGCGCGCATGACCGAAGTGTCGGTCTCGCTGCTGGAAGGCATCACCGAAGACGCCGTCGACTACCGCCCGACCTACAACGAAGAAGACGAAGAACCCGTCGTCCTGCCGGGCGCGTTCCCCAATCTGCTCGCCAACGGTTCGTCAGGCATCGCCGTCGGCATGGCGACGTCGATACCGCCGCACAACGCGGCCGAGCTGTGCAGTGCGGCCCTCTACCTCATCGACAATCCCGACGCTTCGGTCACCGACCTGATGACCTCGCCGGGCGAGTGGGAGCGCATCAAGGACGATCCCGAATTGCGCCTGGGCTGCAAGGTGCGCGGTCCCGATCTGCCGACCGGCGGCAGCATCGACGATGACTGGGCGTCCATCGTCAATGCCTACGAGACGGGGCGTGGCGGCTTCCGCATGCGCGCCATGTGGCAGCAGGAAGACCAGGGCAGGGGCACCTGGAACCTCGTCGTCACCGAAATTCCCTATGGCGTGCAGAAGTCGCGACTGATCGAAAAGATCGCCGAGCTTCTGATGGCCCGCAAATTGCCGCTGCTCGAAGACATTCGCGACGAAAGTGCCGAAGACATCCGCGTCGTTCTGGTACCCAAGAGCCGCACTGTCGATCCGGGCCTGTTGATGGAATCGCTGTTCAAGCTCACCGAGCTTGAAAGCCGCTTCCCGCTCAACATGAACGTGCTGTCGCGCGGCAAGGTGCCGAACGTGCTGTCGCTCAAGGGCGTGCTGCGCGAATGGCTGGACCACCGCCGCGAGGTGCTTGTCCGCCGCTCGAAGTTCCGTCTCGGCGAAATCGAGAAACGCCTCGAAATCCTTGGCGGCTACCTGATCGCCTATCTCAATATCGACGAGGTGATCCGCATCATCCGCGAGGAGGATGAGCCCAAGCGCACGATGATGGCGCGCTGGGGACTGACGGACAATCAGGCCGAAGCCATCCTCAACATGCGCCTTAGGGCGTTGCGCAAGCTCGAAGAGTTCGAAATCCGCAAGGAATTCGATGCGCTGAGCACCGAAAAGAGCCAGATCGAAGCGTTGCTGGCGTCTGACGCCAAACAGTGGGCGACAATCAAGTGGGAGGTGAGCGAGGTTCGCAGGCACTACGGTCCCGATACCAAGCTTGGCCGTCGCCGCACTGTCTTTGCCGAAGCGCCCGACCACGACCTGACCGATATCGCCCATGCCATGATCGAGAAGGAGCCGGTGACGGTCGTCGTCTCGGAAAAGGGCTGGCTGCGGGCGATGAAGGGGCATCTGGCCGACTATTCGCTGCTCACCTTCAAGGAAGGCGACAGCCTCAAGCTCGCCTTCCACGCCCAGACCACCGACAAGATCCTGGTCTTCACCACCGGCGGCAAGTTCTACACCATCGGTGCCGACCGCCTGCCGGGTGGGCGTGGCCATGGCGAGCCGATCCGCATCATCGTCGACATGGACAATGACCAGGACATCGTCACCGCCTTCGTCCATGAGCCCAAGCGCAAGCTGCTGCTTGTCTCCCATGAGGGCAATGGCTTCGTCGTTGTCGAAGAAGAGGTCGTCGCCAACACCCGCAAGGGCAAGCAGGTGATGAACGTCAAATCGCCCGATGAAGCCAAGCGCTGCATACCGCTTCAGGGCAATCATCTCGCCATCGTCGGCGAGAACCGCAAGATGCTGGTCTTCCCGCTTGAGCAGATCCCCGAAATGACCCGCGGCAAGGGTGTCAGGCTGCAGAAATATAAGGACGGCGGGGTGCTCGACGTGAAGACCTTCACGATGGAAAACGGGCTCAGCTGGCTGGATTCAGCCGAGCGCACCTTCACCCGCTCACGCGAGGAACTGATCGAATGGATCGGTACGCGTGCAACCGCCGGACGGATGGTGCCCAAGGGTTTTCCGCGCACAGGACGCTTTGGCTAAGGGCGAAATGAAGCATTGAGCGCGTGCGGTGCGGCAAAGTTTTCGTGCGCGGCATCGCATTAGCCTCTATGATCTCCCCACCGGCTACGAAGCCAGCGCCGGGCGTTAACACGGGTCCATTTCAGGGCCGAGGAGATTTAGGCCTTTGAACGTGACCAATCCCCGCAAACCGGAGCGAGAGCCGAGGCTGTTCGGCCCGTCCCAGCCGATGCGTGCCGCTTTGGTGCCGCCGCTTTCGGCGGCGCGCTGGCTGCTCGTGCTGATCGTTGCGGCGGGAATCTATTTCTTTCATGGCTTCCTGGTGCCGGTGCTGGCAGCGCTCGTCATCGCCTTTGCCAGTTGGCCGCTCTATCGTAGGCTTTTGACGGCAGTCGACGGCAACAGGACCATTGGCGCCACGCTGGCGCTGCTCTTCATCATCGCCTTCCTCGTCGTGCCGATCTCGTTTGCCGCGACCTACACCGTCAACGAGATCCGCGAATGGGTTGGCTGGGCTGTGGAGACCAATCGCCATGGCGCGCCGACTCCCGGTTGGATATTGAACCTTCCCGTCGTCGGCGAGTGGCTGAACGAACAGTGGGCCCACTATGTCGGCCACCCCGGGGCGATCGGCGAACTGATCCAACTCGTCAGCGGCGCCAATATAGGTAGCATCTATCGCGGCGTGCTTGCTGCCGGTGGCAGCGCCTTCGGCATCGTTCTGACGCTGCTGTTCATGCTGATTGCCCTGTTTTTCACCTACCGCGACGGTGAGTCCTTCGTTGCCCAGCTTGACAGCCTAGGTGAACGCATCCTGCCGATGCGCTGGGAGCGCATCTCGCGGGTCGTGCCCAAGACCATCAGCGCCACAGTCACCGGCATGACGCTGATTGCCATCGGCGAAGGCGTGGTGCTTGGCGTCGCTTATTGGCTCGCCGGTGTGCCGTCGCCGGTGACGCTCGGCGTGCTGACCGGCTTCATGGCGCTGATCCCCGGCGGCGCGCCTTTGTCGTTTAGCCTGGTCTCGGTCTATCTGGTTGCCAGCGGCTCGCCGGTTGCCGGTATCGCCCTGTTCGCCTGGGGTTCGATCGAACTCTTCATCGTCGACAAGACGCTGCGTCCCAAGCTCGTCGGTGGACCGATCAAGCTGCCGTTCCTGCCGACCTTTTTCGGCCTTATCGGCGGCGTCAAGACGATGGGCTTTCTGGGCCTGTTCATCGGCCCGGTGCTGATGGCGCTGCTTGTCGCCATCTGGCGCGAGTGGATCCGCGAGATCGAGCTGAACGACGAGGCGGCGATGATCGGTGCCAATGTACTGGCCGAAGGCGACACACCGCGCGCCATCGAGGCCTCCCGAGAGGACCTGTCGTCCAAGCGAACAAAGGCCGGATAATACCGAACCGGCGCTTACACAGCCTGTTGAACGGCGGCACTTGCCCGCCGCTTGCGGCCTTCGGCGAGTTGCCAGGCCGAGTGGGCGACGAGCGTGACGATGAGGATCGCACCGCCGATCAGGCTGTTGCGGGTCGGCACCTCGGCGAAGATCATCCATACCCAGATCGGCGCCAGCACCGTCTCGAGCAGGTAGAACATCGCGACTTCCGGCCCGGAAATGTATTTGGGGCCGTTGGCGAGGCAGAAGAACGAGATCGGCATGATCACCGCGCCGTTGAAGATGATCCACCACGGCGCTTCGACCTTGAAGCCGGTTTTGGAAACCATGAAGGCAGCGACCAGGCAGGGAAGGAGGACGCCGACGAGGGCTGTGAAGCCCATGTCCTTGCCGCTTGAGCGCGAAATGGTGATGGCCGAGGCGATGCAAAAGGCCGAGCATACCGCCATCAGGTCGCCGAACAGATGTCCAGTGCCGATCGAGCCGCCAACGATGATGAGCACGCCCCCGACCATCGCCAGCATGGCAAGCATGGTCGCTGGTCGTGGCCTTTCCCTGAGGAATATCCACGAAAGCACGGCCGCGAACACTGTGTTGAAGGCCAGGATGAACACCAGATTGGCCGTAGAGGTGTTGTAGACGGCGGTGATGAAGGCGATCGAGCCGAGGCCGTAGAGGCCGGCAACCACCAGGCCGGCGCGTCCTGGGATAAGTTGCGGCGCATTGCGGCTGAACGAGCGCCAGACCAGCCAGATGACGATGGCCGCAACGAACGTCACGCCGCTGCGCATCAGCAGGATCGACCAGTTGTTGCCGTCGGCAAGCTTGATCAGCGGAATGTCGACAGTCAGCGCCAGCCCGCCGAGGCCGGTCAGCAACAATCCCCTGGAGTGGTTCGATTGAGTGTTTGCCACGATTTTCCCTGCCAGATGTCGGACGGCAGCGTGGAAAACGGGCCGGACGGGCTCAGATGTTGCCTTCGAAACGCTCCCAGCCTTTCATGCCGAGATGTTCCTGAGGTGTGAAGCGTACCTTATAGTTCATCTTGCGCGAGCCGTTGACCCAGTAGCCAAGATAGACGTGGGGCAGGCCCATGGCGCGCGCGCGGGCAATATGATCGAGGATCATGTAAGTGCCAAGCGACCGCTCGTCCATTTCCGGATTGTAGTAGGAATAAACCATCGACAGCCCGTCCGACATCTTGTCGGTCAGCGCCACCGCCATCAGCTCGCCCTGGCCTTGGCCGGTGATGAAGGTATCAGGACCGCGCCGGCGATATTCGATCACCTTGGTGTCGACATGGGTGTCTTCGACCATCATGGCATAGTCGAGCACCGTCATGTCGGACATGCCGCCCTTGCGGTGGCGGGCATCGAGATAGGAACGGAACAGTGAATATTGCTCGGTCGAAGGCTCGGCGTCGTGCATGGCGCCGACGAGGTCGGAGTTGCGCTCGATCACCCGGCGCATGTTGCGCGTGGCCTTGAATTCCTGGGCCAGGATGCGGACCGAGACGCACGCCCTGCAGGTTTCGCAAGCCGGCCGATAAGCGATGTTTTGCGAGCGTCGGAAGCCGCCCTGGGTCAACAGGTCGTTCATCTCCGGCGCCTTGTCGCCCACGAGGTGGGTGAAGACCTTCCGCTCGAACTGCCCCTCAAGATAGGGGCATGGAGACGGCGCCGTCAGGAAAAATTGGGGAGAGTGGGTCGGATGCTGCGTCATCGAGCGTCAGGAAGACTCCCAATCAATGTCCCCTAGCTTGGCGCTACCGGCGAAAATTTCAACATGAATGTGAAGGCAAGTGGATTCTTTGCCTTCACATTTTGGCGCAACTGGCCGTTTTGACTCGCCGAATGGCAATTTCAGCTATCGCTGCGGCTGACGACGGTGCCGAGCAGGAGGTCGTGCAGCGTACGCTTGCGGTCGGAAAACAGCGTCACCAGCAGCACCAACGGCGTCAAAACCACGTTGCCGGCCCAAAACAGCACCGAGTGAACAACCGCCAGCATGCCGTCCACCGGCCGACCGTCGAGGCGGTCGAGCCGGATGCCCATCATGCGCATGCCGGTTGTCGCCTGATTCGGCCCGCCGAGCGTCGTCCAGATATAGAGCAGGGCAACCGCGGGAAACAGGATGCCGAATAGCGCCCAGCCGAGGCCGAGCGTCAGGATGCCGAGAAACAGGATGATGATGGCGAAGGGGATCATCAAAAGGCCGACGATGAGATAGTCGATCAGGAACGCCAGGATGCGGCGCGTGCGTACACCGTCATAGGCGCGCGTATCCTCAAGCCTGTTGGTGATGATTTCGCCGTCCAGTACGCGTGCGGTCATTGTATCCTCTATGGCGGGCGAGATTGCCCGCGCAGGAAAATAAATGGGAATTGCAGCGCCGGATTCAAGAATTCTGGCGCGACCGGCAAAAATGCTATCGGGGAGTAGGCGCCGCCTCAGCCCTTCAGAATCTGCGCCACTTCAGGCGCGAAATAGGTCAGGATGCCGTCGCAACCAGCGCGCTTGAAGGCGAGCAGGCTTTCCAGCATCGCCTTTTCGCCGTCGATCCAGCCATTGGCGCCTGCGGCCTTGATCATCGAATATTCGCCCGACACCTGATAGGCGAAGGTCGGCACGCGGAATTCCTGCTTCAGCCGGTGGATGATGTCGAGATAGGGCAGGCCGGGCTTGACCATCAGCATGTCGGCGCCCTCGGCCAGATCCTGTTCGGCCTCGCGCACCGCTTCGTCGGAATTGGCATGGTCGATGTAGTAGGTCTTCTTGTCGCCCTTGAGCAGGCCTTGCGTGCCGATCGCCTCGCGATAGGGACCATAGAAGGCTGAGGCGAATTTTGTCGCATAAGACATGATCGCCACGTCCTGGAAGCCATTGTCGTCGAGCGCGTCGCGGATGGCGCCGATGCGGCCGTCCATCATGTCGGATGGCGCGATGATGTCGGAACCTGCCGCTGCCTGAAGCACAGCTGCAGCTGCCACCTGGGCGACCGTCTCGTCATTGACGATGATGCCGTCGCGCAAGATGCCGTCATGGCCATGGCTGGTGAACGGGTCGAGCGCGACGTCGGTGATGATGCCGATCTCCGGCACCGCCGCCTTGATGGCGCGGGTGGTGCGGTTGATCAAATTGTCGGGGTCGAGGATATGCGCGCCGGTCTGGTCGCGCAGACCCATTTCGACATTCGGAAAGGTGGCGATCGCCGGGATGCCGAGTTTTGCCGCGCGCTCGGCTTCCTTGACGGCGAGATCGACGGACATGCGGAACACGCCGGGCATCGCCGGGATGATCTCTTGGCGATTCTCGCCGTCGATGATGAAGATCGGCCAGATCAGATCATCGACGCTCAGGTGGTTTTCCTGCACCAGGCGACGCGACCAGTCGGCCTTGCGCATGCGGCGCAGGCGGCGGCTGCCGGTGATTTCGTCGACGCTGCGCGCGCTGGCTGGCTTGGCTGGGGTAAACTTGTTCATCGGTCGTCTCCGGCAATTGTGCAGTTTTTAGCATGCCGGTTTGCCCAAGACCAAGATGCAGGATGAGCCCTGCGGCATTGACGCACCCCGGCACTCCACATTAGCTCTGCACACTCAGCCTGAATGTGAGGGAATCTCGTGGATATCGACTTTGGCGGCGACGACGAAATCCGCTTCGAGCGCTCCGGAGCAGCCGGCATCGTCACGCTGACGCGGCCGCAGGCGCTGAACGCGCTGACCCACAAGATGGTCCTGGCGTTGTCTCGGGCACTCACCGCATGGCAGGTGGACCGCGACGTGGCACTGGTTGTCCTGAAGGCCGAGGGCAGGGCGTTTTGTGCCGGCGGCGACATCTTGAAGGTCTATGAGGCGGGCCGCCTCGGCAATCCGTCTGTCGATTTCTTCGCTGACGAATACCGGCTGAATGCGCAGATCGCGCGGTTTCCCAAACCTTACATCTCACTCATTGACGGCATCGTCATGGGCGGCGGCGTTGGACTCTCGTTCCATGGCTCGCATCGTGTGCTGACCGAAAACGCGCAGTTCGCCATGCCCGAAGTCGGTATCGGATTTTTCCCCGATGTCGGCGGCAGCCACCTGCTGCCCGACCTCGGCGGTTATTTCGGCATGTATCTGGCATTGACTGGAAACCGCATTCGCTATGGCGACGCGCTTTGGTCGGGTCTGGCGACGCACACGATTTCGGCGGACGGGCAGATCGGGCTTCTGGAACGTCTTTGCGAGACCGGTGAGTCGGAAGCGGTCCTGCGCAACTTTTTCCAACCGGCCAAGCGTGAGACCGACCGCGCCACGCTCGAAGCCATCGCGCTGCATTTTTCCATGCCCACCCTTGCCGATGTCATCGAAAGCCTCGAAGCCGATACGAGCGAATTCGCAGCCAAGACGCTCGCGACCATTCTGACCCGTTCGCCAACCAGCCTGTCCGTCGCCTTCCGCCAGGTCAAAGCCGGGCTGACCATGTCGATGGACGATTGCATGCGCATGGAGTTCCGCATCCTGAACCGCATGCTCGCCGGCCGCGACTTCTACGAGGGCATCCGCGCGGTGCTGATCGACAAGGGCTCGACGCCTCAATGGCAACCGGCGCGGCTCGCCGATGTCGACCCGGCCGATATCGATCGCTATTTCGAAACGCTCGGCGACAGGGAACTCGCCCTGTGAATGACAATGCAAGCCGCCTGCGCGAGATGCACCCCTCCGCGATAGAGAATGCCTTTGCCTTGTTCCTGCGCGTGGTGGCTGCCTATTGCCTGTTGTTCGGCATCCTCTACTGGATTCGCCTCATCGGCGTTTATGACGGCCCGCTCTGGCGCTTCGACCTGATGCCCATTCATTGGCAGGTCGCCGCGGTGACGTTGTCAGCCTTCTTCCCCTTCGCCGCCATCGGCCTGTGGATGCTGTCGTCGTGGGGGCCGGTCATCTGGTTCATTTGCGCTGCGACCGAAATTATTATGTATGCAGGCTTCCCCAATATGTTCGGCAGCCGACCGCTTATCGTCGCCGCCCATATTTCGGTGGCATTGATTTACGCGGCCTTCCGGATCGTCTTGCACCTCAAAAGACGCCGCGCAGCCCAGTAGCCAACGCTTTCAGGGCGTTGCGGGCCATCCCATAAAATACAAGGTTAATTATTCTTACTCGGAAGGGCTTTCATTAACCCTCTTTCGAAACCAGTGCCTGGTAAGCCCTTGTTAAGCCTGACGTTTAAGTCGAATTTTATGGGTATTCGATAAGTTCGCGATCAAGGTGACATCAAACAAAAAAGTCACCAGGCGACAACAGAGAGGCAAAGACAATGATCAACTCGCGTCAGGTGGCTAAGCCCGCCATGGTTTCCGAGGACCGTAACGAAGCGATCCGTTCGCTTTACATGGAATCCCTGCAGCTGGTCGAAAGACTTCATCGCCGTCTGCTTGATGTTATCAAGGATGAGTTCGACCGCAACGGCCGCAGCGACATCAATGCGATCCAGGCATTGCTGCTGTTCAACATCGGCAATGCGGAACTGACCGCCGGTGAATTGCGCTCACGCGGCTACTATCTCGGCTCGAACGTCTCTTACAATCTCAAGAAGCTTGTCGAGCTTGGCTTCATCAACCACCAGCGTTCGCGCATCGACCGTCGCTCGGTCCGTGTCAGCCTGACGCCCAAGGGCCAGGACGTGGCCGAGGTCGTGGCCGGCCTCTATGACCGCCATGTCGGCTCGATCGAGCATGTCGGCGGCATCAACACCGACGAGTTCAAGCAGATGAACCGCGCTCTGCAGCGCCTCGACCGCTTCTGGAACGACACCATCGCCTATCGCATGTAAGCCTGCGGGGAAGGGGAATAGGGCAGTTAGGCAGTAGGGCAATGGGTCGGCGCGACCGTAGCGCCATGCTCCAAATCCTGACTGCGCTCCTGCCTAACTGCCCTATTCCTATCTTCCCAAGGACCGACCTCCAGTCGCAGAGCCGGTTGCAGAAATGCACCGGCTCTTCCTTTTTCAACGCCCGGCGAGGCAATAGAAGGCGACACAGCCATGTTGCCGCCATATTCGGATGACTATCGAAAAACTGTGATGTGCCAGATCTGCCTGTTCGGCCGTCAGCAACCCGTGCGATGAAGTGCGTTTCACGCCTTAGTGATGCCGGGTTATGGTTGGCTAATTGTTAAGTATGGTCGTCATATCGTCGCGGGAGATCTCCTGCCGGGTTTGGTTGCGCGAATATGTCTGGAACGTCCATGAAAACTAGCCGCCGTTTCTTTCTCACCGGTGCCGGCGCGGTCGCCGTGGCTGCCATATCAGGTGCCGCCAGCGCCCAGGATGTTGTCGGCGAGGTGCTTGGTTCGTCGCGTCGCGGCAATTGGGACGATCAGTTCGATGCGCGTGTGACGCAGGGCGCCAAGGTCGTCTCGACGTTGCCGATCTTTTCGCCGCAGACGGCTTCTTTTGTCCAGCAGGCGATTGGCCAGTATCAGAATATCGTCGCTCAGGGTGGCTGGCCGGTCGTGCCGGCGAACAAGAAGCTTAAGCTTGGCGACGAGGATCCCGATGTCGTGGTGCTGCGCAAGCGCCTGATGGTTTCTGGCGACCTGTCGCCGCGCGCCGGTCTTTCCCAATCCTTCGACACCTATGTCGATGCAGCGCTCAATCGCTTCCAGGCCCGACATGGATTGCCGTCCGACGGCGTCATGGGCAAGTACACCTACGCGGCGATGAACATCTCCGCCCAGGTTCGTCTTGGCCAGCTCCAGACCAATCTCGCCCGCATCCAGGCGCAGGCGGGTAAGCTCGGCAACCGCTATGTGAACGTCAACATTCCGGCAGCGCAGGTCGAAGCCGTCGAAAACGATCGCATCGTGCTGCGCCACACCGCTATCGTCGGCAAGGTCGACCGCCAGTCGCCCATCGTCAATTCGAAGATCAACGAGATCGTCGTCAACCCCTACTGGAACGCGCCGGTGTCGATCGTCCGCAAGGACATCATCCCGCTGATGCGCAAGAACCCGAACTATCTGGCCGACAGCAAGATTCGCCTGTTTGCGCCCGATGGCAGCGAAGTCGATCCGCTGAATGTCGACTGGTCGACGGAAGAGGCGGCGAAATATCGCTTCCGCCAGGATCCCGGCGCCAACAATGCGATGGCCTCGGTCAAGATCAACTTCCCGAGCCCCGATGGCGTGTACATGCACGACACGCCGCAGCAGAGTCTGTTCGGCAAGATGATGCGCTTCGATTCGTCGGGCTGCGTGCGCGTCCAGAACGTGCGCGACCTTGTCACCTGGATCCTGCGCGATACGCCAGGCTGGAGCCGCCAGCACTTTGAACAGGCGATCAAGTCGGGCGAGAACACGCCCATTGCGGTCACCAACCCGGTGCCGGTCTATTTCACCTATGTCTCGGCATGGTCGACTGGCGACGGCGTCGCCCAGTTCCGCGACGATATCTATGGCCTCGACGGTGTTCAGGAGCTGCAGATCACTTCTGCGCTCTGAGCCAGCCACAATCATTTTGAAAAGGCCGTCCTTCGGGGCGGCCTTTTTCGTTTGGGCCGCCCTTTGGCGCAAAGCGACAACGAAATTTCGCGCCGCAAACGTGGCGACGCTGGGGCAAGTGTGTTAATGGCCCGCCGAACCTCCCCGATGCCCTCCGGACTAAAGGATCTTCCGCAATGGCCGCTTCGAAACACCTCGAATCCTTCTTTGGAACCCCACTGTCGGAGGCCGATCCGGAAATCTTCGGCTCGATCCGCAATGAGCTTGGCCGCCAGCGCCACGAGATCGAGCTGATCGCCTCGGAAAACATCGTTTCCCGCGCCGTTCTCGAGGCGCAGGGCTCGATCATGACCAACAAATATGCCGAGGGTTATCCGGGCAAGCGCTATTATGGCGGCTGCCAGTTCGTCGACGTTGCCGAAGAGCTCGCCATCGAACGCGCCAAGAAGCTGTTCGACTGCAAGTTCGCCAACGTCCAGCCCAATTCCGGCAGCCAGATGAACCAGGCCGTGTTCCTGGCGCTGCTGCAGCCGGGCGACACCTTCATGGGCCTCGACCTGAATTCGGGCGGTCACCTGACCCACGGCTCGCCGGTCAACATGTCCGGCAAGTGGTTCAAGGTCGTCTCCTACGGCGTTCGCAAGGACGACAATCTGCTCGACATGGACGAGGTCGCGCGCCTTGCCCGCGAAAACAAGCCGAAGCTGATCCTTGCCGGCGGCACTGCCTATTCCCGCATCTGGGACTGGAAGCGCTTCCGCGAGATCGCCGATGAAGTCGGCGCCTATCTGATGGTCGATATGGCCCACATCGCCGGACTGGTTGCCGGTGGCGTGCATCCGTCGCCGCTGCCGCACGCCCATGTCGTCACCACCACCACGCACAAGTCGCTGCGCGGCCCGCGCGGCGGCATGATCCTCACCAATGACGAGGACATTTCCAAGAAGATGAACTCGGCTGTGTTCCCGGGCTTGCAGGGCGGCCCGCTGATGCATGTCATCGCCGCCAAGGCAGTCGCCTTCGGCGAAGCGCTGAAGCCCGAGTTCAAGACCTATGCGGCAAATGTCGTCGCCAACGCCAAGGCGCTGGCCGCGAGCCTCAAGGACACCGGCCTCGACATCGTCTCCGGCGGCACCGACAACCATCTGATGCTTGTCGACCTGCGCCCCAAGAACGCCACCGGCAAGCGCGCCGAGGCAGCCCTTGGACGTGCCAACATCACCTGCAACAAGAACGGCATTCCTTTCGACCCGGAAAAGCCCTTCGTCACCTCGGGCGTCCGTCTCGGCACCCCGGCAGGCACGACCCGCGGCTTCGGCGAGGCCGAGTTCCGTGAGATCGGCACGCTGATCACCGAGGTGCTGGACGGCCTCAAGGTCGCCAATTCCGACGAGGGCAACGCTGCCGTCGAGGCGGCGGTCAAGCAGAAGGTCGTCAGCATGACCGAACGCTTCCCGCTCTATCCTTACCTCGGCTAAGCACCGAGCCGGGGAGGGCGCCGAGCTATCCCCTGAAACATGGAAACCCCATCCCTACATGTAAGGGGTGGGGTTTTTGCTTTTCGGCCGGGCGTGATCATCCAAATGCGGTCTCCGCATCTTGGGATCATGGTTTAGATTTCCGGGCCGATGGGTTAAGCCTTTCACGGTCGAGGATTCGAATGACAAGGCTGAACGATGCGTTGCCCATATTGCCAGTCTGAAGACACGCAGGTGAAGGACTCCCGTCCGGCCGAGGACGGGGCTGCGATCCGCCGCCGGCGCATCTGCCCGGTTTGCGGCGGCCGCTTCACCACGTTCGAGCGCGTCCAGCTTCGCGACCTCGTGGTTCTCAAGAAGTCCGGCCGCAAGGTGCCGTTCGACCGCGACAAGCTTGCCCGCTCGGTCGAGATCGCGGTGCGCAAGCGCAATGTCGATCCAGAACGCATCGAGCGCGCGGTGACAGGCATCGTCCGCCAGCTCGAAAGCTCCGGCGAAAGCGAAATCCCTTCCGGCGAGATCGGCCGGCTGGTCATGGAGGCGCTCAAGTCGCTCGACGATGTCGCCTATGTCCGCTTCGCCTCTGTCTACCGCAATTTCCGCGAGGCCAAGGATTTCCACGAAGTACTGGGCGAGCTCAAGGGCGACGAGGAAGCCAGCTGAGCAATGGTCAACGACGCATCCAGGCAGGACAGGATTGACCATCGTTTCATGGCAGCAGCCCTCAGGCTGTCGCGAAAACATCTCGGGCTGACCTCGACCAATCCGGCGGTCGGCACGCTCATTGTCCGCGACGACGGTTATGGCCCTGTCATTGTCGGGCGCGGTGTCACCGCCATCGGCGGACGCCCGCATGCCGAAGCCGAGGCCCTGGCCGAAGCGGGCGATCTGGCGCGCGGCGCCACCGCCTATGTCACGCTCGAGCCCTGCGCTCATCACGGCCGCACCCCGCCTTGCGCCAACGCGCTGGTCACCGCCGGCGTCGTGCGTGTTGTGGGGGCCGCCAGCGACCCGGACCCGCGTGTATCAGGCAAGGGTTATGCGATCCTCCGAGACGCCGGCGTTGAGGTTAAGGAAGGCGTGCTTGCCCGCGAGGCTTCCAACCAGCTCGCCGGCTACATGAATCGCTCGGTGAGGAAGCGCCCGGAAGTGATTCTGAAGCTTGCGCTTTCCGCCGATGGCATGATCGGCCGGCGCGGCCAGGGCCAGATCGAGATCACCGGTGAGATCGCTCGCCGTCAGGTTCACATCATGCGCGCCGAAACCGATGCGATCCTGATCGGTATCGGTACCGCGCTTGCTGACGATCCCGAGCTGACCGTGCGTTTGCCGGGGCTGAGGGCGCGGTCGCCGGCGCGTATCGTGCTCGACAGGCTGGCCCGGTTGCCGGCAACCTCGAAGCTCGCGCGCTCGGCCCATGATGTGCCGGTGCTTGTCGCCGCCTGTTCGGAAATCCATACGGTAAACAAGGCGGAGCTGGAGCGCGCCGGCGTGAAGTTCCTGGCGACCGAGACCTATGACGGGCGCGTGGCGCTGCCTGAGCTGCTCGAGGATCTGGGCAATCACGGCATGTCGCGCATCATCGTCGAAGGTGGCGCCGACACAGCGCGCGCCTTTCTCGAGGAGGGCCTCGTCGACCGGATCGCACTGTTTTACGGACCCGAAGCGATTGGAACCGACGGCATTGCAGCCCCTATCGGGCGCGACCATATACCGGCAGGGTTCGAGCTGGTGCGCGAAGCGCGCTTCGGCGAGGACAGCTTCGCTGAATGGATAAGGGAAATTTGATGTTTACCGGTATCGTTACCGACGTGGGTACAGTCGCGTCTGCAGCACAGCTCGACCAGGGTGTGCGCCTGCGCATCGACACGGCATATGATCCCAAGACGATCGACATCGGTGCGTCGATTTCCTGCTCCGGCGTCTGCCTGACGGTGGTAACCCTCCCTGAAGCCACCTCGAACGCCCGCTGGTTCGAGGTCGAGGCCTGGGAAGAGGCACTGCGCCTGACCACGGCGAGCGACTGGGCGTCCGGTCGCAGGATAAATCTCGAACGCGCTCTCAAGATCGGCGACGAGCTTGGCGGTCATATCGTTTCAGGCCATGTCGACGGCATGGCCGAGATCGTGGCGCGCGAAGACGAGGGCGAGGCGGTACGCTTCCGCCTGGAAGCGCCGCGCGAGCTGGCCAAATTCATTGCGCCCAAGGGCTCCGTCGCACTCGACGGCACGTCGCTGACGGTCAACAAGGTCGAGGGCACGCGCTTCGACGTGTTGCTGATCCATCATTCCCTGCAGGTGACGACCTGGGGCGAGCGCAAGGTCGGAGATCGGGTCAATCTGGAGATCGACACCATGGCACGTTATGCCGCCCGCCTTGCCGAGGCCGCCAGCGAAGGGCTCTGAGGCGCAGCTTCGGCGCTGGTCGTTCGGCCAGCGGTTTCCTGCCACAGTGCTTAACACTTCGCTTGCGAACTCATCGGGTTCGGCCTAAGTCAGCCGCTCCTGCCGGAGATTTGACATGGCCAACGACAAGAAACTGAAGCTCCTCATCGTTGAGGCGCGCTTTTACGACGACCTCGCAGATGCGCTGCTGGATGGCGCCAAGGCTGCTCTGGACGCCGCCGGCGCATCCTACGACGTGGTGACCGTACCCGGCGCGCTCGAAATTCCGGCCGTGATCTCGTTTGCGCTCGACGCAGCCGACGACGAGGGCACCCAGTATGACGGTTATGTCGCGCTTGGCACCGTCATCCGTGGCGAAACCTATCACTTCGACATCGTCGCCAACGAATCCTGCCGTGCTCTGATGGACCTGTCGGTTGCGGAATCGCTTTGCATCGGCAACGGTATCTTGACTGTCGAAAACGACGATCAGGCTTGGGCACGTGCCCGCCGCAGCGAAGGCGACAAGGGTGGCTTTGCCGCGCGGGCAGCCCTCACCATGATCGCCTTGCGCGAAAAACTTGGAGCAGCACGCTCGTGACGTCTCCTGAAGATAACGGCCAGCCGACCGTCCGCCACGCCAACAAGCGCGGTGCTGCCCGTCTGGCTGCCGTGCAGGCGCTCTACCAGATGGACGTGGCCGGCAGCGGTCTGCTCGAAATTACCGCCGAATACGAGGCTTTTCGCCTTGGCAAGGAAGTCGACGGCGCGCTTTACCGCGAGGCCGACGCCCAGTGGTTCCGCGCGATCCTCGCTGGCGTTGTCGAAAACCAGAAGACGATCGATCCGGTGATCCGCGAGGCGTTGACTGAAGACTGGCCGCTGTCGCGGCTCGATTCGACGCTGCGCGCCATCCTGCGTGCCGGTGTCTACGAACTGATGAAGCGCCAGGACGTTCCCGTGGCCGTGATCGTGTCGGAATATGTCGACATCGCCAAGGCCTTCTATGCAGACGACGAGCCCAAGCTCGTCAATGCCGTGCTTGATCGCGTGTCTCGCAAGCTGCGCGGCGAAGGTAAGGGCAAGGACGCATTATGACCGGTGGCGAACGCGACGCGCGGCGAACAGCTTATATCCTCGCCGCATCGCAAGCCATCATCGGCTCCGCCGCCCCGATCGCCTTTTCGCTTGGCGGCCTGGCCGGCTACTATCTCCTCGGACCCGACAAGTCGCTGGCGACCGCCCCGATCACCGGTTTCAGCGTTGGTCTGGCGCTTGGCGCGCTTCCAGCGGCCGCGATCATTCGCGGCCTTGGACAGCGCCACGGCTTCATGTTCGGCACCGCCGTCACCGCGGCCGGTGGCGCGATCGCAACTTTGGGCCTGTTCCGCTCGGAATTCTGGCTGTTCGTCTTTGGCTTGCTGATGCTCGGCGTCGGCAGTGCCTTCGTGCAGCAGTTCCGTTTCGCCGCAGCCGACAACGCGCCGCCCCAGTTCAAGGCCAATGCGATCTCGTTCGTGCTCGCCGGCGGCATCATCACTGCCATTCTTGGTCCGCAGATCGTCATCTTCACGCGCGAACTGTTTGCGCCCGTCATGTTCGCCGGCTCGTTTGCTGCGATCATTGGCCTTGCGGCGGTTGGCGCCGTCATCCTGTCGTTCCTGAAGGTGAAGGGCGCAACGGAAGCGCACGACGCGATTTCCCAGGCCGACGCGCGCCCGCTGCTCGAAATCGTCACCCAACCGCGCTTTGCCGCGGCACTCGTCTGCGCCGTCGGCAGCTATGCCGTGATGACCTTCGTCATGACCGGTGCGCCGCTCGCCATGGTCGGCTGCGGCTTTTCTCCCGACGAGGCGACGCTCGGCATCTCCTGGCACGTCATGGCGATGTTTGGCCCGAGCTTCTTCACCGGCCGCCTGATACAGCGTTTCGGCGCCGAGCGAATCGTGGCGTTGGGCCTGTTCCTGCTGATTGTTTGCGCGATCGTGGCGTTGTCGGGCATCGCGTTGTGGCAGTTCTGGACATCGCTGATCCTGCTCGGCCTCGGCTGGAACTTCGGCTTCATCGGTGCAACCGCCATCGTCTCGACCGCTTATCGCCCATCGGAAAAAGGCAAGGTCCAGGGCTTCCATGACTTCGTCCTGTTCAGCATCGTCGCTTTGGCCTCGCTGATGTCCGGTGCTGTCTACAACGCCTATGGCTGGGAGATGCTGGCCTGGATCGTCTTCCCTGTCTGCGCCGTCTGCCTGGCGGCGCTTGCGGCTCTGTCGCTGATGCGCCAGCGTCAAACCGTCTGACAGGAGGATGTCGGCAGTCACGGCCGCCGATTTCTTCGAATTACAAAAAAATATTGCGCAGGCCCCGCGCATTGTGAAACCGTATGCCCCGACGGAAGCTGGCCGCTATGCTCATATGCGCCACCGAATTCCGGGAACGAGAAGGGGCTTCATTATGCGTCAGACCAGTACAATCGCCGCTGCGATCGTAGCACTCGGCCTCGCCACCAGCGCGGCGAACGCGCAGGTGGTGGTGTCTTCCAAGATCGACACCGAAGGCGGCGTGCTCGGCAATATCATCAAGGCCGTGCTCGACGCCAACAAGATCGCGACCACCGATCGCATCCAGCTTGGTGCCACGCCCGTCGTTCGCAAGGCGATCACCGCTGGCGAAATCGACATCTATCCCGAATACACCGGCAATGCCGGCTTCTTCTTCGAAAAGGCCGACGATCCGGTCTGGAAGGATGCCGCCAAGGGTTTCGAGACCGCCAAGAAGCTCGACTATGACGCCAACAAGATCGTCTGGCTGTCGCCGTCGCCGGCCAACAACACCTGGGCGATCGCGCTGCGCAAGGATGTGGCCGAGACCAACAAGCTGGCCACCCTCAGCGACTTCGGCAAATACGTCGCCGGCGGCGGCACCGTCGTGCTGGCGGCCTCGTCCGAGTTCGTCAACTCAGCCGCTGCCCTTCCAGCCTTCCAGACGACCTACGGCTTTGCCCTCAAGCCCGAACAGCTGATCACGCTTTCCGGCGGTGATACGGCAGCCACCATCGGTGCTGCCGCCAACCAGACCAATGGTGCCAATGCCGCCATGGTCTACGGCACGGACGGTGGCATCGCGCCTTCGGGCCTTGTCGTTCTCGCCGACGACAAGGGCGTGCAGCCGGTCTACCAGCCGGCTCCGATCATCCGCGAAGCCGTGCTCAAGCAGCATCCGGAGATCGAAACCCTGCTCAAGCCGGTGTTCGAAAAGCTCGATCTCGTCACGCTGCAGGAACTCAACGGCCGCGTTCAGGTCGGCGGCGAGCCGGCCAAGGCTGTCGCTGAAGATTTCCTGAAGAAGAACGGCTTTCTGAAGTAAGCTTCCGCAGCGCGCCTCGTCAGGGGCGCGCCGACGGAACCGGGGACGCATCGCAGTCGTGGGCATCAGGTTCGACAAGCTTGGCGTGGTGATCGCCGGGATCGCCGCCTATGGCGCCTTCGTGGCGCCATTCGCCACTTTTCGCGCCAACCGCATCGTTGCAGGCGAACCGCGTTCGATCATCGAGGCGTTGCCGTCACCAATGGGCGCAGCCTTGCTTGTCATCCTTGTTGCGGCAGGGCTCGTCGCGCTGTTCAAGACGCCGCTGGTCACTCGCCTGGGAGCAAGCGTCGTGGCGCTCGCGTCGCTTGCTCTACTGATCGGCGTCGCCGGTAGCCATCTGACGCCCGAGGGCAACACCTTCGCCCGCATCTCGCCGGCCTCCGGCTTCTGGCTGTTGATCTTTGCCTTTACCCTGTTGCTCGCCGACGTCCTGACGAGGTTGCAACTGTCGCCGGTCGGGCGTGTTGCCGTGCTCGTCATCGCGGCTGCGGCGATTGGGCTGCTGCTGGCTTCGGGCCAGTGGGACAACCTGTCGATCCTCAAGGAATATGCCAACCGCGCCGACAGTTTCTGGAACGAGGCGAAGCGCCATGTCGAGCTCGCCCTCGGCTCGCTGGCCGCTGCCGTGCTTGTCGGCCTGCCGCTCGGCATTTTGTGCCACCGCGTCGAGGCGCTGCGGGCAGGCGTGCTCAATGTGCTCAACATCATCCAGACGATCCCCTCCATCGCACTGTTCGGCATCCTGATCGCACCGCTCGGCTGGGTCGCCGCCAATGTTCCCGGCGCTTCGGCCCTGGGCATTCGCGGCATCGGTGCGGCGCCCGCATTCGTTGCGCTGTTTCTCTATTCGCTGCTGCCGGTGGTGGCCAACACGGTCGTCGGGCTCGCCGGCGTGCCGCGCGCGGCCAACGATGCGGCACGCGGCATGGGCATGACCAATTGGCAGCGGCTCAAAAATGTCGAGTTTCCGCTGGCTTTCCCGGTCATCCTCACCGGCATCCGCATCGTTCTGGTGCAGAACATCGGCCTTGCCACCATTGCCGCCTTGATCGGCGGTGGCGGATTCGGTGTGTTCGTGTTTCAGGGCGTCGGCCAGACGGCAATGGACCTTGTCCTGCTCGGGGCGGTTCCCACTGTGGCGCTGGCCTTTGCCGCTGCCATCATTCTTGATGCGGTGGTCGAGTTCGTGGCGACCCGCAGAACCATGGCGGTGGCGGCATGATCGAGATCGAAAACATCACCAAGCGTTATGGCGACACGGCCGTGGTTGATGATGTGTCTATGGTCATCCAGCCGCGCACGCTGACTGTGATCGTCGGCACCTCGGGCTCGGGCAAGACCACGTTGTTGCGCATGATCAACCGCCTAGTCGAGCCGACGTCGGGCACGATCAAGCTCGACGGCACGGACAATCGCTCGGTGCCCGGCCACGAGCTACGCCGCAGCATAGGCTATGCCATCCAGGGCAACGGCCTGTTTCCCCATCGCACGGTGGCGCAGAATATCGGCACCGTTCCGGCACTGCTTGGCTGGGATGCCGCGCGCATCAAGACCCGCGTTGATGAGCTCATGTCGCTGCTCCAACTGGAGCCTGCGGCTTTCGGTCCTCGTTATCCCCACGAATTGTCGGGTGGCCAGCAGCAGCGCGTCGGTGTTGCCCGCGCGCTCGCAGCCGAGCCCAATGTGCTGTTGATGGACGAACCATTCGGCGCGCTCGATCCGATCATCCGCACCAAGGCGCAGGAAGACCTGCTGGCGATCCAGAAGCGCTTCGGCACCACCATCATCCTCGTCACTCATGACATGGAGGAGGCGGTCCACCTTGGCGATCGCATCGCCGTCATGGATGCCGGCCGCCTGATCCAGTACGCAACACCGGCCGAAATCCTGGCCAAGCCCGCCAATGATTTCGTCGAAACGCTGATCGGTGTCTCCGACCGTCCGTTCAAGCTTTTATCGCTTGGCGCCGTCGGTGATGCGCTCGAGCCCGGCCTGGCTGCCGGCGAAGGCATTCGAGCCGAGGCGACCCAGCGTGATGCGCTCGCCGAATTGTTGTGGTCGGGACGCTCCGCAATGCCGGTGACCGCTGACGATGGCACGCCGCTCGGCAAGGTGACCGTCGAAAGCCTCGTCAAACGTGCCGCGAGGCCGCTATGAGGGCCTGGATTCCGCTCCTGCTGCGGCTTGCCGTGCTGGCCCTGCTCATCGCCTTTTTGACCAACCCGTTGTGGTTCGAGCCGCTGCTCAAGCCGCTGACGCAGAATGGCGCGCCTGTCATCTACAACCAGGGCAGCCTGCTGTCGCTGGCGCTCCAGCATCTACGCACTGTTGCCATCGCCACTGCGGCTGCGATTGTCGTTGCCGTTTCACTCGCCATTCTTGTTACCCGGCCGGCCGGCGTCGAGTTCCTGCCTTTGTCACGCAGCCTGGTCAATATCGGCCAGACCTTTCCGCCGGTGGCGGTGCTGGCGCTAGCCGTCCCCGCCGTCGGCTTTGGCGAAAAGCCGACGCTGATCGCGCTGTTCCTCTATGGCTTGTTGCCGATCTTCGAGAATTCGCTGACGGGCCTGACCACCACGCCGCCCAGCGTGGTTGAAGCCGCACGTGGCGCCGGCATGACCGGCTGGCAACGCCTTCTCAAGGTCGAACTGCCGCTCAGCGTGCCGGTCATGCTGGCCGGCATCCGGCTTTCGGTGGTCATCAGCCTCGCCACCGCCACCATCGGCTCGACGGTCGCGGCCAAGACGCTCGGCGAGGTCATCATCGCCGGGCTGCAATCCAACAATCTGGCCTTTGTTCTGCAGGGCGGCCTGATCGTCGCGGCGCTTGCCGTGCTGATCTACGACGCGCTGTCAGCGCTTGAGCGTTATGCCGCGCGGCGCATGGGGCAGGGCAGCGCCAACGCCTGAGGCCCCAGCCGCCACAGCCAGCTCGGCGCGATGAGCCCGGCCCGGCATTTCCGGAGCCGCACCGGGCAGCTCGATTCTGATGACGAGCCCGGTCGGTTGGTTCTGCCCCAGCTCGATGCTGCCGCCATGTCCGTGGACGATGTCGGCGACGATGGAGAGGCCGAGCCCGAAGCCGGGCTTTGGCGTTGCGCCGCGTGCCGCGTCGGCTTTGAAAAATGGCTCGAACACCCGAGACCGCGCGCTCTCGCCAATACCCGGCCCGTCATCGGCGACCTCGATGAGCGCTGCCGTATCGGTTGCGGAAAGCGTGACTGTCACATTGGCCGCGAACTTGACGCCGTTGTCGCAGAGATTGGCGACCGCGCGCCCCAAGGCGTTTGGTTTGCACCAGCCCAGCAGCCGGTCTGGACCTCTATAGGCAACCGAAAAGCCGACATCGGAAAATTCGGCGCAAACCGTCTGCACCACGCTGGCGATATCGGCGCGCTGCAACGCCTCCGTCGACGCCTCGTCGCGCAGATAGGCCAGCGTTTCGTTGATCAGCCCGTCGATCTGACCGATATCGGCCAGCATCGCCGATCGCAGTGTGCTGTCTTGGCTGCGTTCGGCGCGAAGCCGCAGGCGTGTCAGGGGCGTGCGCAGGTCATGGCTGACATTGCGCAGCATATGCGTGCGGTTGTCGATCATGGTGCGGATGCGCGTGCGCATCTTGTTCAGGGCGCGTGCCAGGCCAATCATCTCGATCGACCCGCGCTCGACGAACAACTCCTCGCCTTTGCCCGTTTCGGCGAAGTCGGCCGCCGCCGATATGCGCTTCAGCGGGTCGGTGACCGACCACACCACAAAGGCCAGGAACAGCCCCAGCAGCACCACCAGCGCCAGGAAATAATAGGAGGCCGGGTTGACGAATTGCGAGGTCAGGATCGTGTCGGGCACCCCGGAATAGATGAGCGCGGTCTCGTCATCGAGGGCAAACACCAAAGCCGGCTTGTCGTCGATGATCAGCCGTCGCCCGCCCAAAGGCGGCGGCCTGTCGGGCGGAAACAATGCATTGACCAGCCAGGCCAAAGGCGTGCGCCAATGCGGCGAAGACGGGATGCGGTCTGCCTCTTGTCTGGCAACGATGCGTAAATCGAACCCCGCGCGGGACGCCGCGTCGATGATCCCATCGCGTGTTTCAGGCGGTGCCTGGCGCAACAGCGCAGCGACTGTGCCGGCCCGTTCGGCGTCGATTTCCATGTTGGGCAGCGCACTCTCGGTCATTCTTTCGAAAGCCGAACCGAGCACGATGACCACGATCATGGCGACGACGATGATCGCCATGATCTGGCCGCGCATCGATTGCGGCACCAGGCGGTGGAGCGCGTTTTTCATACCTCTTCCACTGTGGCGGTGAAGACATAACCGCCCAGCCTCACTGTCTTGAGCAGCACCGGGTCGCGTGCGTCTTCTTCGATCTTCTGGCGAAGGCGGCTGATATGGACATCGATGCTGCGCTCGATCGGGCCGGCCAGTCCGGCATGCGTCACCGCAAGCAATTGTTCGCGCGACAGGATCCGCCCGGCATTGCGGCAAAAGGCGAGCAGCAGGTCGAATTCATGCGTGGTCGTGGCGACTCGTGCATTGCTCGGATCGTGCAATTGCCGACGCACCGGGTCGATGCGCCAGCCATTGAAGCGCAATGCTCTCGTCCGCCCCGCGTCTTCAGGCGCATAGGTGGCGCGCCGCAGCAGGGCCCTTATGCGCGCCGTCAGCTCACGCGTGCTGAATGGCTTGGTGACGTAGTCGTCCGCCCCGATCTCCAGGCCGACAATGCGGTCGACCTCTTCGCCAAGCGCGGTCAGCATCAGGATCGGGACGGTTGTTTCTTTTCGAAGACGGCGGCAGATGCTGAGGCCGTCTTCGCCCGGCAACATGACATCGAGCACGATCAGGTCGAATTTCTTCTGGCGAAGCACGCCGTCCATCGCAACGCCGTTTTCGGCGATGTCGACGATCATGCCCGCTTCCGCCAGCGCATCGCCAAGCATCCGCGCGATCTCGTTGTCGTCCTCGACAATGAGTATGCGTGCGCCGCGCCGCGCCGGACTTGTGTCTTGAACCACGTCGCCGTGGGACTTGGATGACATGGGGCTGGGGCCAATCCTTGTGCGAATGCTGGTTGCAGAGTGTCAGAAGCGGTAGCCGATGAGAAGCATCGCCGAAGGCTGTAGCTTTTCCACCACGATCGGGCTGTCGGCGGCGTCGCCGAGCAGCACGCCCAGTTGCGCTTCACCGCGCAGTGTCCAGTTGTCGTCGAAGAGATAGGTAGCGGAAATCGCGACATCGGCGCGCTTCAGGCCTGCCTCTGCCTGGTATGGCGCAAGCCCGGAGCGCGCGGCCTGTTCCTGGCTTACGCCGAAATACGCCTGCATGTGATTTTCATCGGCGATTGTCGCCGAAGCGCCGACGCCGACGATAAAGGCTTCCGACAAGGGTTGTGTCACCTCGACGCCAAGCTTCGCGAGCAGGCCCTCGCTGCCTTCGATGGTTTTGTCGACTTCGGCATAAAACTCCGCCGGGCCGAATTGCGCGCCAACCCTGGCGCCAACGGTGAAGCCGAAATCGACATCGCCCAATCCCTTGAGGTGGTCGGAATCGTCTTCGTCGCGGCCCTGTTCGTAGCCAACCCGCGCGCCGAGTTCGAACGGTCCCTGTTCAAGCAGCGTCATGGTCGCGCCACGCGGATCGATCGTCAGCGCGTCGTAGAACGTCGCCGACACAAATGGCACCGGTGTCACCTTGAACGTGTCGCCGCCTTCATATTCCGGCTCGACCAGGGCGCCACCGCCAATGACGACCTCCCATTCGCCTAGCTTCTGGGTGATCCGGCCAAAGCGGGAGGGATTTGGCTGTCCGGTGGAAACTGAATCGGCTGTGCCAGCATCGGCGGCTAGGGCAGCAACTGGGGAGGCGGAAGCGATTGCCAGCGCGGCTGCGCTCGCACGATAGGCGAGCGATCCGGCGTTGAAAGTGTCGAACATGCGGGCTCCGCGAATTGGGAAGCGCGATGATTCGCGCCGCCAGGTCATGACTTTCTGACGCTGGCAGCATTTCATTGGGCCGCGGGCACGTGTGTTACATGATGTTAAGTTATGTTGCGGGCCGGAAAGTTCTCGGATCGACTAATCGGATCAATGCTGCGGCGAGCCGTCAACACTTGGCGATTGGGGCGGCGAAAGCCGAGAAAAACCTTGGCGATATCTTGACGTTCGTTGCCCTGTTTCGGATGCTCCATCAGGGGCCGGAAACCGCAGTGAGGCTGCCGGTCTCGTTCACTCGCCCGGGGAGGGGAATTCCGGGCACAATCAGGGAAGAGAATTGGCAATGACAATGCTTTACGTCGTCATCGCCTGCGGCCTGCTATCTGTCCTATACGCCATTTGGGCGACACGGTCGGTGCTTGCATCCGACCAGGGCAATGCGCGCATGCAGGAAATCTCCGCCGCCATCCGAGAAGGTGCGCAGGCATATCTGGCCCGCCAATACACCACCATCGCCATTGTCGGCGTCGTTGTGTTCCTGCTCGCATGGTGGCTGCTTTCCGCTACCGCGGCGATCGGCTTTTTGATTGGTGCAGTGCTTTCTGGTGCAGCCGGCTTCATCGGCATGCATGTTTCGGTCCGGGCCAATGTGCGCACCGCGCAGGCCGCTTCCAACAGTCTCGCTGCCGGCCTCGACATCGCCTTCAAGTCGGGCGCCATCACCGGCATGCTGGTGGCGGGCCTCGCTTTGCTTGGCGTCTCCGTCTACTACCTCATCCTGACCGGCCCGATGGGGCATGCGCCTGCTGACCGCATCGTCATCGACTCGCTGGTGGCTCTCGGCTTCGGCGCCTCGCTTATCTCGATCTTCGCCCGTCTCGGCGGCGGTATCTTCACCAAGGGTGCGGATGTCGGCGGCGATCTCGTCGGCAAGGTCGAAGCCGGTATTCCCGAGGACGATCCACGCAACCCTGCCACCATCGCCGACAACGTTGGCGACAATGTCGGCGACTGCGCCGGCATGGCGGCTGATTTGTTCGAAACCTATGCGGTGACGGTGGTCGCCACCATGGTGCTCGGCGCGATCTTCTTTGGTGGCACCGAAATCCTGTCCAACGTGATGCTCTACCCGCTCGCCATTTGCGGCGCCTGCATCATCACCTCGATCATTGGTACCTTCTTCGTCAAGCTCGGCGCCAACGGCTCGATCATGGGCGCGCTTTACAAGGGCCTGATCGTCACCGGCCTGTTGTCCATCGTCGGCCTCGGCGCTGCGACCTCGCTGACAGTCGGCTGGGGTGAGATCGGCACCGGAGGTGGCGTGCTGATCACAGGCAAGAACCTGTTCTTTTGCGGCATCATAGGTCTCGTGGTGACCGGGCTCATCGTCGTCATCACCGAGTACTACACCGGCACCAACAAGCGCCCGGTCAATTCGATCGCCCAGGCGTCGGTCACCGGTCACGGCACCAACGTCATCCAGGGCCTGGCGGTGTCGCTCGAATCGACAGCTCTTCCGGCGATCGTCATCGTCGGCGGCATCATCGCGACCTTCCAGCTTGCCGGCCTGTTCGGCACGGCAATCGCGGTGACCACCATGCTCGGCCTTGCCGGCATGATCGTAGCGCTCGATGCCTTTGGTCCTGTCACCGACAATGCCGGCGGCATCGCCGAAATGGCTGGCCTGCCCAAGGAAGTGCGTCATTCGACCGACGCGCTTGACGCGGTCGGCAACACCACCAAGGCTGTGACCAAGGGTTATGCCATCGGCTCGGCTGGTCTTGGCGCGCTGGTGTTGTTTGCGGCCTACAGCTACGACCTGCAGTACTTCGCGGCGAACCCGACCCAGTTCCCGTATTTTGCCAACATCGGCACGGTCTCCTTCGACCTGTCCAACCCTTACGTCGTTGCCGGTCTGATCTTCGGCGGCATGATCCCGTATTTGTTCGGCGGCATCGCCATGACGGCCGTCGGTCGTGCGGCCGGCTCGATCGTCGAGGAAGTGCGCAGGCAGTTCCGCGAGGATCCAGGCATCATGAAGGGCACGTCCAAGCCCAACTATGCTCGCGCCGTCGACATCCTGACCAAGGCGGCGATCAAGGAAATGATCATCCCGTCGCTGCTGCCGGTGCTCGCTCCGCTGGTCGTCTATTTCGGCGTCCTGCTGATCTCGGGCTCCAAGGCTTCGGCTTTCGCAGCACTTGGCGCCTCGCTGCTCGGCGTCATCGTCAACGGCCTGTTCGTCGCCATCTCGATGACCTCGGGTGGTGGTGCCTGGGACAACGCCAAGAAGTCGTTCGAGGATGGCTTCACCGACAAGGACGGCGTCAAGCACATGAAGGGCTCTGAAGCCCACAAGGCTTCGGTGACCGGCGACACTGTCGGTGATCCCTACAAGGACACTGCCGGTCCGGCGGTGAACCCGGCGATCAAGATCACCAACATCGTCGCACTGCTGCTGTTGGCAGTGCTTGCGCATAGCGGAGGCTAGGCCGGCAGGCGGCAACGCCTGCGAACGACCTTGAGTGATTTAAGCCCCGTCCGCGTCATGCGGGCGGGGTTTTTCAGTTCTGATGCCACGCAAAGAAAAACCCGCGGAATTGCTTCCGCGGGCTGTTGCCTGAGATTCCTGAAACTGCCGGCGGCTAGCTTCCGCCGAAGATGTTGCTGGCAGCGCCCGAACCGATCTTGCCGGCACCCGAAAGCAGCTGGCCGAGGAAGTTCTGGTCCTTGCCGCCGGTCGGTGTCGTGCGCGAGATGAAGTCGAACACCTTGCCTTCCTGCATGCCGTAATTGGCAATGTTGGTGACGCGGCCGTCGGCGCCGAAATAGACGGCGAGCACGCGCTGCTCGATGAGCTTGGGCTTGGCGAAGGCGACGGAGCGTTTGCGCGTCTGGGAGATGTAGTAGAACACCTCGTTGTCGAAGGTCGCTGTCGTCGACGGCGTGCCAAGCGCGAGCAGCACCTGCTCGCGGCTCGAACCCACCGGCACGGAATCGACTGACTGCTGGTCGATGACATAGCCCTGGGTCAGCGTTTCGCTGGGGCTCAGATCACCGAAGGTCTTCGAGGTGTTGCATGCCGAAAGCGCGGCAGCAGCCACGATCAGCGACACAGCGCTTGCCGGACGCAACGAAAATGGCATCTTGAATTTCAGCGAGTGCAACAACAACTCCATCCTGCCGGCTAGGGCCCTGCTTGCGCGAGGCCGCAAAACCGGTAAACCAGCTTGCGCGCCGATGCAACAAGGCCACTGTGCGAAACGGGTCCCGGGAGACCGCCCTCAAATGTTCCAGCGTCTGTTTGGCCGTCAACGCCAAGCCAATCGCGCCATCACCGAGGCGCTCTATACACGAATCGTGGCAGCCGCGCGGCAGGAGCCATTTTATTCGGCCTGGAATGTGCCCGACACCCCACTTGGCCGTTTCGAGATGCTGTCGCTGCATATGTTCCTGTTTCTGCACCGCCTGCGCGGCGAGGCAGGCGCTTCGGCCGATATTGCGCAATTGCTGATCGACGAATTCTTCCTCGACGTCGACCATTCGCTGCGCGAGCTGGGAATCAGCGATGTCGGCGTGCCCAAGCGCATGAAAAAACTGGCGAAAATGTTCTACGGCCGCACCGAATCCTACAAGGATGCGCTCGAACGCGACGATCACGCGGCGTTTGCCGCAGCGCTTTTACGCAACGTGCGCCCAGACGTGAAAGAATGGCCGGAAGCCGCGGCCCTTGCCGAATATGTCTTTGCGGCGAATCGCACCCTTGCCGCCCAGCCTTCGGAAGACATATGTGCCGGCAAACTGACTTATCCGGCGCCACAGGCAGCCTGAAGGAGCCTCCCATGAAGCTAGTCGAAACCTCAAGCCCGGTTTCCTTCCCGGTAAACGTCTCGAGAATGCCGCAGAAAGGCATGTCGGCAGTCGTTGATGCCGACGCGACCCAGCGCGCAGCGCTTGCCGAGGCGCATGGCCTGTTGTCGGTCGAGCGCTACAAGGCAGATCTCGTCGTCACCAAGTGGAAGCGCAATGGCATCAAGGTCAGCGGCCGGGTCAAGGCCGAGATCACCCAGGCCTGCATTGCCACCCTCGAACCGGTCGAAGCGACCATCGACACTGACGTCGAGGGTGTCTTCCTACCCGAAGACTCCAAGCTCGCAAGACAGGGCTTCAATGAGGCTGGCGAGATATTGCTCGACGCGGAAGGCCCGGACGCCCCCGAAACCTTCACCGGCGACACCATTGATGCGGGCGCCCTTGCCGAGGAGTTCTTTGGCCTTGCCATCGATCCTTATCCGCGCAAGACAGGCGTTGTGGTCGCCAGTACCGATGACGACAACAGCGAGCCGGTCGAGAGCGAATTCCAGAAAAAGCTCCGCCTAATATCCAAGAAGCTTTGAAAACGCCCGCCGTTTCGCGTAATCCCGGTTGTGCGGTCATCCAGAACCGCTATTTTCGCCGGACTTTTGCGTGCCCTGCGATGCCAACAGTGAGATGACCGACGCGTGATCAAGATTTCCATTGATGCCATGGGTGGCGATCACGGTCCTTCCGTGATCATTCCCGCTCTGGCCAAGGTCGCCACAAGGCGCACCGACATTCGCTTCATCATCTATGGCCGCGAAGAAGTGGTGCGTCCCGAGCTTGCCAAGCAGCCGCGGCTCGCAGCAGTCAGCGAGTTCGTCCATTGCGAGGTTGCCGTGCGCATGGACGACAAGCCGAGCCAGGCGCTGCGCCATGGCCGCTGGAAGTCGTCGATGTGGAAGGCGATCGAGGCGGTCAAGTCCAACACATCGGACGCTTGCGTCTCCGCTGGCAATACCGGCGCGCTGATGGCGATGTCGAAATTCTGCCTGCGCACCATGGCGACCATCGACCGCCCGGCGATCGCGGCCCTTTGGCCGACGACACGTGGCGAGAGCGTTGTGCTGGATGTCGGCGCAACCATCGGTGCCGACGCCCACCAGCTCACCGATTTCGCCATCTTGGGCACCGGCATGGCGCGTGCGCTGTTCGGCATCGAACGGCCGACCGTCGGCCTGCTCAACGTTGGCGTTGAAGAGATCAAGGGCCAGGAAGAGGTCAAGGAAGCCGGGCGCATGCTGCGCGAGGCCAACATGGCCTCGATGAACTACCAAGGCTTCGTTGAAGGCGACGATATCGGCAAGGGCACGACGGATGTCGTCGTCACCGAGGGCTTTTCGGGCAACATTGCGCTCAAGACCGCCGAAGGCACCGCCCGCCAGATCGCCGGCTACCTGCGCGAGGCGATGAGCCGTACGCTGATGGCCAAGATCGGCTACATCTTCGCCAAGGGCGCTTTCGATCGCCTGCGCGAGAAGATGGATGTGCGCCGGGCCAATGGCGGCGTGTTCCTGGGCCTCAACGGCATCGTGGTGAAGAGCCATGGCGGTGCTGACGCCGATGGTTTCGCTGCCGCCATCGAAATGGCCTATGATATGGTTCGCAACCGGCTGCTCGATCGCATTGAGGCCGATCTCGACCTCTTCCACGCACGCAACCCGCATGCTGCGATGGGGCGACCCGCCGCTGCGGTCGAAGATCAGGAATAGGATTTTTTCAAAGTGATCAGATCAGTTGTGCGCGGCATCGGTTCAGCGCTGCCCCGCCGCATCATGAAGAACGCCGATTTTGAAGGCATGGTCGAGACTTCGGACGAGTGGATCGCCCAGCGCACCGGCATCCGCCAGCGCCACATTGCCGGTGACGACGAAACGACGGCCTCGCTCGGTGAAGCGGCGGCGCGTGCGGCACTGGAAAATGCCGGCCTGACACCTGACGACATCGACCTGATCGTTTTGGCGACATCGACCCCCAACAACACGTTTCCGGCGACCGCCGTCGAGATCCAGAACCGGCTTGGCATGCGCCACGGCTTTGCCTTCGACATGCAGGCGGTGTGCAGCGGCTTCGTCTATGCCGTCACCACGGCCGATCTCTACATCAAGGGCGGCCTTGCCAAACGCGTGCTGGTCATCGGCTCCGAGACCTTCTCGCGCATCCTCGACTGGTCCGATCGTTCGACCTGCGTGCTGTTCGGCGATGGCGCCGGCGCGCTCATTCTTGAGGCTGCGGAAGGGCAGGGCACCATTGCCGACCGCGGTGTGCTGGCGGCCAGCCTGCGCTCCGACGGCACCCACAAGGACAAGCTCTATGTCGACGGCGGGCCGTCGACGACAGGCACCGTCGGCCACCTCAAGATGGAAGGCCGCGAGGTCTTCAAACACGCGGTGGGCATGATCACGGACGTAATCGAGGACGTTTTTGCCCAGACCGACATTTCCGCCGACGATCTCGACTGGTTCGTGCCCCACCAGGCCAACAAGCGCATCATCGACGCTTCGGCCAGGAAGCTCGGCATCCCCGAGGAAAAGGCAGTGGTCACTGTCCACCTCCACGGCAACACCTCCGCAGCCTCCGTGCCGCTGGCGCTTTCGGCCGCCGTTGCCGATGGCCGCATCAAGAAGGGCGACCTCGTCATGCTCGAGGCCATGGGCGGCGGCTTTACCTGGGGTGCCGTACTCCTCAGGTGGTGATCGCAGCATCCTGACGACGCCTGTACGGCGTTGGCGAAAAGGTCATGGCATCGGTCCTTGACCTTGACGGATCAATTACTTAACGTCTGGCGCGTTCGCTAAATTGTTGTTTTTGAGGATGGGACCGTCGCATGGGGGGAAAGACACTTACGCGTGCCGATCTCGCTGAATCCGTCTACCGGAAAGTCGGTCTTTCCCGTACGGAGTCGGCGCAGTTGGTCGAAACGGTTCTCGACGAAATCTGCGAGGCAATCGTGCGCGGCGAGACGGTCAAATTGTCGTCTTTCGCCACGTTCCATGTCCGCGACAAGAACGAACGCGTGGGCCGCAATCCCAAGACCGGCGAAGAAGTGCCGATCCTGCCGCGCCGGGTGATGACCTTCAAGGCGTCCAACGTGCTGAAGAGCCGTATCTTGCGCGCCCACCAGAACGGCAAGTCCAAGGCCGCCAAATAGCGATTTTTCCGTTCTAACCGGTTGATAGCCTGGTGCGTGATTCGCGCCGGGCTTGAATGTTGTCGCGCAAACCGCTGAAATGAATCACGAATCGATTTGCGAAAGTGGCGACCATGGACAAGAGCCCCGACGCCTTCCGCACCATCAGCGAAGTGGCCGAAGATCTGGATTTGCCGCAGCACGTGCTGCGCTTCTGGGAAACCCGCTTTACCCAGATCAAGCCGATGAAGCGTGGCGGTGGCCGACGCTATTACCGGCCGCAGGATGTCGAGCTGATCAAGGGCATCCGCCACATGCTCTACGAGCAGGGCTATACCATCAAGGGTGTGCAGAAGCTCCTGCGCGACAATGGCAACCAGTTCCTCGTCGCCATCGGCAGCGGCGATCTCAAGGCTGTCGAGGCGATCGCCCAACGCAAGCACGCAGAAGCGCCGCTGACGCCTGCGGCACAGCCGCGCGCGGTCGACGAGGAGATGCTGGTGGGCGAGGCAAGGGCCAAGCCCAGTCGGCGCTTCTTTGGCCTTGGCAAGGGTGACGATGACGGGCCGGTGGCCGCCGACTCAGGCAAGCTGTCCCGCGACAACCGGGCGCTACTCCAGGAGGCATTGTTTGATCTTCTCGAATGCAAACGCCTGCTCGACCAGGTGCGTTAGGCGCGCGCTGACGCCTTTTGTGCGGTTGAAATCGCCCACCAATTCGGAATGAAGAAGTTTGGCGGGAAAGCCGCCGAATAGGGTTGACCAAGACGGTGTTATCAAGATACATCGCGACCGGTCCGGAGTGTAGCGCAGCCCGGTAGCGCACTTGACTGGGGGTCAAGGGGTCGTCGGTTCGAATCCGGCCACTCCGACCATTTTATCCCTTCCCCTGAAAATATCTCAAATCGAACTGCCAGCCGGCAGTTCCAGCGGCCCGAGCTGGTCGTTGCCGTGCTGTAAGGTGGCCGCAACAACAAACGCCACGGGCGCGGGGTTGCGTCCATGGCGTTTTCTTTTGCTTGGGCGTGTCTGCCGCCCAGACGCTACATTACATGTAGGAGCCGACCAGCACCGAGTCGACCTTTGAGCCGCTGTCGCGCGCCGAGATCGCGACCTTCTGGCCGGGAGCGAGCTGAGGCGGGATCGCGACGTCGCGCGGAATGGTGTAGCTGTCGCCGTTCGTCAGCGTGACGACACGAACCGCGGGGTTGAATTTCGCGACGACGCCATTGATCTCGGTGGCAAATGCTGCACCCGACATAAGGGTAAGTGCTGCAGCGGCAAGAATGAGCTTTCTCATTTTAATCTCCTGTGTCTGGTAATTGAAAGCATGGAGGTTTGCTTGGGAGGTTCCATTGCTTTTGACTACGGAAGAACGCTTGGAAGAGCCTTTGGTTACATCGGCTTCGGTAAACTCGACACACAAATCGTTCACGGTTTCTTGTAGGGGAGCGGTCTGGCTGCCATAGGGCATCGAATGCGGGCATGGGATGACCCGGATGCAAGAAAGGCCAGGGGCGCTGGGCGTCCATGGCCTTGCAGTAGGGATAGCCATTCGAGGGGTTCACGCTGCGCCCATGGAGCTTGTAGCGGGCTGGGCCTGCCGTCGCTGTGTTCGATCGCAGTGTGGGAGTGTCGGTGCGAACGCTGGCCTTGGGCTTTAAAACGCGAAAAGCCATGGGCGGGGGGGAGCCCATGGCTTTCGGTAAGTCGCGAAAGATATCGCGGTTTTGGTCGCGGCTTAGAGGGCGCGCAGCACCGACGTTACCTGATCGGCATCGTCGCTCTTGGTGCTGACGGTGACCTTGTCGCCAACCTGGACCTGCGGAAGGCCGATGTGCTGCGGAATGGTATAGCTCTTGCCATTGTCAAGAGTAATGACACGAACATCCGGGTTGAACTTGGCAACAATGCCTTCCGAACCAGATGCAAGAGCTGCGCCGCTCATGAATGCAACAGCAGATACTGCGAGGATGATCTTTTTCATTTTAGTAGTCCTTTCAATGTTTGGTAGCGAGGCGATTTTTATTTCGCTGTTTCGCTTACCACCCTCAGATAGGCGCCTACCTTTCCGAATTCCATGGGCTGGACAGTCACTCTGATTCACAAAGCAGTCACGCCGAGTTGAGCCGGCAAAATGGTGCCGGACCGTTCACAAAAGCAGGGTGTTGTGCGCAACGCCCGCATGGGGCGGCGAGTCAGCTGGCGTGAAAAACCGCGGTGCGCTGGTGGCGGGCTTCCAGTGCGATCGAGCCCCAGATCAGGCCGAGCAGCAGATACAAATGGCGCCAATGGTCGGTATCGATGACCGAGCCAAGGGCGATATGTCCGAGGAAGACGACATAGGCGCACAGCAGATAGGGCTGCCAGGGCCTGTTGCGCAGCAGGATGCGGAACCCGGCTGCCGCGGTCCACACGATCAGCGTCAGATAGCTGGCGAAGCCGAGCCAGCCATAATCCATCAGCGTCTTGAGCCAGATGTTGTGCGTGTCTTCGCCGTATATCTGGCCGAAGACGAGCGGGCCGATGCCGAAAGGCTTCTCCGTCGCCCACAGGAAGCCGATGCCGTAGCGCGCGAAACGGCCAAGGCGTGCACCGTCATAGTCCTGGACGAGCTGCGCGCGCGAGGTGAAGAGCTCGCCGATGGAGGGGATCTGCAGGACGATCAGCAGCGCAACCGTCAGGAATGTCATGGCAGCAATGCTCATGACGACGATCCTGAGGCGGAACTTGCCGCTGTTGCTCTGCAGAAACAGGAAGCCGGTGAGCAGGATGGCCGAAGCGCCGAAAAGGCCCCAGGCGCCGCGCGAGAAGGACAAGAAGATGCCGCCGGTGACGATGAGCAACGGCGCGGCATAAATCGCCATCTTGAGCGGATTTCCGGTCAGCACGCGGTAAAGCAGATAGATGCCGGGCAGGGCGAGGTACGGCCCGAAAACGTTGGGGTCCTGGAAAGCGCCGGCGGCGCGGCCGAACTTGGTGAACATCGCAGCACCGGGCATGGCGCCGAAATAGCCAAGGATGCCGAGCAGGGAGGTGACTACGGCCGAGGTGACCCAGGACAGGAAAATGATCCGGAACAGCCTGGGGTCGGCCTCGGTGACCGCCGCAAAAAAGATCGCCGTGAAGCCGAGGAACAGCGACACCGCGAGATAGAGCGGCGTGCTCATCAGATTTTCCATCTGCGTCATGGCAATCATGCCGCCGATGTTGAACGTCACGATCAGCACGACCAGCGGGGTGATCGCCCGCGACATGCGCAGGCCAAACAGCGACCACACCGCAATCAGCCCGGCCATGTAGAGCTCGTAAGGTGCGGGTTCGCGGATGACGAAACCCGACAGCAGCACGCCCAGCGCAATGGCACCGGTGGAGATGAGCCCGATCAGCTTGGCGTTGATCGCGGCCCGCGGCAGCTCATAGGTGATCGCGCTCAATAGGCGTTTTCCGTATCAAGCAGGCGGATCGGCGTCAAAAACAGGATCTTGATGTCGAACCAGAGCGACCAGTTCTCGATGTAGTAGAGGTCGAACTCGGTGCGCTTGCGGATCTTCTCGTCGGTGTCCATCTCGCCGCGCCAGCCATTGATCTGGGCCCAGCCGGTGACGCCGGGCTTGACCTTGTGGCGGGCGAAATAACCGTCGACCACCTCGTTGTAGAGCAAGTTGTGGGATTGGGCGGCCACCGCGTGCGGGCGCGGCCCGACCAGCGACAGGCTGCCGAACAGCGCGTTGAAGAACTGCGGCAGCTCGTCGATCGACGTCTTGCGGATGAAGCGGCCGACACGGGTAACGCGCGGGTCGTTCTTGGTCACGCTCTTGCGGGCCGTCGGATCGGACTGGTCCGTATACATCGAGCGGAACTTGTAGACCTCGATCACCTCGTTGTTGAAGCCGTGGCGCTTTTGCTTGAACAGCACCGGGCCCTTGCTGTCGAGCTTGATGGCGATGGCGGTTGCCAGCATCACGGGTGAAAAGACGATGATGCCAAGCAGGCTGAAGACGATGTCGAAGGCGCGTTTGGCGACCGAGTCCCAGTCGTTGATCGGCTTGTCGAAGATGTCGAGCATCGGCACGGCGCCGATGAAGGAATAAGAGCGCGGCCTGAACTGCAACTGGTTGGAGTGCGCCGAAAGCCGGATGTCCACCGGCAGCACCCACAGTTTCTTGAGCAGCTGCAGCACGCGGGTTTCCGCCGTCAGCGGCAGCGACACGATCAGCATGTCGATGCGCGCGATGCGGGCGAATTCGAGCAATTCGGACACGGTTCCGAGCTTTGGATAGCCAGCGACGATCGGCGGCGAGCGCTTGTCGTCGCGGTCGTCGAAGATGCCGCAGATGCGGATGTCGTTGTAGGGCTGCTGTTCGATCGAACGGATCAGCGTTTCGGCGGCCTTGCCGCCGCCGACGATGACGGCGCGCCGCTCCATGCGCCCATTGCGGGCCCAGAGGCGGATGACGCGTGCCATGATCAGGCGCAGGCTGATCAGCAACGCCAATCCGATCAGGAACCAGCCGCCGAACAGGAGACGCGAATAATCTGACGAAACTTTCATGAAGAAGGCAGCGAGGGCCATCAGCGCGAAGGCCGCCGCCCAGCATAGGGTGATCCGTCCGATGGTGGCGCCTGGCCGCATCAGCGATTGCAACTGATAGCAGTCCATGACTTCGAAGAGGACGACGGCGGCGAAGGATGCGGCCAGGATGACGAGCGGATACTGCCAGCCGAGATGGCCGAGGAAGCCGACATGATAGGCGTAGAGCGCAAGGCCGGTGAGGAAGAGCAGGGCGAACTCGGAGAGGCGCAAGGCACCACTGACCATGACCGGGGACATGGTGTCGCGCCGGTACTGTGCTGCCACCTCCTGGGCGACGCTGCTGAGCTTGGCGGTATCGGATTTTTTGCCGTCGCCGCTAGCCGCCTTGACGGCTTCCGCGCTGAAGCGGCGCTTTGGGTCGAAATTGGTCATTGTCGTCGATCTGTTGCCGGTCGCCGGATTGCCAGATCGACATATCAAAGATGAGCTAAGAAACCCTTGAGCTGGGTGGACGCCTTCTAATCGTGTTCAGCCGCCTCTTGGTGCGAGCGCCGCGAAGTATGCTTTTTCGACGTCGCGAGCCATCACCGCTACGCCAAAACGTGATTTCAAGCTGCAGATATCCGGCATCAATGCTGCGTAGTCGGCAGGCGAATTCAGGGCCTCGAGCATTTTCTGGCTGATCTCGCCTGCATCGGGGCTCACCAGGGCAGGGGACGCCGATCCCAGAATTTCAGGAATGCCGCCAACAGCCGTCGCCACGATTGGCTTGCCGGCAGCAAGCGTCTCCAGCACGATGTAAGGCATCGCCTCAGCGCGCGATGGAACGACAACGACCTGGGCGAGGGCAAAGGCCTCGCGTGCCGGCATCGGGGCGATGAAACGCACATTGCTGGAGAGTTTCAGCCCTTTTACCTGCGCGTGATAGCGCGGCAGGTCCTCGCCGTCGCCAACCATCACGGCAGTCACGTCGCGACCAACATGTTGCCGCACCTTGTCCAGCGCATCGATGAAGAGGTCCGGCCCCTTCAAGTCGCGCATCATGCCGATATAGAGAAAATCGGCGGCGTCCGGCAGCGAAAACACCGGCTCGAACTCTGTATCGCGCAAGCCATTGTAGATGAGGCTGGTCGGCACGCGCGGTTTACCGACCTTGCGGATGAATGTGCGCCGCTCGTAGTCGGAGACGAAAAGCAGGTGGTCGGTGAAGCGTTCCATCAGGCGTTCGAGCCCGAAGAACAGCTTTCCGGTCGCGGTCCTTTCGTCATAGTGCAGGGAGCCGCCATGCGGTGAGTAGACGCGGGCCACGCAATACCTTGAAACCCGCAACAGTGAGCCGAACGCACGCGCATAGACGCCACCCTTGGCGCCGTGCCCGTGCAGCACGTCCGGCCGCAATTCCTTGATGATCTTGTAGGTGCGCCACCCCGAAGCGATGTCGCCGGGGCCGATATGGCGTTGCATCGATGTGCGCCTGATGCCAAGCGCCAGCATTGGACTGATCGCCTCGAACAGGCGCTCTTCATGGTCGCCGCCGGTGGTCGAGTCGCAGATGATGCCGACCTGGTGTCCGGCGGCCACCTGGGCCTCCGTCAAATCGCGCACATGCCTGAAGATGCCGCCGACCGGCGACCTGAAGCAGTGGACGATCCGGAGCTTGCGGGGCGCGATCTGCTGCACGGCGCTTTAGAACAGCCGCTCGCGGACATAGATGGTGTCGCCAGGCAGCAGAGGATCAGTCGTCAGCACGCGGCCGGTCATCACCTTGCCGTTGATGTCACGGGTGATGTCGACGTCGCCCTGGTTGGCACGGGCGCTGTAGCCGCCGGCTATAGCCACTGCTTTTTGCACCGTCAGCCCCGGAACATAGGAATACTGCCCTGCGGCACCGACTTCGCCCATGACGAAGATCGGACGGTAGCGATCGACCTCGACCGATACGTCCGGGTCGCGCAGATAACCCTGGCGAAGCTTGGTGGCCAGGGCCTTTTCGACTTCCTGGGCAGTGTAGCCACGCGCCGGCACACCGCCGACGAGCGGGAAGGAAATATAGCCCGATTGGTCGACACTATAGGTATTGGTCAAGCCTTCCTGCTCGAAGACGGTGACGCGGATGCGGTCGCCGGCGCCGAGCCGATAGGGCTGGTCGAGCACTTCATGAAAGGCAGCAGGCGCGGGGCGATAGCTCGAGCAGCCGCTGACGATCAGCATGGCTGCGAGTAGCGCATGGCAAAAGGGAAGGGAGCTTTTCATTTCGGCAGACACACCTTCGACTGCTTGCCGCCACGCTGCGGAATATCGGTTCGCGATTGTTATCGTCTTGTTAGGGTTAATGCCCGGTAAAGGGAGGCGTCATCTTGCGCGAATGAAGTCGAGCGCCGCGTTGCGATGTTAACGCCTGGGTTACCATGTTTGTTTACCGTGCAGTCTGCTCAGCCTCGGAGTAGGAATTGCATGTCTGGCGTCCAATCCACTGCCGGTGATGTCGATGTCGATCTCGGCCAGCTCTTCGCCAGTCTCGCGAGGAACTGGCTGCGCCTGGTGCTGTTTTCCGTGGCCGTCACTGGGCTGGCCTTTGTGCTTGCCTCGCTGGCGACACCTCAATACCGCGCCGAGACGCGTCTGCTGATCGAAACGCGCGAGTCGGTGTTTACGCGGCCTGACGGCAGCAGCGAGAATGAGCGGCCCATCCTTGACGAGGAGGGGGTCACCAGCCAGGTCGAGGTCATCGGTTCGACCGATATCCTCAAGCAGGTTGCCAAGAAGCTCGATCTGGCCAGTCGGCCGGAATTCGACGCCGCATCCCAGATGTCGACGATTTCACGTCTTCTGGTCATCGCCGGGCTCAAGAGCGATCCCAATGAACTGCCGCCGGAGGAGCGTGTGCTCAAGGCGTTCCGCGAGAGGCTGAATGTCTATCGTGTTGAAAAGTCGCGCGTCATTGTCATTCAGTTTTCGTCGTCGGACCCCAAGCTTGCGGCTGCTGTGCCGAATGCCATTGCCGAGGTCTATCTCGACTTCCAGCGCAGCTCCAAGCTTGAGTCGAGCACCGAGGCGACCGACTGGCTGAAGCCGGAAATTGCCGACCTCAACAAGCGCGTCAAGGATGCCGAAGCGCGTGTCGCGAGTTTCCGGTCGCAATCCGACCTGTTGGTCGGCCAGAACAATTCAGCCCTTGCCACCCAGCAGCTTTCCGAACTTTCCAGCGAATTGTCGCGCGTTCGTGCCAACCGTTCGGCTGCCGAAGCCACAGCCCAGAGCGTGCGCCAGGCATTGAAGAGTGGCGGCTCGATCGATGCGGTGCCGGAGGTGCTGTCTTCGGGCCTCATCCAGCGTCTGCGCGAACGCCAGATCCAGCTCAGGACCGACATCGCCGATCTTTCGACCTCGCTTCTGCCGAACCATCCGCGCATCAAGGCGCTCAATTCTCAACTTGCCGACCTGGATGTGCAGATCCGCGCGCAGGCCGAAAAGGTTCTGGCTGGCCTCGTCAATGAGGCGGCGAGTGCCGATCTTCGCGAAAAACAGCTTGTTGCCGACCTCAACAGGCTGAAGGTCGAATCAGGGCGCGTATCGGAAGAAGAAGTCGAACTTCGTGCCCTGGAGCGCGAGGCCGCCGCACAGCGCGCATTGCTCGAATCCTATCTCACCCGCTATCGCGAGGCCGCCTCGCGTCAGGATCGCAACTATCTGCCGGTGGATGCCCGTGTGTTTTCCAGCGCGATCGTGCCGTCAGAATCCTATTTCCCGAAGATTGTCCCGATTGTCGGCGCGGCCTTTGTCGGTTCGCTGTTGCTGATGGCGATCTTCACACTGTTGCAGGAACTGTTTTCCGGCCGTGCCATGCGCCCGGCAGCAGGTGCTCGCGTAACGCCGGTCACCCAGGTAGCGATGCCTGTCCGCCGCGTGGCAAGCCTGCCGGAAGAGGGGACGCCGCGTTCGTGGGACAACGCCGAAGAGCAGGCCGTCGCGGCTGAGCTTGCGGACTACGATCCCAACGAGCCGGCGATTGCCGCCGAAGAGGAGCTAGCCCCGGTCGCCCATGCCGGCATCAGCATCGAGACAGCGGCCGAAAGGCTGATCGCTGGCGGTGCCGCTCGTGCCATCTTCATTTCGCCCGAGGGCGACGATGCGGCGGCGACCGCAGTGCTCGTCGCGCGTGAGGTGGCTGATGCCGGCCTGCGCGTCCTGTTGCTCGACCTGACCGCCACAGGCGCCGCATCGCGGCCGATGCTCGACGGCGGCCGTTATCCCGGCATTACCAACCTTCTTGCCTCAGAAGCCCAGTTCACCGACGTCATCCGCGCTGATCATTATTCGGATTGCGATGTGATTCCGGTCGGCACGGCCGATCCGGCTCGTGCCATGCGCGCCGCCGACCGCCTGCCGATCATCATGGAATCGCTGACGACTGCCTATGATCTGGTTGTGGTTGAGTGTGGACCGGCGGATGCCGACGAGATCAGGCGCCTTGTCGGCGACGGCACGGAAGTGCTGGTCAGCTTCCTGCGCCATGACGACGAGATCGCCAATGCCGCCGATGGCCTGCGCGCCGGCGGTTACGGGGATGTCATCCTTGTGACCCCGGTTGGCCATGAGTTGCCGACGACACCGCAGCCGACACGTTCGGCTGCCTAGCCTGGGTCAGTCTTCCTCGACAGTTGCTGCCTTGCCGCGCACGCCGGACCTCAGCCGCTTGGCCAGAGCCCATAGCGTGGCGTTGTTCTTGATCGCGCCCTTGAGGCGCGACGTCGATCTAAGGCCAAGCGCATAGAGCCGACCCTTCGTCGTTAATGGCACCAGCACGTCGGCATGCCGGATCTCGAGATTGCACCACTGGCGCTTGTAGGGTTCATCACCGACGCTGAAGTCGTAGGCAGCGAATCCCTGGCGGCAGGCCTCGGAGATGTTGTCGAAGAACAGGTATTCGCCCGGGCTGGCATAGGCCAGTTCGTCGTCGGCGATGGCGCCGAATTCGCAGATCAGGCGGTTGCCGGCCCGGCTTGAGCCGGTGACCGCGCGGTATTTGCCTGCGACCTCCAGCCCGTGCAGCACAAAGGACGGCTTGTCATGCTGTAGCGCATCGACGAAAAGCTTGCGGAAGAAACTGCGTACCCCGGCGTCGGCAAATACGTCGGTGATGCCCATCGTGCCAAAGCGCTGCTGTTTCATGGCGAAGAAGGCGTCGAGCATCGCGTTTGCGTCGGCGGCCGTGGTCGCCACAATGCGCCGTGCACCGCCAACGGCCTCGTACTTCCGCTCCTGGCTGCGATGCCGCTTGCGTTTCCTCTTGCCATTGGTGCGGGTGAGAACCGCTTCGAAGCCGCCATCGAGATCGACTGCAAGCGCCAGGTTTGGGCTCGGCGCGGAGGGCAGCTTGAGCAGCGGGTTGGGCAGGCCGCGGAATTCGGCCATAAGGCGGTCGAACGCAACGAGATCGATATCGGGACGAACTTGCCTGATCGAACCGACGAGCGCTTCGATGTCATGCGCGTTTGCTGCTGCCAGCCAATTCCTGTCGACTGCCGGAAAGTTGCCGTTGGCATGCGTACCGCCCAGGAAGCGCGCGATGCGGAATGGTCCTTCGCGGCGGACTTCAAGCACGACAGAGAGGACTAGGTGCCCGTTGGCGCTCAAGGTCGCAATAACAGCGTCGGGTTTGTTGGTGTCGATCCAGGCAGACACCCATTCGGGGCTCTGGGCCGGTGCGTAGATGTTGGTGAAGTTGCCGTAAGTGTTGAGGGTCTCACTTGAAGCTGGAAAGGCTGCCGCCGTTACGTCGCCGGCGAAATCCGCAGCCTTGCGCAGCAAGACATCGTTTTCGCTGGGGGCAGGAGCGTCAACCATACTTCAATCCTTGCCGGTTATTGATCGGCACCTGGAGCAGTCCTCGGCATGCTCGATGCCGCCAAACCTAGGCGCCAAAGGTGAAGGAATGATCGACGCAGCCCGAAAGCTGGCTTTCCTGCTGATCGGATATAGTGGTCTGAGCGCACTTGCCAGGCCGCTGGTCGGCAGCGTCGGCGCGATCCTGATGCTTCATCGCGTGACCGCGCTTCTTGAACGGCCGGAAAGCCCCAACCGACACCTCAGCATCACGCCGCAGTTTCTCGATGCGCTGATCGGTGAGATGAAGCGCATGGGCTACGCCTTTGTGACGATGGACGAAGCGGTGGTGCGCGTGCGCCAGCCAGGCAAGGGCGGGCTGTTTGCGGTATTGACCGCCGACGATGCTTATCGCGACAATCTGACCGAGGCTCTGCCGGTTCTGGAAAAGCATGCCGCGCCTGTTGCGATCTATGTCGCGCCCGGCCTGACGGGCGGCGATGTCGATCTTTGGTGGGAAGTTCTCGACGACATAGTCGAGGCCGGCCGGCCGCTTTCGATTGCCATGCCGGGCGGCGAATTGAAGCTCGATTGTTCGACGCCGAATGGCCGCTCAGAAGCGTTCCGGCGCTTGTCAGACCACATCACCAGCGAGTTGCGGGAAGAAGACCAGCGCGCGGCCTTGCGCGGCTGGGCCGACATGGTGGACGTCGATGCCTCTGCCCTCAACCGCAAGCTTTTGATGGACTGGAACGAGATCAGGCGCTGCGCTGCGCATCCTCTGGTCACCATCGGTGCGCATTCGGTTCATCACTACAATCTCAAGCGGCTGAGCAGGCAAGCAGCGCTGCGCGAGATCTATCGTTCACGCAACATGATCGAGGCCGAGCTTGGCAGCGCGCCGCGCCATTTCGCCTATCCCTACGGTTATGCGGCGGCGGCGGGCCTGCGCGAAACCGAACTCGCGCGCGAGGCTGGCTATGTCTCGGCGGTGACAACGCGCCATGGCGTGCTTAGGCCCGAACATGCTGGCTGCTTGCATGCGTTGCCGCGGCTTTCAGTCAACGGGCGACACCAGGAACTGGCGGTGATGCGAGCCATGCTGTCTGGAGCAACGACCTTGATGGCAAATCGCGGCCAGCGGCTGGTGACGGTGTAGGCTTAGCGGATGGCGGATTTGGGGGGCTTGACCATCCATTTGATGATCCACATCGCCGGCAGGATCCAAAGCAGGCCGCTGAAGAAGAAGAAGGCCAGGTGCACGACCGGCCCGGACTGCGACAGCTGCGCGACCGCCACCATGGTTGCGATCAGCGCATAGACGATCACCAGCAGCACCAGCAGCACGGTTCCGATCAGCTTCTTGACGCGAACGGGCATTTCTTGATCCTTTATCCAGGCTTCGCATAGTCGCTCCCGCCAGCCGACGCAACCGCAGAGGATACGCCGCTATGCGGCGCGACTGCGTGTCGCGTGGGTCGAACTTGCCAGCGAAGCCGCTATGGTCCACCAGTCCGGCGAGTTTCGAACGAGCCGGGAACGATTGTCATGTCCGCGATGACCAACACTGCTGCACCGCTTGCTCAACGTGACAGGGAGCTGCACAACCGCGCGCTCGTGCGCGGCTGGCTTTATGTCGTGCTGCTGGTTCTGTTCGCGCTGGTCATGGTCGGCGGTGCCACGCGCATGACCGGTTCCGGTCTCTCCATCACCGAATGGAAGCCGATCCACGGCGTCATCCCGCCGCTCAACCAGGCGGAATGGCAGGAAGAGTTCGAAAAGTACCAGCAGATCCCGCAATACGAGCAGGTCAACAAGGGCATGACCGTTGACGAGTTCAAGGGCATCTTCTGGTGGGAATGGGCGCACCGGCTGCTCGCGCGCGGCGTTGGTTTCCTTGTCGCCATTCCGCTGGCCTTCTTCTGGCTCACGGGCCGTCTCGAACGCCGGCTGAAGCCACGTCTTGTCGGTCTGCTGGCGCTGGGCGGCCTGCAAGGTGCCGTCGGCTGGTGGATGGTCGCCTCTGGCCTGTCGGAACGTGTCTCGGTCAGCCAGTACCGTCTGGCGATCCATCTGACCTTTGCCTGCATCATCGTCACCGCAGTTGCCTACATCGCACGAGGGCTTGCGACCTATTCGCAAGCGCCGGCCAATCGCCAGGTCCAACGCTTCTCGGGCATCATGGTTTTGCTGGTGCTGTTTCAGATCTATCTAGGCGCTCTGGTCGCCGGTCTCCATGCCGGCCTGTCCTACAACACCTGGCCGCTGATGGATGGGGCGATCATTCCAGGCGATCTGCTGGTCATCGAGCCGGTCTGGCGCAATTTCTTCGAAAGCCCCAAGACGGTGCAGTTCATCCACCGCATGTTCGCCTACACTGTGCTGGTGGTCGCACTTTGGCACGCCTTCTCGACCATGCGGGCAGCACCCAAGACGACGCATGCGCGCCGCGCCTGGATGCTGGTGATCTTGATCCTTGGTCAGGCCGCTATTGGCGTCGGCACGTTGCTGATGCAGGCGCATATGCATTGGGCGCTGTTGCATCAGGGTTTTGCGCTGATCGTGTTGATTTTCGCTACCGCCCATTGGCGCGGCACCAAGGGTGCTTATCCCTTGGAAAACGACGTCGAGATCAGAAGTTAGCCCGCACGTTGCGGACTGCCGCGACCACGGCGAGTTCGCTGTTTTCGTCGGCGTCATTGCGGTCTTCGGCATGCCAGGATGCCGAGAGGCAGCCCCAGGCAATGGCATGATCGAGGATCGCGTCGGGACGCTGCCCAAGCGTCCTGGCGAAAATCTCAGCCATATAGGCGATGCGCTCCGGCACGACGCAGAGATCGGCTTGGCGATCGAGCGGGTTGTAGAAAAAGTTCGCTGCGTCGAAGCCAGGATCGCCCAGAATGCCCTTGGGGTCGATCACCAGCCAGCCGCGCTCGCCGAACAGGACATTGTCGTGGTGCAGGTCGCCATGCAGCACGCGCACATCGTGCGGGTTTGACAGCAGGCGCTCCGCAATGACCGCTGCCTCCAGGTAGAGGCTCCCACTACCAGCATCACGATCAGCTCTGGCCTTCTTGAACAGGCTTGCGAAACGCTCCTGCAAGGGCTGCAAATCGGCCGGAGGCGGAACATCCGAGGGCGAAAGCAGCTTGGCCAACACCTCATTGGCGATGTCGGTCGCGTGCCGGTCGCCATGCTCGTTCAATTCATCGACAAGGAGTCGGTCGCCGGCATATTCGAGCAGCATGTTGTGCCCCTCGAAGCCGAGCAGCCGGACTGCGCCGACGCCGTCGCGCCATGACAGGTAATGCGCGCCGCGAAGCTCGTCGGCGACGTCGTCGAAAGGCTTGAGCGCCTTGACGACGGCAGGGCTGCCGTCGGCAAGTCGCACCTTCCAGATGCGGCTGGAAAACGTTTCGGCAATGAGCTGGGGATCGCTGACGTTCCAGTGATCCGGCCACCGGGCTGGAACGGCAGCCTGATCCATCTTAGTGCTTGAGTCCGAGCATCAGGTCCATGTTCTGGACTGCGGCACCCGAGGCGCCCTTGCCGAGATTGTCGTAGACGGCGATCAGCAATGCCTGCGCGCGGCTGTCATTGGCGCTGACATAGAGCTTCATCTTGTTGGTGCCGTTGAAGATTTCGGGCTGGATGTTGTCGCTGCGTTCGAAGTCGATGAGCGGCGCGACCTCGATCACACCGCCCTTGAGGCCGGCATAGTGGTCGGCGAGTGCCGCGTGCAGTTCCGCACCAGTCGGCACCTTGGCAAGGCGGCCCAGCTGTAGAGGAACCACGGTGATCATGCCCTGCGCGAAATTGCCAACGGCCGGTTGCATGATCGGATCGTGCGCGAGCTTGGCGTAAGTGCGCAACTCCGGCACGTGCTTGTGCTTGAGCATCAGGCCGTAGGGCAGGAATTCGGGCGAATCCTCGCCCAGCGCCTCGTAATCTTCGATCATCTGGCGGCCGCCGCCAGAATAGCCGGAGATACCGTTGACGGTAACCGGGAAGTCAGCCGGCAGAAGCCCCGCCGCGATAAGCGGCCGCAGGCCGGCTATCGGCCCCTGTGGCCAGCAGCCGGGGTTGGCGACGCGCTTCGATGCCGCGATCGCCTTCATCTGCGCTTCGTCCATTTCCGGAAAGCCGTAGGTCCAGCCGTCCGCAACGCGGTGCGCGGTCGATGCGTCAATGACGCGCGTGGTGTTGTTTTCGATCAGCGCGACGCTCTCGCGCGCCGCATCGTCGGGCAGGCACAGGATCGCCACATCGGCCGCATTGAGGAATTCGGCGCGTGCAGCCAGCTCCTTGCGGCGCTCGACGGGCACCGAAATGACTTCGAGGTCATGGCGTCCGGCGAGCAGCGCCCTGATCTGCAGACCGGTGGTGCCGTGTTCGCCGTCGATGAAGATTTTCGGTTTCATTGTCTGTCATTCCGTAGAAAGATGTGTATCATTTCAAAAGCTTATGGCTGAATTCGGACTCTGTCCGGCAAGTCCTTGAATCAGCGTCTCAGGCCGTGTCACGCGCCTTCTTCTCGGCCAGAAGGCCGAGATAGTGCATCGCGACCGTCGAGCCTGCGATGGCCGTAATATCGGCATGGTCGTAGGCCGGCGCAACCTCAACGACGTCGGCGCCGACAATATCGATCTGGGTCATCTGGCGCAGCACCGAAAGGATCTTGGCCGAGGAGGGGCCGCCCGCAACGGGCGTGCCGGTTCCAGGCGCATAGGCCGGGTCGAGGCAGTCGATATCGAAGGTGACGTAGGTCTTCTTGCCACCGGTCCGCTCGGCGATCGCATAGGCGATGTCGGCAGCCCGCATCTCCTCGACCTCATGGCCATAGAGGATCTTGATGCCGAAATCGTCGGGCGCATGGGTGCGGATGCCGATCTGGATCGAACGGTCGGGATCGATGATGCCCTCTTTCACCGCACGTCCGACGAAGGAACCGTGGTCGATGCGCTTGCCGTCGTCCGGCCAGGTGTCCTGGTGGGCGTCGAACTGCACCAGCGCCATCGGGCCGTGGATCGCAGCATGTGCCTTGAGCACCGGCCAGGTAACGAAATGGTCGCCGCCGAGCGTCAAAAGGAACGCGCCCGATTTCAGGATTTTTGCCGCCTCGCGTTCGATTGTCGCCGGCGTCTTCTGATGGTTGCCGCTGTCGAGCAGGCAGTCGCCATAGTCGACGACTGCAAGATCGTCGAACAGGTCGCGGTTGAAAGGATATTGCGGGTCGCAATCGAAGATCGCCGAGGCGCGGCGGATCGCCTGCGGGCCAAAGCGCGCGCCCGGACGGTTGGTCACGGCGGCATCGAAGGGAATGCCCCAGACCACCGCATCGGCGCCCGCAACGTTCTTGGAATACTTGCGTCGCATGAAAGACAGGGCCCCTGCATAGGTCGGATCACCCGAGCGGCCGGTGTTCGTCCGCGCGGTGAAGGCGTGATCGATCGATGAAGTGGGCATGGGCAGTCTCCGCAGTCGGTCTATCGGAATTCGAGGGGCAAGAACTACAGAAGCCGGCCGCAACATACCAGCCCCGAGGTGCAATGCGCCTGACGGCATGGAGGCAGGCGCATTCACGGGGCTGACATCGGCCCTGCGCGCCTCGGTCGTCACGGCTCAGCAGGTCGTGGCACGCATCCTTCGGCCATCGAGCGGTTCCCATAACGAAAAAGGCCACCCGAAGGTGGCCTTTCCCAAATTGTGATCTGCGAAGCGCTTAGCGCTTGGAGAACTGGAAGCTCTTGCGGGCCTTGGCCTTGCCGTACTTCTTGCGCTCGACGACACGGCTGTCGCGCGTCAGGAAGCCACCCTTCTTGAGCACGCCGCGCAGCGTCGGCTCGTAGTAGGTCAGCGCCTTGGAGATGCCGTGACGAACAGCGCCGGCCTGGCCCGAGAGACCACCGCCGACGACGGTTGCGATGATGTCGTACTGGCCAACGCGGGCAGCAGCGACGAGCGGCTGGTTCAGGATCATCTGCAGCACGGGGCGCGCGAAGTAAGCCGCGAATTCCTTGCCGTTGACGACGATCTTGCCGGAGCCGGGCTTCACCCAGACGCGGGCGATGGCGTCCTTGCGCTTGCCGGTGGCGTAAGCGCGGCCGTTCTTGTCGAGCTTCTGGACATGAACCGGAGCGGCAGGCTGCACCGAAGCGGTCACGGTGCCGAGTTCTGCGAGCGAGCTGAGATCAGCCATGATTACGAGGCCTTCTTGTTCTTGGCGTTCAACGCGCCGACGTCGAGCGTCACGGGCAGCTGAGCGACATGCGGATGTTCGGCGCCTGCATAGACGCGGAGATTCTTCATCTGGCGACGGCCAAGCGGACCACGCGGGATCATGCGCTCAACGGCCTTTTCCAGGACACGCTCGGGGAAACGGCCCTCGAGCAGCTGGCGCGCGGTGCGCTCCTTGATACCGCCGGGGTGGCCGGTGTGCCAGTAGTACACCTTGTCGGTGAACTTCTTGCCGGTGAACACGACCTTGTCGGCGTTGATGATGATGACATTGTCACCGTCGTCGACGTGAGGCGTGAAGGTGGGCTTGTTCTTGCCACGGAGGATGTTGGCGACGATGGTGGCGAGACGGCCGACGACGAGACCTTCGGCGTCGATCAGCACCCACTTCTTCACCACGTCCGCAGGCTTCTGCGAAAAGGTTGTCATGGTTATATGCTTTCGGTTCGGACCTTCAGGAGAAGGCGTTTCTTGTTGCTTTCATTGGCAAAAGGCCGAAGCCCTAGCCAATAACAAAACGGCGACCCAATGCGAGCCGCTGCTTTGGATGGGCTTATAGGCGAGGGCAGGTGCGTCGTCAAGCGACGCAATCGGCCTGTTTTCCTGTAAAGTGAAGCGAAAACAATGGGATAGTGAAAAGGTATTATTTTACCACACGCGTCGGCGCGCGGCCGGCCGAAAGAGTCTCAATGCTTGGCTTCGATCTCGTGTCGCGCTGCGCTGGCGAGAAAAGCCGATCTGGTAACGCCGCGGGCACGCGCGGCAGCATCAATCGCGCGCAAAACACCCCGCTCGAAAGTGACGTTCGCGCGCACTACGGCGCTGTCATTGTCGATCAAAGGGACCGAAATCAGATAGCCGCCGGCTGAGAGCGCTTCCCGAACATCTCGCAACGACAGGATGCTGGCGTGCGATGAAGGAGGAGGTAAAGGCATATCCTCAGCCCACAATTGCAGGGCTTCGACAGCGTTCGGCACCACCTCGTCCTGCTTGTCGGCAGCCGAAAAGCATCCCGGAAGGTCAGGAAAACGTACCCCGAAAGCACTGTCGGGGTCCTTTTCGACAAGCGCGAAATAGCTCCTCATCTCGACTCCTTGTTGTTCACTTTAACCAGCCGGCCTGCTTGGCGATTGCTCGCGCGGTACCGGTGGGCAAATCCTTCTCGGGATGTGGAAAGATCAGAACGACGTCGCCCTTGCGAAGTTTGTGATGTGACCCGCGAACCGAAATCAACTCGAAGCCTTCGTCTTTCAGGCGCTTGATGATCTTTCGACTGTCCCGCTCCATCCGGCTTCCCTGGTGCGCAATTATATACACATTTCTCTTGGCGAATTCCAGCTTTTCGTCAGCCCTGGCGCTTTGGCGGTACCGAATAGGTGCCGGTTGCATGCGCCACGGTTTGCTGGTCGGGGCCAGCGACGATATCGATGTCGAACACCATCAGGCTCTTGCCGAGCTTGAGGATGCGGCAGTGGCCGTCGATCGGCCCGGCTTTTGCCTTGCGCATGAAATTGATGTTGAGATTGGTCGTGACCGACAGCGCATCGGGTCCGGCGTGGCTGAGCACGCAGACATAGCCGCCAATGTCCGCAAGGGTAAACAGCGACGGTCCCGAAACCGTGCCGCCTGGCCTGAGATGGCGTTCGTCGGCGTTGAGCCGCACGGTGCAGCCGCCCGCAAACACATCGGTCACCTGATAGAAATCATAGTGGTCGTTGAGCTGCGGGTAGGCCTCTTTGAGGAGATCATTGACCTCGGCCGCGGTCATCAGCGGCTTCAATCCACTCTGTTCTGGCATGTTTTGGTCTTCCCCCTTGCGGAAGCCGCGTTCCGGTTGCCGCGTCTGATCGGTCGCCAACAAGACATAGTTGGGAACTAAGGTTCAAGGCTGCGCATATACGCTTATGCTTCGACCTAGGCGATTCTTTCGCCGCTTCGAACGCAAAGAGGGACAATATGGCGGAAATAGTAGCCATGAAGCGCAGCGAACCGGACAGTCCGGTCTGGTCCAGCCTTGAGAAGGGTGTCTTGCGCCTGACGCTTGCCAATCCGCCGGCCAATGCGCTTTCGCTCGACACCATGGCCGCACTTCAGTCGCAACTCGACGGTGCGCGCGACGACAAGGCGGTGCGGGTGATCGTGCTCGCGGCGTCGGGCAAGGTGTTCTGCGCCGGGCATGATCTCAAGGAAATGACGGCGCGCAGAAGCGATGCCGATCGCGGCCGCGCCTTTTTCGAACTCACCATGCAGCGCTGCTCGACGCTGATGCAATCCATTGTGCGTCATCCCAAGCCGGTCATCGCTGAAGTTGATGGTCTGGCCACCGCGGCCGGGTTGCAACTGGTTGCAAGCTGCGATCTCGCCATCGCCTCGGACCAGTCCACATTCTGCACGCCGGGCGTCAATATCGGCCTGTTCTGCTCGACGCCGATGGTTGCCCTGTCGCGCAATGTCTCACGCAAGCAGGCGATGGAAATGCTTCTGACCGGCGAAACGATCGATGCCACGACCGCGCGCGACTTTGGCCTGGTCAACCGGGTGGTGCCGCGTGAGTACCTGAATCATATTGTCGGAAAATACGTCCAAACCATTGTTTCGAAATCACCCTTGACGCTGAAGGTCGGCAAGGAGGCGTTCTACGCCCAGGCCGAGATGGGGTTGGCGGAGGCCTATGATCACGCCTCGCGGGTGATGGTCGAGAATATGCTGGCAAGGGATGCCGAGGAAGGCATCGGCGCCTTCATCGACAAGCGCGAACCGGAGTGGAAGGGAGAATAGGCTTGGAACCGCGGATATCGCTTGTGACCCTGGGGGTCGACAATCTCGACCGTGCGGTGCGCTTTTACGAAGCGATGGGACTTCAGCGAAACCAGTCGATCACCGACGGTGTGGCCTTCTTCCAGATGGGTGGGCTGGTGCTCGGCCTCTGGGGGCGCGACCAGCTTGCCACCGATGCGGGCATTGCCGGTGCGAAGGGCAGCTTCTCCGGCGTGTCGCTCGCCTACAACACGCGTTCCGAAGCCGAGGTCGATGACATGCTGGCAGCGGCCGAGCGCGCCGGTGGCCGCATCGTCAAGCCGGCGCAGCGCGCGTTCTGGGGCGGTTGGTATGGCTATTTCGCCGATACCGAGGGCCATTTGTGGGAAGTGGCGCACAACCCCGATTTTCCGATCGCCGGGGATGGCAGTATCTCGTTGCCGTGAAGCGCGATGCCTTTGCGGGACCTGCCGAAAACCGGTATCCAAGACCGTCGAACGAGGACGGCCATGAACCACGACGCCTATGACAATGCCTATATCGCCGACATCCTGAATTCGGTGAGGACAATCGCCGTTGTCGGTGCCTCGGCCAACGACGTCAGGCCGAGCTACTTCGTCACCAAATATTTGATCGACAAGGGCTATGAGGTCTTTCCGGTCAACCCGGGCCATGCCGGCACGGAGATCCTTGGCCTCATGACATATGCCAGCCTCGCCGACATTCCTGTGGCGATCGACATGGTCGATGTCTTCAGGGCCTCAAGTGCCGTGCCTGGCATCGTCGATGAGGTGCTCAAGCTTGATCCGCTGCCAAAAGTCATCTGGACGCAACTGACAGTGCGCCATGATGAGGCGGCCGCGCGCGCCGAGGCTGCCGGCATCAAGGTTGTCATGAACCGCTGCCCCAAGATCGAATATGCCAGGCTTGCCGGTGAGATCGGCTGGAATGGCGTCAATTCCGGCGTGCAGTCGTAGAAGCGTCCGCTCATGCGTGAGGGATCCCAGGGGGATTTCGCGCAAAATGGTCGCAGCAATCTTCGCTTTCGCCCAAGCTGCATGGAAAAATCGTGCTGCAAGTTGCACGCCGCCAGGAATAATCGTCTTTGCTTTCTGGCACGGGCTCCGCCAAAGATAGCCGCCGAATTCGACTGACATACCCTTGGAGGAACAAATGTCCCAGCGCGCTCCTGGTTTCAACACGCTTGCGGTTCACGCCGGCGCAAAGCCCGATCCAACAACCGGCGCTCGCGCCACGCCGATCTACCAGACGACGTCTTATGTCTTCGACGATGCCGATCACGCCGCCTCGCTGTTCGGGCTGAAGGCCTTCGGCAATATCTACACCCGCATCATGAACCCGACCCAGGCCGTGCTCGAGGAGCGTATCGCTGCCCTTGAAGGCGGAACCGCAGCACTGGCGACCGCTTCCGGCCACGCGGCGCAGCTGCTCGTGTTCCACAACCTGATGCGCCCGGGTGACAACTTCGTCGCTGCGACGCGCCTGTATGGCGGCTCGATCAACCAGTTCGGCCACGCCTTCAAGAATTTCGGCTGGGAAGCGCGCTGGGCCGATACCAACGACATCTCAAGCTTCGACAAGCAGATCGACTCCAAGACCAAGGCGATCTTCATCGAGAGCCTTGCCAATCCCGGCGGCACCTTCGTCGACATCGAAAAGGTCGCCGACATTGCCCGCAAGCACGGCTTGCCGCTGATCGTCGACAACACGCTGGCGAGCCCGTATTTGATCCGTCCGATCGAGCATGGTGCCGACATCGTCGTCCACTCGCTGACCAAGTTCATCGGCGGCCACGGCAATTCGATCGGCGGCGTCATCGTCGACGCCGGCACCTTCGATTGGTCGAAGTCGGGCAAGTACCCGATGCTGTCGGAGCCCAGGCCAGAATATGGCGGCGTCGTGCTGCATGAGACTTTTGGCAATTTCGCCTTTGCCATCGCCGCGCGCGTGCTCGGCTTGCGCGACCTTGGCCCGGCGATCTCGCCGTTCAACTCGTTCCTGATCCTCACCGGTCTCGAAACGCTGCCGCTGCGCATGCAGCGCCATTGCGACAATGCACTCACCGTCGCCGGCTGGCTCTCCGACCATCCCAAGGTCGAATGGGTCTCTTACCCCGGCCTCAAGAGCGACAAGAACCACGCGCTGATGAAGAAGTATTCGCCCAGGGGCGCGGGCGCTGTCTTCACCTTCGGTCTCAAGGGCGGCTACGAGGCCGGCGTCAAGTTCGTCGAGGCGCTGGAGCTGTTTTCGCACCTCGCCAATGTCGGCGACACCAAGTCGCTGGTCATCCACCCGGCTTCCACCACCCACCGCCAACTTTCCGACGCGCAGAAGGTGGCCGCCGGTGCCGGACCTGACGTGGTTCGCCTCTCGGTCGGCATCGAGGACGTCAGCGACATCGTCGCCGATCTCGAACAGGCGCTGGCCAAGGTCTGATCGGCCGTGCAAGACTTGGCCCCGGCAGCTTTGCGCTGCCGGGGCCTTTTGCTGTCTGGGAGTTGGATTTTGCCGAGATTTCTCACCATCGACGTAAGCAACATCGAGCCGGAATCAGGCGCGCCGGCCGAAGGCCGGTTGATTTCAGGCGATCCAAAATTCCTGACCTGGAACGCCGAGGAGGCCGATGGCGGCCTCTATGCCGGCATCTGGGAATCGACGCCGGGCAAGTGGCGCATCGAATATGACGAGTGGGAGTTCTGCCACATACTGTCGGGCGTCTCGGTCATCTCGGAAGACGGCGGCGAGCCCCGCACCGTTCGCACAGGTGACAGTTTTGTACTGCGACCCGGCTTTAAGGGAAGCTGGGAAGTGCTTGAAACGACTCGCAAGGAATATGTGATCCGGCTTTGAGGTGACCGACGCGGGACCAATGAATCATGTGTCCTGGAGGCTGTGTGGGGAAGCAGCCAGGCTTGCGTGCAACTTTGCCGCAACTAATCTCTCGCCATGACCGGCTACGTTTACATGTCCGCCAGCCAGAAGCGCGGCACGATCTATATCGGCGTGACCAATGACCTCGCCCGTCGTTTGCCGGAACACAAGTCCGGCGAGGGCACGGGCTTCACCGCGCGATATAGCGTGCATCGACTCGTCTGGTACGAGGAGCACTTCGACATCCGCGACGCCATCCAGCGCGAGAAATCGCTGAAGCGCTGGCCACGTCAGTGGAAGATCGAGTTGATCGAGAAGAGCAATCCCGAATGGTACGAGCTGTTTCGCGGGCTTGGGTGGTGATTGCCGGGAGCGGCCCCTCCGCTTCGTCATCCTCGGGCTTGACCCGAGGATCCATGCCGTGAGGGTGAGGAAGGTGGAGCGGGTGGAAGAAAGAGCACGCGTTCTGCACCGCTTGGGCACCGCCGCGATGTCACGGCATGGATCCTAGGGTCTTCGCGACGTCGCTGCGCTCCTGCTCCGCCCTAGGATGACGAAGAGCCGGAGCCTCGCGTTTTCGAAAAAGCGGTTGCTCGATCTCGACGAACCGGCAGCACACCAACCTTCTCCCGTGAAGGAGAAGGTTGGTGTGAACAGTTGCACCTATTTGCGGCGCGGCGGTTCGTTCTTAGTATCCCCGTAGCCGGGCTTCGGCACCCGCTCTATAGTGGTTGTGCTAGGGCGCCGCTCTGCCTCCTTGACGGGATGAACTGTCCCGTCTTGGAGCTACGGCCAATGTCGAAAGTCTTACGTTCGCTGGTTGCCATCGGAATCTCCCTGTTGGCAAATGCCGCTGCTACCTCGACTCGGAGCCCAGATGTCCCATATGGTGTCCTTGCTAGAGGAGGGGTCATCTGATCTCTTCGCCCCGCGTGGGCTTCGGCTCATTCGCGGTTTCCAAAGCCGATCCGAAAGGGTCGGCTTTGGTGTTTCTGGTCTCCGAAATGCCTCTTAAAACTCTTTAGAAACATTTCCTGATTTGTTCCCTTTGCCATTCCGGCCCGATACTAAGACCGGGCCGATGTTGTCGGGCTAGCTAGCTAATAAGAACTTCTGCCCCTCAGCTGCACCCGCTCGTCGAACCACAGGTATCGCACTTCTCGCAGGTGCCGTTGCGCACCATGGTGAAGTTCTGGCACTCCGAGCAGGAATTGCCGGTGTAGCCTTGCAGCATCGACTTGGCGCGGCGGTCGGCGGCGAGCTTCTTGGCCTCAGCGGCTTCCTGGGCAGCAGCGTCGGTGAACAGCGACGTCGTCACCGAGGTTTCCTCAATGGTCTCCTCGATCGCTATCTCTTCGACCAGTTCCTTGGCTCGCTCCTCATAGTCGCGCTTGTAGGCGGTCGATTCTTCCACCGAGATCGCGGTCTTGAGCGACAGCACGTTGGAACCGGAGAAGGCGGTGACCGGCGTGACACGCGCCGGCTGGCTCCCTGCGGCCATGCCCTTGGGATCGTTGCCGGTGACGCCGGAGACGACCTTGAGCGGGGAGGCGCCGCGGGTCAGGCCTTTGGAGAAGGGCAGGGCCTTGCCTTCGGTGATGCCTTTGCCGAGCGCGGTCTTGTCGAAATCCGACTGGTCGACATGGGCGAGGTCATGGCGGCTGAGATAGCTGACGGCGAGCTCGCGGAAGACATAGTCGAGGATCGAGGTGGCGTTCTTGATGGCATCGTTGCCGATGACCATGCCGGCCGGCTCGAACTTGGTGAAGGTGAAGGCCTCGACATATTCGTCGAGCGGCACGCCGTACTGCAGGCCAAGCGAGATCGAGATGGCGAAGTTGTTCATCATCGCACGGAAGGCAGCGCCTTCCTTGTGCATGTCGATGAATATCTCGCCAAGGCGGCCGTCGTCGAACTCGCCGGTGCGCAAATAGACCTTGTGGCCGCCGACGACCGCCTTCTGGGTATAGCCCTTGCGGCGGTTCGGCAGCTTTTCGCGCTCGCGGTAGAGGCGTTCGATGACACGCTCGACGATCTTTTCGGTGACCTGCACTGCCTTGGCGGCGGCGGGGGCGGCGATCAGCGCCTCGACGGCGTCGTCTTCATCCTCGTCCCCATCTGATATCAGCGAGGCATTGAGCGGCTGCGACAGCTTGGAGCCGTCGCGATAGAGCGCATTGGCCTTGAGCGCCAGCTTCCAGCTGAGCATGTAGGCGCTCTTGCAATCCTCGACCGTCGCCTCGTTGGGCATGTTGATGGTCTTGGAGATGGCGCCCGAGATGAAGGGCTGGGCGGCCGCCATCATGCGGATGTGGCTTTCGACGCTGAGGTAACGCTTGCCGATCTTGCCGCACGGATTGGCGCAATCGAAGACGGGCAGGTGCTCGTCCTTGAGGAACGGCGCGCCTTCCAGTGTCATCGCACCGCAGACATGGATGTTGGCGGCTTCGATATCCTTTTTCGAAAAACCGAGGGCCGGCAGCATCTCGAACGAGAAGTCGTTGAGCTGCTCGTCGGTGAAGCCAAACGTCTCCTTCACCCAATCGGCACCCAGCGTCCACTGGTTGAACACGAACTTGATGTCGAAGGCGCTCTTGAGAGCAGCGTTGAGCGCCTCGATCTTCTCGTCGGTGAAGCCCTTCGACTTGAGCGAACCGGGGTTGACGCCAGGCGCCTGGTTGAGATTGCCGTGGCCGACGGCATAAGCCTCGATCTCGGCGAGCTGGGCCTCGGTGTAGCCGAGCGTGCGCAGCGCTTCAGGCACCGCACGGTTGATGATCTTGAAGTAGCCGCCGCCGGCAAGCTTCTTGAACTTGACCAGCGCGAAATCGGGCTCGATGCCGGTGGTGTCGCAATCCATCACCAGGCCGATCGTGCCGGTCGGCGCGATCACGGTAGCCTGGGCGTTGCGGTAGCCATGCTTTTCGCCGAGTTCGATGGCGAGGTCCCAGGCAGCGCGGGCGTGCGTCACCAGTTCGGGCTGCCTGAGGTCGGAAGCGACCAGCGGCACCGGGTGGACCGACAGCTTTTCGTAGCCATCCTTGTTGCCATAGGCGGCACGGCGGTGGTTGCGCATGACGCGCAGCATGTTGTCGGCATTGCGGTCGTAGTCGGCGAAGGCACCGAGCTCGGAGGCCATCTCGGCCGAGGTGGCATAAGCCACGCCGGTCATGATCGCCGTCAGCGCGCCGCCGATGGCGCGGCCTTCGTTTGAGTCATAAGGAATGCCCGAGGTCATCAGCAGGCCGCCGATATTGGCGTAGCCGAGGCCGAGCGTGCGGTATTCGTAGGAAAGCTTGGCGATTTCCTTGGACGGGAACTGCGCCATCATGACCGAGATTTCAAGCACGACGGTCCACAGGCGCACAGTGTGCTCGTAGGCTGCGATGTCGATGGTGCCGTCGGTGTTGCGGTAAGGCAGAAGGTTGATCGACGCCAGGTTGCAGGCGGTGTCGTCGAGGAACATGTATTCCGAGCACGGGTTCGACGCACGGATGGCGCCAGCCGACGCGCAGGTGTGCCAGTCGTTCATCGTGGTGTTGAAGTGCAGGCCCGGATCAGCCGACGCCCAGGCGGCGTAGCCGATCTTTTCCCACAGGTCGCGCGCCTTGAGCGTCTTCATGACCTTGCCGTCCTTGCGGGCGGTCAGGTGCCAGTCACTGTCCTTCTCGACCGCCTGGAGGAAATCATCCTTCAGCGAGACGGAATTGTTGGAGTTCTGGCCCGAAACGGTGAGGTAGGCTTCCGAATCCCAATCGGTGTCGTAGGTCTTGAAGTCGATCGAGGTGTAGCCCTGCTTGGCGAACTGGATGACGCGGTAGATGTAGTTCTCCGGCACCGAATTCTTCTTGGCGGCCTTGATCTCGCGCTTGAGCGCGGTGTTGATCGCGGGATCGAAGCAATCGTCATCCTGGCCTTCGCAGTTGACGCAAGCGGCCATGATCTTGGCGAGGTGCTGCTTGACGATCTTGGAGCCGGTGACCAGGGCTGCGACCTTCTGCTCTTCCTTCACCTTCCAGTCGATATAGGCCTCGATATCGGGGTGGTCGGCGTCGACGACGACCATCTTGGCGGCGCGGCGCGTGGTGCCGCCCGACTTGATGGCGCCGGCGGCACGGTCGCCGATCTTGAGGAAGCTCATCAGGCCCGACGACTTGCCGCCGCCCGACAGCTTTTCGCCTTCGCCGCGCAGATGCGAGAAGTTGGAGCCGGTGCCCGAGCCATATTTGAACAGGCGCGCTTCACGCACCCACAGATCCATGATGCCGCCCTCGTTAACGAGGTCGTCGGCGACAGACTGGATGAAGCAGGCATGCGGCTGGGGGTGTTCGTAAGACGACTTCGACTTGGTCAGCTTGCCGGTGAAGGGGTCGACATAGAAATGGCCCTGGCCGGGGCCGTCGATGCCATAGGCCCAATGCAGGCCGGTGTTGAACCACTGCGGCGAGTTCGGCGCGACGCGCTGGGTGGCGAGCATGTAGGACAGCTCGTCCTTGAAGGCGCGGGCGTCGTCTTCGGACTTGAAGTAGCCGCCCTTCCAACCCCAGTAGGTCCAGGTGCCGGCGAGACGGGAGAACACCTGGCGGGCGTCGATCTCGGAGCCGTAGCGTTCGTTTTCGGGCAGTTTTTCGAGTTCGACCTCATCGGCGACGGAGCGCCACAGGAAGGAGGGAACGTCGTTTTCCTCGACCTTCTTCAGGCGGGCGGGCACACCGGCCTTGCGGAAATACTTCTGCGCCAGGATGTCGGCGGCGACCTGAGAGAACTGCGCCGGCACGTCGATGTTGTCGAGCCGGAAGACCACCGAGCCATCCGGATTCTTGATCTCGGAAAGAGCCTTGCGGAATTCGATCTCCGCATAGGCCGATTGTCCATCCTTGGTGAAACGCCGCTCGATGCGCATCGGTCGATTTCCTTTTGTCTATATATAGCGTCTTTCGCGGGAAATTTCCCGGTGCTTGTGCGAAAGGCGCAATGCCGCTTGATCCGGCCGCGTCAACGGCCGATTGCCCTATCCCGCATCTGTCGCTGCCTGGCCTGGAAAACCCCTTTCGGAGCCTGTTCCCGCCAGCCCGCGGACCGTTGCGGGTCCTTGAAACTGAAACTTTGGTTGCGATTCCCTCATGGAGGGCTACTCACACTATCTAGCGATCAGGCTGCTCGCAAACACTAAATATAGTGTTAACAGAAGATTTCCGCCAGTCCCACATTTTTATCATCCAACCTCTTGGACTTCTGGAAACCGCACGCTTCGGCGCCCCGCAGGGCGGAGGTAAATGCGAGCAAATACGCACAAAATCTGGGAAAAGGACCGGGCTCTTAACAATCCGGCCGCACACTCAACAAGCGCGCCTGAGTCATAAAAGGCGACTCGTCATCCAACGTCAAGGAGTCGTTCTTGTAGATTTTGTGACCCCAACATCTTGTGTGTCACTTATGTGGATAACGGGGAGAACCGGCTTCGCGAACAAAGCCGGCGCAATAGCGGCAAGGGCCAAAAATGCCTGCCGTAAGCTGCCTGTTGCGGGGCGCGATGCCCCTCAGGCGGCGATTTTTCCCCTGATCGCGCCGAAAGACGAGATCAGCCGGCAAAGATCGGGTTCGTTGACCATGCGCGAGGCCTCGCTCGGCGAGACCCACTTGCGCGTGCGCTGGCGCCGCTCCTTCCACTTTTCGGCGACCTTGCGCACTTCGAGCGGGTAGACGAGCACCTCGCAGGCGACCTGTTCGCCGCTTGAAAGTTCCTTGAGATAGAAATAGCGGCCGGCCTCGTGGATATCGACGGACCCGCTGAGGCCGGCTTCCTCGCTCGCCTCGCGTGCCGCGGTCTCGCACAATCGTTCGGATGTTTCCGGCCAGCCCTTGGGCAGAACCCAGCGGCCGGTGTCGCGGCTGGTGATGAGCATGATTTCGATGCCGCTGGCGGTTCGCTGCCAGGGCAGGGCGGCAACCTGCAGCTTGCAGGCGGGCGCGCCAAACAGGCGGCGTATCCGCTCGACAAGGTGGCTGTGGTAGACAGGTTTCATCAGCATCGGCAGCCCTACCCAAATTGTAGAATCATGCGCCGTGTCACGAATTGTACGGTTAATTCTCCGTAACAAAAGTAAATAGACTGCAAACGAAAACGCCCGGCGAGTTGGCCGGGCGTTGATGCAGATAAAAAGGTGTTGGGCGAGCGCTCAGCCCTTGTGATCGTCGGCGATCGGCTTCTGGTAGGTGAAGCCGAGATCCCATGGGAAATAGATCCAGGTGTCCTGGGAGACTTCGGTGACGAAGGTGTCGACCAGCGGACGGCCCTTGGGCTTGGCGTAGACTGTAGCAAAATGCGCCTTGGGCATCATCGCCCGAACAATCGCCGCCGTCTTGCCGGTGTCGGTCAGGTCGTCGACGATCAGAACGTTTTCGCCTTCGCCTTCGAGCAGGGTGGGCGTGATCTCCTTGAGCACCTGTAGCTGACCTTGCGAGGTGTAGTCATGGTACGACGCGATGCAGATCGTTTCGATCAGGCGGATGCCGAGTTCGCGAGAGATGATCGCCGCCGGCACAAGGCCGCCACGGGTGATGCACACGATCGCCTTCCACTGCGGATTGACGCCGGCGAGACGCCAGGCGAGCGCACGCGCATCGCGATGGAACTGGTCCCAGGATACGGGAAAGGCTTTTTCGGGAAGGGACATGTGACGCGCACTCCGGCTCGGCGCGCCAGCTGGCGCGGAAATAGGGGAATGCAGGCGGAATTAGCCGGAAAGCCCCGTCCTTGGCAAGGGCGGGGCGTGGAGTTTCGTGGGCTTCGTCAACGCGACAGCAATATTGCCACGTCGCCGGCCTGCAAGACGTTGCGCGTGACCCCGCCAAACAGGAACTCGCGCAGCCACGAATGGCTGTAGGCGCCCATCACCAGCAGGTCGGCACCGGTTTCGACCACCTTGTTGTGGATGACCGCGTCGACCGTGTGGCCACGGGACTCCTCGACGCTGACCGAGACCTTGGCGCCATGGCGGGCGAAGGCCGAAGCGATTTCAGCACCTGCGGCATCCATGCTCAGGGCCGCTGACTCGATCGGGTCGATGACGAGGATTTCGGTCGAATCGGCCTCGAGGATGAAGGGCAGCGCGTCGAAGGCGGCGCGTGCAGCCTCGCGGCTGCCGTTCCAGGCAATCAGGATGCTGCGGAAGGTCGAAATCAGTGGTGCCGAATGCGGTACCACCAGCACCGGCCGTCCGGCCTCGTAGATCAGGGAATCGATGTCGGCCGCGATCGAATCCTTGGCGTCGGGCGCGCCTTGGGCGACGATGACGATATCGGCGCAGCGCGCGCTTTCGACGCCGGAAAGTGCGCTGTCGCCCGAAAAGCTCTCGAAGCTGCGCCATTCGAACGACACGCCGGCACCTTCGATGCGAGCGAGGAAGGCCTTTTGCACCTTTTCGGCGCGCTCCTTGCACATCTCGGCATTGGCCTGGATGAACTCAGTGTCGGGGAAGCCGACAGCGGTGGTGTAGGGCATGGCCAGCGCTTCGGCATGAACGCCGATGAGGTGGCTCTCATGCCGCTCGGCAAAGGGGATCGCCACATCAAGCACGCGGGCGACATCGCGCTCGCTCTGGATGATGGCAACGATTGTCTTGAACGGCATGGCAACCTCCTTCGCACGAGCCGAAATGCGCTCAGCAAAGAAACACTATCATGCCCGATCTTGTTCCACTGTGACTTGGATCAAGTGGTTTTGGTGTTTGGGATCAAGCCGTTTTTGCTATGTCGGCAAGCATTGCCTCGATGGCGATGCGCGCGGCGTCCATGGCTTCTGGCGAGCGCGAGCGCACGACAAGCTCGGTCCAGAACTTGCCGTCGAGATATTTCGGATAAGAGCCGATGATCGTGTCGGGATGCGCCTTCTGGATTTCGCCGAGTGGCCCGCCGATTGTGCCCTCGCCATAGGGGCACTGCACTGTGGTCGACAAAAGCTTGGTGCCGGTTTTCAGCGTCGGCATGACATTGTCGAGCATCGCCTGGAAGATCGATGGCACGCCGGCCATGACATGGACGTTGCCGATGCGGAAGCCAGGCGCCACCGAAACAGGGTTTTCGATGAGTTCGGCACCGCGCGGCATGCGCGCCATGCGCTTGCGCGCCTCGGAGAACTCCATGCCGCGCGAGGCGTAGCTGGCTTCCAGCATGGCATAGGCGCGGGGATCGTATTCGCACGGCACGCCGAACGCCTTGGAGATCGAGTCGGCGGTGATGTCGTCATGCGTCGGGCCGATGCCGCCGGTGGTGAAGACATAATCGTAACGCGCGCGCACCGCGTTGACGGCGGCGGCGATCTCGTCCTCGTCGTCGGGCACGATGCGCACCTCCCTGAGGTCGATGCCCGTGGCCGTCATCATGTCGGCGAGGTGGCCGATGTTTTTGTCCTTGGTGCGGCCAGACAGGATCTCGTCGCCGATGACGACCATTGCTGCGGTGACGATGTCGGCCATTTCGAAAGCTCCGTTGTGGGCCCCCGTCAGATAGCGCCGGCAGCGCAAGCGAGCAATAGTCGCCAATCTGTGAACGATGCGTCACGCATTGGCGTGCTTTCATTGAACGAGCTTTGCATTACATCTCTCCCCAGACGCCAACCCAAGATGGCGCCACGAGATTTTCCCGAGATTTGGAGCGATGAAATGGCTAAGATTCTTGTCCTGTACTATTCGAGCTGGGGCCACATGGAGCAGATGGCCAAGGCCGCTGCCGAAGGCGCGCGTGCCGCTGGTGCTGAAGTGACCCTCAAGCGCGTCCCCGAACTGGTTCCCGAGGCCGTCGCCAAGGCCGCCTATTACAAGCTCGACCAGGAAGCGCCGATCGCCGATCCGCTCGAACTGGCTGACTATGACGGTATCATCATCGGCACCGCCACCCGCTACGGCACCATGGCGTCGCAGATGAAGAACTTCCTCGACCAGACCGGCTCGCTGTGGGCCAAGGGCGCTTTGCTCGACAAGGTCGGCTCGGTGATGGTTTCGACCGCAACCCAGCATGGCGGCGCGGAACTGGCGCTGATCAACGCCCAGATCCATTTGCAGCACCACGGCATGATCATCGTGCCGCTGTCCTATGCCTATCAGGGCCAGATGGGCAACGACGTTGTCCGTGGCGGCGCGCCTTATGGCATGACCACCACGTCTGATGGCGACGGCTCGCGCCAGCCTTCGGCACAGGAGCTCGAAGGCGCCCACTTCCAGGGCAAGCGCGTGGCCGAGATCGCCATCCGCCTGCATGGCAAGGGCTCGAATGCTGTGAAGGAAGTTGCCTAACAGCCTTCAACTAAAGTGATTTTGTGAACGGGCGGTCGAAAGGCCGCCCGTTTTGCGTTGTGCCGGGCTTGTCGCGGCGGCCATGACGATTAAGCTGACGGCCATTGTTCGAAGGAGAGCTTTTTTGGCTGCGGTTGGTTCGGTTCTGATTTGGTTGGGGGGCTTTCTGGTGCTCGCGATAGCCTTCGTCGCCGGCTATTTCGTGCTGGCGACCAGCCGTATCGCGAAGGAGGCCGAGCGCGCCGTGCCGGCTTCAGGCAAATTTCTCGAATTTGGCCGCCACCGCATCCACTATGTCGAGCAAGGGCAGGGCCGGCCGATCCTGTTCATCCATGGGCTGGGCGGACAGCTGCACCACTTTCGTGGCACGTTGTTTTCGCAGCTGGACGGTGATTTCAGGCTGATAGCGCTGGACCGGCCGGGTTCCGGCTATTCGGCGCGCCCTTCGGATTTTGCCGGCGGCTTGCGCGAGCAAGCCGAACTGGTGTTGCGCTTCATCGAGAAGCTGGGGCTGCAAAAGCCGCTGGTCGTTGGCCATTCGCTCGGCGGCGCGGTGGCGCTGACGCTGGCGCTCGAACACCCCGAGGCCATTTCCGGGTTGGTGCTGCTATCGCCGCTGACCCATCTCGAAGACGAGTTGCGGCCGGAGTTCAGGTCGCTTTATGTCCGCTCGCCCCTTCTTCGTCACCTCATGGCACAGACGATGTGGGTGCCGACATCGCTCAAATACGCGCCGCAGACGCTTGCCTTCGTTTTCGGGCCGCAACAGCCGACCAAGGATTATGGCATTGAGGGCGGTGGGCTGGCCGGACTTCGGCCCAGCCACATCTATGCAACGTCGGCCGACTTGGTGGCGATCGAACGCGACCTTGGTGGCGTCGAGGCGCGTTATGAGGAGATCACCATGCCGGTGGGCGTTTTGTTCGGCACCGCCGACCGCGTCATCGACCACGGGCTGAACGGCAAGTCGCTGGTGGGCCGCATTGGCAATCTGGAACTCGATCTGGTCGAGGGGCTGGGCCACATGCCACAGTTCATCGAACCGGAGAGGGTCTCGGCCTTGATCAGGCGGACGGCTGCGAAAGCCTTTGCATCGGCGCCGGCGCAAACGCCGCTCCAATAACCACACGGTTCATCCAGGCGTTGCGGCGCAGGGGGAACCACTGCCGCCGCCCGCGAGAAGACGTTTTACTCGGAAACTTCGGTGTCGGGCCTGTCGTCGCCCTTGGCAAGCTCGTCGTGCCAGCGGCCTTCCGTGTCCTCAAACTGGATGCCATCGGTTGAGCCGGAGACGCGCTGTTCGGCGGCCGCGGTTTCGGCGGCGCGCAGGGCGTGGTCATGGGTGGGGAAGGTTTCGGAGAACGTGTCGCCGACCTTGTAGGCCCAGCCACCGTCGTGCTGGACGACTTCATAGACGAGCTTTGCCATTATTTTCCCTCACTGGATGATGCGATGTTTTGGCCACCAGCACCTCGGCATCCATCGCAGCCCTGACGGCTGCCCGGCGCGTCCTCGACGGCGGTCATGCCGGCTCAAACGTTGCCGGGCGCAATTGGTTGCATCAACCGCCGAAGATTGACAGCAATGTTCGGGACTTCCCGGTATCAGAGCGGCACTGCGTAGAGCACGATCCACGCGCCGCATATCGCGGCTGCTAGCCCATAACAGGCGCTACGGTGTTTTTCCCAGAAGTATGGCGCGCGTTCCCAATTGTACTGCATACGCAACTCCCCACTCACTCTCCACGCGGCCCAGTTGTATTTCACTCGGAAATGGTCTGCAATTTTCCGGTGTGGGGTTGACGTTGCGAAAACACGTCCGAGTGGCATATTTGCCACGAATCATGGTGTTTTGCTGCACATCGAGCGGATTGAGCTGGGAAAATCTGTCGGTCAGGTGCGGACGGGGGATCGAACCCGCATCGCCTGGACTGGAGAATTAGCTTTTTCAAATGCACGGAAAGGATGCCCAACTTGGTGGACGGGCATCCCATCATGCCGGCCAGGTGTCAGAACTTGCCGGCAACGTCGAAGAAGACCGCATCGCCCTTCATGCGGTTTTCGACAGACACCTCGTGCACCCATTTCAGCTTGAGATCGACCTCGGTGTTTTCGCCGAATTTGGCCTTGTAGCTGACGAGCGGCCCCAGCCCGATCGAACGGCCCTTGAAGCCGTCATGGGAGTCGGCGAAGGTGCTGCGGTCGTCTTCGAACTGATAGAGAAAGCCCGCGACCGCGCCCACGGCGAAATTCGCGGTCACATTCTTGGTGACGGCGAGATCAAGATGCGCCATCGCACCGCTGTAGTAGTCGGTGGCGGTGTTCTTGGTGTTGATATCGACGCCGAAATTGGCCGAGAGATCGAGGCCGTGCTCCGGCATCAGATAAGTAAACGCGACCGCCGGCGTGAAGGTCCAGTAGTTCAGGCCGATGAAGGCGAGGGCGCCTTTCTCCCACTCACCGGTGGGCGCGGTGATCGTCAGCGACGTTGAAAAGAACGTGTTCATGGCGTCGTTGTGCCAGCCGAGCAAAATCGGCGCGAAGGCGATGTCGCCGACACCGGTCACTTCGTCCACGGAAGCAAAAGGACCAATGTCGCCTTCGGCCTTGACCCAGCCCAGCGGCAGGGCGCCCTGGACGGCATAGGTCCAGTTGCCGGGCAGGTCAAGCTTGGGCACGTAGACGCCTGCAAGAATCGTACTCCAGGTGTCGGCTTTCAGCCCGACGGCAACCTGGTTGCCGCCAAACGGCACGTTGCCGGCCGCCTTGCCATGGTAATAGATGTTGGCGATATCCCAGTAGGCGCCGGGCACGGGCGGCACGATCCCCGCACCAGGACCGGCATAGGCGCCTGGTATGTAGCGCCCGGCAACGGCCTCGGTGGCCTTCGCCTGCTGAACGGAAGGGATGGCAGCGGCCATGACGGACGCAGCGGCGAGCAGGCGTGAAAAAGGTCTGGTCATTTCGTCCCTCTCCAAGTGCGACCGGCACTCGCGAACGGACGTGCCGGAAATTCCCCGATAGTGAGAGTAGCACGGCACGCCGTGTCAGGACATTTCTTCCGATTCCCTTGCCTTTGTCGACATGCCAGGCGCTTTCAGGCCTGATGGGGTTCCGTGCAATGCGGCCAAGGCCGTGCTCGCCGGCAAGCCTGGCGGCCCGAAGGCGTGCCGCCTACGCAGCTTGTCTCGATTAAGGCAATGATTCCAATCTGGTGCGGACGGCGGGAATCGAACCCGCATAGCCGAGGCTGAGGGATTTTAAGTCCCTTGCGTCTACCAGTTCCGCCACGTCCGCTTGGCCCGAACTGGTAAAGCAGCCGGGCAAGATTGCAAGTCCCGGCAAACGCTCGTGTCACCTTCGCGCAGCAGAAATCGAGCTTGGCGATTGCGTTCGTCCGGCACCTGCAGCGCCGCCAGCCGTAGCGGCACTGACGGCAAAAGCTGAGCTAAGACAAAAGCGGCGCTTAAGCCTTGCTTGGCGTCTCGGACAAGGAGCTTTCCTCGCTGGCGTCCAGCGGCAGCAATGGGGATTCCGTTGCGGCATCTGACTTAGGCGCTTTACGCATGGCCTTTCGGACAGGCTTTTTCGCTGCGTCCTTGGCTACGTCCTTCGGCGCCGCCGCTACCGGGGCTGCCTTGGCGGGTGCCGGTTTGGCCGCGACAGTGTTTGTCTTTTCGGTGAATTTGATTGCCATCGGGGTCCGCCATTCAACAGCGCCGCGAGTCGCGGCTTTGGTTCTCCATACACCATTTGAAGAGCCTGCGGCGGGGAAGCGGGCCATCACCTGAACAGGGTGGGCAAGGTGTGGAAAAATCCTTCCGCCCCGCAAGCCCCTGTATTCCGCCGTCGCTTCCGCTACAGTTGCGCCAGAGAATTCAGGAATCCCCGAAAATGCCCAGCAAGACCAATTTCGCCAAGCCGCGCCCATGGACCGAGACCGCACCGCTTCTGGTCGATGTCGCCATGGGACGACGGCCGGCGGACCTCGTCATTCGCAATGGCCGCTGGGTGAATGTGCATTCGGGCGAGATCATTGCCGGCACCGACGTTGCCATCGTTGCCGGGCGCTTCGCCTATTGCGGGTCCAACGCCAGCCATGCCATCGGCCAGGGCACCAAGGTTGTCGATGCCGGCGGCCGCTATCTCGTGCCGGGCCTGTGCGACGCGCATATGCATGTCGAAAGCGGCATGGTGACCGTCACCGAATTCTGCCGCGCGGTGATTCCGCATGGCACGACCTCGATGTTCATCGACCCGCACGAAATCGCCAATGTGCTCGGACTGCCCGGTGTCAGGCTGATGCATGACGAGGCACTTGCCATGCCGATCAACGTGCATGTGCAGATGCCGTCCTGCGTGCCTTCGGCACCTGGGCTGGAGAATGCAGGCGCTGTGCTGACGGTCGAAGACGTCGCCGAGGCGATGACCTGGGAGAACATCATCGGCCTGGGAGAAGTGATGAACTTCCCCGGTGTCGCCGCCAACAATCCGGTCATGTCGGGCGAGATCGCCGAGACGGTGAAGGCCGGCAAGACGGTAGGCGGCCACTACGCTTCGCGCGATCTCGGCCTGCCGTTCCACGGCTATGTCGCCGGCGGCCCGGAGGACGACCACGAGGGCACGCGCGCCGAGGACGCGATTGCAAGGGTGCGCCAGGGCATGAAGGCAATGCTGCGCCTGGGCTCGGCTTGGTACGATGTCGCCAGCCAGATCAAGGCGGTGACCGAGCAAGGCATCGACCCGCGCAGCTTCATCCTGTGCACCGACGACAGCCATTCCGGTACGCTTGTCCATGAGGGCCATATGGACCGCGTCGTCCGCCACGCCGTCGCCCAAGGGCTGAAGCCGGTGACGGCGATCCAGATGGCGACGATCAACACCGCCCAGCATTTCCGCCTCGAGCGCGAGATGGGCTCGATCACGCCGGGCCGGCTGGCCGACTTGCTGATCGTTTCCGATCTGGCCGAACTCAAGATCGACGAGGTCTATGCGCGCGGCGTGCGGGTCGCCAAGGCCGGCAAGCTCGACATCGACATTCCAGCCTACGCCTATCCGGCCGATGCCAAGAAGACGGTGAAGCTGGGCAAGAAGCTCAAGGCCGTCGATTTCGACATCAAGGCACCTGAAGGCGCCAACGAGGTGCGCGTGCGTGTCATCGGCGTCATCGAAAACCAGGCGCCGACGCGCGCGCTGGAGGCCGACCTTGCCGTCGAGGACGGGCTGGTCGCCATGGATCGCCGCAACGACGTCTGCCAGATCGCACTTGTCGAGCGCCATCGCGGCACCGGTGCCGTGACCAACGCCTTTGTCTCAGGCTTCGGCTACATGAAGGACTGCGCGCTGGCCTCGACGGTTGCGCATGACAGCCATCACATGATCGTCGTCGGCACCAATAAGGCCGACATGGCGCTAGCCGCCAACAGGCTCGGCCAGGTGGGGGGCGGCGTGGTGCTGTTTTCCGAAGGCAAGGAACTGGCGCTTGTCGAGATGCCGATCGGCGGGCTGATGTCGGACGAGCGCGCCGAGATCGTTGCCGCCAAGGCCGACAGACTGGTCCAGGCCATGCGCGACATGGGCTGCAGCCTCAACAACGCCTACATGCAGCATTCGCTGCTGGCGCTGGTGGTCATTCCGGAACTCAGGATTTCCGATGTCGGGCTTGTCGACGTGACGACGTTCGAGAAGGTCGACCTGTTTCTCTGACGAGACCGCGCGTTTTCCCTCCCCCTTGTGGGGAGGGATTAAGGGTGGGGGTACCTTTGCGATCTCATTTCCGGAGCGGGGTTGCGACGAAGGGGGAGGGGTCGTCGGCGTACCGCCAATGCGATCTGATCCTACTGCAGTCCGCCGCCGAGCATGTTGATGCGGTCGGTGACCTCGCGGTCGCTGGCAAAGCCGTCGTCGGCGCGCAGGCGCTGGCCAAGCAGCTTCACCATTTGCGGATTGTCGGCGAACTTGGTGTGGTTGAACGAGTCGCCGCTCTTCGCGTCGGACAGGTCGACGACGATCACGCCATATTCGGCAAGGTCGGCGGCGTTCTTGTAGTCGCCGAGGCGCGGCTTGGAGCCGGCGATCAGGCCCGAAAGCTTGAGCGCGCGGTCGTCGCCCGACGTCATCAGGAAGAACGGCTTGGTCGGCTTGCCGTAGCGGCGCATCTGGCTCTTGAACACGTCGACGTCGATGTCGGGCGAGGCCAGAACGACGTCGCCGAGCTTGCCGCCGAGGTCACGGTCGCCGGTCAGCGCCAACTGGCGCAGCGCTTCCATGGTCACCCAGGTGCCCATCGAATGCGCCACGATGTCGATGCGGCGCGCGCCCGACTGGGCGAGCATGCGCAGCGTGACCTCAAGCTGGTCGCGCGCGGCCGCCGCACTTTCCTTGTCGTAGACATAGTCGGTCGTGCTGCCGCCGGACGCCCAGGAAAACAGCACCGGCGTGCCGGTGTAGCCCGAGTCATGCGCGATCTGGGTGGCGCGATAGACGCCGGCATCGAAGGAGGTGTTGTAGCCATGAACGAACAGCATGGCGCGTCCGCCGCGCGCGGCGATGTCGGCGCTGAGCGCCTTGGAGAATTCCGGCTGCGTCGCATAGCCGGTCGCGTTGGTGGCGGTGAAATATTTGGTCGGGTCGGCATCCTTGCGGTTGCGCAGCTCGATCTGGCCGGTCTTGTGGGTCCTTGGCACGGTCACGTCGACACGCGCGAAATTGAGCGTCGCCGAGCGGTCACGGTCGAAGACCTGCTTGTCGTCAGCAGCGTGCTGACGGGTGGAGGCAACGAAAATCGCATGGTTTCCAGCGATTTCCGACACGGGAACATTGACGACCGCGCCGGTCAACAGCGCGCCGGACGGCTGCCCGATGCAACCGGACAGCAGGAGGGCGGCAATGGCTATGCAGAATTTCGACGGCAACAATTTATGATCTCTCTGACGGACAAGGCGTTCAGCGTGCCACCTTCGGGACGGTTTGATAGTGGCGGAAGTAAGTCGGGTCCAGCCGAAAAGGACAGGTCGGGGAGACATCGCTGGCCGAGTGTTGCTCGAATGCCAAAATTGTGGCGGAAACAAGTACTTCCGCACCTGAGTTCACGGAGTTAGCGACCCCAGAAAGTTGGCGTGAAGACCACCAGGACGGCGAGGATTTCGAGGCGGCCGAGCAGCATGGCCGCCGAGCATATCCATTTGGCGGCATCGGGCAGCGAGGAGAAGTTGCCCATCGGGCCGATGATCGGACCGAGGCCGGGACCGACATTGGTCAGCGCGGTCAGCACGCCTGTCATCGAGGTGATGAGGTCGAGGCCGGTGGCCGCCATCAGGATGGTGCCGATACCCCAGATGACGAAGAAAGAGGAGATGAACAGCACGACAGCGCGCTGCATGTCGGGGTCGACAACGCGGTCGCCGTAGCGCACCGGCGTTACCGAATGGGGATAGATCAGGCGGCGCAGACCATTGGCCAAAAGTTCGAACAGGATGAGGAAACGATAGGCCTTGATGCCGCCGGTGGTCGAGCCGGAGCAACCGCCCAGGAAGGTCGCAACGAAGATACAGGCAACAGCGAATGGTCCCCACAGCGTGTAGTCGTCCGAGGCAAAGCCGGTCGTCGAGATGATCGACATGAAGTTGAAAGCCGTATGCGTCAGCGCGGTGAAGAACGGCATGCCGGTGCGGACGCTGAGGTAGATCGCAACGGCGACGGCGAAGACGACGCAGTAGCCGGCAAACACCCTGATCTGCGGATCGCGCAGCGCATCGAGCCTTCCGCGCACGGCAAACAGGATCATGATCGAAAACGGCAAGCTGCCGATGAACATGAAGACGGTGCCGACCCACAGGATGGCGGGCTTGTCGCTAAAGCCGATGAAGGAGGTGTCGCTGGTGGACAGGCCGCCCGTCGCCAGCGTCGACATGGCATGGTTGATGGCGTCGAACCCTTCCATGCCGGCGGCGGCGTAGGCGATGGCGCACGTGACCATCAGCGCGGTGTAGATGCCGATCAGGCTGACGGTGAAGGTCTGGAAGCGTTCGAAGGGGCGGTCTTCGATATCGGAGGATTCGATCTTGAAGTAGGACACGCCGCCGATGTTGAGGAAGGGCAGCAAAAACAGGCCGAGCGCGATGACGCCGAGCCCGCCCATGAAGTTGAGCAGCGAGCGCCAGATCAGGATGCCGGGCGGTGCCGAGTCGAGGCTGCTGATGACGGTGGAACCGGTGGTGGTGATGCCCGACACCGATTCGAAGAACGCGTCGGTGACGCTGAGACCGAGCGACGAGGTCATGAACGGCACCGCACCGGCGATTGCCAGTGTGAGCCACAGGAAATTGACCAGAAGGAAGCCGAAGCGGGTGTTGGCCGGCGGCGTGCGGCCTTGGGTGGAGAGTGCGATCGCCAGTGCCAGGCCGCCCATGAACATCGCCGTGAAGGCGAAGGATTTCCAGTCGTCATGGCCGTAGAACAGGTCGACCGCCGCCGGAATGAGCATTGCCACTGAAAGATAGATCGCGAAGACGGCTGCGATGTGGATCGCGGCGCGGACGGCAATTCTGTTCACCGAGACGTATCCCCAAATGTATCACGGCGAGCCAAGCAGGTCTGGCGGCGGGAGCCGGACAGTGGCTTCACGCCGCCGAATATGCAATAGCGCGGGAGCGCGGGCCACAGCATTTGCCCGGCCGATTTCAGGAGTGCCTTCGCCATGACCAGTTTTGCCGAAAGGGTTTCGCTGGCAGCCGAGGCGGTGAGACAGCTGTTTCCCGAGACACCGCTGCAGGAGAACGACTATCTCTCCCGCAAGACTGGCGCGCGCGTACTTTTGAAGCGCGAAGACCTGACGCCGGTGCGTTCCTACAAGATTCGTGGCGCGTTGAACTTCTTCCGCAAGACGCTGGCTGCCGGCAACAAGGCCGAGCTCTTCGTTTGCGCCTCGGCCGGCAACCATGCCCAGGGTTTTGCCTTCGTGTGCCGGCATTTCGGCAAGAAGGGCGTGGTGTTCATGCCGGTGACGACGCCGCAGCAGAAGATCGACAAGACCAGGCTGTTTGGCGGCGAATTCGTCGAGATCAAGCTGGTCGGCGACTTCTTCGACGATTGTTACCGCGCCGCACTGGAATTCGCCGAAAGTTCGGGCGGCCATATGGTGCCGCCTTTCGACCACAAGGATATCATCGAAGGCCAGGCGACTGTCGCGCTTGAGATCGCCGCCCAGATGCCGAATGGGCGCGTGCCCGACATGGTGCTTTTGCCGGTCGGCGGCGGCGGATTGTCGGCGGGCGTTACGCGCTATTTCGCCGAGATCGGCGCAACACCACGCTTCGTCTTTTGCGAGCCGGCGGGCGCGCCCAGCCTGCGCGACAGCCTTGCCACCGGCAAGCGGGTGAAACTCGCCAAGGTCGACAATTTTGTCGATGGTGCGGCGGTTGCCGAGATCGGCCGCGAGCCGCTGCGCCTGCTCAAGGAATTTGCCTCCGACACGGTCAAGCTGGTGCCGGAAAACCGGCTCTGCGCCACCATGATCGAGATGCTCAACGTCGAAGGCGTGGTGCTGGAGCCTGCCGGCGCGCTGGCGATCGATGCGCTCAAGGATTTTTCCAAGAAGGAGCTGAAAGGCAAGACCGTGGTTGCGGTGGTGTCGGGCGGCAATTTCGACTTCGAGCGGCTGCCCGACGTCAAGGAGCGCGCTTTGCGCTTCGAGGGGCTGAAGAAGTATTTCATCATCCGCTTCCCCCAGCGGCCCGGCGCGCTACGCGACTTCCTCGAAATCATGGGACCCGAGGACGACATCACGCGTTTCGAGTATCTCAAGAAGTCGGCGCGCAATTTCGGTTCGGTGCTGATCGGCATCGAGACCAAGGACCGGCGCAATTTCGACCTGCTGAAGGCGCGCTTTGATGTCGAGGGCGTGCAGTATCAGGACATCACTGACAACGAGACGCTGGGCGGCTTCATCATATGAGCGTGTTCGTCGCGCTGTTTTCCGGCATCAATGTCGGTGGCAACCGCATCGTCAAGATGGCCGAACTCAGGGCCTTCTTCGAGGAGCTCGGCTTTGGCGATGTCGCAAGCTACATCCAGAGCGGCAATGTGGTGTTCAAGGCCGAAACCGCCGATGCGACAGCGCTGACGGCAACGATCGAAGCGGCATTCGAAAAGCGCTGGGGTTTTTATTCACGCATCATGGTGCGCGATCTCGGCTGGTACGAAAAACTGGTGGCGGAAAATCCCTATCCCGAAGTGGCAAACGACCACAAGAAACTGCACGCCTATGCGCTGGGGCGCGCGCCGACCGCAGACGAGATCGCGCGCCTGGCCGAGCGTTGCACCGGCCCTGAAAGCTTCGAGGTCAAGGGCGACATCCTTTACCTTCATGCGCCGGACGGGGTGGGCAAATCGAAATTCGTGGAAAATCTGCCGCGCGCCCTCAAGGTGCCGGGCACGGCGCGCAACTGGCGCACCGTGCTGACTTTGCTTGAAATGGCGCGTGGCGCCTGAGATTTACCAGCTGCCGGTGTTCGGCATCGAAAGCCACGGCTCAGCCGGTGCCTTGCGCTCGCCCTTCTGCAACAGCTCGATCGAGATGCCGTCCGGCGACTTGATGAACGCCATGTTGCCGTCGCGCGGCGGGCGGTTGATGGTCACGCCCTTGTTCATCAGGTCTTGGCAGGTGGCGTAGATGTCGTCGACCTCATAGGCGAGGTGGCCGAAATTGCGGCCGCCCTGATAGTCTTCCGGATCCCAGTTGTAGGTCAGTTCGAGCAGCGGCGCCTGCTTGGACGTGCCGGTGGCCTCGTCTTCGGACGCGGCGAGGAAGATCAGCGTGTAGCGGCCTTTCTCGTTGGTGGAGCGACGAAGCTCCTTCATGCCGAACTTGTTGCAATAGAAGTCCAATGAGGCGTCGACGTCTTTGACGCGGACCATGGTGTGGAGATAGCGCATCGCTGTTCCTCGGCTTTTGTGGTTCGGGTTGATGAGGTTCGGCGATACATAGGGCGGGTGCCGCGCGCTCGGCAACCGCCGCAGGCGTTTTTCTGCGGAACTGGTGTGAAGCTTGTGCCTATCTCGGAGCCAAGTCGAAAAATGCCGGGACGGCCCTTGCGTAAGTCCAAAGTGGAAGTGTTAATCTAATCTCAAGAATCAGTAATGGCGTTTGCAAGGAAAGGGGGCGTTCTGATGGGGGAAAAGGCCTCTCTCTTGATGCAGGACGGCACTGGCCGCGATGCATTTGAACATGGCGACAGCACCGGCGATGTCGGTCTGGTCGAAATTTCCGGCGCCATCAAATGGTTCGACGTGGCCAAGGGCTACGGTTTCATTCTCCCCGACAGCGGTGTTGGAAGCGACGTGCTGCTGCATGTCACCTGCCTGCGTCGTGACGGTTTCCAGACAGCACTTGAAGGTGCCCGCGTTGTTTGCCTGGTCAAGCAGGGCGACCGCGGCCTGCAGGCCTTCCGCGTGCTCTCCATCGACAATTCGACCGCCGTGCATCCCGCCGAAATGCAGGAACAGCGCACACATGTCGCGGTGACCGCCGAGAGCGGTCTCGAGCGCGCGCTGGTCAAGTGGTTCAACCGCACCAAGGGTTTTGGTTTCCTGACGCGCGGCGAAGGCACCGAGGACATTTTCGTCCACATGGAGACGCTGCGCCGCTTCGGCGTGACCGAGCTTCGGCCCGGGCAGGTGGTGCTGGTTCGTTTCGGCAAAGGCGACAAAGGCCTTATGGCTGCCGAAATTCACCCTGACTTAGGGACCTTGCCGGTCTCGCACTAGGTCGAGACCGCCCGCGGGGATTTGATGACCTTACGCAGATTTTTGATGGCCGGCGCACTCGGTGTCGCAATGCTTGCGGCGCCGGCTTTTGTCGTTTCACTGGCAACGACGGCACCTGTGATCGCGCAAGAAGCGATGGCCTTGCCGGTCGATGCCGAGCCGCTGATCGCGGTGACGGCCAAGGGCGAGGTGCCGTTTCGCATCGAAATTGCCGATGAGCCGGGCGAACGCGCCATGGGGCTGATGTTCCGCAAGGATCTCGCCGACGACCAGGGCATGCTGTTCGTGTTCGAACAGACCCAGCCGGTCGGCTTCTGGATGAAGAACACGCCGCTGCCGCTCGACCTGGTTTTTGTCGGTCCCAACGGCAAGGTGCTCGACGTGTTGCCGGGCACGCCATTTTCCGAGGCGGTCATCGCTCCCGAAGAGCCGGCGCGTTTCGTGCTCGAACTCAAGGCCGGCACGGCAGCCAAAACGGGCATCGCCAGGGGTGTCATGCTCAAGCACCGGGCGATCGCAGCGGTCGCCGGCAACCGCTGAGGCCTCAGGCTAAAGACCATTCGGAGCGACGATGGCTATCGATCATTTTTCCCATGAAGGTTTCGACCTGGCGTTTCTCGACCTGCCGCCAACCGGCGCGGGAAGCGGCGAACCGGTGTTGATGATCCACGGTTTTGCCTCCAGCCACTTCGTCAACTGGGTGTCGCCGGGCTGGTTCAAGACGCTGACCGAGGCCGGCTACCGCGCCATCGCCTTCGACCACCGCGGCCATGGCGGCTCGACCAAGAGCTACAACGAGGCCGACTACACGCCGGGCAAGATGGCAGGCGATGCGGTGGCGCTGCTCGACCATCTCGGCATCGAACGCGCCCATGTCATGGGCTACTCGATGGGCGCCCGTGTTTCGGCATTCATGGCCCTGGAAGCGCCCGAACGTGTGGCGACGCTGGTGTTCGGCGGGCTTGGCATCGGCATGGTCGACGGCGTCGGCGACTGGGACCCGATCGCCTCAGCGCTGGTGGCGGAAGACCCCGAAACGATCACGCAGCCGCGCGCCAAAATGTTCCGCGCCTTCGCCGACCAGACGCGCAGCGACAGGCGGGCGCTTGCCGCCTGCATTTCCACCTCGCGCGAACTGGTGACGGACAACGACATCCGTCGGATCACGCAGCCGACCTTGGTTGCCGTGGGGACCAAGGACGACATCGCCGGCTCACCTGATGAACTCGCCCAGCTGATGCCGCATGGCGAAAGCTTCGACATCGAAGGCCGCGACCATATGCTGGCCGTCGGCGACAAGGCCTTCAAGAAACGCGTGCTCGAGTTCCTGGCCGAACATCCGATCTGACGGCTCGCGCGTGGTCGATCTTCTCGTCACCTACATGGAAATGACGCAGCGGCCTGACGGAGAGCCGTTTGCGGTTCCGGTCGCCGGCGCGCGGATCGAACGAGAGCGTCCCGGCCTTTCCGACTATCTCGTGCTTTATCGAGCGATCGGCGAACCGCTGCAATGGGATCAGCGGCTGCGCATGCCGGCGGAGGCGTTGCAGACCTTGCTCAGCGACGGCGGCACCCATGTCCATATCTTGCGCGTGGACGGCCGGGCCGCAGGTCTTTGCGAATTTGTGGGAGCCGGCGGAGCGGAAGTGGAACTCACAAATTTCGGGCTGATCCCGGAGTTCCAGGGCAGGAGGCTTGGGCCGTACCTGCTTGACCATTCCTTGCGCTCGATCTGGTCACGGGAACCGCGCCGCGTGTGGCTGCATACCGACACCAACGATCATCCCGGCGCACAATCGACATATCGGCGCGCTGGCTTCAGGCCATATGCGCAACGCATGGAGACCTTCCCCGACTGACCGCTCCGTCAGCCACTCAGCCTCGCAAGCGAGCGTCCCATGTTGGCCCGAGCCTGGGCTTCGAAGCGCGCGACGAAAATGTCGGTGTGGAAGATGCGTGGTCGCGCGAGAAAGTTGTGCAGTACCGCGCCCCGTCCGGCACGCCAGTCGGCGTCGCTGACCCAGCCATATTCGCGCCTGACAGCGTCTTCGTAGGCGTCGAAGGCTTTTGCCGGGGCGCCGAGGATCGACAGGTCCATGTCGAGCAGCAGGGCGGCGTCATTTTTCGCCGCAGCGTCGTCGAGGGCCGGCACCTCATGCGTGGCGGTCGCCTCGATCATCGCAACGATGCGGGCGAGGCGAGGGGCGTCAATGTGTCCGTTCAGCCTCTCGGCGGCAAGGGCGGCACTCAGCGCCTCGTTGTCCTTGCGGCGGCTGTCATAGATCGCGTCATGGAACCAGATCGCGGCCTCGACCGCGTCGGCGTCGCTCAGCTCTGCGCGGTATTCATTGGCCAGTGTCAACAGTGCTTCGATGTGCCTGATGCCATGGTAATGGCGGTCGTCGGCTTGGTAGAGCCTGGTCAGTTCCGCCTTGGTGGTGTCGTCGATCAAAGACATGTCAGCGCCCCCTTGAAAACAGGCGCGCATCGGCCAGCCTGGGTGACCGCGTTCTTGCGCGCCGGACGGTTGACGACGATGATCGCCACGCCATCTGTCATTGTGACCGACAAGGGTTCAGTTTCCATGACGCCTTGAATATCCGCGAACCAAATCCACTTGAACCAGCACTAAGGAAAATTGAGTTCAATCGTGCTATCATGTGGCTTATATGTCCCGCGCGGGATTGCACAAGCCGGCACTGAACGGAGACCGTCGATGAACACCATATCCGCTGCGCGCCACGGCTCGCTGAAGCCGGTCGATCCGATCTGGAAGTCGGTGCGCGACGAAGCTGCGGACGCTGTGGCGGGTGACCCGCTGCTGGCGGCGTTCCTTTATGCCACGATCCTCAACCAGGACACGCTGGAAGAAGCGGTGATCCATCGGCTCGCCGAGCGGCTGGCGCATCAGGATCTCGGCGCCGACCTCATCCGCCAGACCTTCTACGCGATGCTCGAAGACCGGCCGGATTGGAGCGACACGGTTCGCACCGACATCCAAGCCTACTACGACCGCGACCCGGCCTGCGACCGCTATCTGATGCCGGTGCTCTATTTCAAAGGCTTCCACGCCATCCAGACGCATCGCCTGGCACACTGGCTGTTGAACCGCGGCCGCAAGGATTTCGCGCTCTATCTGCAGAGCCGCTCGTCATCGGTGTTCCAGACCGACATCAACCCGGCAGCGCGCATGGGCAAGGGCATCTTCATCGACCATGCCACCGGGCTGGTTGTCGGCGAAACCGCCGTCATCGAAGACGATGTCTCAATCCTGCACGGCGTGACGCTGGGTGGAACCGGCAAGGCCGGCGGCGACCGTCACCCCAAGATCCGCTACGGCGTGCTGATCGGTGCTGGCGCCAAGATCCTCGGCAACATCGAGGTCGGCCATTGCTCGAAGATCGCCGCCGGTTCGGTGGTGCTGTCGCCTGTGCCGCACAACAAGACGGTGGCCGGAGTTCCGGCGCGCGTCGTGGGCGAAACCGGCTGCGACCGTCCGTCGAGCCAGATGGACCAGTTGCTGCCGTCGCAGACAATGGATCACGTCGTCAGCTTCGATATTTGAGGTGGGTAAATGCCGGCATCCAGGTGATTGGGCTGCCGGTGTGAATTGCACGGGGTAAGCCGAGCCTTGCCTTTACATGGCCATGCTTGGCGTGTCAGAAGCGCGTCTCTAAACGCATCGGGCCGAAAATCGGGTCTGATTTTCGGGCAAGCACGATGCGCAGTCATTAAAATATGGAGCGTCCCAAGCGCGTCCGAGTGGACGCACAACGCTCCAAGCCACAAGCCGGAGAAGACAGTTGAAGCCGGAAGAAATCAGAAAACTCGACGCCTATTTCAAGCGCCAGTTCCAAAACCCCACGCTTCAGGTCAAGGCGCGCCCGCGCAAGGACGACTCGGCCGAAGTCTATATCGGTGACGAATTCCTTGGCATCGTTTTCAAGGATGAAGACGACGGCGACTACAATTTCTCGATGGCGATCCTCGACATCGACCTGGCCTGATTTTGATCAAGCCTGACGCCGCGCGGCTTGTCGCGTGGCGTCATTTGACGTGCAGCATGGCATTCGTCTTGGCGACAACCGCCCGGTCCAGCTCACGCCACTCTCCCAAAAGTTCCCTGGGAAATCTGTAGGTCAGACTCAGATCCTTGCCGACGAAAACGTCTCGCTCGCAAGGTGCCAGCGATTCCTCGGCCTCGGGCCCGCTGAGGCAGCGGGCAACGAAAGCCGGCTCGCCAGTGCGCGCGGCAACCGCCAGAACCTCGTTGAGATAGCCGGAATTTTCCTTGAAGCCGAACAGCGTCATGCCTTCGGGGCCAGGCACGCCGGGCTTGACCGTCAGTGCATTGTAGATGGGCACAAGACGCCCGCTCATGTCGCGCGTCATCATGCGCGGCTCCAGCCCCAGGAAAATGATGCGTTTGCTGCCGTCGGCATTGTTGAAGGCCGGGCGCGCCGGCTCGCTGTAGCCGTCCATCTCCGGCCAGCGCAGGTAGAGGTCGAGGCGGCTGGCGATGCCGTCGCGGCGGGCCTTTTCGAAACGGATCATGTTGGAGGGTACCGCGATGACGTCGTTGCCGATGACAACCTCATGCGGGGTGACGTCGTCGGTATAGCCGGCAAGCGCGATGGTGTGCCCGAACCAGCGACCGCCGATGCTGATGGCCAGCGAAAAGACCGCAAGCACGGCGAAGCCGTAGAAGACCTTCTTCATCATCGAAGAGCTGACAACGTCAAAGCCGGAGCTGTCAGTTGCCTCTTGCTTCATCTGTTGTCTCCAGGGTCGCCGGCGGCTCGTGTCTTGGCCGAGCATCGATTTTCCGCAACCGGTCACGCTGCGCGCCGGTGCTCCAGGGAACCGATATCTGGCCGACATTGCGCGTGCATGGTTAATGGTGCGTTAAAGGTGTGTCGTGCTTGCCTTGCAGGCCGCCGCTTCATAATTTGCGCGCGACTTGCACAGGAAGGAACCACGATGCCGCTTTACGCTCTCGACGGGGTCGAACCGCAATTCGCGGATCGCGACAGCAACTGGATCGCACCAGATGCCGCCGTGGTCGGCGACGTCAGGATCGGACGCGATGTCGGCATCTGGTTTGGGGCGGCGATCCGCGGCGACCGCGAACCGATCACCATCGGCGCGCGCTCCAATATCCAGGAGCATACGGTGATGCACACCGATCCCGGTTTTCCGCTTGTTATCGGCGAGGGCTGCACCATTGGCCATCGCGCGATCCTGCATGGCTGCACCGTTGGCGACAATTCGCTGATCGGCATGGGGGCGATCGTGCTCAATGGCGCCAGGATCGGCAAGAACTGCCTTGTCGGTGCCGGTGCTCTGGTGACCGAAGGCAAGGAATTCCCCGACAATTCGCTGATTGTCGGCTCACCCGCCAAGGTCATTCGCACGCTTGACGACGCGGCGACTGAGCGGCTGCGCAAATCGACCGATGACTATGTCGCCAACCAGCGCCGGTTCGGCGCCGGGCTCAAGAAGGTCGCGGACTGAAACCAAGGCATCCGCCTGAAAAGGCGGAGCCGGCCCGGGGACTTGGGCCGGCTCCTAGACCCGGTCGTTGGGGACGGGGAGGGTGGGGACGCGACCGGGCTTTCTCGCTGAAGCTTAGCGAACCGACGCGACTGCGTCGGCGCGGCCGTCATTGATGCCAATCCAGACGCCTGAATTCTGCTCCGACTGGCGCTTGAGATAGGTGTATTCGGTCTCGTTCCAGGCCAGAACCCGCGTGTCGAGATTGTCGAGGATGTACTCGCCGAGGCTGGTGCGCACGGTCAGAACCGCATGGCCTTCGCCGTTGGGCTGACGAACCACCGTCATCAGCAGGCTTCCGGCCGGCACGCCGAGCTGCATCAGCCGGCGCCGCTTCTCCATGGCATAGTCTTCGCAGTCGCCAACGCCGTTGTCGGGATAAGCCCAGTATTCTTCCTGGCCCCATGCTTCCAAGTCGGTGCGCGGCGCCACGGTGGTGTTGACCTCGTTGTTGATGGCAATGATTGCCTTCCACAGCGTACGGGTCAGTTCGACCGGGGCCTTGCTGGCGGTCTTTTCATTGCATTCGATCGGCGAACGCTTGCACAGCTCGTAGTGGCCGATAGGCTGCGTCGTGCGGCCGTTGGTCTTCATGACGGCAGGGGCGGCAAGGGCACTGCCCAAGGTGCCAGCCTGAAGTGCCGCCGCCAGAACCAATAGCCATCCCCGACGCTTGATCATTTTGTAGTCTCCTTGTTGGGGGAGACAATGACAGGCGCGGATTTATTTCACGCAAAGCAACGCAGTAGATGTTGAGTAAAAACAAGAGAGAACTCTCGTAAACAAAGAATAGAATAAGAATAAAATTTGCAGAAAATTTGATTACAATTTTATCGATTGGGCGACGTCCGGCCTTGTTTGTCACCGGTGTGCCGAAATGGCATGGCGGTGCGAGACGGGCATGCGTGACCGCTTGTCCGTCTGGAATGGTGGCCGGAAAGCGCAAGAAGGCCGGCTTCCGAGAGGAAGCCAGCCCAGCGGCGTGTTGTGTCTGGGTTTTGGACCGGTGCCCGGCGTCAGGTGCGCGGGCGGTTGAACTCGGTGTCGAGCGAGTCAGGGCGCTGGACGACGGCGAATTCGACGGCGACGCCGTCTTCGAAATGGCGCACGACCTGGCCGCGCATGGTGCCGAGCGTGACCTGCACGCCGATCGCCGGCTTGACCTCGATCTCGATGGCGGCACCCGAAAGCGAAAGGTCGATGATCCGGCAGGGATACTGCCGTCCGTCGATGAGTTGCAACACGTTGATCGGGTTGCGCGGTGCGACACGCTCGTGGCGGCGGTCTTCCGGCAGGTCGAGTTCATGCTTGTTGGCAAGCCAGGTGAGCTGGGCGGCCAGCTTGTCCTTCTTGCGCTCGGAAGCGATGACCGTCATGGCAAAGCCATCCGGCAAGGTGCGGGTGATGACGCCTTCGATGCGGCCGATATGGTCGATATAGGCGATGACCTTTTCGCCTGCGGCGCCCGAGCGGTCGGTGCGGAAAGCAACATTGCCGGGCGACATGTCGACGACCTGGCCGGCATGTTCGGTGCGATCCTCAAGCATGAAACGGCCATAGATCTTCACGCGGACGCGCTGGAAGTTGCGTCGTTCCGCCCGTGACGGCGCGTAGTCGATCGCCGCTGGCCTCATGCTACCCTCATATCTGTCAACTCCCAACGAACCGCATCGGGGAGCTATTGCGGAAAAATACCGCCAAAGAGGTTAACAAAACGCGTAAGTGCTGCCGCGTGAGGCTTGCGGGCGCTATTCTTCGCGCCCGCCTTCGAGAACGAACAGGTGACGAATCCGCCGCGCGCCATCAAGCGGGTTCGCCCCGCCCTCCAGCGCTGAATCGCTCGGTGCAAGCGAAGGCACTGTGACGGCCGGGCGGTTCCTGAGGAACATCGGCTCAAGGTCTGGGTCGACAACACGCACGCTGTCGATCGTGGCGTCGGTGAGTGGGTCGGAGCCGAGCCAGAACGGCCTGTCGACGCTCGACAGCACGCCCAGGCTGCGCGGGTTTTCGATGCCGCCGTCGAGCGGCAAGAGCAGCATTTCGAAAGTTGTCGCGCGCAGGCTTGCGGTGAAGCCCTCGAAGTTGATGACGACCACTGATTTTTGCTGGAACACGCCATAGGCAAGGCGGGCCATCAGCCGCTGGTCCTTCTGGCGCCACAGCGAGGGGAACGAAAACCCCTTGAGTTCGCGGCCAAAGGTGGCGCACAGGCGGGTGCCGGCGAGGCGGAAGACCGCTTCGCCGCGCGTGTCGCGCTCGAGAATGAAAGTGTCGGCAAGCAGCGCCTTGATATCGGCCGGCTCGACTTCCGTGCGTTTGGGCGCGGGTCGGCCGTCGCGAAGGCGGTTCCAATATTGGAACAGTGCCAGCGATCCTTTCTGTTTCATATTGCTCCGCTCCGAGCGCTTCTGTGCCTGATGTGTCATCGTTGGACAGAATCGCTTCAATCTTGAGGACTACATGAGGCGCGGAGCAGGACGCGTGCCAGTCTCAGTAACAGTTGTTAACGGATCGGGGACGTTAAGGTTAACAAAGGGTTTACGTTGCCGCCTCACGTGATCCATGGCACGTTCAAGTCACTCCAGAAGTGGCCGCATCGCTGCGGCCGGCAGCACTTCAGTCAAGAGTTTTTTGGGGACGGGCAGGGGGGCTCGACCAGCCGTCCAGGGGAAACCCTGGACGGCTTTCTTTTTTGCGCTTTCAGCTTGGCTGTTCTAGATGGGGTCCGGGCGTCATCCGCCCGCGACAACCGGATCAGAGACGCATGAGCGAACCAGTAAATCCAGGCGACAGTGCTGAAATCGTCGAGACCGAGCCGCCGCGCCGCGAGCCGGTGTTCAACTTGCCGCCAATTGTCGTTGCGATCATCGGTGCTTGCGTCGTCATCCATCTGGTTCGCGAATACGTGCTCAGTCCCGACCAGGATTTTGCCCTGCTCGTACGGGCTGCCTTCATCCCCATTCGCTATTCCGGGCAATACGATCTCGACATCTGGGCTTTTACCAGCCCGCTGACCTACGCCTTCCTGCATGGCGGCTTCGCCCATCTGGCCATCAACATGGTGTGGCTTGCGGCCTTCGGTTCGCCGCTTGCCAACCGGCTCGGCGTGCTGCGTTTTTCGCTGTTCTTTGCCGTCACGACGCTGGCTGCCGTGGCGCTGCACTATGTGCTGCATTCGATGGACCAAGCGCCGCTGGTCGGCGCTTCGGGCGCGATTTCAGGCATGATGGGCGCTGCCGCGCGCTTCAGCTTCCAGATCGACCGCTCGCATGGCAAGCCGGCTTTCGCCGGCGCGCCGCTGCCGATCCGCGACGTTTTCCGCTCGCGCACGGCAATGACATTCCTTGGTGTGTGGATGATCATCAATGTGGTGACCGGGCTGGTTGGTTTTGCACCCGGCGTCGACAGCCAGATAGCCTGGGAGGCCCATATTGGCGGGTTCCTGGCTGGCTTTTTGGGCATCAGGTTCTTCGACCGCAAGAACGAATACGCCTGAGCGCGTTTTACTTGAAAAGCGGCCTAATGCAGCGCACGATGCATTTGGCCCATGGGCCATACGGAGTGAATTGACTGACCGATAGCAGCAGGAGAACCCGATGACAGTGAAGGCAATTCTTGAGAAGAAGGGCCACGACGTTTTTACCATTGGGCCCAATGTGCAGCTGTCGGAAGCGGTTCGGATTCTCGCCGACCACCGCATTGGTGCGCTCGTCGTCACCAATGGCGACCGCAAGATCGTCGGCATCCTGTCCGAGCGCGACGTGGTGCGCATCATCGGCAAGGACGGCGGTGCCGCGCTTGAAAAGACCGTGCGCGAGGTGATGACCCCCAAGGTCAAGATCTGCAACGAAAACCACACGGTCAATCAGATCATGGAGATCATGACCAACGGTCGCTTCCGCCATCTGCCTGTCGAGCGCGACGGCTATCTCTACGGCATCGTGTCCATCGGCGACGTCGTCAAGCGCCGCATCGAGGATGTCGAGCGCGAGGCCGAGGAGATCAAGGCCTATATCGCGACGGCTTGATAGCGTCGGCGAATGCGCCGGACCCGCGAGTGCGGATCCGGCGTGGTTGGCATTATCTATTGTCGAGTTCCGGGCGGACGAGCTTGAGCCCTCGCTTGGTGATGCGGTACGGCCCGCCTTGCGACGAGGCGACAGCCTTTTTCCGCTTCAGCTTCCTGAAAAGTTCGAGATCGAAGTCCGGATATTGCCAGCCCTCGCGGGTGAGGCAGATCACTGCCTCGATCTTCTTGTTGTCGTCTTTTTCGATTTCGATCCGCCCGCCCTGGGCGAGCAGGTGCAGGATGCGCTGCTCTATGCGCGATATGTTCATTTGTGGATGAGTCCTGGAAAACCAGGCTGAACAGCTAAATCAGCTGAACAGCCAAAACAAAAAGCCGCAGCCGCGATTGCTCGCAGCACGGTGGTTTCTGGTTTTCACGCCCCGCCTTCAGGAGAAGGTCGGGGCTTTAGCGGGACTCAAACGACTTGAACATCCAAACTCCATCGGGATGGGAGCGATATAGGACAGTCTGTTCGAAAGTGCCAGAGATCGCGGCTTGAGCGCGCATTTCCAACGCGACGGTTGCAACAAGGCAACGATTGATCTAGCGAAACGGTACGATTTGTCGTTCGACAGTAGCCGACAAAACAGACACTGACGTATTCGGATTGCCATGACCCTCATCGACACCCGCACGCCCGACGCCAAGCGCTTCATCCCCGGTGCCACCGGTGACTGGGAAGTCATCATCGGCCTGGAGGTCCATGCCCAGGTGACGTCGGAAGCAAAGCTGTTTTCCGGCGCCTCGACCGCTTTTGGCGCCGAGCCCAATGCCAATGTTAGCCTTGTCGACGCGGCAATGCCTGGCATGCTGCCCGTCATCAACGAGGAATGCGTCAAGCAGGCGATCCGCACCGGCCTGGGCTTGAAGGCGCAGATCAACCACAAGTCGGTTTTCGACCGGAAGAACTATTTCTATCCGGACCTGCCGCAGGGCTACCAGATCTCGCAGTTCAAGCAGCCGATCGTCGGCGAGGGCACGATCACCATTTCGGTCGGCCCCGACCGCAAGGGCGAGTTCGAGGATATCGAAGTCGGCATCGAGCGCCTGCATCTCGAACAGGATGCGGGCAAGTCGATCCACGACCAGCATCCGACGATGTCTTATGTCGACCTCAACCGCTCGGGCGTGGCGCTGATGGAGATCGTCTCCAAGCCCGACATGCGCTCGTCGGACGAGGCCAAGGCCTATGTCACCAAGCTGCGCACCATCGTGCGTTATCTCGGCACCTGCGACGGCAACATGGACGAGGGCTCGATGCGCGCCGATGTCAACGTGTCTGTGCGTCGTCCCGGCGGCGAGTTCGGCACGCGCTGCGAGATCAAGAACGTCAACTCGATCCGCTTTGTCGGTCAGGCCATCGAATACGAGGCGCGGCGCCAGATCGCGATCATCGAGGACGGCGGCAAGATCGACCAGGAGACCCGCCTGTTCGACCCCAGCAAGGGCGAGACGCGCGCGATGCGTTCGAAGGAAGAAGCGCATGACTACCGCTATTTCCCCGATCCGGACCTTCTGCCGCTCGAATTCGACCAGGCCTATGTCGATGAGCTGGCCAAGTACCTGCCTGAGCTGCCCGACGACAAGAAGGCGCGGCTGGTCAACAGCCTTGGCCTGTCTGTCTACGATGCCTCCATCCTGGTCTCGGAAAAGGCGATTGCCGATTATTTCGAGAAGGTGGCTGCTGGCCGCGACGGCAAGCTTGCCGCCAACTGGGTCATCAACGACTTGCTTGGCGCCTTGAACAAGGCTGGCAAGGACATTGAAAACGCTCCTGTTTCGCCTGATCAGCTGGGTGCCGTGATCGACCTGATCAAGGAAGGCACGATTTCCGGCAAGATCGCCAAGGACCTGTTCGAGATCGTCTGGAACGAGGGCGGCGACCCGCGCGAACTGGTCGAAAGCCGTGGCATGAAGCAGGTGACCGACACCGGCGCCATCGAAAAGGCCGTCGACGACGTCATTGCCGCCAACCCCGACAAGGCGGAGCAGGCGCGTGCCAAGCCGACAATGGCCGGCTGGTTCGTCGGCCAGGTGATGAAGACGACGGGCGGCAAGGCCAATCCGCAGGCGGTCAACGACCTGGTCAAGGCCAAGCTCGGCATCGAGGAATAAGGCGGTGTTTGTCCGCACGGCGAGCGAACGCGACCTTGAAAATATCAAGGCGCTGCTCGCCGAGACGTGGCATGTGACCTACGACGCCATCTACGGCGTCGAGCGGGTCAATGAGATCACCACGGAATGGCACTCGCTGGCCGCGCTGAAGGCGCGGTTGACGCGGCCGAATTCCGAGTTCCTCGTTGCCGACGACGGCAAGAAGATCGCCGGCATGGCCTTTGCCGCCGCGACCAGCGGTTCCAAGATCGTTGTGCTCTACCAGCTTTATGTACGCCCGGAGAATCAGCGCGCCGGCATCGGCCGCATGTTGCTCGATGAGATCGAGCAGAGCTTTCCTGAGGCGCATTCGATTCGCCTCGAAGTCGAAGAAGCCAACGCTCAGGCGTTGGGCTTTTATCTCGCCAATGGCTTTGTGAAGTCGGGGGGCGATCCAGACCCAGAGATCGCGGAAACGGGGGTCTCGTCGCTGGTTCTGGAAAGACCCTTGAGCTGAAGCGGCGGCCTAGCTGGCGGCGACCTCGACATTGTCGATCAGGCGCGTCTTGCCGAGACGGGCAGCGACCAGCACGCGGCCATCGCTATCCTTCCGCCACGGCGCGAGTGTCAGGCTTTCGCGCGCTTCGACGTAGTCGACCGCATCGAAACCGGCGTCGAGAATCGCCTGGCGGGCGGCAGTCATTGTCGTCGCTTCGTCCGCGCCGGCCTCAAGGGCAGACGCCGCCTTGCGCAGCATCTTGTTGAGCTGTCGTGCGATGCCCAATTCGGCGGGGCTGAGATAGGCGTTGCGCGACGACATGGCGAGGCCTTCGGCGTCGCGGATCGTCGGCGAGCCCATGACGTCAACCGGCAGGTCGAGATCGCGGCACAGCTTCTTGACGACGCAGAGCTGCTGGTAATCCTTCTCGCCGAAGACGGCGAGATCGGGCGCTGCCTGGATGAACAGCTTGGCAACGACGGTGGCGACGCCGTCGAAGAAGGCCGGGCGGAAGGCGGTTTCGAGGCCCGCGGACGGTCCGCCGACCGAAATTGAGGTGGCAAAACCCTTGGGATAGACCTCGTCGACGCCGGGCGTGAAGGCGAGGTGGACGCCGGCTTCCGTCAGGCGGGCGAGATCCTGCGCCATCTGACGAGGGTATTTGTCGAGGTCTTCGGTCGGTGCGAACTGGCGCGGATTGACGAAGATCGAAACGACGCAGCGGTCGGCACGCTCAAGCGCGGCACGCATCAACGAGATATGCCCGTCATGCAAGGCGCCCATGGTTGGCACCAGCGCGACCTTGAGGCCTTCGGCGCGCCATGCCTGCACTTGCGCGCGCAGGGCGGCGATGGTTTCGACGACAGCGGTCATGCCTTGTCCTTGCTCAGGGAAAACAGGTGCTCGGGGCCGGGGAAAGCGCGGCTGCGCACGTCACGCGCGTAATCCGCCGCCGCCTTGGACACCGTGTCGCGCAAAAGGGCATATTCCCTCACGAATTTTGGCACGCGGTCGACGGTGAGGCCGATGGCGTCGTCGATGACCAGGATCTGGCCGTCGCAGGCAGCGCTGGCGCCGATGCCGACGGTTGGGATCGCGATACGTCGGGTGATTTCGGCGGCAACGGGCTCGACCGTGCCTTCGATGACGACCGAAAACGCGCCGGCTGCTTCGACAGCCTTGGCGTCGGCATAGAGCGCTTCGGCATTGGCCTCGGAGCGGCCCTTGATCTTGTAGCCGCCTTCTTTTTCGACCGACTGCGGCAACAGGCCGATATGGCCCATGACGGGGATGCCTGATGCAACGATGGCGGCGATCTGGGCGGCGATGGCGACGCCTCCCTCTAGCTTGACCGCGTCGCAGCCGGTTTCACACATGATGCGCTTGGCGCAGGCCACGGCGTTTTCGACCGTGTCCTCGTAGCTGCCGGCCGGCATGTCGACGACGACGCAGGCGCGGCCAGAGCCGCGCATCACTGCCTGGCCATGGGCGATCATCATGTCCATAGTCGCGCCGAGCGTGTTCGCATGGCCATGCAGAACCATGGCGACGCTGTCGCCGACGAGCAGAAGGTCGACATGCGGATCGAGCAGGCGGGCGATGGGATAGGTGTAGGCGGTGAGGCAGACGATCGGCTCGCCGCCCTTGCGGGCCAACAGCTCGGCGGGCGTGATGCGGCCGGCAGGCGCGTCAGAAGCCATGTCGTTTCCTCCCATGCCCGGTTCCAGCCTAGCAAGCCAGTCCGAGAGCCCGAATTGGGCCAGAATCCATTACGGACCGGCTAAAGATTTTGCAAGTGCGAGATGAGGACGTGAGCAGTTGCGAGATGGCATCGTCCGTCAGGACGAGCGGCGCGCTGTTTCTTCTTGCGCGAGCCGGCGGATGTAGACAGCGAATTCGGGGTCTTCGCCCGGCAGCAACTGGGGCAAGGCATCGCGAAAATCCTGGCGCCGACACCATTCGCGCATGAAATCCTCCCACGACGCCCAGCGGCGCTTTCTCCGCTCGGGCATGTCTGCTTCGTAGATGACGAGATAGGCCCGCTCGAACAGCGAGATGAGGATAGCGAACATGGCGAGCAGCCGGTCCTTCTGCTCGGCTGTCAGACCTTCCGTGGCCGTATGCGATTGCAGATAGAGGTCGGAATGCTCGAGCGTCAGCGTCAAAAAGTTGGTGTAGCCGTCTGACAGCATCTGGTAGATCTCTTCCTCCTCGTTGACGCGCGCCTTGCGCTGCTCGTAGACGAAGATGAAGATCGCGAGCGGCAGGCCGAAGATCGTGACCAGCATGCTCAGCATTTCGAGGATTTGCATGAAGGGCATCGGCTATGCGGCCATGGTTCGCGCGCGTCCACGTTGCGAGCTTGGACCAAGCTCTCGGCAAAGGATTGTAATCAACGCAGCCCTCAGAGTTGTCCGCCTTGATTGCGTCGCGCAATCTTGAGCGCAAGCAGAACCAGGCCCACCGCGAGGACTACAATCCCCAAGAAGATCAGCCAGTTCGATCCGGACCTGTAGCCCTCAGCGGCCATCAGGAAACCGAATATGATAGCGATCAGACCGGTGAGTTTGTTCATCAGAGGGTGAACTCTTTCCCCGCTTATGGCCATTTCGAACCTCCGCGTGCGTGATAGTCCGACCAGCAGAGTATAATGCTGGCCAGTGCGCGTCGAGTTGCCTCGCCAGTTGAAGCATCCTGCGCAAGCTGTCACTGATGCCTGCCAATCGTCGCAGACCCCAAGATTGGGCTTCTAAAGCCTTGCCTTCGCGACGGCCTGACGCCATAAGCAGGAGACTTTTACGCGCCTGCCGCGAGGATCCGATGAAGAAATTCCTTGTCCAGTTTTTCACCTGGTGGAACGGCCAGACGCTTGGCACGCGTTTCCACACCTGGCGCAAAGGCACCAAGGTGGGCCAGGACGAGTTCGGCAACGTCTACTATGAAGGCGGCCAGGACTCCGAGGGCCGCACACGTCGCTGGGTGATCTACAATGGCGTTTCGGAAGCTTCGATGATTCCGCCCGGTTGGCACGGCTGGATGCACCATCGGGTCGATGTGGCGCCCCCGAGCGACAACTACATTCCGCGCGACTGGCAGAAGCCGCATCAGCCTAACTTGACCGGCACCGGCGGCGCTTACCGTCCGAAGGGCTCGGTGCTGGGCAATACGCATCGTCCACAGGTTACCGGCGACTACGACGCCTGGACGCCCGGCGCATAAGACAGCATATCGGCGCGGACATTTGTCGCCACAATTGGCGGCTAACTCCTTGCCCATTGGCGCCAGGCGATTAGCCTTGGCGCGTGGGAATCAGCGAGTGCAAAACACTCCGGGCGCAACGGCGGTAACGACTCAATGACATTTCTTGGCCGGGTTCCGTCGAACGGACGATCGAAGGCGAAAGCTCTGCTTGCCACGGTTGCGCTGTGCGCAGGGCTTGGCCAGGCGATGGCCCAGGACAGTATTCAGCGGCTGCCGCTCGATCAACAGGTCGAGCAGGGCAACGATCTGCCGGCGATCGATGTTCAGCCGATACCTGGCGAGACCCAGCCGGCCCCGAGCGAAGCACAACCAGCGCCGCAGGCAGCACCTAAACCCCAGCGCATCAAAAATGCGATCGCCGAGTTCGCCGGCATAGACAAGATCACCGGCCGCATCATCACCTTCGACGTCTATGTCGACGAAACGGTGCAGTTCGGTGCGCTGCAGGTGACGCCGCGCGTCTGTTACTCGAGGCCGGAAAACGAGGAGCCCAAGACGGATTCCTTCGTTGAAGTCGATGAGATCACGCTCGACCGCAAGATCAGGCGCATCTTCACCGGCTGGATGTTTGCCGAAAGCCCGGGCCTCAACGCCGTCGAGCACGCCGTCTATGACGTCTGGCTGAAGGCCTGCAAGCAGAAGTCGGACGTACCGGCGCCGGAAGCTGCCAAGACCAACTGATCTTTCTTCGGAACTGCATCGGGTCCTTGGCGTTTGACGTTGTGAACAACGCCAACGGAGGATCGTGCCGTGACCGTCAATCGTGACGAACTGCTCGAACTCGAACGGGCATTCTGGACAGGCAATCAGGATTTCTTTGCTGAACACGCCGACAGGGAGTGCCTTGTCGCCTTTCCCGATATGGCCGGCGTCATGAGCAATGCACAAATTGCGGCGACTGCCACGAAGCCGACCCGATGGCGGAACCTGGAGATGAAGCTGCAAGGCATCGTCGAGCCGGGCAGCGACATTGTCATGCTGACCTATGAGGCCAAGGCTGTCCGCGAAAATGGCGAGCCTTATTCCGCGCTGGTCAGCTCAGGTTATGTGCACCGGTTGCAGGGCTGGAAGATGATGTTCCACGCGCATTCGCCCAAGCCGGACTCCGGCAAAGCCAAGAGCTGATCTACTTCAGGGTGAGAAGGTGGCTTCGCCGACAAGTGCCTTGGCCAGCATCTTTTCGTATTTGTCGCGTGGCACGTCGACCGCTCCAAAGCGCTTCAGATGGTCGGTGGTGAATTGCGTGTCGAGCAGCAGGAAACCACGCTGCTTGAGCCGCTCGACCAGATGAACGAGGCAGACCTTCGAAGCGTCGGTCTCGCGCGAAAACATGCTTTCGCCGAAGAAGCAGCGGCCGAGCGACACGCCGTAGAGACCGCCGACCAGTTCTCCGTCGCGCCACGCCTCGACCGAGTGGGCATGACCGATGCGATGAAGGTGGGTGTAGGCTTCGCGGATGGGCGCGTTGATCCAGGTCGACAGGCGCCCGGCGCGCCGTTCGGCGCAGGCGTCTATCACGCCTTCGAAGTCGCTGTCGAAACGGATTTCGAAATGGCCTTGCCTGATCGTCTTGGCAAGGCTGTGCGGCACATGGAAGGTTTCAAAGGGGATGATGCCGCGTGTCTCGGGTCGGACCCAGAAGACCTCCGGATCCGACGCACTCTCGGCCATGGGAAAGACGCCCGACGCATAGGCCTTCAGCAGAAGGTCCGTGGGTATGCTGTAGCCGGGCGCATAAGGACGGGTCATGCGACCCCCAGTCTACTCGCCTTTCGCGAGATGTTTTTCCAGCCAGTGAATATCGTAGTCGCCATTCGCAATGTCGGGGTTGCCAACGAGTTCACGAAACAGCGGCAACGTCGTCTTGATACCATCTACCACAAATTCGTCGAGCGCGCGGCGCAGACGCATCATGCATTCGACGCGGTTGCGGCCATGCACGATCAGCTTGCCGATCAGGCTGTCGTAGTAGGGCGGGATCTTGTAGCCGGAATAGACGCCCGAATCGACGCGGATGCCCAGGCCGCCGGGTGTGTGGAAATGCGTGATCGTGCCGGGCGAGGGCACAAACGTCCGCGGATCCTCGGCGTTGATGCGGCATTCGATGGCATGGCCATGGAAGCGGATATCGTCCTGCGTGACCGACAGGCCGCCACCGGAAGCGACGCGGATCTGCTCGTGCACGAGATCGATGCCGGTGATCGCTTCGGTGATCGTGTGCTCCACCTGAAGGCGGGTGTTCATCTCGATGAAGTAGAACTCGCCATTCTCGTAGAGGAACTCGATGGTGCCGGCGCCCGAATAACCGAGATCGGCCACTGCCTTGGCGCAGATATTGCCGATGCGCGACCGTTCTTCCGCGTTGAGGGCGGGCGAATTGGCTTCTTCCCAGACCTTCTGGTGGCGGCGCTGCAGCGAGCAATCGCGCTCGCCGAGATGGACGCCCTTGCCAGCACCGTCGCCAAAGATCTGAACTTCGATGTGGCGCGGCTTCTGCAGGTACTTCTCGATGTAGACGGCGTCGTCGCCGAAGGCTGCACCCGCTTCAGTGCGTGCCGTCTGCAGTGCCACTTCGAGGTCCGCCTCGGTGAGCGCGACCTTCATGCCGCGGCCACCGCCGCCGGCGGACGCCTTGATGATCACCGGATAGCCGATCTCGGCGGCGACGCGCTTGGCTTCCTTCTCGTCGCTGACAGCACCTTCCGAACCCGGAACGACCGGAATGCCCAGGCGCTTTGCAGTGCGCTTGGCTTCGATCTTGTCGCCCATGATGCGGATATGGTCGCCCGAGGGACCGATGAAGGTGATGTTGTGGGCGGCCAGTATGTCGGCGAACTTGGCGTTCTCCGACAAGAAGCCGTAGCCGGGGTGGACGGCGTCCGCGCCGGTGATCTCGCAGGCCGCGACGATCTGGTGGATGTTGAGATAGCTGTCGCGTGACGGCGGCGGGCCAATGCAGACGCTTTCGTCGGCAAGGCGCACATGCATGGCGTCGGCGTCGGCGGTGGAATGCACGGCAACCGTCTGGATGCCGAGCTCCTTGGCCGCGCGCAGCACTCTGAGGGCGATTTCGCCGCGATTGGCGATAAGGATTTTCTGAAACATGCGCGCAGCCTTCCGGCTTACTCGACGACGACGAGCGGCATGCCGTATTCGACAGGCTGCGCGTCTTCGATCAGGATCGCTGTAACCGTGCCGGAGCGCGGCGCGGGGATCTGGTTCATCGTTTTCATGGCTTCGATGATCAGCAGCGTCTGGCCTTCCTTGACCACGGTGCCAACCTCGATGAATGGCTTGGCGTCGGGCGAGGGCGCGAGGTAGACGGTGCCGACCATCGGCGAGGGCACGGCGTTCTTGGAGATGTCGATGACCGCAGGGGCGGCGACTGCCGCGACCGGTGTCGAGTTGACCGCCGCCGGTGCCGCCATCATGGGCGCTGCAACCGCATGCACGGCCTGCGTCTGGCGCGAGACGCGCACCTTGAGGTCACCGAGTTCGACTTCGATCTCGGTCAGGTTGGTGTCGTTCAGGATTCCTGCGAGGTCGCGGACGAGCTGCTGATCAACACCATCGGTCTTCTTCGTCGCCATGTTTAAGCCTTTTCTCTTCCTGTTTCCGGTCAGAGCCGGGCGGCCAGCGCCTGAAGCGCCAGCGTATATCCAAGCGGCCCGAAGCCGCAGATCATGCCCACGGCCACCGGCGCCACCATCGATTTATGGCGGAACGGCTCGCGGGCGTGGATGTTGGAAAGGTGCACCTCGGCGACCGGCAACGGCGAGACGGCACGAATGGCGTCCTGCAGCGCGATCGAGGTGTGGGTGTAGGCGCCTGCATTCAACACGATGCCGGCAGCTTTTTCACCGGCCTCGTGAATCCAGTCGACCAGATCGCCCTCATGGTTCGATTGGCGGAAGTCGACCGCTAGCCCCAGCGAAGCGGCTGCCGCCTGGCAGTCGGCCTCGATGTCGGCCAGGGTCTTGCCGCCATAAATCCCGGGCTCGCGTTTGCCCAGCAAGTTAAGGTTCGGACCGTTGAGGACGAAAACCGTTTTCAATGTACAGACCTTTCCGCCCGCCAGATCCTCTCTGGCGCGGCGGACCCTCTATAATCGGCATAAGCCGTCGCGAAAAGAGCGCAAGCGACTTCTTGCGCTGTCCACAACGGCTCGCGCTGAACAAACCTGTTCAGCAGGTGGAATCGGCCTGGCAGGCCTTGGCGGCGGCGATCTTCTCGGTGAGCACCTCCTGGCCGAGCGCTCCGAAGATGACTTCGTTGCCCACGACATAGGACGGCGTGCCGCTGATCTGCAGTTTGTTGGCAAGCTCGTAGGTGCGATTGAAGGCTTCGGCGATCGCCGGATCGTTCATCGCTTCGCGCAGCTTGGCTTCGTTTGCGCCCAGCTCGATGGCGATCTTGATGGCGTTGTCTTCGCCGGCGCGGCCTTCGCCGCCGAGCAGCTTGTCATGGAATTCGCCGTACTTCTCCGGCATCAGCTTGCGGAAGGCCATTGAAACGACATGGGCCTTCTGCGAATCCGGACCGAGGATCGGGAATTCCTTGAGCACGAAACGCAGGTCCGGGTTGGCCTTGGTCAGGGCGGTCATGTCGGCCTGGGCGCGTTTGCAGTAGCCGCAATTGTAGTCGTAGAACTCGACGATGGTGGTCTTGCCGTTGGGATTGCCGACGATCCCGTCGAAGGCCGAGTTGAAGATCTCGTCCTTGCTCTGCTTGATCACCTCGACATGGGCGACGCGCTGCTCTTCCTTCTGCTTGGCTTCGAGCGCACCTTGCATTTCGAGCAGCAGTTCGGGGTTGTCGAGCAGATATTCGCGCACGATCGTCTCGACCTGCTTCTTGTCGAGATTGCCTGCGGCAGCGACCACGGCCGGCTGCTGGGCGCTTTCGGCGTGTGCGGTGCCAGGTGTGCCGGCGAGATAGCCGACAGCCAGCATGGCAAAGGCGACAGCGATGCCTGTTGTGCCGAGAAGAATTGCTTTTTTCATGGTCTTAGTCTCCAGCCCTATCGGCTATGTCGTCTGCAGCCGTGCGAAGGTTCACTTCTTTTTGCCCGGCTGCTTGTAATTGATGATGTCTTGCGCGCGCACCCAGCCCGGCGAACCGCGCTGAAGCTTCATCTGCGCACGCATCGCAAAGACTTTGGCATCTTGATAGGCGCCGCTGTAATAGTGACCGTCCGCGGTTGCAAGATCGGCATCTGCGACATCGCCGAGCATGCCATAGGCTTGCGCCAGATAGCGGTAGCCGACGGCGTTCTCGCGGTCGCGGTCGAGGCCCTTGCGAACTTCCGCCACAGCCTTTTTCAGCGCATCGGGGGTGCCGATAGCGAGATAGGCCTGGCCAAGCGAGATCGGCAGGATGCCTGAGTTGGCCGGATCAAGCCGCACGGCGGTGGCGTAGGCTTCCGCCGCCGCCGCCGGCTTGTTCGACTTCATCAGGATGTCGCCGCGCAATTCCTGGAAATAGGCATTCTTGGGCTGTGACTTGATCAGCGCGTCGGTCTTGGAGAGTGCCGAGCGCAGATCGCCGAACAGATAGGTCGCCTGCGCGTCGCCGTAGCGGCTGGCAAGTCCGCCTGGATCCTTGCGCAACAGCCGCGAAGCGGCGGCCTGGCCTTGCGTGTAGACAGCGATCTTCACCCGCGCCATGTCGTGGCGCAGCTGTAGCGATTCGGGATCGGTCTTGTTGAAATAGGGGCTGGCATGCGCCAGCGTTTCGAGATTGGCGATGCGATCGCGCGGCATCGGGTGGCTGACCTGATAGGGGTCGACCCGCGCACCCGACAGCGAAAGTGCTGTCTGGAAGCGCTGGAAGGTCTTCAGCATGCCTTGGGCCGACTGGCCGGTGGCATTGAGATAGGTGATCGCCGAGCGGTCGGCGGTGGCTTCTTCCGAGCGCTGGTAGCCAAGCAGGCTGCGCCGGGCCATTTCCGAACCGCCTGCTATAACGCCGGCACCTGCGGCACCCATGCCCTTGGTGTCGGTAGCAGCACCCGCCACCATCGCGCCCGCACCGAGCAGGGCCGCGACAATGGCCATGGTCTGGGCGCGTGCCAGCTGGTCGCGCAAGCGTTCCTGGTGGCCACCGGCGATGTGGCCGGCTTCGTGCGCGAGAACGCCGATGACCTCGTTCGGCGTCTCCGACGTCATCAAAGTGCCGGTGTTGATGAAAATGCGCCGGCCGGCGACGAAGGCATTGAATGCCTGGTCGTTGACGAGCACGATGTTGATGTTCGAATTGGCGAGCCCCGCGGCCTTGAGGATCGGCCGGGCGTAATCGCGCACCAGGGCCTCAATCTCGGCATCGCGGACGATCGGCACGCCCTGCGCGTGGGCAGTACCGGTCGATCCGAGCGCAAGCCCGGCCGACAGCGCAAGCGCGGTGGCCGCGCGCGCTGATCTTGCGATGAAACGCGAAAGGTTATTGATGCTCTGCATAGCGGGAAACACTCGTAAACGAGCCGTCGGGCTGTGAAAAGACAGGCTGAAAAAACTCATCAACTTGTGATCCCCATATCAATCGGGCAATTGTGCGGCGCATTGCGTTATGTACGGCAGGAAGAGTGAACGAACATGGCGGTAGTGATTTCACGGCGCGGCGAGGTCGAGCCGTTCCATGCGATGGACATCCTGGCTGAGGCCAACAGGCTCAAGGCTTTGGGAACGCCCGTCATTTCGATGGCGGTCGGGCAGCCCTCCGATCCCGCGCCGCAGCGGGTACGCGACGCGGCGGCTGCGGCACTCAAGGTCGGGCGCATCGGCTATACCGACGCGCTCGGGCTCGCCGAGCTGCGCAAGGCGATTTCGGCGCATTATGCCGAACATTACCGCATCAACGTGCCTGTTTCGCGAATCGCTGTCACCACGGGCTCGTCGGCGGCCTTCAATCTGGCCTTCCTTGCCATGTTCGATGCCGGCGACCGGGTGGCGATCGCTGCCCCCGGCTATCCCGCCTACCGCAACATCATGGGCGCGCTCGGCCTCGATGTGGTCGAGATCGAACTCGATGGCGCCGCCTATCTTCATGCCGGGCAATTGCGTGAAGCGCATCGCCAGAAGCCGCTCAAGGGCGTGCTGTTTGCCAGCCCGGCCAATCCGACGGGGGCTGTGGTACCTGCTGGCGATCTCAAGGCGCTGGTCGACACCGCGCGCGAACTCGGCATCGCGGTGATCTCGGACGAGATCTACCACCGGCTCGCTTATGGCGCGCCCGATGTGACGGCACTTGCCTATGATGACGATGTCACGGTCATCAATTCCTTCTCCAAATATTACTGCATGACCGGCTGGCGCATCGGCTGGATGGTGCTGCCCGAACGCCTGGTGCGGCCGGTCGAGCGCATCGCGCAGTCGCTCTATATCTCGGCGCCCGAGCTTTCGCAGGTCGCGGCCATCGAGGCGTTCAACGTCACCGACGAACTCGAGGCCATCAAGGCGCGCTACGCCTGGAACCGCGAACTTCTGGCCAAGCGCCTGCCTGAACTGGGTTTCAGCTTTGCAGCCCCCATGGACGGCGCGTTCTACGCCTTCTGCGATGTGTCGCGCCTGACCAACGACAGCATGGAGTTCGCCGGCCGCATGCTGGCCGAAGCACATGTCGCGGCAACGCCGGGCAGGGACTTCGATACGCTCGCCGGCCACCGCTACATGCGATTTTCCTATGCAGGCAGCCATGACGAGATGATCGAGGCGATGGACCGTATCGAGCGCTGGCTGCGCTGACGGCCTCAGGCGTAGCCGGCCTGCAAAGGAACAATGTTCATTGCATCCCTTTGCCGGCGTGCGCTTCGTCATATCGCTCTGAAGCAATTGCGAGGGCGTCGATGTCGTTGGCGCAAAGCAGCGGTTTCAGCGCCTCGAACTTTTCCACCGGCCAATCATAAACGTTTAGAGCGACCAGCTTGCTTGCCACCGCATCCGGGAAGCGGGTCTTGATCTGCGCAGCCGGGTTGCCGGCCACCACGGCGTAGGGCGCCACGTCCTTTGTGACGAGTGCCCCGGAGGCTATGATGGCGCCTTCGCCGATGTGCACGCCAGGCATGATCATGGCGCGCATGCCGATCCAGGCGCCGTCACCGATGATCGTGTCGCCCTTGCCGGCATAGGCGTCGACAATGAACTCGGCGAAGGGATAGAGGCTGAACCAGTCGGCCCTGTGCGTGTGGTTGCCGCCGAGCAGGATCACGGCTTCCGCGCCGATGCAGACATAGTCGCCAATATGGAGCTGGTCGATCGGCCAGGCGGGGTCCCACGCCTTGAGGCTATAGTCGTCGCCGTAGAGATAGCGCACCACGCTTTGTTCGAATGAACCGGACCAGGCATCGCTGTAGTAGCTATGCGTTCCGCGAATGTGGATGTTCGGGTTCCCGACGGTCTCGTGCAGATACTCCACCTTCGACCAGTGCTTGTTTGCTTGGATTGGCTCATTCATCGCGGATATTCCATTGGGTTATTCAGCCTTCATGGCGAGGACATGAAGCCAGTCTGTCGGCAGGCCGTCATAGCCGCCACCTGTTTCTTCCACGATCTCCAGCGAGTTCCAGCGGTCGGCTCGATAGGCCTGTATTAGCCATTCGGGAGAGGGGTAGTTGTAGTACCTGCCGAAGCGATCCCGCCCTTCCGCCTCGCCTGCCTTGTAACTGGCGTAGAACACGCCACCCGGCTTGAGCGCGGCATGCACATGCCCAATGATCGACGGCAGCTGCCCGCGCGGCACATGCAGCAGACAGGCATTGGCCCAGACACCATCGTAGCTTTCCTTCTCGTTGATATCTTCGAAAAGCAGCACTTTGACCGGCCTTTTGAGACGTTTCGCGGCAGCGGCGGCGATCTCGGCGGTGCCGTCAGTCGGCATGACGTCGAACCCGCTTGCCAGCATAGCCTCGCTGTCTTGTCCCGCGCCGCAGCCGAGTTCGAGCACGCGGCCACCAGCCGGCAGGCGCGCCATGAAGGTGCGGAGATGACGCTCGCTCGCCGGTGCGCCCCTTGTCGTGTAGGCTTCCGCTTCGTTCGCGTAGAACGTGATCGTCTCGTGATCCTTGGCATCCATGATGTTCAATACCGTGGCAGGTGCGGAAAACTCCAGTGGCGACCATTGAGCCAGCTCCCCGCGAAAGTTAGCGACAGCTGAAATCAAGCGCCCTTACTGGCCTTGCGCAATGGTAAGGCGGCATCCTATTTACAGGGCAAAGCCTCTGAACCGATTCTGCCCATCCGGCGCCGGAATCCCATCACGAAAAAGGGATAGTCGATGAAGAACCCCGTCGAAACATACATGAACCTCGTTCCGATGGTGGTCGAGCAGACCAACAGAGGCGAGCGCGCCTACGATATCTTCTCGCGCCTCCTCAAGGAGCGCATCATCTTCATCACCGGTCCGGTCGAAGACGGCATGGCAACGCTGGTCTGCGCCCAGCTGCTGTTTCTCGAAGCCGAGAACCCGAAGAAAGAGATCAATCTCTACATCAACTCGCCCGGCGGCGTGGTGACCTCGGGCATGGCGATCTACGACACCATGCAGTTCATCAAGCCGGCGGTTTCGACGCTGTGCATCGGCCAGGCGGCCTCGATGGGCTCGTTGCTGCTTTGCGCCGGCCACAAGGACATGCGTTTTGCCACGCCGAACGCCCGTATCATGGTGCACCAGCCTTCGGGCGGCTTCCAGGGCCAGGCCTCGGACATCGAGCGCCACGCCCAGGACATCGTCAAGCTCAAGCGTCGTCTCAACGAGATCTATGTCAAGCACACCGGCAAGGACTACGAGGTCATTGAAAAGACGCTCGACCGCGACCATTTCATGACGGCGGACGAGGCACGCGACTTTGGTTTGATCGACAAGGTCATCGCAAGCCGCGACCCGGTTGAGGGTGCCACCGCTTCGTGATTGGGCGCTTCGACCTGCCTACGAGGTCACATCTCGCATTTTTGAGATGCTCTGCGGCATTTCGGACACATTTTGCTGTTCCCACAGCGAAAGCGGCGGCCTACGTTAAGGCTGCGTTGAGCTTCGACGGCTTAGCGTTGTTCAAGGGTGCCGCGACTCGTTGCAGCGACTTCTGGAATGTGAGTTATACGGAGCTCGTTGCGGCGGCCAGGGAATGGCGGTGGCGGCGTCCGTCGTTAGATTGCATATGCGCCCACACGCCAGACCAGCGGCCGGGCAGCAGTGAAAGGACTTGGACAAGATGAGCAAGGTCAGCAACGGCGGTGGCGACTCCAAGAACACGCTCTATTGCTCGTTCTGCGGCAAGAGCCAGCATGAGGTACGCAAACTCATAGCCGGTCCGACCGTCTTCATCTGCGATGAGTGCGTCGAACTGTGCATGGACATCATCCGCGAGGAAAATAAGACCTCGATGGTGAAGTCGCGCGAGGGCGTGCCCACACCGCAGGAAATCCTCAAGGTTCTGGACGACTATGTCATTGGTCAGCCCTACGCCAAGCGCGTGCTGTCGGTGGCCGTCCACAACCACTACAAGCGCCTCGCGCATGCCTCGAAGAGCAACGACGTCGAGCTGTCGAAGTCGAACATCCTGCTGATCGGCCCGACGGGCTGCGGCAAGACGCTGCTTGCGCAGACGCTTGCGCGCATCATCGACGTGCCGTTCACCATGGCGGACGCAACGACGCTGACCGAAGCCGGTTATGTCGGCGAGGACGTCGAAAATATCATCCTCAAGCTGCTGCAGTCGGCCGACTACAATGTCGAACGCGCCCAGCGCGGCATCGTCTACATCGACGAAATCGACAAGATCTCGCGCAAGTCGGACAACCCCTCGATCACCCGCGACGTGTCGGGCGAGGGCGTCCAGCAGGCATTGCTGAAGATCATGGAAGGCACCGTCGCTTCCGTGCCGCCTCAGGGCGGCCGCAAGCACCCGCAGCAGGAGTTCCTGCAGGTCGACACCGCCAACATCCTGTTCATCTGCGGTGGCGCCTTTGCCGGCCTCGACAAGATCATCTCGGATCGCGGCCGCAAGACCTCGATCGGCTTTGGCGCCACAGTGGCTTCGCCTGAAGACCGGCGCAGTGGTGAAGTCTTCCGCCTCGTCGAGCCGGAGGATTTGCTGAAGTTTGGCCTGATCCCCGAGTTCGTCGGCCGTCTGCCTGTTTTGGCGACGCTTGAGGATTTGGATGAGCCCGCTCTGATCCAGATCCTGACCGAGCCGAAGAACGCTCTGGTCAAGCAGTACCAGCGCCTGTTCGAGATGGAGAATGTCGATCTGACCTTCCACGAGAACGCGCTGTCGGCGATCGCCAAGCGTGCCATCGAGCGCAAGACTGGCGCACGCGGCCTGCGTTCGATCATGGAAGCGATCCTGCTCGACACGATGTTTGAGCTTCCTGCGCTCGAAGGCGTCCAGGAAGTGGTGATTTCGGAAGAGGTGGTGACCGGCAGTGCCAGGCCGCTCTACATCTACTCCGAACAGAAGGAAATGAAGGGCAACGTCAGCGCCTAAGCCCTGGCAGTGTCCCTTTGAACCGCTCCAGCGACGGCGCCCCAGCGGCGCCGTTTGGCGTTTGGAGGTTTGCGCATCCTAGTCTGCTACACGGCAGCGTGTTCGGCCTTGATGTTTACCCGGCGAACCTCCAACTAACGGAGAAGAGGCGATGGGTTGGCTTTCGTGCTGTAATGCCGCGCGGTAATCGGCGGTAGGCGGAACCGTCCATGGTCGTTAATATGAGATTCGCGGTTGGCCCTGCGCGGCCGCGATATGAAAGGTTGGACAATGGCCAAAATATCCCGCTCTTCCAGCGAAGGTACCTTCGCGGTCCTGCCGTTGCGCGACATTGTCGTGTTCCCGCACATGATCGTCCCGCTGTTTGTGGGACGTGAAAAGTCGATCAAGGCTCTGGAAGAAGTGATGGGTCAGGAAAAGCAGATCCTGCTTGCGACCCAGATGAATGCCGCCGACGACGATCCCGAGCCGGACGCCATCTACGACATCGGCACGCTCGCCAATGTGCTGCAGCTGCTGAAGCTGCCGGACGGCACCGTCAAGGTGCTGGTCGAAGGCACGACGCGCGCCAAGATTCAGTCCTTCACCGACAAGGCTGACTTCCACGAGGCCCACGCTCTCATCCTGAGCGAGCCGGAAGAGGAAGCGGTCGAGGTTGAGGCGCTTTCGCGTTCGGTGGTTTCCGACTTCGAAAACTACGTCAAGCTGAACAAGAAGATTTCGCCCGAAGTGGTTGGTGCTGCCAGCCAGATCGAGGACTATTCCAAGCTCGCCGATACGGTGGCCTCGCATCTCGCCATCAAGATCACCGAGAAGCAGGAAATGCTCGGCACGCTGTCCGTCAAGGAACGGCTCGAGAAGGCGATGGGCTTCATGGAAGCCGAGATCTCCGTCCTGCAGGTGGAAAAGCGCATCCGCAGCCGCGTCAAGCGGCAGATGGAGAAGACCCAGCGCGAGTACTACCTCAACGAGCAGATGAAGGCGATCCAGAAGGAGCTCGGCGAAGGCGAGGACGGCCGCGACGAGTCCGCCGAGATCGAGGCGCGCATCAAGAAGACCAAGCTTTCCAAGGAGGCCCGCGAAAAGGCGGACGCCGAGTTGAAGAAGCTGCGTTCGATGTCGCCGATGTCGGCTGAGGCAACCGTCGTGCGCAACTATCTCGACTGGATCCTGTCGATTCCGTGGGGCAAGAACTCCAAGGTCAAGCAGGACCTGAACTTTGCCCAGCAGGTGCTCGACACCGACCATTACGGCCTCGACAAGGTCAAGGACCGTATCGTTGAATATCTCGCCGTGCAGAGCCGCCAGAAGAAGCTGAAGGGGCCGATCCTGTGCCTCGTTGGCCCTCCCGGCGTCGGCAAGACCTCGCTCGGCAAGTCGATCGCCAAGGCGACCGGCCGTGAGTTCGTGCGCATGGCGCTTGGCGGCGTGCGTGACGAGGCTGAGATCCGCGGTCACCGCCGCACCTATATCGGCTCGATGCCCGGCAAGGTCATCCAGTCGATGAAGAAGGCCAAGAAGTCCAACCCGCTCTTCCTGCTCGACGAGATCGACAAGATGGGCCAGGACTTCCGTGGCGATCCTTCGTCGGCGCTGCTCGAGGTGCTCGATCCGGAGCAGAACGCAACGTTCATGGACCACTATCTGGAGGTCGAGTACGACCTCTCTAGCGTGATGTTCGTGACGACGGCGAATACGCTGAACATCCCTGCGCCCTTGATGGACCGCATGGAGATCATCCGTATCGCCGGTTACACCGAAGACGAGAAGGTCGAGATCGCCAAGCGTCACCTGATGACCAAGGTCATGAGGGATCATGCCTTGCAGCCAAAGGAGTTCTCTGTCTCCGAGGATGCGATCCGCGGCATCGTCCAGACCTACACGCGTGAAGCAGGTGTCCGTAGCCTTGAGCGGGAGCTGATGAAGCTCGGGCGCAAGGCTGTCACCGAGATCATCAAGACCAAGAAGAAGTCGGTGAAGGTCACCGCCGCCAACTTGGACGAGTATCTCGGCGTGCCGCGTTATCGCTTCGGCCAGGTCGAGGCCGACGATCAGGTCGGCGTGGTTACGGGTCTTGCCTGGACAGAGGTCGGCGGCGAGTTGCTGACGATCGAAGGTGTGATGATGCCCGGCAAGGGCCGCATGACCGTTACGGGCAACCTGCGCGAGGTCATGAAGGAGTCGATCTCGGCGGCGGCATCTTATGTCCGCAGCCGCGCCATCGATTTCGGCATCGAGCCGCCGCTGTTCGACAAGCGCGACATCCATGTGCACGTGCCGGAAGGTGCGACGCCCAAGGACGGCCCTTCGGCTGGCGTTGGAATGGCGACCGCCATCGTCTCGGTAATGACCGGTATCCCGGTCAAGGCCGATATCGCGATGACCGGCGAGATCACGCTGCGTGGTCGTGTGCTGCCGATCGGCGGCCTCAAGGAGAAGCTGCTTGCAGCGCTTCGCGGCGGCATCAAGAAGGTGCTGATCCCGGAAGAAAACGCCAAGGATCTGGCGGATATTCCGGAAAACGTGAAGAGCGGCATGGAGATCATCCCGGTCAGCCGCATGGGCGAGGTGATCAAGCACGCCCTGGTGCGCATGCCCGAGCCGATCGAATGGACCGAGCCGGTCGATGTGCCGGCGGCCAAGTCGGATGCTGGTGACGATGCCGGCAAGGGCTTTGCTCATTAAGTCGCATCTAAAGTTGCGCTGAAAAACGAAAAAGCCGGGCACACGCCCGGCTTTTTCATGTGAAAAACCCCGCAATTGCGGGCTTTGTGAGCCTTTTCGACTTGGTTGTGGCGGCACTTTTTTCTACAGTCCGTGTCCTACCGGCTGAGTCTAATGTCCCGGTTTTCTCATGGAAGGGAATTTGAATGAACAAGAACGAACTAGTGTCCGCCGTCGCCGAGGCATCCAAGCTCTCCAAGGGTGACGCGCAGTCCGCTGTCGACGCTGTTTTTTCCGTCATCACCGGCGAACTGAAGAGCGGCGGCGATGTCCGGCTTGTCGGTTTCGGAAATTTCACCGTGTCGCAGCGCGCAGAGTCGACTGGCCGCAACCCGCAGACCGGCGCGGAAGTGAAGATCCCGGCGCGCACGGTACCGAAGTTCTCGGCTGGCAAAGGCCTCAAGGACGCGGTCAACTGATCGCTCTACAGCCGATGTAATGATTGAAAAGCCGGGCTCGCCCGGCTTTTCTTTTTTGGGGCGGTGGCTGGGCAAATCAGCCTGAAGCGAGCCTCGAAGCACGCATCAAACAAAAAGGGCCGCGGTCAAACCACAGCCCTTTCAGAAATGTCGGTGGGATAGAAGGTTTGCTGGGCGGTGCCGCCAGGCTGCCCGCCCAGCGTGGTTCAGGCCTCCACGCGGAACGCGTCACGCGGCAGATCGGACAGCACTTCCGCACGATTGCCGCGCAGGATCACGATCTCTTCCAGCCTGAGCCCAAAACGGCCCTGCAGATAGATACCCGGTTCGATCGAAAAGACGTTGCCTTCAGTCAGGATCGTCTCGGACGTGCCGGTGATGTAAGGCGGCTCGTGGATATCGATGCCGAGGCCGTGGCCCGTGCGGTGCAGGAAGAAGTCGCCATAGCCTGCGGCTGCAATGACGTCGCGTGCGGCCTTGTCGACCTCCTTGGCGGCGACACCCGGCTTGGCGGCGGCGATCGCTGCCTGCACTGCGCGCTCCAGAACGCCATGAACCTCGTCAAAACCTTCCGGCTTCTCGCCGAACACGCCAACGCGCGTCATATCCGAGGGATAGCCGTCCTTGCGCCCGCCGATGTCGATCAACACGGCCTCGTTCGCCCTAAGCTTGCGATCGCCGGTATGGTGATGCGGAAAGGCACCGTTCTCGCCGAAGCAGACGCTGGTGAACTCCGGCTTGGCGCCATTGGCGGCGTAGAAGTCGCGGATGGCCTGTGCCACTTCCAGCTCGGTCACGCCCTCCTTGAGGGCTGCGAAGCCTGCCTTCATGGCGCCGTCGTTGAGCACGGCGTTCATCTTGAGCAGCGCGTATTCGGCTTCGTCCTTCTGGCCGCGCAGGAAGCTCACCGTATCCGTGAGGAAACCGCGCGCGGCACCGGGCAAGGCGTCGATGACCAGCAGCGCGAAATCGGCGCGCATGGTTTCGTCGAGGGCGATCTTGAGGTTGCCACGCTCAGCGCCGCAATCCTTGAGCAGCTTGGTAAGGGCGGTACCGGGGCCGTCCGCATCGCTCCAGGGGTAGAACGGCAGCTTGGTGTAGGGACGCTGGCTGTCGACATTGAGCGCAGGCATCAGGAAGCCGGCGTGATCCTTGGCGACGATCAGCAGCACCGGGCGCTCGTCGCCATGCGGCGACATGCCGGCAAGCCAGACAAGGTGCGAAGAGGGGCCGACGACCACAAGGTCGGTCCCGGTTTCAGCCATGCGCTCGCGCAGCCGCGCCATCCGCTCTTCGTACATTGTCTCTGCCTTCTTGGAGTTGAGGTGGGGGAGGGATTGGGACCGCCTGCTAGGAGCGGTCCCGGTAGCAGTCTGTTCGTCAGTTCTTCTTGACGAGACGGTAGTAGACGAAGTCGGAGGTCGCGCCGTTGACGTAGCCTTCGACGTTCTTGGCCCGCGCCACCTGGGTCGCGGCCTGAAACATGATGACGATCGGCGACTTCTCCTGCACCTTCTTCTGCAGGTCGACATACATGGCATTGCGCTTTGCCTGGTCAGGCTCGGCAAGTGCCGCCTTGGTCGCCTTGTTCAGCTCTTCCGGCACGGCCCAGCCGTTCCGCCACGTCGTGGTCGACTGGTAGTGGGCGTCGGAATTGTCTTCGTTGTAGGCAAAAGCCTTGGCGTTGGAGTGCGGGTCCATGAAATCGGGGCCCCAGTAGAGCAGCATCGCCTCATGGGTGCGGGCACGGTACTTGGTGATCACCTGCGAGCCTGTGCCCGGGATGATGTTGAAGTTGATGCCGGCCTCGGCGAAGCTCGCCTGCAGCGACTGCGCCATGTCGGTGAACGGCGTCGAGTTGATGACGTCGAGCGTGACGGTGATCGGCGTCTTGATGCCGGCATCAGCCAGGATCTTCTTGGCCTTGGCCGGATCGTAGGTGTAGGGCGTCTCGTCGAGCGAGCCGGGGAAGCCCGACGGCCAGAACGCCTGATGCGTCTGCATCTGGCCCTTCAGGAAGGTGTCGGTCATGCCCTTGTAGTTGACCAGGTAGCGCGCGGCATCCCACACGGCTTCCGGCTGCAGGGCTGCGTCCTTCTGGTTGAAGCTCAAGAAGTGCACGGCGGCCTGCGGATAGGTCTCGGTGACCAGCTTGTCCTTGCCGGCGATCGTTGCGATCTGATCCGACGTCAGGTTCTTGGCCATGTCGACGTCACCCGATTCCAGCAGCAGCTGCTGGGTCGCGGCTTCCGCGACGTGGCGGATGATGACGCCCTTGATCGCGGGTGCGCCGTTGAAATAGTCCGGGTTGGCGGTGAGGTTGATGATTTCGCCCGGACGGAAAGCCTTGAGCACGAACGGGCCGGTGCCGGCCGAGTTGGACTTCAGCCAGCCATTGCCCATGTCGCCATTGGCTTCGTTGGCCTGAAGCGTCACCGCGTCGACCACGGAAGCCGGGCGGGCGGCGAGAACGTTGAGCACGAAGGCCGAAGCGAAGTCGCCCTCATACTTGAGCACGACCTTGTTGCCGTCGGCCTTGACCATGGAATCGAAGTTTTCCGGGGTCCAGCCGAGCTGGGTCAGGATGAAGGCCGGTGCCTTGTTGAGCACAATGACGCGCTTGAACGAATAGACCACGTCTTCGGCGCGCAGCGGGTTGCCGGAGGTGAACTTGACGCCGTCACGCAGCGTGAATGTGATGGTCTTGTTGGCGTCGTCAGCCGTCCATTCCTTGGCCAGGCCAGCTGCCAGCGTCTTGGTGTCGACGGCGTCATACTGGACCAGGCGATCATAGGTCTGGGCGACATATTCGCCCGACGAGAATTCGTAAGCCTCCGCCGGGTCGATGCTGACGATGTCGTCGATGTTTTGCGCCACCACGAGCACGCCGGCCGGTGTCGCCGCCAGGCTGATTGCAGGCGTCATCGGCATCGCCAGCGCCGCGGCAAGCAGCGCGGCCTTGAACAGTTTCATCATTCTCTCTCCTTTTTGGTTCCCGTTATCTTCTTGTCGGCCCTTGAACCGCGCAGGGCCGGATGCTCCGTGCGTGACCTGAACATCGGCAATGTGCCGGTCCAGAGCATGCGCGCGAACTTGTCAGTGTCGTTGGACCATGAATGCGGACTATTGCCGCGGAAGTGCAGGCTGTCGCCAGCCGAAAGTTCCATCTCTCGATCATCGAGGCGCTGGGTAATCGAGCCTTCAAGAATGAACAGGATTTCCTCGCCCTCATGGCTGACCGTCTCGGAGCGATAGCCCGGCGGAACATTGAGGATAAAGGATGACAGGACGTTGCCGGTGAAGTCGGTGGCGATACGTTCGTAGACGATCGATGAGCCATCGACCGAGAATCGGTTGCGCTCGGCCGAACGGGTCAACCCGTCCTCCATGCTCGGCGTGGCGATGAAATAATCCACACCTACCTCGAGGCTACGGGCGATTTGCGCGAGCGTGCCAAGCGAAGGAGTGGCATGATCGCGCTCGACCTGGCTGAGATAACCGACCGAAATGCCCGCGGCGTCGCACAATTCCTGCAATGTCATCGACAATTTGCGGCGGCGCGCGCGGATCAGCGCGCCCACTTTAGGCTGGCGCGATGCCGCAGATTTGCCGGCCGCTGAGGACAAGTTTTTCGCTCCCATCAAAATTTTTTTGATCTAAGCAAAATTATTTGTATAGTCCAAGCGGAATTTTCAGTGACAGAAGACATCCGCGCCGTATCGACGGTGCGGCCAATGTGGTGGGAACAAAGACCGCGTGGCATTAGAAACCGACTCCGCCGCACAGGCGCTTCCAACAGGGCCCAGCGGCTCGTCGCGCAATGCGCGGCATGCCTGGAAAACACTGAAAGGCGTGCTGGGCTTCCTGATCGCCATCGCGTTCACCTTCCTTGGCCTGCTTGCCATCACCTTCTTCATTGGCCGTGTGGTGCCGATCGATCCGGTGCTTGCGGTTGTCGGTGACCGCGCCCCGCGCGCCGTCTATGAGGCCGCGCGCATCGAGATGGGGCTCGACAAGCCGCTGATCGTCCAGTTCTTCCACTATGTCGGCAATGTTCTGACTGGCGATCTTGGCATGTCGGTTTCGACCGGCAAGCCGGTGGTCGAAGACCTCAAGCGGGTATTCCCGGCGACGCTCGAGATGGCGACGCTTGGCATCATGATCGGTGTGCTGCTTGGCGTGCCGATGGGCGTCTACGCCGCTAGCCGCCAGGGCAGCCTGCTCGATCAGGTGATCCGCGTCGTTGGCCTGCTCGGTTATTCGGTCCCGGCCTTCTGGCTCGGCCTTGTCGGCCTGGCGCTGTTTTACGCCAAGCTGCAGTGGGTTGGCGGACCGGGGCGGCTCGACATCTTCTATGATGGCATCGTCAGGCCGGTCACCGGGCTTGTTTTGATCGACTCCCTGCTCGCAGGGGAAACCGAAATCTTCTTCAACGCCTTGACCCATATCGCCCTGCCGGCTGCGGTGCTCGGCTTCTTCAGCTTGGCCTACATCGCCCGCATGACGCGTTCCTTCATGCTCGACCAGCTGGCGCAGGAATATGTCACCACAGCCCGCGTCAAAGGCGTGTCGGAGCGGCTGGTGCTGTGGCGCCACGCCTTCCGGCCGATCTTGGTGCCGCTCATCACAGTCATCGGCCTGTCTTATGCCGGCCTGCTTGAGGGCTCGGTGATGATCGAGACCGTGTTCTCCTGGCCCGGCATCGGCAACTACCTGACCACGGCACTGCTCAATGCCGACATGAACGCCGTCCTGGGCGCCACGCTGGTGATCGGCGCCGTCTTCATCGGCATCAACAAGATTTCGGACGTGCTCTACCGCGTCCTCGACCCGAGGGCACGCTGATGGCGACGACACGTGATTGGCTCCTCGACGATTCGCCGTCCTCGCGCCTGCAGGCCCGGCTCGGCCGCAGCTATCGCCTGAGCCGTGCCCTTGCGCGCAATCCCTTGGCCATGGTCGGCGCAATCATCGTGATGACCCTCATCCTGGTGGCGCTGTTTGCGCCGTGGATCGCGACCCATTCGCCGATCGGCCAGGATCTCGCCATGCGGCTCAAGCCGCCGAGCTGGGAAAACTGGATGGGCACCGACGAGCTCGGCCGCGACATCTGGAGCCGCGTCGTCTATGGCGCGCGCATCACGCTGATGATCGTGGCGCTCGTGGCTGTTCTTGCAGCTCCCGTCGGCCTGGTGATCGGTGCTGTCGCCGGTTATTTCGGCGGCTGGACCGACCGCATCCTGATGGGCATCACCGACATCTTCCTGTCGATGCCCAAGCTGATCCTGGCGTTGGCCTTTGTCGCGGCGCTTGGACCCGGCATCCAGAACGCCATCATCGCCATCGCGATCGCCACCTGGCCGGGCTACGCCCGCATTGCCAGGGCCGAGACGCTGACGATCCGTAATTCGGAGTTCGTTGCGGCGGTCGAGCTGCAAGGTGCCTCGTCCTTCCGCGTCATCGTCAACCACATCCTGCCGCTGTGCACGTCCTCGATGATCATCCGCGTCACCCTCGACATGGCCGGCATCATCCTGACCGCCGCCGGCCTTGGCTTCATCGGCCTTGGTGCGCAACCGCCGCTTCCCGAGTGGGGCGCCATGATCTCGCGCGGACGCTCCTTCATCCTCGACCAGTGGTGGGTGGCGACAATGCCCGGCTTTGCCATCGTCATCGTCAGCCTCGGCTTCTGCTTCCTCGGTGACGGCCTGCGCGATGTGCTTGATCCCAAGCATGGAGATCGGCAATGAACGCGCTGCTTGAAATCCGCAACCTGAAGGTCACCTTTCCGACGGCCCGTGGCCCGGTCGACGTGGTCAAGGGCCTGTCGCTGACGCTTGGCCGCGAACGGCTTGGCATCGTCGGCGAAAGCGGCTCGGGCAAGTCGATGACCGGCCGCGCGATCCTGCGGCTCATCCGCGCGCCCGGACAGGTCACCGCCGACGAGATGACCTTCAACGGCACCGACCTTCTGTCGCTGTCGGAAAAGCAGATGCGCGCGGTTCGCGGCGCCCGCATCTCGATGGTCATGCAGGATCCGAAATTCTCGCTGAATCCGGTCATGACCATCGGCGACCAGATCGCCGAGGCACTTCTGACCCACCAGAAGCTTGGCCGCGGCGATATCCGCAACCGCACGCTCGCCATGCTGGAAGCCGTGCGTATCAACGATCCCGAGCGCGTGCTCGGGCTGTACCCGCACGAGGTGTCGGGCGGCATGGGCCAGCGCGTCATGATCGCCATGATGCTCATCCCCGAGCCCGACCTGCTGATCGCTGACGAACCGACATCGGCGCTAGACGTCTCGGTCCAGGCCCAGGTGCTCGAGATCATCGACGATCTGGTCAAGCGCAAGGGCATGGGCCTGATCCTGATCAGCCACGACCTCGATCTCGTTTCGGCCTATTGCGACCGCATCCTGGTGATGCGCAGCGGCGAGGTGGTCGAGGAATGCGATGCCGGCGAGCTCAAGAACGCCAAGCATCCCTACACGCGCGGCCTGCTCGCCTCGATCCCGCGCATCGACGAAAGCCGCGATGAGCTTCCTGTCCTTGAACGTACCGGAGCTTCGACATGAACGCGCTGGCGATCGACAATCTCGACATCTCCTACGGCGACTCGAAGGTCACCCACGGCATCGGCTTCAACGTCGCCGAGGGCGAGAGCTTCGCTTTGGTCGGCGAGAGCGGCTCGGGCAAGACCACCGTGCTCAAGGCGATTGCCGGCATGGCCAAGAGCTGGACCGGCTCCATCTCGGTCTTCGGTGCGCCGCGCAGCCATGGCATCGACCGGGGTTTCGCCAAGCAATGTCAGATGGTGTTCCAGGACCCTTACGGCTCGCTGCATCCGCGCAAAACCGTCGACGCCACGCTCAGCGAGCCGCTTGCCATTCACGGCATTGGCGACAGCGGTGCTCGCGTTGACGAGGTCATGCAGTCTGTCGGCCTCGACCGCCGCTTCCGCTTTCGCTTTCCGCATCAGCTGTCGGGCGGCCAGCGCCAGCGCGTGGCGATTGCCCGTGCGCTGATCCTCAAGCCCAAGATGCTGCTGCTCGACGAGCCGACCTCGGCGCTCGACGTGTCGGTGCAGGCGGAGATTCTCAACCTGCTCAAGCGCCTGCGCCGCGAGCAGGGCCTGACCTATCTGATGGTCACGCACAATCTGCCGGTCGTTTCGTTCCTGTGTGACCGCCTTGCCGTCATGCGCCACGGCCGTGTCGTCGAGATCGCTGATGTCGACCAGCTCAAGCGCAACGCGCTGACAGATCCCTATTCGCGCGAACTGACCAGGTTCAGCGTGGCTCACCCCAAGACTTGAAGTAGAGGTACAACATGACAGAGACCAATTTCGCCGAGGCGCTGGCCGCCTTCGATGCCGCTATTGCGACCACGACCGAAGTCGATGGCGTGTGGAAGGCGCTGCAGACGCTGGCCGACGTCGTTGTCGGCGCGAAGCTCTTCACCGTCATGAAGCTCGATTGGGCCAATGAGCGCTCCGGCCGCACCTACACCAGCCATCCCGACGCCTATCCGGTTTCCGGCACCAAGCCGATCAACCGCACGCATTGGTTCGACAAGATCCATGTCGAGCGCAAGCCCTTCGTCGCCAATACGATCAAGGACATCGCCGACGTGTTTCCCGATCACGAGACGATCTGGGCGCTTGGCTGTGGCTCGGTGCTGAACTGGCCGGTCTTCGTCGCCGACAAGCTGGTTGGCACGGTCAACATGCTGCACGAAGAGCATTTCTACACGCCGCTGCGCGTCGAAGCGGCCAACCATCTGTCGCTGGCAGCCAAGACCGCCTTCCTCGCTGTCGAGCATATCGAGCGCGGCTAAGCTTGATCTGGCCGGGTCGCCTGTCGGCCCGGCCGTTTCACATTCCCACCACCAGCGCACCGCCAGTGAGCCCAGCACCTGCCGCTGCGAGCAAGAGCTTGTCGCCGGGGCGGAACGGATCGGCGCGATGCGCGACCGACAGCGACAGCGGGATGGTGGCGGCAGACGAATTGCCGTAGTCGGCGATCGTCTTGACGATGCGGTCGTCCTCGATGCCAAGCGACTTGCCGACCGCATTGAAGATGCGGGCATTGGCCTGATGCGGCACGAAGCGGGCGATGTCGCCGGCACCCAGCTTTGCCCCAGCCAATGCTTCCGCCGAACAACGGCTCATCATCTCCACAGCCTTGACGAAAACCTCGCGGCCATTGGCGATGGTCATGCGTGTCTCGGCAATGTCGAGCTCATCTGAAAACGGTCGGCTGCTGCCGCCGGCGGGAATCTGGATCAGGCCGTAGCCCGAACCGTCCGACGCTACCGAAGCGCCGAGTATGCCCTTTTCAGGATCGTCCGACGGGCCAAGTACGACCGCACCCGCAGCATCAGCGAACAAGACAGCGCTTGCGCGCTCGGCCGGGTTGATGCGACGGCTCAGAATATTGGCGGCGATGACCAGTGCCGGTTTGTTGTGCAGGCGCACGAACCCATCGGCGAAAGTCATGGCATAGATGAAGCCGGCGCAGGCACCAGCAAGGTCGACACCGCCGGCACAGCTGAGGCCGAGCTTGTGTGCGACAAGCGGGGCGCTGGGCGGCAACAGATGATCCGGCGTCGACGTCGCGAGCAGCAAAAGCCCGACCTCGGTGCGGTCGATTCCGGCGCCTTGGAGCGCCATGTCGCCGGCTGCGGCCGCCAGATCAGATAGCGTGTCGTCGGGCTCGACCCAATAGCGCGAGCGGATGCCGGTACGTCCTTCGATCCAGCCAGCTTCCAGTCCGAGACTGGCCTCGATCTCGGCGTTCGGCACTTTTCGCGAGGGAAAATGGTGGCCGAAGCCGAGGATGCGCGCGGAACGGATCACCCGGCGCGTCCCACGAGGTCGGCGGCCTCATCGACGGCATTGTAGAGCCCGTCGAGCTCTCCAGAGGTCACACAATAGGGCGGCAGCACATAGATGACATTGCCGAGCGGCCTGACCAAAAGCCCGCGTTCGAGGAAGAAAGCGCGCAGCTTGGGTCCGACCTCGGCGAGATAACCGGCGTTGCCGACACGCAGGTCGAGTGCCGCAATCGTGCCCGTCGTGCGCACGTTCTCGAAGCGCTCGTCGTTGCGAAACCGCGAAACCTTCTCCGCCTGCATCCGCGACAGTGCTGCCACACGCTCGGCCACCGGCTCGTCACGCCATATCGAGACATTGGCGAGTGCCGCCGCGCAGGCGATCGGATTGGCGGTGTAGGAGCTCGAATGGAAAAAGGTCTTGGCGCGGTCTTGCGAAAAATGCGCCTGGAAAACAGCGTCGGTGGCTAGCGTTGCTGCCAGCGGCAGCGATCCGCCGGTCAAGCCCTTCGAGGTGCACAAGATGTCGGGCGCAATCCCGGCCTGCTCGCAGGCGAACATCGTGCCGGTGCGGCCCCAGCCGGTCATCACTTCGTCGGCGATCAGAAGCGTACCGGATGTCTCGGCGATGCGCTTGAGCTCGGTCAGCACCCGGGCCGGATACATCAGCATGCCGCCGGCGCCGAGCACCAGCGGCTCCACAATCAGCGCCGCCGCTTTGCCACCGCGTGTCAGCGCCTCGAAGCGGTCCAGCGTTTCCTGCTCGCGGCCCGGAGCCGGGAAGGGGATGGTGTCGACCTCAAACAGCAGCGGGTCGTATGCGGCGTTGAACACCCCGCGCGCGCCGACGCTCATCGTGCCGATGGTGTCGCCGTGATAGCTATGCTCCATGACGACGATGCGCGCGCGTGGCTGGCCGTTGTTGCGGTGGAAGCCGAGCGCCATTTTCAGCGCCACCTCGACACTGGTCGAGCCGCTGTCGGAATAAAACACCCAGTCGAGCCCGGCTGGCGCCATCTGGACCAAGGCTGACGCCAGTTGCTCGGCTGGGTCATGGCTGAGCCCGGCGAAAATCACCTGGTCGAGCGTTTCCGTCGCCTCGCGGATCGCCGCGACGATCCTGGGATGGCGATGGCCGTGGGTGATGACCCACCAGGACGAGATCGCATCGAGAATGCGCTTGCCATCCGCCGTCTCGACATAGGCGCCCCCGGTGCGCACGACGGTCGGCGGCACCGGTTCGGTGGCATGCTGGGTGAAAGGATGCCAGACGGCGGAACGGCTCATGGCTTGGCTTCCAGGAAATCGGCGGCGTTGAAGTTCGCGCGCATAGCCTCGGCCAGCCCATCAGGGGGCAGCGGGTCGAGCCAGGGCAGGCGGCCGAGCACGCGGACCTTGCCCATCTCGGCAATCGTCCGCTGGCTGTCCGCCATCTCGTCGCCGATGAAGACCACGCCGAGCAACGGGATGGCGCGGGCGCGCAGCGCTTCGATCGAAAGCAGCGTGTGGTTGATCGTGCCGAGCCCGGTGCGGGCACACAGCACCACCGGTGCTTGCCAGCGGGCAAAGATTTCGATGAACAGCGTTTGCCTGTTGACCGGCACCATCAAGCCGCCGGCGCCTTCGACGATGAGCAGGCTTTGGGTGGCTGGCAATGCGAGCTTGCCAAAGTCGATCTCGACGCCATCCAGTTCGGCGGCGCGATGCGGCGACAGCGGTGCGTTGAGGCGATAGGCTTCGGGCAGGATGCGCCCGGCAGGCAGGCCGGAAAGCCGCGCGACGATTTCGCTGTCGGTCTCGTCTTCAATGCCCGACTGTACCGGCTTCCAGTAGACGCCATCGAGCAGGCCGGCGAGCCCGGCCGAAAACACGGTCTTGCCGATGCCGGTGTCGGTGCCGGTGACGATGATGGTGTTGCTCATCGCTTCCATTCCTCGGCGAGCGCGTCGAACAGTGCCGAAACATCCACCTCGCTGACGTTGAGGGTAAGCGAAATCCTGAGCCGTGCTGTGCCTTCGGGCACTGTTGGTGGGCGGATGCCGCGCACGTCGAATCCGCGCTTCTGAAGTGCCTCGGCGAGCGCCATGGCACGGCCATTGTCACCGACGATGATCGGCAATATCTGCGAGCCGCTTGGCTTGAGGCCGATGGCCTCGGTCTTCGCTCCGGCCAATGCCACAAGCCGGGTTAGTTTTTCGCGCCGCTCAGGCTCGTCGGCGAGCATATCGAGCGCTTCCATCGCCGCGACCGCCATCAGCGGCGAAGGTGCCGTGGCATAGATGAAGGGCCGGCAGCGGTTGACGATGTAGTCGGCGAGCGTTGCTGGCGCTGTGACCAGTGCGCCTGAACCGCCAAGTGCCTTGCCGCAGGTGTGCAGCACCACGATATTGTCGCGGCCTTCGAGGTCATGCGCCAATCCGCGCCCCTGAGGCCCGTAGACGCCGGTGGCATGCGCCTCGTCGACGAACAGGAAGGCGTCATGCTTGTCGGCAACGGCCATCAGCTCGTGCAGCGGCGCAATATCGCCATCCATGCTGTAGAGGCTTTCGGCGACGATCCAGGGTCGTCCCATACCGCCGTTCGCTCGCCAGGTGCGGATCGCATCCTCGACTGCTTCGGGATCGTCATGCTTGGCCTCCACCATTTCGGCACGGCCGGCGCGGGCGCCCTCATGGGCGCTGGCGTGGATCAACTCATCCAGAACGATCAGATCGCCCTTTTGCGGCAGCGTCGTCAGCACGGCGAAATTGGCGATGTAGCCGCCGCCGAAAAACAGCGCGCGCTCGGTGCCGAAGAAGCTGGCGGCGTTGGCTTCCAGCGCCTCATGCTCAGGGTCATTGCCGCGCAGCAGCCGCGAGCCAGTGGCCCCGACCGGCGTGCCATTGGCAAGCGCGCTTGCTACAGCGTCGGCCAAACGTTTCGATCCGGCGAGGCCGATGTAGTCGTTCGAGGCGAAGTCGAGCCCGGTGCGGGTGCTCAGCGTCCGCAGCCGGCTCTTTCGCGCAAGCCCGCGCAGGGTGGCGTCGTAGCGGTCGAGCAAGGCTCGTCCGTTCACTACGCGCCGCGCTCCATCGGCTCGATGCCGAGGCGGCGGAACAGGGCGCTGTCCTTGTCTTCCCCAGGGTTTTCGGCGGTCAAAAGCGTGTCGCCGACAAAGATCGAGTTGGCGCCGGCAAAAAAGCACAGCGCCTGCATCTCGTCGCTCATCGCCGTGCGGCCGGCCGACAGGCGCACATGCGACTTCGGCATCATGATGCGGGCAAGGGCTATGGTGCGGACGAATTCGATCGGCTCGATGGGAGCGGCCTCGGCGAGCGGCGTGCCCTCGATCGGGATCAGCATGTTGATCGGCACGCTGTCGGGATGTTCGGGCAGGTTGGCCAGCGTCACCAGCATGTCGACGCGGTCGAGCGCCTGTTCGCCCATGCCGACGATGCCGCCGCAGCAGACCTTGATGCCGCTGTCGCGCACATTGGCCAGCGTATCGAGCCGGTCGGCGAAGCTGCGCGTCGAGATGATCTCGTTGTAGTAGCGTTCCGAGGTGTCGATGTTGTGGTTGTAATAGTCGAGGCCGGCGCGCTTCAGCTGCTGCGCCTGGTCGAGATCGAGCATGCCGAGCGTCATGCAGGTCTCCATGCCGAGCGCTTTCACACCTTCGACCATGGCCACAACGGCATCCATGTCGCGTGCCTTGGGGCTGCGCCAGGCCGCGCCCATGCAGTAGCGCGTTGCACCCGCATCGCGCGCCTTCTTGGCTTCAGCGAGGACGCGCTGCACTTCCATCAGCTTGGAGGCCTTGAGGCCGGATTCATGATGCGCCGACTGGCTGCAATAGCCGCAATCCTCGGGACAGCCGCCGGTCTTGATGGAGAGCAGACGCGACAGCTGGACGCGATTGGGGTCGAAATTCTGACGATGGACCGTCTGCGCGCGGAAGAGCAGGTCGTTGAACGGCGAATCATAGATCGCCCGTGCCTCCTCAAGCGTCCAGGCCGGGCGCATGCCGTTGAGCTGTTGCGAAGTCCCGTTCAAGTGCATTTCGGCGGTCATGCGGTCTCCATCGCTAGCGTTGCTTCCCACCCCGGGGCGGGACAATTGCCCCGATCAGCTGACAGTGTCCAGCCCAATGTCCAGGATCGGTGCGCTGTGGGTCAGCCAGCCGATCGAAATTAGATCGACGCCTGTCGCAGCGATGGCCGGTGCCGTCGCCGGCGTGACACGTCCCGAAGCCTCGGTGATGGCGCGTCCGCCGACCATGTCCACCGCGCGGGAAAGTTGCTCGGTGGTCATGTTGTCGAGCAGCACCGCATCCACGCCGAGTGCCAGTGCTTCGCTCAACTGGTCGAGTGTGTCGACCTCGACCTCGATCTTCACGAGATGGCCGACGCCAGCCTTGGCGCGTTCTATCGCCGGGCGAACGCCGCCCGCAATGGCAATGTGGTTGTCCTTGATCAGCACCGCGTCGTCGAGGCCGAAGCGATGGTTGGAGCCGCCGCCGGCACGCACGGCATATTTTTCGAGCGCGCGCAGGCCGGGCGTGGTTTTGCGCGTGCACACGATGCTCGCCTTGTGGCCGCGCACGGCCTCGACAATCGCGGCCGTCGCGCTGGCGATGCCGCTGAGATGGCACAGGAAATTGAGCGCCACGCGTTCGGCGGTCAAAAGCCCACGCGCCGGGCCGCTCAGCGTGGCGATGGTTTCGCCGGCTGCGATCGCTGAGCCATCGGGTTTTGCCACTCTCATCTCGATGGCAGGGTCGATCAGGCGGAAGGCAAGGGCGGCCAAATCGAGCCCGGCGATGACGCCGGGCTGGCGGGCGGCGAGCACGACCGTCGCTCGCAGGTCGGCGGGCACGATGGCGTCGGTGGTCAGGTCGCCGGCGCGGCCGAGGTCCTCGAGCAAGGCGGCGCGAACAAGCGGTTCCAGCATGATCTGGGGCAGGGGCGTCAGGGTCATTTCAGGCGCTCCGGGCAAGCGGCGTGGCGTCGAGTTTGGCCGCCGCTTCGAGTGCAGAATCAAGGGTGATCTTAGAACGGCGTGCGACAGCGTGCTGAAGCGGGAAATCCGTCCGGCAATGCGCACCACGGCTTTCCTCGCGCTGGAGTGCGGAGACAACCATCATCAGCCCCACGGCTGCCGGATCCGAAGCGGCGGAATTGCCCATTGCAAGCGGCAGCAAGGCTGAAGCCGCCTCACGCAGCCCCTCGCCGTCGCGCAAGACACCCAGAGCAGGCGAGACGATGTTGCGTGCCAGCGATGGATCGGGACGCGCCGGCATGGCGGTTGTTGCCTGGAATTTGCGGCTAACTGCGGCAGCCCCAGCCACGCTCTTGGCGACCCAGCTTGCTGTCACCACAGCCTCGGTCAGCGAGTTGCTGGCGAGCCGGTTGGCGCCGTGCAGCCCGGTCGAGGCAACCTCGCCGCAGGCCCAGAGGCCGGCCACCGAACTGCGGCCCTCTGCGTCCACGGCAATGCCACCCATGTGGTAATGCGCCGCCGGGCGCACCGGTATGGGCTGAACCGCCGGATCGATGCCTGCTTCGCGGCAGAACGCTTCGATGGCCGGAAAACGGCTGGCGAAGGCCTGGCCCAGGCACTGCCTGGCGTCGAGGAAAACGCGATGTCCACGAGCAAGATGACGGAAGACCCCGCGCGACACGGCATCGCGCGTGGCAAGTTCCGCGCCGGGGAGATCGGCAAGGAAACGCTGCCCGGTTTCGTCGATGAGTACGGCGCCTTCGCCGCGCACAGCCTCGCTGATCAGCCGCATCGGCCGCTGCGACCCGTCGAGCGCGGTGGGGTGGAACTGAACAAACTCGAGATCGGCGAGTTCAGCCCCAGCGCGTGCGGCAAGGGCGAGACCCTGGCCGAAACATCCGAGCGGGTTGGTGGTATCGTGGAACAGGCCGCCGATGCCTCCGGTGGCGAGCACCACACGGCTGGTCGCCAGAGCCAATTCGCCGGTGCTTCCCGCAGCAAGAAGACCTGAAATCGCGCCGTCCTCGATCAAAAGCCGTCGCGCTTCGAAGCCTTCGATAACCGTGATGGAGGGCGTGGCGCTGACGGCGGCGACCAGCGCGCGCATCAGCTCGCCTCCGGTCGCGGCACCCGCCGCATGCACGATACGGCGGCGGCTATGGGCTGCCTCCAGCCCAAGATGCAACGCGCCGCCGGGGCCGCGATCGAAAACGACGCCGAGCCGCTCCAGCCGTTCTATCGCAGCGGGCGCGGCTTCAACGATGCGCCTGACCACAGCTTCGTCGCACAGCCCGCCGCTGGCGGCGAGCGTATCGACAATATGCAAGGCGGTGCTGTCGTCTTGGCCGACGCATGCCGCGAGCCCGCCCTGGGCCAGCGCGCTCGACGCTTCGCCGCCAAGCGGTGCGGCAGACAACAGCACGACAGGTTCAGGCGCCAGTTCCAGCGCGGTCATCAGCCCGGCGAGGCCGCCGCCGATGATGACGGGGCGGCCCGCGAGGTCGCGCATGTCGGTCATACCGCCAGCATCCGCTCGACCGCCAGGCGGGCACGAACGGCAACGGCAGGGTCGATTGTCACGGCATGCTGGTTCAGTTCGAGCGCGGAACGGATATTGCCGAGCGTGATCCGCTTCATGTGCGGGCACAGGTTGCAGGGGCGGATGAACTCGACATCGGGGTGTTCGACGGCGACATTGTCGCTCATCGAGCATTCGGTCACCAGCACGACGCGGGCCGGCTTCTCCCTGCCGACATAGTCCGACATGGCAGCGGTCGAGCCAGCAAAATCGGCCTCGGCCACCACTTCCGGCGGGCATTCCGGGTGTGCCAGCACCGTGACACCTGGATGCGCGGCGCGCATTTCGCGGATGTCGGCCGGCGTGAAGCGCTCATGCACCTCGCAATGGCCCTTCCAGGCGATGATTTCGACGTCGGTCTGGGCGGCGATGTTCTGCGCCAGATATTCGTCCGGCAGCATCAGCACGCGCGGCACGCCGAGCGACTCGACGACCGCCTTGGCGTTGCCCGACGTGCAGCAGATGTCGGATTCGGCCTTCACCGCAGCCGAGGTGTTGACATAGGTGACGACAGGCACGCCGGGATAACGCTGGCGCAGCAGGCGGATGTCTTCGGGCGTGATCGAATCGGCCAGCGAGCAGCCGGCAGCCATGTCGGGGATCAGCACCGTCTTGGACGGATTGAGCAGTTTTGCGGTCTCGGCCATGAAATGCACGCCGGCCAAGACGATGACATCGGCCTCGACCTCCATCGCCTTGCGGGCCAGCGCCAAGCTGTCGCCGACGATATCGGCGACGCAGTGGAAGATTTCAGGGGTCTGGTAGTTGTGCGCCAGGATGACCGCGTTGCGCTCGCGTTTGAGCTTCAGGATGGCGTCGATGTCTTGGGAAAACACCGGCCACTCAATGGCGGGAATGACACGCTGGACGCGGTCATAGAGCGAGGCGGCGGAGAGAGACATGCCAGACATTTGTCATCCTTATTATGCTCGTGTTGAGTATAATAAGGGCATATGCTTACCATGAGCATAAGGCCTGTCAAGCCCGATTTCGGTTATTTGGTTCCGGCGACCGAGCGTTCGTCGAGAACGGCGTGGCGGAAGCGGAACAATTTCGCCGGCCGCCCGCCAGTGTCGGCGCTCATGTCGCCTGTTTCCTCGACAAGGTCCTGCTGCTCGATGAGGCGGCGAAAATTCTGCTTGTGCACGGTAAGCCCCGCGAGCGCTTCCACCGCGCGCTGCAACTGCAGCAGCGTGAATGCGGGCGGCATCAACTCGAACACCACGGGTCGGTATTTGATCTTGGTCCTGAGACGGGCGATTCCGGTGGCTAGGATTCGGCGGTGATCACCGCTCATTGCCCGGCTGGGAACGGTGGGCGCGTCGCCGATGTCCTTGGCCCGAATGGCTTCCTCGACCAGCTCGGCTTCGTAGAGCAGTTCGTAGCGCTGCAACACAAGCTCTTCGTTCCAAGGACGGTCGTCGAAGCCGAAGGCGCTTGCGGCGCGGCGCAGGCGATCCTGGCGCTTGTCCTGCTGGCTTGCCCTGTCAGCCCATTGGCGCAGCCGCGGCACGATGATGTCTTGGATGATTTCAGGCGCGCCGGTGCGGTGGTCTTCCCATGGGAAGAATTCATACCAGCTGCGCCAACTGCCGGGCGGCGTGCCATGCGCTGGCTCCTCGCGTGTCAGGCCGAGATAGCTGATCGAGATGACCCGGCTGGCCATCTCGTCGCTGTCGCGGTCGCGGTCGGCGAAGGTGTAGAGCTGTTCGATATAGCCGAGCGGATGGCCGGTCTGCTGCTCGACCCAGTCACGCAAGCCCGATTGCAGCGACCGGTGACCGAGCGCGAACGGACCGGAGGGCAGGGCTGTCGCGTCGTTGATGGTCAGAACCATCGGATTGCCATTGGGGGCAGCGACAAGCACAGCGATCAGGTCCGCGCTGATCGCGTGACGCTCCGCTGCACTTTGTTTGGTCACCCCTGAAATATCCCGCATGTCGTCCTGTTTGGTTCCATCTGGCCACGATCGGAAGGCCAGACGGATCAAAGGTCAACACCCTATCGCCTGTCGTCGGCCAAGACCATGCACAGTGGTCCGCAGCTATTGGCCTGAGGAGACAAGAAAATCCACATCGTGGCCAGGGATTTGGACGTGACGATGGGTAAGACGCGAGCGAGCGCCAGTCGGCTGTGCCTGACCGGACGATCCGGAACAAACAAGCGTTTTGCGGCTTCTGCGCAGCGTTAGTGGGGACGGTCGTTCGAGCAACTGACGATGTTGTTGTCATCGAGCCAACGCTCCAGCTCGTCCACCATCTCGTCGGCGTTCTTGCCGAGTGTTTGGAGATGGAGCTCCGGATTCTCGGGGGCTTCGTAAGGTGAATCGAGGCCGGTGAAATTCTTGATCGCACCGTTGAGTGCCCGTGCGTAGAGCCCCTTGGGATCGCGCCTTGCGCACTCCTCGAACGGCGTGTCGACGAAGATTTCGACGAATTCACCTTCCTCCATCCGTTCGCGCGCCATCTGCCGCTCGGCGCGGAACGGCGAAATGAAGGATACGAGCACGATGAGCCCGGCGTCCGCCATCAGCCGGGCGACCTCGACCACGCGGCGGATGTTTTCGACCCGATCCTCCTCGGTGAAACCCAAATCCCGGTTGAGACCGTGGCGGATATTGTCGCCATCAAGCAGATAGGTGTGCCGGCCCGCAACATTCAGCTTTTTCTCGAGCAGGTTGGCGATTGTCGACTTGCCCGAACCCGACAGGCCGGTGAACCACAGCACGGCCGGCTTCTGGTACTTTTGTCCAGCGTGCTGGCTGCGGTCCACGTCGAGCATCTGCCAGTGGATGTTGCGGGCGCGCCGCAACGGATGGCTGATCATGCCGGCGGCAACGGTGGCGTTGGTCATGCGGTCGACCAGGATGAACGCGCCGGTGACACGGTTGTCGCCGTAGCGGTCGAAAGCGATAGGCGCCTGGACGGAGAGATCGCACACGCCAATCTCGTTCATGTCGAGATGTGCCGCGGCTTCCTTGGCGAAGCTCGTCACATTGATCCGATGTTTGAGCGCAGTCACCGTCGCTCCCACTTGATCGGTCTCCGTGCGCAGGATGTAAGGTCGGCCGGGCATCAGCGGCTTTTCGTCGAACCACACGATGTTGGCCTGGAACTGGTCGGCGACCTCGGGCCGGGCATCGACGGCTGACAGCACGTCGCCGCGCGAGATCTCGATCTCGTCCTCCAGCAAAAGGGTCACTGACTGGCCGGCGATGGCCTGCTGATTGTCTGCTGCGCCAACGAGAATCCGTTTCACGCGCGAGTGGCGTCCGGACTTCGCCGAAACCACGGCCTGGCCCGCGCCGACAAACCCAGACGCGATGGTACCCGAGAAGCCGCGAAAATCCTGGTTGGGGCGGTTCACATACTGGACAGGGAGACGGAACGGCTTGTCGAGCGCGTCGCCGTCTATCGCAATCGCCTCGAGGTGTTCGAGCAGCGTTAGGCCCGAATACCAGCGCATTTCTTCCGACCGCCGGGTGACGTTGTCGCCATAACGCGCCGACATCGGGATCGGCGCGATCGACGTGAAGCCGAGGCCGGAGGCAAAGTCGCGGTATTCGGCCGAGATACGTTCGAAAACCTCGCGGTCGAAATCGACAAGATCGAACTTGTTGACTGCGAGGGCCACGTGGCGGATGCCGAGCAGGGAGGCGATGATGGAGTGACGGCGGGTCTGTTGCAAAATGCCCCGGCGGGCATCGACAAGCACAATGGCGAGATCGGCGGTCGAGGCGCCGGTCGCCATGTTGCGGGTGTATTGCTCGTGGCCGGGCGTGTCGGCGACAATGAATTTGCGCTTGGGCGTGGCGAAAAAGCGGTAGGCGACGTCGATGGTGATGCCTTGTTCGCGCTCGGCTTCCAGGCCGTCGACAAGCAGCGCGAAGTCGATGTCTGCACCATTGGTGCCATGCTTGCTGGATTCCTTTTCCAGCGCGGCAAGCTGATCCTCGAAGATCAGCTTGGTGTCGTAGAGCAGGCGGCCGATCAGCGTCGACTTGCCGTCGTCGACCGACCCGCAGGTCAAGAACCGCAGCAGCGATTTTTCGTTCTGGTCCGTGATGAAATCGCCATAGTCGAAGGGCGCGGCGGAAACGGGAAGGTCGTGCCTCGTCATCAGAAATAGCCCTCGCGCTTTTTCTTCTCCATGGAGCCGGTCTCGTCCTTGTCGATGAGACGGCCTTGACGCTCGGAAGTCCGTGCGGTGAGCATTTCCCTGACGATGGCCTGGAGGTCGCAAGCGTTCGATTCAATGGCGCCGGTCAGCGGATAGCAGCCAAGTGTGCGGAAGCGCACGACACGGTCCTCGACGGTTTCGCCCGGCAGCAATTTCATCCGGTCGTCGTCGCGCAGGATCAGCATGCCGTCGCGCTCGACGACCGGGCGCCTCTTTGCAAAGTACAGCGGCACGATCGGAATTTCTTCCTGCAGGATGTATTGCCAGATATCGAGTTCGGTCCAATTCGACAGCGGAAAGACGCGGATCGATTCACCCGGCGCGACCCGCGTGTTGTAGATCTTCCACATTTCCGGTCGCTGGTTCTTGGGGTCCCAGGCGTGGTTGGCATTGCGGAACGAGAAGATGCGTTCCTTGGCGCGGGACTTTTCCTCGTCGCGCCTAGCACCGCCGAAAGCCGCGTCGAAACCGTATTTGTCGAGCGCCTGCCGTAGCGCCACCGTCTTCATCACATGCGTATGGGTGTTGGAACCATGCACGAAGGGATTGATGCCCTCGCGAATGCCATCCTCGTTGATATGCACCAGGAGATCGAAGCCGTGCCTGGCCACCATGGCATCGCGAAACGCGATCATTTCGCGAAATTTCCAGGTCGTGTCGACATGGAGGAACGGAAACGGCGGCTTGGCGGGATAAAACGCCTTCATCGCCAGATGCAGCAGGACCGACGAATCCTTGCCGACCGAATAGAGCATCACAGGCTTCGAAAAGGTCGCAGCGACCTCCCGGAAGATATGGATGGCCTCGGCTTCCAGCCGGTCGAGATGGCTCTGCCTGATGTGACGGTGGGGTTGCGGCATGATCGCGGAGGCTGGGTCCATGGAGCTCATGGCATCAGCCCATTGTCGCGCCCGGTGCTCTGCGCCAGGATGAAGTTCATCGTTTCAAAAACGGAACTGGTATCGCCTTCCGTTGCCGCCGACCGCAGGCGCTCGAAGCCTTCATAAAGCACCGACAGCGGCACTGGCGTCGGAACTGCCCCCATGACCCCGGGGACCGGCGGGTTGACCCGCTTTTCGGTGACGTCAAAAAGCTCTTCGAAAAGCTTTTCTCCGGGCCGGCAGCCGACGATCTGAATGTGCACGTCCTGATCGGGCACGAAGCCGGCCAGGCGGATCATCCGCCTTGCGATGTCGATGATCTTGATCGGCTCGCCCATGTCGAGGACGAAGATTTCGCCACTGCCCAGCTTCTTCTCAAGGCCGTAGGCCGACGCCTGAAGCGTCAACTCCACAGCTTCGCGAATGGTCATGAAAAACCGCATCATCTCCGGATGCGTGACGGTGAGCGGCCCACCGCGTGCAAGTTGCCGCTTGAACAGCGGGATCAGCGATCCGCTCGAACCCAGCACATTGCCGAAGCGCACGGTCATGAAGCGCGGCGAGGCAGCGTCACTCACACCTTCCAGGTCGAGCGACTGGCAATAGAGCTCGGCAAGCCGTTTCGTCGAGCCCATCACATTCGGCGAGTTCACCACCTTGTCGGTGGAGATCTGCACCATGCCGAGCGCGCCCCAGCGCTTGACCGCCTCCGCGATGTTCAGCGTGCCGAAGACGTTGGTCAGCACGCCTTCGCAGGGGTTGAGCTCGACCATCGGCACATGCTTGAGGGCTGCGGCGTGGAACACGAGTTCCGGCCTATGCTGGGCGAACACACCGTCGACACGACGCTTGTCGCGCACGTCGCACAAATGCACAGAGCGTTCGATGGCGGGGAAGTTCTCCGCAAGATCCAGGTCGATCGAATAGAGGTTGAACTCGCTGCTATCGACGAGAACCAGCCGTGATGGCGTGAGCCCCGCCACCTGCCTTGCCAATTCGCTGCCGATCGAGCCGCCGGCCCCGGTGATCATGACGCGACGGCCACCGATAAAGCGCTGCATGGCGTCGACATCGAGCGCAGCCTGCGGCCTCTCCAGCAGGTCGGTGAGTTCAATCGGCCGCAGTTCGAACTCGGTCGCAACACGGGGATTGCGCAATTCGGTCGCGGGATTCAGCCGTGAAACGGCCATGCCCATCCGGTCGGCGCAGGCAATCAGCCGCTCTGCTTCGCCGCTTTCAAATGAGGAAAGCGGTGCGGTGAAGATGAGATGGCGGGGGCGTTGGCCTCGGCCGTCAAGTTCCGCCACGACAGTGTCGAATTCATCTGTCGAGCCCAGAACAGCGACGCCGCGCATCATCGACCCGGTCTCATCGGAGGAATTGTTGAGAAACCCCACCGGTTCGTGCGTCGATGTCGGGTCGCGCTGCAGCGCGCGCAAATACAGGTCCGCCTCGTGGCCCGCGCCGACAAGCAGCACCGGTATGCGCGGGTTGAGGTCGGCCGGCGCCCAACGAAGGGCTGCAACAAGGGTCCGGAAGTCTTCCTGCCGGAAGCTAAGCCGCACAGCCGCCAGCAACGACACCAGGGCCAGGATCTCGATTGCGATGATGGAATGCGGGATGATGGCGAAGTGCGAATAGAAAAAGACGCAGGTCATGAGGATCAGCGAGGCGATCAGGATCGCCTGCACAAGCACGACGTAGTCGGGAATGGAGGCATATTTCCATTTGCGTTTGTACAGCCCAGCAGCGGGAAAGGTCACGGCGCAGATGACCACAAACACGGCTGTCAGGATCGCGAGCGCTTTGGCCGCGCGGGCGTCGGTAAGGAACATTTGCGGACCAAAGCGGAGCCACGCCGCCAGTATCAGCGCAAAGGCAGCCAGCGCGAGGTCGACTGCGTAGAGATACCGATTGCTGATTGTCGACTTTACAGCGGAGGCGACCCGCGATCTCGCATGCCGAAAGGGTGGCCTCTTGGCCAGCGCCGCGGCGATTTCCATGAATGCGGTACCGCCAGGTTGGCGAGCCGTGCCAGTTTCAACCTTGCTGTTTGTACCGAAATCCCGCAGCCGCGCTCTTTTCGCGGCGCTCTCGTTGTCACGCATGTCAGCCCCCGCTGGTCGGCATCGGCACTTGATGGCATTGGAACCACGCGGCGAGCGGTCTCGGAATTCAGCATAGGTGGAGAGTGCTTGCAGCCGCGCGGTTCAATTCCTGGCGTGCATCTTGAGGGGGCGGCAACTTGTTGGAAATGCGCACGAAACGCGGACCGTGTCAGTTAAACCCTTCGATAAGTTCCGATTTTGCGCAATTTGCGTGCTGCATGGGGCGCCTTTGGCTCTGGCCATGCTGGGTTGTCAGTTAGCCAAGCCGACAGGTCCTTGCCGATCATGCGTCCCAGCGCCTCGACATCGCGGGCGTAATAGTCGACCAGCTGTTGGCGAACGCTGGCGGGCAACGGGGCGTAGCTGGTTTCGCGTCCCAGTAGCCCATGCATCTTGCGGAAGGCGGCCGTGTCGCGAAAGAAAGCCGCGACCGGCTTCAACGGGCGCAGTGCGCGACGTAACCCCGGGCTTACCATCGGCGTCGTTTTGTCCTTTACCTTCGATTGAATGAAGGTGACCGTCTGCCCTGCAGGAAGCCCGATGAACTCCCTGACGGCGATGAGCTGCTCGTCTGGCCGAGCCTTTATCCCTTCAAAGAACGTTATGAGTATCTGCTCGGAAGGAAAGCGATCGTAAAAGGCCTGCAGTTGCTGGTGGTACAGGCCGGCACTTATCAGACGCGTGTTCTGCAGCTTGCCCGGATCGAGGTGGCGCGCGACATCGCGACCGATCTCGCCGCGCCGGTACATCATGCAATAATCCGAATACGCCCGCTCGACCGGATTGCGGAGCTGGGCCACAAGTTTCACCTTCGGCAGCTTTTGGGCTATCAAATCGGCCGCGCCGGTGCTTTCCAGATAGGAATTGGATTTCTCGCCAGCCACGCGATTGGCGGCGTTTTCCGGGAACTGAGCCAGATACCAGTCGTCGCCCTTGTCGAATTCCCGGCTGAAATAGTGCAGCTCCGGCTCGGGCATGGCGATCTGGGGATCGGTCTGCAGCGATTTCTGTAGCCAGGTCGTCGCGCTCTTGGTGGCTCCGATGATCAGGAAATCGATGTCATCCAATCTCATGAATGCTCCCTCGCATCAGCTTCGCCTGCCGCTGGCCGGGCACGAACGCGGCGAGCCCCCGCAGTGCCTCGTTGCTGAGCAAAATATCCGTTGGCCTGGTTTTCGTGACGACAGGTTTTTCCCTAGGACGACTTTAAATTCCTAAGCGCTGCCGAAGTCTCGGAGCCGCCACGCAAGCAACCATTGGGATAGAGCCGGTCAGGAAAAAACGTCTCATGCCGAGCGCATGCTCCTGTTAGAATTCGTTAGAAATCGTGGGTCCGGCCATGCGAATAAAATCATCTCGCTCAAGACCATCGCGATCATGTGTTTCGCCAAAAAATCAAGATGTTAAAGGTTAAGGATGATGCTGAAACGCGGGTTTGATTTCGTCGTCGCGCTGGCGCTTTTGGTTTCGCTCTCTTGGCTCCTCATCTTGATTGCTCTTGCTGTTTTGATTTTTCTGGGGCGGCCGGTTTTCTTTTTGCAGCGACGGCCTGGTCTTCACGGAAAACCATTTACGATTCTAAAATTCAGAACCATGGCGGACACCCGCGACGAGGACGGCAATCCTCTGCCAGATGGCGTCAGACTGGCACGACTTGGCAAGTTGCTGCGGAAAACCAGTCTCGATGAGCTGCCTTCCCTCATCAATGTGCTGCGTGGCGAGATGAGCCTGGTTGGGCCACGCCCCTTGCTGATGGAGTATCTGGAGCGCTACTCGCCCGAGCAGATGCGCCGCCACGACATCTTGCCTGGCATTACGGGCCTGGCTCAGGTGAACGGGCGCAACGCCATAGGCTGGGACGAACGCCTGGCGCTCGATGTCTGGTATGTCGACAACCGGAGTTTTTGGCTGGATCTGAAAATCCTCGCTGCGACCTGCATTGCCGTGTTCAAGGTCAGGGATGTGAGCGCGCCTGGGCACGCAACAATGCCCATTTTCATGGGCTCGTCCCAATCGCGCGCTGACAAGGCCAGGGATCAAAGCGTAGCTCCCGGTCACCCCGATAGCGATCGGCCGAAACTACAACCATCAGGCCGGTTGAATGGAATTGCGCCGCTTCTCTGGACCTTCTTGGGATAGGCCCCTCACGTCGGCTGGCGCATCTGCCGCCGGCCTTGGGCATCGACAATTGTGTTGTCGGCAATGTCGCTGGCAATCCCCGCGCCATTGTGGATCAAGACATTCTTGCCGATCTTCACGCCCAACAACACCGTCGCGCCCATGCCTACGACCGTCATCGAACCAACGCTGACGCCGCCGGCAAGGATAGCGCCCGGCGTCAAGTGCGCGTGGTCGTCCACTGTACTGTCGTGGCAGACGATGCTGCCTTGGTTGACAATCACGTTGCTGCCGATTGTGCAGCGTGGCCCGATCGTTGCGCCGGCCAGAATGTGGCAGCCGCGCCCGATCTGCGTTCCGATCGATATCGCTGCCGAGGGATGGATGACGGGCGGCAGGATGAAGCCCATCGCCGATGCTCGCTCGAACATCATGCGCCTGGTCTCGTTCGACGCCGCGCCGCCAATTCCGATGAAGGCGTAAAGCGTGCCCTCCGAAAGCAAGCGCTCCAGCAGGTCTTCCTTGCCAATAATCGAAATTCCGCCGCAGACGGAATGGCCGACCGGCAACGCCTGATCAACGCAGCCGACGATGTCGTATCCGGAGCCGCCGAGCGCATCGACCAGGCAGGCTGCATGCCCGCCGCCGCCTATGATCACCGCGCGCTGTGTGTCGCGGGCGTAAACGGGCAATCGGTGCGCTGCGGGCGGCTTGGCCGGTTGGGGGCCTATGCCGACGGCGGCCGCGCGCACCTCCGCCTCGCCGATACGACCATTGGCGGGGCTGACATTGGCAAGGTCGATCCCGATCTCTGTAGCGATCTTGCGTGCCTTGGCGGTAACCGTAATTGCCTTGGTCTCGAACTTTGCGGCTTGGGGATTTGCTTCTTCCGTGTCCGCAGCCGCATCCACGATTTGGCACAAGACAGTGCCGACCTCGACAAATGCACCGACCTGAGCCTGGAGCCCGCCGATCATACCCGCCTGTGGCGCCTCGACCTCGATGGCGGCCTTTGTGGTTTCGAGCACGAGCAAGATCTCGCCTTGCTCGACCCGCTGCCCCTCGACGACCCTGATATCGATGACCTGCAGATGATCCTCATTGGCATTGACGCGAGGAGCTTCGATGGACAGGTTCATCGCCGTCAGTCTTTCTCAAACAGCTCAAGGCAAGCTGCGCGTATGGCGGCCGATCCGGGCAGGACATCGTTCTCCCATTCCCGGCTGGACGGGATCGGATGATCGGGGCCTGTCAGGGACCTGAAATGCTTGATATGGCCAATCAGGCTACGCGCGCATTCCGACCCGAAGCCCCAGCCGGGCGAGCCTTCCTCGACGCTCAGCACGCGGGAGCAACCGCCTGCCGCATGCCGCACGGCCTCGTCCGGAAACGGAGATAGCTGCTCAACGGCTACGACCTTTGCCGCAATTTCGTCTTCCTCGGCGAGCTGCTGTGCAGCCGCAACCGCATGTTCGAGACCGCCGCCATATGAGATGATCACCACGTCGGGATTGGGCGGGCTCGGCAGTGCTTCCGCGCCAAGCACGGGCCTCGCATACATCACCTTGTTTTCGATGATCAGATGTGGCGACCGGGCGGAAGAAGCGCGATGCAACAGCGCAGCCGGATCGGCATATTCATGCACGGCAACGACCGTCAGCCCGGGAACGCCGCAGAAGTGCTTTTCAAGGCTCTGCGAATGCGTCGGTCCATAACCGCGCCTTCCGCCCATCGGCGCGCGCACGATCAATGGCACCTCGACCTGTTCGTTGTACATCCATGGGAATTTCGCCGCGTGGTTGATCAACTGATCGGCGGCCAGTGCGATGAAATCTCCGAACATCAGTTCGGCAATCGCAGGCTTGCCCTTGAGCGCCAATCCCAAGGCCACGCCCACCAGACCTGCCTCGCTGATCGGCGTGGTCCAGACGCGATCCGGATAGGCTGACGACAACCCCTTGGTGACTTTGAACGCGCCGCCGTAGGGGTCGATGATGTCTTCCCCAAGGACAATCAGGTTGGGATCGGCGCTCATCAGGTCGTGAAGCGCGCGATTGATCGATTCGACAACACGCATGGGCTAGGCCCGTGCCATGTCGGCCGAAGAGGCCTGCTTCACAGCATCGTCGACGACGGCCCGGCAGAGCGCGTCAATTTCTTCGTAGTTGGGAACCCGGCGACGCATGGGTGGGATCGGATCGCGCGCTTTCGCCTGCTCGATACGCTCGGCTGGGCGCGTGTCGTCGCCCTTGCTGTGAGGTCCGATCCGTTCTGTGCGGAGATAAAGCCAGGCGGGGCGGGAGCCCTTGCGGACATATTCGACGGCTTCTGTGGCGAGCGCGTGGATCGCAGTCGGGTCGTTGCCGTCGTAGGCGAAGGTGCGTACGCCGAACGGCTCGGCACGGCCGACAATCGAACCGGCGACGGTCAAATGTTTCGGCGTGGTCTGGGCGATCTCATTGTCCTCGACGACAAAAAGCACCGGCGCGCCCAGCACCGAAGCAAGGTTGAGGCTTTCGTAGACAATGCCTTCACCCATCGTGCCGTCGCCGAGAAACGTCACGGCAATCGCGCCGTCTTCCTTCAAGGCCAATGCGCTGCCGACGGCAACCGGCGCTATGCCGCCCTGGATGCCGTTGGAGTGGAAATTGCGAAAGCACAGATGCTGGCTGCCGCCGCGCCCGCCACAAACACCGCTCACGCGCCCCATGATCTCGGCGATCAGGCCCTCGATCTCGCCCGAATAGGCGATGAAATGCCCGTGGCAGCGATGGTTGCTCCAGACGATGTCGCGGTTGCGGTCGAGCGCATTCAGCACCCCCACCGCATTGGCCTCCTGGCCCATCGACGTGTGCGTGGTGCCGAACAAAAGCCCCTGTGAGAACAGTTCGAGCAAACGCTCCTCGACGAGACGAATGAGCATCATCTGCTGATAGAAACGCGCGGGAAGCGGCAGATGGAGGCCGAGCAGAACCTCCATCCTATCGACGGTGGCCATCCTATCGACGGTGGATTGCACCGGTCGAGAGTTCAGTCGGTCCAGCGCCGCCATGGCTTCAACCCCCACCCACCCGTCCGAATTTTGGCAAATATTGCAGAGATCAAGTCACAGGCTTCTGCTGGCCACGGCAAGTCAGGAAAATACGACGCTTTCTGAAATCGAATGCTTCGTATGATGGCGAACAGGTTCATTGATCTACGGGAAGGGGCGCGCATGCCGGCGACGCAACCAGTTCGCGTTATCTATGTCGCAGGTTATGGGCGCAGCGGCACAACGGTGCTCGATGTCGCCTTGGGACAGCATCCCCAGGTGATCGGCGCGGGAGAGATCACCGCGCTGACACGGCATGTCTGGCGCCGAAACGAATTCTGCGCCTGCGGCCAGCCGGTTCATGATTGCACCTTCTGGAGCCCGGTTTTGCAACAATGGTCGGAAGGGCAGGCTTCATCGCTGATGCCGCAATATGAAGAAGCCCAAAGAAAGATAGAAGGATTGCTCGGACACGCGAAATTGTCGTCTGGTCTTGGCAATGAAAAGCTATTTGCATTCTACAGCAGTCAGACCATGCGCCTTTTCGAGGCGATGTTGTCACAATCCAACAAAAGAACGATCGTCGACTCCTCGAAGCTGCCGGGAAGGGCGATGGCGCTTGCCCGTGTTCCAAATATCGACTTGCGTGTCATTCATGTGGTGCGCGATGGGCGTGGCGTTGCCTGGTCATTGGCCAAAGCCTATGAGCGCGACGTAAAGGCGGGTCTGCAACGCGAGATCAAGCCGAAGTCCATATCCCGCACAGCGCTGCGTTGGAGCATCGTCAATCTCGAAACGGAATACCTTGCCCGCAAGCTCGGCCCGCAAAAAGTGCTGCGCGTGCGATATGAGGATTTCGTATCGCAGCCAGCCTACGTGATGCTCAAGATAGGCGTCTTTGCCGAACTCGACTTAAGTCAAATTGGCGAAGCGCTCCAGCGCGGAGAATCCGTCTGCCCTGGCCACCAGATCGCGGGAAATCGTTTGCGGATGAACGCTTCGTTCTCGCTTGCCAGGGATGAAGCGTGGCGGTCGATGATGCCAGCTGGACAACAGGCCTTGTTTCGACGCCTGGGTGGCTGGATGCTTAGGCGTTATGGCTATCTCTAACCTGTTGGCAGAAAACGAAAAGCCAACCGCTTGCCGGAAGGCTGGGGCGCAAAATCAAACTATGTTGTCATTGGGTTCACGCCCCAACGCGGCCCTGCACCGGAACGCCATTTGGGGATGGATTGGGCCCCTTGCCATTGAAACGAGGCTGGCTCGACTGGCTGGCAGACGGAAGATTGGCCGGCATGACAGCCCCACCATATCCCCGGCGTACATGCGCGCTGACATTGACCTGGTCGATCACGGTGCCGATGAGAACCGCGCGGTTTAGCCTGAGCTGCGCAGCGGCGTCAGCCAGCTGACTTTCGGTTGTCTTGCCCCAGGTGATCGTCAGGATAACCCCGTCGACAAAAGGCGCGAGCCAGCTTGCATCCCCGGCCGTCAGCACCGGGGACGCGTGCAATACGATGAACTCGTATCCGCCCTTCCTTGTTGTCGAAAGAAGGTCGAGGAACCGGTCGGAGTTGACAGGCAGGTCGGGCGCGCACAACGCAGCGGTCGCATCGACGAACCTCACTCCAGGGGTGTTCGGATTTTTCTGGAGGACCTCGGCTAGAAAAACATGGCTCTTCAAAGCGCGTTCGCTCGGCGTACGGGCACCATCGCTCACCGCATGATAAGGCCCAACCGGTTCCCCGAGATCGAAGTCCACGAACATTGTTCGGCGTCCGTCCGCGGCAGCGGCCATTGCAACGCCCCAGGCGGTGGAGGTGCTCGCGCCGCGATGCAGGCAAGGCGTTACCATGACAACGCGATGTGGCGTGCCCATGTCGGTTGAGCGGCTCGCCATGTAGATGGCCCGGTCAGCTTCCGTGCAAGTCAGATGTTGCCGATCGGCGATCGACGCTGGCCGTGCCGACATCCGGTTTCTCGGGGTTTCCGGCAGATAGCCGAGATTGGGAATCTGCAGCAGCCGCGACGGCAGCTCGCCGCTTCGGATCCGCGTATCGGTTGCTTCCAGCATCAGCGCCAGCAAGAAGGCGAGCAGTGTCGAGCCTGCGAAGGCTGCCGGAATGATGATGCCCGGGATGGGAAATGACGGTGAGTTTGGAACTTCCGCGTCCGACACAATCCGGGCGCTTGGCTTCAGGGATTCAACTTCGAGATCCGACAAGATGCGCTGGACCTCGTCGCCCGTCATCTTTCGAACTGTCGCTATCTCAGCGTTCTTGTTGATGATTTTTGGATGGTTCTCGCCAAGATTGGCAACGAGTTCGGCTCGCTCCCGCTCGAGCCGTGCTTCCTCGGACCGCAGGGTTTGCAACAGTGGCTGCGCTATGCCTTGTCGAAGGAAACTTACGGCACCGCCTGTCGTCAGCGCGCGTTCCTTGTCGGCAACCCGCTCGTACTGCTTAAGCTCCAGCGAGGATTCGACATACATCGCAGCGATTGTATTGGCGATGACTTCCGCAAGCTTGGGCTTTTGATTGGAGACGACAATCCTGACCGCGAGACTCTCGCCGTTGCGGGTGACATCGTACTGGGACAGCAGGGTCGAAATCGCCCGGTCACGCTGAACTGACGGTGCCGGAGCTGCGATCACGGGATCCTTGCTACCGCGCGCATACGGGTTGAAGGCAGGATCGCTGACAAGGTCCAGCCTGTCCACAACGCGGCCGGCAAACTGCCGCGATTGCAGCACGTCCATTTCGGTTTCAGCGGCCGAACGGTCACGGTCGAGCGACTGCAGGGATGCGTCGGTGGCAAACGGGCGGACGTCTTTCCGTTCCAGGACAACGCCTGAGGTGGCGGTGTAGGTTTTGGGGAGGGTAAAAGCTGCAATGGTTGCCAGCAATGTGCAACCCACGACAACCGTAGCGATAGTCCAGATGCGCCGCTTGACCAAACCCCAAACGTCCAGAATCCCTAGAACGTGGTTGGTTGGGTAGCCTGAAAAAGCGCTCCCCTCCAGGCGGTGATGGCCGGAAGTCAGATCACCCTTGAGGGCCTCGGAAACTGTGATCATGTGCCGTTGAGACATCCAGGAAACCGATTACAGCGACTCAACCTAAGATATATATTAGTGGTGAAAAGCACAATTTGTAATTGTGAATTTTTTTGACATGAGCTTGGATGGGCTTGCCCGCTCAGCGGCAACTGCGGGTGCTGCAAACAGACGCAATGGGTGAGTGGCCAATGTGTGAACTGGATGTTTCGACAGTCTCTGGACGAATTGTCATTCGCTGCCTTCTCGCATTGGGGGCGCTTGCAGCGATACCGCAACTGCGCGAAGCCAGCGCCCAGGGGCAGCCGCCGCCGCTGTCGCCCAAACTTCCAGATGGCAGGCAGCGCGCCTTTCCGACCGCGGAAGGTTTTGGCGCCGCTGCGCTGGGAGGACGAGGCGGCAAGGTCATCTACGCCGTCAACACCAACGAATTTGGCCCAGGCTCGTTGCGCGCATGCATTGAGGCATCAGGGCCGCGCACATGTGTTTTTCGCACCGGTGGCACCATCATTCTCGGCGAAAAGTCGCTCGCGATCCGCAACCCGTTCCTGACAATCGCTGGTGAAACTGCTCCAGGCGGGGGGATCGCGGTTCGCAATGGGGGCAGGCAAATCCGGCCTTCAATCGAAATCCTTACGCATGATGTGATCATCCGGCATGTCAGGCTTCGCCCCGGTCCCCATACGATCGAGGCCTGTTGTTCCGGTGCCTTGGGCATCTATACCCAGGCCGCGAAGAACATCATGCTGGATCACATATCGGCCAGCTGGGGATCCGATGAGACCGTCGATTCAGAAGACGCGAGCAATTTCACCTGGCAATGGGGGATCACGAGCGAGCCGCTCTTGCGCGGTGGGCCGGGAAAGAGGAACCGCGCCCGGAACATGCTGTTCACCAAGGGCGGCAACATTTCCGTGCACCACTCGCTTTTTGCCATGGGCAAGTTCCGAAATCCGCAGATCAAAACCAGCGACCCGGATGCGGTCACCAGCATCGTCAACAACGTCTTTTATTCACCGCGATGGGAATATGTGGTGACGTTCGGCGACGAATGGGCAGCCACCCGCGCCAATGTTGTCGGCAACTACAAGATCGCAGGTGAGAAGGACCTCGACGATCATATGGTTCATCTTTTTGACGAAAGCGGGATGGGGCACTCGATTTACGTCAGGGACAATTACGACGAGCCTTATCGAACCGATTCCGGCCAGGATGACGCGCTGGTCGTGGCCGAGGACCAGGGAGAGTCGGTCGTGGCAGAACCGTTCGACGCACCAGCGATCCGCACGACCCCGCCGCTTGTGGCCTATGACGAGGTGTTGGCGAAAGCGGGTGCGACAAAGCCAGAGCGCGATCTGGTCGACAGGCGCATTGTCTTGGAGGTAAAAAAACGCAACGGCCAGTTGCTGAGAGATGATCCGCTGAAAGTCAGCGGGTGGCCAGAACTCGCCAGCGGAACACCCTACCCGGATGGGGATATGGACGGGGTCGCAGATGATTGGGAAACAAGAAGCGGCATGGATCCGACCAATGCGGATGATGGCCGACATGACCCCGATGGCGATGGCTGGACAAACCTCGAGGAGTTTCTCCACGTCATGGCTGGAGATACTGCCGCGAGCGCCAGTGACGGGAAGTGAACGCACCGCCCCCGCTCGAAAGCTCAGGCTGCCCGGTGCACCCGCTGATCATGGTCACGGCTTGCCGTTTCCATTGAGGGCGGAACGGTTTCTCCAAATAGTTGGACGTCCGCCGGGAAAAGTTTCCACTTCTTCGGTCTGAAGGCGATCGTGGTTTTTACCGACGCCGGGTGCGAGGTGGGAATTTCAATCTCGACTCTTTCCCTGCCGCCGCCGATTTCGAGTTCGACGCGTCTGGTTCCGGCGACGCGGCGGCTGGCGGCGACGGTGCCGGCGATGCAGCCATGGCAGTCGTCGAGCAGGTCGATGTCGTGCGGGCGGAAGTAGAGCGTGGCCTCGCCATCGGCCAGGTCGGGCGTGGTGAGCCCGATCGGCCGGTCGGAGATCCAGACCTCACCGTCTTCGATTTTCACCGGCAGCGAACTCGATTCACCGATGAAGCCGTAGACGAAGGGCGAGTTGGGGGTGTCGTAGACCTCGTCGGCGGTGCCGATCTGCTCGATGCGGCCCTGGCTCATCACAACGACCCGGTCGGCGAGTTCGAGCGCTTCTTCCTGGTCGTGGGTGACAAAGATGGTGGTGTGGCCAGTGGCATCGTGGATCTCGCGCAGCCAGCGGCGCAGTTCGCGCCTGACCTGGGCGTCGAGTGCGCCGAAGGGTTCGTCGAGCAGCAGCACCTTGGGTTCGATGGCCATGGCGCGTGCCAGCGCCACACGCTGGCGCTGGCCACCCGAGAGCTGGGCCGGGTAGCGCTTTTCCAGGCCCGAGAGCTGGACAAGGTCGAGCAGTTCGGAGGCCCGCCTACGGATCTCGGCCCTGGTCGGGCGCTTGGCGGCGGGCCGGACCTTGAGGCCAAAGCCGATATTGTCGGCGACCGTCATATGGCGAAACAGCGCGTAATGCTGGAACACAAAGCCGACATTGCGCTCTTGGATGGTGCGGTTGGAGGCATCCTCGTCGCCAAAAAAGATGGTGCCGCGGGTCGGCCGCTCGAGCCCGGCGATGAGGCGCAGCAGCGTGGTCTTGCCCGAGCCGGAGGGGCCAAGCAGGGCGATCAGCTCGCCCGACCTGATGTCGAGCGAGACATCGCGAAGTGCCGGAAACTTGGCGAATTCCTTGCGCACATTGGCAACGCGAACTTCCATGGTCGACCTCTGTCAGTGTCCGCGCGTGGCGGCGATCTCGGCCCCGTAGCGGAGCTCGAGAAGGGTTTTGAGCACAAGCGTCACCAAAGCGAGGCCGGCGAGCACGGACGCCACGGCAAAGGCACCGACGGCATTGTATTCATTGTAGAGGATCTCGACATGCAGCGGCATGGTGTTGGTCAGGCCCCTGATATGGCCCGAGACCACCGACACCGCGCCGAACTCGCCCATGGCGCGCGCATTGCACAGCAGCACACCGTAAAGCAGGCCCCATTTGATGTTGGGCAAGGTCACATGCCAAAAGGTCTGCCAGCCATTGGCGCCGAGCGACAAGGCCGCCTCCTCATCGCCGGTGCCTTGTTCCTGCATCAGCGGGATCAGTTCACGGGCGACAAAGGGGAAGGTGACAAAGACGGTGGCGAGCACGATGCCGGGCACGGCAAACAGAATGACGATGCCATGCAGCTTGAGCCAGGGGCCCAGCAGGCTCGAGGCGCCGAACAGCAAGACATAGACCAGGCCCGAAATGACCGGCGACACCGAAAACGGCAGGTCGATCAAGGTGGTGAGGAAGGCCTTGCCCTTGAACTCGAACTTGGCGATGGCCCAGGCGGCAGCAACGCCAAAGACCAGGTTGAGCGGCACCGAGATGACCGCGACAAGCAGCGTCAGCTTGATCGCCGAAATGGTGTCGGGCTCGTTGATGGCACTGAGGAAGGGCCCAATGCCGCGCGAAAACGCCTGCTCGAACACCACCACCAGCGGCAGCAGCAGGAAGATGGCGAGGAAAGCGAAGGCGATCAACATCAGCGCCGCACGCGCCAAGGGCCGCTCGGTCACGGCAAGCGACGCATGCGCGTGATAGGCGTCGGCGGGGTAAAGCTCAGGATCAGCCATAACGTTTGCGGGTCCGCGCCTGGATGAGGTTGATGATCAAAAGCATCAGGAACGACAGCGCCAGCATGATCGTGGCAATCGCGGTGGCGGCGGCATAATCATATTCCTCAAGCCGGATGACGATCAGAAGCGGCGCGATCTCGGAGACATAAGGCAAATTGCCGGCGATGAAGATGACCGAGCCGTATTCGCCGACACCACGGGCGAAAGCCAGCGCAAAGCCGGTGATGACGGCGGGTGCGAGGCCGGGAAACAGCACCTTGGAGATGGTCTGGAAGCGGTTGGCGCCCAGGGTGGCCGCGGCTTCTTCGACCTCCTTGTCGATCTCTTCGATGATCGGCTGCACGGTGCGCACGACGAACGGCAGGCCGATGAAGACAAGCGCGATGACGATGCCCAAGGGCGTATAGGCGACCTTGATGCCGAGCGGCCCAAGCAGGGCGCCCATCCAGCCCTTGGGCGAATAGAGCGTGGTGAGTGCTATGCCCGCCACCGCCGTCGGCAAGGCAAAAGGCAGGTCGACCATGGCATCGATGACGCGGCGGCCGGGAAAGCGGTAACGCACCAGCACCCAGGCAACGATGGTGCCGAACACCACATTGATCGCGGCGGCAATGAAGGCGGTGCCGAAGCTGATCTCCAGCGCCTTGACGGTGCGCCGGTCGGTGGCGATGGCGACAAAATCGGCCCAGCCGAGCGATGCCGAACGCCAGACGAGCCCCGACAAGGGGATCAGGATGATGAGCGTGAGGTAGGCAAGCGAGAAGCCGAGCGTCAATCCGAAACCCGGAATGACGCTCGGCTGTCTGAACCGCCACCCCGCAAAAGCGGGTGATGTGGTCATTCATCACCTGGCAAGTCTGCCTGGCCCGGCAAGATGCGGAAAGCTGCCTGGGTCATTTGTCCGCCTCCGCTTCGCGAGTGACGATCCTTTATAGCATCAATGTTCCGCTGGACGTTTTCGGTCTATCGCCTGCTCATCGCCCAAAATCCGCCGGCTGCCTTGCATCTCGGGCGGCTGCATGGCTGTGCCCGACAGCAGACGTTTCGCTTCAGGGCGCAGCTTGCGCGAGCAGGTGTCTTCGATGAATCGGATCTGGTCGGCATCGAGATAGGCTGAGAAACCGCCGACCTGACCGCGCCGCATGCGCAGGCTCTCTTCGTCGCTTCGGTCATAGTCATGCGACGGCAATCCCATCGACAGCTCCTGCTTTTTCATGGAGTTGAAGCGGCTAGCTTCCACGGCTTTGGCAAGCTCGGGCAATTTGACCTTGCAGCCAAGGAACGACAGCACTTCGGCGGTTTCGCCATAGGCATTGGCGCTCAGGTTTTCATAGCTCAGCACGTAGGTCTTGCGGTTGGCGATGCCGGTCGACCAGCCATTGAGATAGCGCACCAAGGCCGGCAGGCCGCGCTGCCGATCGACGATGAATTGCCACATGTCGCCTTGAAAACTGAGCTTCTGGCGCGTGGCGTGGAAGTAGCTGGAGACGATGACGTCGCGCGGATCGCGCACCATGAGGATGACAGGACGGTTCAAGAACAGCCGCCTCTGGTAGCCAAAATGACTCACCGGGATGAGAGGCATTTCAGGCCGCAACGCGCCGAAGGCGAATGCCGGAAGCCCCCTGACAGGGTCCCTGTCGAAATTCGGCAGTACCTTGAACATACTGTGCAGATCGACGTCGATGTCGAGGTTGCACGCGTTGGCAAAATAATTCGACAGAATGAAACGGAACCAGGTCCGGCCCGATTTTGGATAAGAAACGAGGAAGGCGTCCGCCTTCATGGCAGTTGTCGCCAAATAAAGTGGCCGAGTAGCGCGATGCCAAATACGCCCGGGAAAGTTTTGCATTCTTGCCTTCCGCGCATGACGACTGATGACAGGGCCTTCACTTAGTCAGCCATGATCCCCACAGCATTGCAGGTCAGGAAAATCCGCATTTTTCGTGGTGGATGCTCATGCTAAATCTGGCTGCCCGGTGGCTAAAGCTGCGTCCGATCAGGAAATCGAATGATGAAGGTTCGTATCGTGATCGTCCTGCCTGCGCTTGGGGCGGGTGGCAGCGAGCGCGTCGTGAGCTCGATCGCCAATCACTGGGCCGAACGCGGTTTTGAAGTGGCGATCATCACGTTGGAGCGCTCGGGCACGCCGCCCTATTACGAGATCGATCCGGGCGTGGAACTCATCCGCCTCGACCTGCCAAATCGCCGCACCGGCCCGTTGCGCGGGGCCTGGCTTGCTGCAAATCGCGTGCGGCTACTTCGCCGCCAGTTTCTTCGGCTCGCGCCTGATGTCGTCATCAGTTTTCTGACACGGACCAACATCTTGTCATTGCTCGCGGCACTGGGCACCGGCATTCCCGTCGTCGTGTCGGAACGCAACAATCCCGAACTGCAGACCTTCGGACCGGTTTGGAGCTGGATGCGCAAGCATCTCTATCCCACCGCGTTTGGCCTGGTCACGATGACCAAAGGGGCGATGAGCCTCTTCCCGACCCAACAGCGCCCACGCAGCTGGGTCATCCCGAACGAGGCCAAGCTGCCGACGGATTTGCAGTTACGGCGTGGCCAACGAATTCTCACCGCAGTCGGGCGGCTCGTTCCGCAAAAGGGATTTGACCTGCTGCTGGAGGCCTTCGCCGCCATCGCGGCCTCGCATCCGGACTGGAGGCTGGTGATCTGGGGCGAGGGGCCGGAACGTAAAGTGCTGGAGCAACAGCGTCGCGCACTCGGTTTGGACAATTGCGTGCAATTCCCCGGAGTAAGCGAGCGGCCCGGCGGCTGGATCGAGACCGCCGACGCCTTCGTTCTGTCGTCCCGCTACGAGGGCTGGGGCATCGTGCTCGTCGAGGCAATGGCGGCTGGCCTGCCTGTCATCTCTTTTGACTGCCGGTTTGGACCGAGCGACATGGTTCACCACGACGAGGATGGCCTGCTCGTGCCAGATGGCGATGTCGAAGCCCTCTCCACCGCACTTTCACGTCTGCTGGGTGACGAGGCGCTGCGTGTCTCGCTCGGGCAGGCAGCCGCGATTTCAGCCCGTCGCTTTTCGCGAGAACGCGTCATGGCGGGGTGGGACGAGGTGGTTGATACAGCCGTCGAGCACCAGGCGTCAGTCAATCTGTTGCAGGCCCACGGGCTGCAAAGCCGAAATTGACGAACTTTTGAGTGCGCTCCGATAGACCAGGATCAGCGCGGTTAGCCACACCGTGGACATCGCGATATGCGCGATGTTTGCCCCCATTGCTCCGATCATCGGGATCGCTGTGAGCGCGGTGATGTGGAACACCAAGGTCGCGCCAAGCACGATCTTGAGCACGGCCGGCTGTCGTCCCATCGCAAGCAGAGCGGTGCGCACGGCACTGCCACTCAGCGTCATCGCAACCGCGACCATCTGCATGGTGGCCAGCGGCGCTGCGGCCATGAATTCTGTGCCGGCGGTCCAGCGCAGCACCGGCTCGATGAACAGCCAGGTGCCCACCACCACAGCGACACCGAAGGTGATGAGCAGCAATTCCATCTGCAGGATCGTGCGGCGAAATGATGCCAGCGCCTGTTTTGCCCACAGGCGCGCCACGTCGGGGTAGAGCACGGCTTGAACCTGAACCCCGCACTGAACAACAACGCGGCCGAGCCGCTTGGCGATATGATAAAAACCCGCAGCCGCCGGTCCGGCCAGGGCGCCGACGATCAGCGTGTCGAACTGGGCGGTGCTGGACCGGATCGTAAGCTCGATATTGCTGCCGATGGTGAACGCCCAAAGTCCTTTGAAGCGTGCCGATATGCCGGCGAGCGGCGCGGACAGCAGGTGGCGTACGCCTTGCCTGCGCAATTCGATGAATGCAAGAACCAGCAGCAGCAACGCTCCAATGATTTGCGTGATGGTCCAGACGATCACGAAATACATGAGCCCGGCTCCTGTCAGCAGGCCGATCAGGCAGAGCACCAGTCGCAAGATGGTGTTGAATTGCGATCCGTAGGCCACCAGCCAAAACCGGCCCGCAAGCCGCAATACCGCTGTCGGGAAGCCGCTGATTTGAAACAGCAGCGTCGTCGAATAGATCAAGACCAGCAGCGAGGCTTGTTTGCTGACGCCAATCAGCGGGCCGAAGAGCAAGACCAGGCCGACCGCCACCAAAAAGGCTGCGACGGCGGCCGCGACATCCACGAACAGGCCGAACTTGAGCAGCGAACGGTAGTCTTCGTGTCGGCCCGCTTCCTGCAGTTCCGCGCCGTATTTGATGAGCGGTTGCCACGACTGGAACCCCACCAGAAGCTGGATCGCCCGACAGTAGCTATAGGCCAGTGCCAGCAGGCCATAATCCGCCGGACCCAGGGCGCGGGCTGTCAAGACGAAGGCGATCATGCCGATGATCGAGCCAAAGAGGCTGCCGGTAAGCAGATGGCCGATATTGATGAGACGGGCGCGCAGAAATGTTTCCTCACGCCATCCCAGCAGCATGCGCCTGCCAAGAGCGCGAACGGTTGACGGCAAGCGGGTGCCGCTTCGCTCCCGCCGAGGCTTGGCACAATCATCGAGAGAGCCGGGCGCTGTCACTGATGTCATCTCCTGGCTCTGGCGGCTGCTGGCAGGCGCCAGTTCTGGATGTCATGAGCATTGCGCAGGCCTAACCGCCCGCGCCCTTCGCCGATGACATCCATGCATTGACGGGGATCGCAGCCGGCAGATCGCTACTTGTATTCGACTGCTCGGTGGCATGCTGCATCACCGACGCGACGACCGAGGCGGTCCGATGCATCGATGTCAGGCTCTGGCACGGGTCGACCAGGAATGCGAGGCTGGTGGCACCGAGCAGGGCCGCTGTCGGAAGCGGCTCTGCAGGCACGAAGCCGCGATCGACGAAGGCTTTTTCGCGGTAGATTTCCGAGCAGCTGCCGCTGAAACAAGCGACCCCTTCTGCGTTGATCGCCCGCATGATCCTGTCGCGGTTCCAGCGCCGCTTCAGCCGCTCCGGCTTTACGAAGATGTAGAAGCGATACCAGGCGTGCCGAATATGCGGCGGCGGCTCCGGCGTGCGCAAACCGGGCAGGTTCTGGAACGCGTTCATCAAGATGGCGGCGTTCGCTGTTCGCTGTGCGTGCCAGCCGGACAGCCGGTCAAGCTGCCGGAGACCGATCGCCGCCTGAATTTCGGTCATGCGATAATTGGACCCGAAGCTTTCGTGCAGCCAACGAAAGCCAAGCGGGTGGGCGTGCGAAAACACGCTGTCATGGGATTTGCCATGGTCCTTCAGGCTCCAGGCGCGCTTCCATAGGACCTCGTCGTCCATCACCAGCAGCCCACCTTCGCCGCCCGTGGTGATGATCTTGTCCTGGCAGAAGGAGAAGGCAGCGATCTCGCCGAAGCTTCCGACCGGTCGGCCCGAAATTTCGGCCCCGTGCGCCTGGGCGCAGTCTTCGATCACCACAATGCCGCGCTGGCGGGCGAGGCGGGTGATCGCTTCCATGTCGGCGGGCCATCCCGCGAGATGGACCACGATGACCGCTCGGGTGCGAGGGGTCAGCACCGCAGCGATCGTCTCCGCCGTCATGGCTTGGGTCGATGGATCAACGTCGGCGAAAACCGGCACGCCCCCTGCCATGGGCACGCAGGACGCGGAGGCGACGAAGCTGCGCGGCGTGACGACGACCTCGTCGCCCGGCTGCAAGCCGATGGCCTGAAGGGCGATGTCCAGCGCCACTGTCCCGTTGGCAAGGGCGATGGCGTGGCTGCGGCCAATCAGCGCCGCATAAGCCTCCTCGAATGCCCGCACTCTGGAGCCCGTCCAAGCATTTACCTTGCCCGAACGGAGCACAGCCGCCACGTCCTCTATCTGCTGCTCGTCATATTGGGGCCATGTCTTGGGGAGCGGCCCGGACCTGTTTTCAAATTGCGGCCAGGTGCTCATCACCGACCTCCCTGTGCGTTCGATCGGAAAAGACAACGTCGCGGATCAATACAAAGGCTTCCGCAGCAGACCTGTGCACCGTGGTGCCGCGCAACGTGGCAAGCGCCTGGAGCGCTTCGGTGGAGCGCTCATGCGGGAAGGCCCGGATTTGCGAGCCGTACATCCGCATGGCCTCAAGCTTCAGTTCGAGCGTTTGGCTGATGTCGACAAAGACATTGGGAACGAACGCCGGCGACAAATAGGGCGCGTTCCAATTTGTCTCGGACAAGGTCTCGTAGGCCAAAATCGTTCCCGGATATTTCGTCTGGTTCGGCCGCGCGGCGACCATGGCCGAAAGGAATGTCATTTGATGATCGATGTGGATGTCGCCGGCGAAGGGCACGAACAAAGTCGTGGGTTCGACCTGCCTGATGACCTCTTTTAACGCAGCATTTCGCGCAACATGCGTTGTTTCGCCCAGCCGTGCGGCCGGCAAATCCAGCCAAAATATCTCGTCGACGCCAAGAATGGCGTGAGCTTGGGCGGCTTCCGCGCGAAGCTGGGCGGTTTCGGCGGCGGAGTAGTCTGGCGGCCGTCCGGTGGTGACCACAGCCACGCAGACTTCATGCCCGGCCTTGGCAAGCCGCGCGATCGTGCCGCCGACGCCCAGGATTTCGTCATCGGGGTGCGGGGCAATGACCAGAACCCGTCCAAAATTGCCCAGCCAGGTCATCCAACGCTCCAGATGAGCGCCCGCATCGATGCAACGCTCTGGCATTCATACTGATTTAACTGTCGGAGCCGGCAAGGGAGCGTGGGGCGCGAGGCCTGTCAGGCAATCCCCCAAGCGAAGCTGATTTTGCGCAATTGCGTTCAGGTAGCTTGAGCCGGCAACGGTCCGCCAAGTTTGGAATGAAGGCGCGGCCTGATTGGGGCACTGATTTGGGCTCCAACTTGGGGATCGTCCAGCCTCCATGCGATGACGTGCACGCATCCGCCATCGCCGCAGCGAACCGTAAAACCTTCCGGCGTATGGCTCTGTATCTGGCCGGGCAAACCGATGAAGCGGTGCGAGTCGGCGAAAAAGACAGCCGCGTCGATGAAGAGGCGTCGTCCGGCGCAGGTGGTAAATGCGCCTGGATATGGATCGCCCACAGCACGGATCAGGCGCAGCACGCTGTTCGCCGGCTCTCGCCAATCGATCAGCCCATCCTCCGCGGTTCTCCTGGCGCAAAATGTGGCATCGCCATGCTCCTGCTCGATCCGTGGCGGATTGCCGGCGCGCACCAGTTCCACCGCCTTAGGCAGCATCCGGGCCATGGCGGCGCACTGCTTGAGATAGAGTGTCCGCGCCGTTTCTTCGTCGTCCACGACGATCGGCTCCTGCAGCAGGATCGGGCCGGAATCTATGCCGTCGTCGAGCCAGAACAGGGACGCGGCCGTTGTGGTTTCGCCAAGCAGGATGGTCCATGGAATGACCGCGCGGCCCCGCAGGCGCGGCAAGGGGCTGGGGTGAAAGCCGATATTGCCCAGCCGCGCGACTGCCCGGAAAGCGCCGCGACAAATTTGCGACCAACCGATCACCAAAACGAGGTCGGTGTCGAACCCCTGGAGCGTTTCGATTGTCGCGCGGTCGTTTATATCTCGCGTATATTCGACCCTGCTGCCGGCCTTCCGGGCCAGAGGCGTGAGATCGACGAAATCCGAGTGCCGTTTTGCCGCCGCCACCGGCAAGGTCATCACCAGACCGGGAGCCATGCCGGCCCGAGCGAGTGCGTCGAAGGCGACGGCGGATGCTTCGACGGTGCCGACGAACGCGACCTTCATATGATCGCCTGGTTGGTTTGATCGGCTGCGATCAATTCGCCGGAGCGCGCGGCAAGGTGACCCTGTGCTGCACGAAGTGCTGCCGCACGGACATGTTCGCCGCGCAACAACGTGGCTACCGTCAAAAGCAGGATATGCGCGTCGAGCAATATCGACCGGTGGTCGACGTACCAGATATCAAGAGCGAGCTTCTCGCGATCGCCAAGTCCGGTATTGCCATTGACCTGGGCCCACCCGGTCAGACCCGGTCGCACGGATCCCCTGACATCTCCCAAGGCGCCAAAGGCGGCCACCGTAACCGGCAGCAGCGGGCGCGGGCCGACGAAATTCATCTCGCCTCGAAGTATCGCCAGAAGTTGAGGGAGCTCATCAAGCCGCAGGCGGCGTATCGCGCGCGTGACTGCAGTTTCGCGCTTGCTGTCGGGCAGCAGCTGGCCGTCCGCATCGCGGAAATTGTGCATTGTGCGAAATTTCACCAGCGTAAACGGGCGTCCTGCCAAGCCGCTGCGTTGCTGACGAAACAGCAGTGGCCGCCCGAGCGAGCACCAGATGAACGCCCCCGTCAGCGCGGCCGGCAGGGCTGCCAGCGGCATGGCCAACAAAGCGGCGAGGCTTTGCCCCCTTCGCTTTCCGGGATGCGCCTGTCTCATTGCGCCAGGCTAGCAGGCAAGCTGCTCACATTTGTGTCGTTGCGGTTGCGCATGCGGACCACAAGCACGTCGCCGGGAAACAGCAGCGTATCCGCCTGCGCCTGAAGGTTGGCTCGGCCCCCGCCCGTGTCGCGCCGGATGATGAAATCGAGGATCACCTCCTTGTTTTTTGCCAGCTCTTCCGCCGTCAGGGTGGAAATCAGGATCAGCTGCTCTTCGGTGCCGAGGCGCGACGAAAGAAATTTGGCGAGGTCGGCACTGTGTTTTTCAAGCTCGAGAAGCGCTTCCATGTCGCGGGTCTTCGCAAGATCCGCAAGTTTGCTTTTCAGCTCGCCGATGCCGCGCCGGGCGTCGGAAAGATCGGCAAGTATCTGAAGCTGGCGGGCCTCTTCCATGGACGTTTGGCGCATCAGATTTGAAACGTCGGTCAACGTCTTGATGCCGCGTTCGCGCAGTTCCTGCGCGCGTTTCAGGTCCGCACGGCTCAGCTCGATATTTCTTGTGGCATTTTGTGAAAGCTCCTGGAGCAAGCCGAAGCCGCGCTCTGCTTCGGCCAGTTGCTCGGTCAAAACAGCGGTTTGCGAGCTGAAGCTGTCGCTCGCGGCCGTCAATATGCGCAGTTGAACATCGAGGATGGATTGGGCGGCCGGCCCTTTCACATAAGAGCGCGCCGGCTCCGGCACGTCCTCATCCAGGATTGTCGTTCGGCCGGCGAGTTGGGCAGTCACCCGGGCTATGGCCAATGCCTCGCGGATGACATCAGCTTCTGCGGTGTCGAGTTCCTGGCGCAGGCGCGCACTGGCGAGCACGGGGTTTTCCGAAGAGGCCGCTTGAAGTTGCCCGCCGGCCAGGCCGAGCGCCGTCTCGATGGTCAGCGGCATCTGGAACGGGTATGGCCCGGGCTGGCGCACGTCGCCGATCACCACGACAGGGCGGTAAGCCGCCACCGACACGCTGAGCTTGGGCACGACAAAGATCTTGTTGTCGACATAGCTGCGTTCCAGTTGCTTCGCCGTATCGGAGAGGGTCAGTCCGCTCACCCGCACCGCACCGACCAAGGGCGCCTGGATTGCACCGTCCGGCCCGATGGGGAGGTCGACCGGAATCTCGTCATCATCCAGGACATCGAGTTTGATCGTGTCTCCCGGCGCAAGCAGGTAACCGGTCAAGGGAGACTGATCAGCTCGCGCGTTGGCGGAAAGAAACGCGACCAGCAACAGGGTTGCAAGTTGTGATGTATAGACAAATGCATTTACCATAGGTCTTGTTGATGAAGACATCATAAGCTCTCATGGTGTAGGAGTTGATATTCAATTAGAAAATATAGTTGCAATAATTCTCATGTCACGGCACTAATATTTTTGATATTTTTCTTGTTTTTGGTGCTGCGCCGCTTGGAGTTGCCTTATGCAACTGACGCCCAACATCGGAAGTGGCCTTATGGGGCCGCCCATTGGCCTCTCCGCTTTCCAGGCGCCCAAGGGACGGCGCAGGATTGCTGTCGTATGCAGCTACACCGTTTCGCTGGTGAACTTCCGGTACCAACTGCTCAAGACAATGGTGGAACGTGGCCACGAGGTTGTCGCCTACGGTCCCGAGATGGACCTTCCGACGGTCGAGGCCCTGGCTGCGATCGGCGTGTCGTTTGTGCAGATTCCGATGGCGCGGACCGGGCTCAACCCGATGCAGGATATGAGGACGCTGATCGCCCTGTGGCGAGCACTGCGGACATATTCTCCCGACGTCATTCTTTGTTACACGATGAAGCCCGTCATCTACGGCCTGATGGCGGCACGCTTCGCCGGCATCAGGCAGCGGCACGCCTTGATCACCGGGCTCGGTTACGTTTTCAGCGACGCCGAAGGACTGCGCCTGTCTTGGATCCGGCGGATCGCCACCTGGATGTACAGGGTCGCACTGCAAGGCGGCGGCCGGGTGTTCGTCTACAACGACGCCGATGCGGCCGACATCCGCAGCGGTCGGATGGTCGGCGATCTCAGCCGCATAGTTCCCGTGCCGGGCTCGGGCGTGGATCTGAGCCGTTTCGTGCCCAGCGACGTTCCGTCCGGCGTGCCCGTCTTTCTGATCGTGGCGCGCTTGTTGCGCGAAAAGGGATTTTGCGAATTCGCCGAAGCCGCCAAGGCGCTGCGTGCGATGAATGCGCAAGCGCGATTTCAGATTCTCGGGCCATTGGACCCAAGCCCGCTGGCGATTTCGCGCGCGGAGGTGGACCGCTGGGCAACCGAAGCGGGGGTCGAGTATCTTGGCGAAACCGCCGATGTCCGACCCTATCTCGCTGGCTGCAGCGTTTTTGTCCTGCCGTCTTTCTACCGCGAGGGCATACCGCGCAGCATCCTGGAGGCGATGGCGATAGGCCGCGCCATCATCACCACCGATACGCCCGGCTGCCGCGACACGGTGGTGGACGGAGAAAACGGCTTCATCGTTCCTCCGCGCGATGCCAATGCCCTTGCTGCGGCCATGAAGCGTTTCATTGACGATCCAGCACTCGCTCAGTGCATGGGGCGCCGTTCCCTCGAAATCGCGCGCGGGCGCTTCGACGCCCATGCTGTCAATCGACTGCTGCTCACCAAGATGGAACTTTGAACGATTGTCGGGGCTGGGCGGCGCTATACGTGCGGCCACTCTTAGGTTCAGCCGGCTAGATCGCGAAAAGCCTTCCGGGCCCTTCATCACGGTCGTTTCTGCCGGAGACCGAGCACCAGCCCCTCTATCTCGGATCCACTCCCGGCGCGGGCTCGCACGGTGAAGGCGCCCTCCGACCCAAGTTCAAACAGGGTCGCGTCATGGTGCGATCCTTTCGAGCGGGCGATCAGCACCTGGGAGCGGGGACCGCGGCAATAGGATCGGATGTTCGACACGGCCTGGTGTATCTGCTCGGCGGGGAAGTAGTTCAGGTTGAGGATGTTGGCAGCGCGGATGAAATCGAACCTGCCGATAAAGCGCTGAGTGGGGACGAAGATGTCATTCTCGACGAGTTCGATGTTCCTGCCCGCGAGGCCTCGGGATTCCATCCTGAGGGGAACGCTACGTCCCTCGGCGATCATGTGCCGCAGCCGGCGGCGCAGTGCCGCGCGCGTAAAAAGCCGCGGCGCGGCCATCAGCGTGAAATAATCCAGCCTTCGGACCCAGGCGCGTATCGGCTGTCCGGCGACATCATATTGCAGCGGCCACCCGTCCGCATCCGCAAGCACGCGAAATCCTGGCGCGATCTCCAGGAGATGCGCCTCGACGAAGAGGTCCGTGCAGGTTACCTCGGCGCACGCCCCTGCGGCGCTGAGAAAGTCCGCGAGTTCGATCGTCGTCAGGCCAGTCGACGCGCCGACATCAAGCACCTGCCGGAAGACCGCTGCCCGTTCCGCCAGGGCCGGCCCGATTTCTGTTTCCAGCGCAGCAAAGCGAGAAGGCCGCGTCAGCTTGAAGGTGCCGTTGCGCATCTTGAGATTGGAAAAGAACTGGGATTCGACAGCCGGGTCGGCTTGCTGCCTTTTGCCCTGATAAAACTGCTTTGCCGTCAGGTTCATCTGCCAAACTCCACGTGCTCCAGAGCCACGCCGCTGACGCGCCTCCCCAGGAATTCGTCGTAGCGATGTGCGATCTGCGCCAGGGAGAACCGGTTCTCGATCCGCCGCCGGGCCGCGATCGAAAGTGCCGCATAATCGTGCTGTCCCAGCTCGGTCATTCGGTGCATGGCCTCTGCAAGTGCCCGAGCGTCGCGCGGCGGAACGACGGTTCCGGTGTCGCCGACCACCAGAGCAGCGTCGCCGACATTGGTGGTCACGACCGGCTTTCCGTGGCTCATCGCTTCGGCGACGACGTTGGGAAAGCCTTCGGTGCGCGACGACAAAACAAGCACGTCGATGCTGCCGTAGAAGGCGGCCATGTCGTCGACCTGGCCGCGAAGCTCGATCGCGGTCCCGGGCAGCCCGGCCGCTGCCATCATGTTCCGTAGCTCCGCATTGTCGTGGACAACACCGGCACCGGCAGCGACGAACCTGACATCAGGCCGTCGCGCCAACAGCAAGGCTGCGGCGCGAAAGAAGGTTTCGTAGTCTTTTTGCGGATGAAACCGTGCCGCGATGCCGAAGACATGCGGCGTCCCGCTGCCGTTTGACGGATCTTCGACGATCTCGAAACCGTTCGGGATCACTTCGACATTGCCGTTTTTGAAACCGAAGCGGCGGTGCAGTTCCAATGATCGATGGGAATTGTAGATGATGCCTTCAGGCAGCCGCGCGAGATGCTTGCACAAGCTAAGCGCGATCCGCGTGCTGCGCGACAATGCGGCCGGATCGTCAAGCGACTGGCGAACGTTCCAGAACAAAGGAGCCGAATGCCGGGACAGTCGTTGCGCCAGCAGCCCCGCGATCGCGGCGTGATACATCCAGCACAGGATCACGTTGGGCTTTTCCCGGGAGATGTGACGCGCCAGTTGAAAGATGCCCGTCGCCACCTTTGCGCCTGATTGCATTCCCAAGCGCTCGAAGCGTGCCCCATTGCCTGCAAGAACCCGGTTTCGTTCCGAGATGTCGATCAGCGACACGATGTGCGCGCCTTCGGGCGAGGCGCGCACCAATCGTGACAGCATCGTTTCCGCCCCGGCATTGGCAACATAGTTCGTGATCACGTGCATGATCATTCCGCGACGCAACCTCTTCCAGGGCCAACTCCACGAATGCGAGGTTTAGATTAGCCCAATGCCGGAGGTTTTCCGCAGGATGAAAACCCTGACAGCCAGGGCGCAAATCCTGTCGAACCGGATTGCAACTTGCCATTTTGAGCCTTCAGGCGTATCTCTGAGGTTGTAGTGAAATACCATGCAGGCAACTAGAGATTGTACACCTTTTGTTTTGAGTGGGGGTGGAAATGTTCGGGGCGGCGGGTAAGGACGCGGGCGAAGGTCTGGACGGAGTTGACAGCGCCCGCAATCGAAAGCGATCCCATGACGGGTTTTATGCGATAGGACCCGAAGCTGAAGGCCGCGTTTTTCGTCGTAAGTCGACGATTCGCATGCCTTCGACGGGCACCGATCGACAGCCCGTGAACAAAGGCGATGCGCCGCCCCTTGGCGGTGGCCCATATCTAGGCGTGACCGATGACTGGTCGCTGGAACACGACAATGTTTCATTTGCCGATCAGCCCTACGGTGCTGCTGAGCCAATCGCGGCTCCGGTCCATTGCTCGGCAGAAACCAGCGAAACCACATGGGCGCTCCCCACGATTCAGCAAGCAGTCCAACAGGAACGCCGGCGGATAGCGCGGGACCTGCACGACCATGCCGGGCAATATCTCGTCGGACTGGGACTTCGCCTGGCCGCCCTTGAGCAGACGATCGCGGACACGTCCAGGAGCAGCACTTTCGCGGAACTTCGTCATCTGCTCAGCCGGCTCGGCGATGAGCTGAGGGCCATTGCGGCGGGCGAACACCGAGGCGTTCCGCTGGGCTGCCAGCTGACCACGGCGCTCATGATGCTGTCGGCCCAGTGGGAGCGCGAAACGGGCATCACCGTCCATTTTCAATCCGAACGAAGGGACGGCGTCGAACCCGACGATGCGATCACCGAAGCGGTGTTCCGTATCGCGCAAGAAGCGCTCACCAACGTCGCCAAGCACGCGGCCAATGCCTCTTGCGTCGTCGTTCAACTGGAACTTGCGGCGGAAATGGCCACGCTGGTTGTCGAGGATAACGGTCCTGGCCTCACATCATCTTATGAGAACTACGGCCGGCCGGCCCGCAGGGGCGGCATCTCCAACATGCAGGAGCGGCTGGCTGAGCGGGGTGGGCGGCTGGTGATCTTCTGTCCTCCATCGGGCGGTACCCAACTGACGGCGATCATTCCAATCCAGACACACTGAAACCCACTGAGGAGACCGTGCCATGAATCCGATCCGCACTCTTCTCGTCGATGATCATCCCGTGGTCGTCGCCGGCGCGCGCGCGCTGATCGAAGCGTCGGAAGACATTGTGTGCGTCGGTGCAGCCTATAATGGCGCCGATGCACTATCCCAGATCGAAGAGACCGCACCCGATGTGGTCGTGCTCGATGTTTCGCTTCCCGATATGAGCGGGCTCGTGCTTGCCGAACAGATTATCGCCAAAGGATATCGCGGGCACATCGTGATCATGACGCTTTATGAGGATCGCAGCTATGTCGAGCTTGCTCTTCAAGCCGGTGCGAAAGGCTTCGTTCAAAAACGCTCCGTGGGCCAGAACCTGTTGCTGGCGATCAGGTCGGCGACCGTTGGTGGACTGTATCTCGATCCGCCTACTGCTTGCCAGATGCTGACCCCGCCGGAGCCCGAAGCGGCTCATCGCAACTCCGACGGCGGGGTGGAACTGACGACGCGCGAGGAGGAAGTGCTGCGCCTGATCGCACTGGGCTACTCCAACAAGGAAATCGCCTACCGCGTCGCTGTCAGCGTCAAATCCGTCGAGACCTACAAGGCGCGGGCCACCGAGAAGCTGAAACTGCATTCACGCGCACAGATCGTCCATTTCGCGGTGACACATGGATGGATGACCGCAGCCTGATGCCGTGCCGATTCCTGTGTGCTGCGAGACTGCGTGACCGGCGGCACGCCGTCACGCAGCCGCGCAGGCGACGTCACTCCGCCGCGATCGGTCCCCGCATCCTTGCATGGCCCGCGTCGTAGGGCGCCATTGATCCCGAGCCGATGCCCGAATAGGCAAAGCCGTACCGGTTCACATCTTCGGCGGTATAGATGTTGCGGAGATCGACAAGCACCGGCTCGGCGACAAGCGTTTGCAGCCGCTCGAAATCGAGCGCCCGGAATTGCTCCCATTCAGTCAGGATGCAGATCGCGCTGGCGTTCTCGGCGGCTTCATACGGACTTGCGTGGAATGATACGTCCGACCACAGCTCCTTGGCATGTTCCATGCCCTTTGGATCGTATGCCTGGATGCGGGCGCCCGCATCTTGCAGCGCCTGGATGATCGAGATCGAAGGCGCTTCGCGCATGTCGTCAGTGTTCGGCTTGAAGGTCAGGCCGAAGACGGCGATGGTCTTGCCGCGCACGGTGCCTCTTGCTGCCTGAATGATGCGGCGCGCCATGGCGCGCTTGCGGGCGTCATTGACAGCGATGGTGGTTTCGACAAGGCGCATCGGGCTGTCATGGTCTTGAGCTGTCTTGGCCAGCGCAACCGTGTCCTTTGGAAAACAAGATCCGCCGAAGCCCGGGCCTGCATGAAGGAACTTGGAGCCGATGCGGTTGTCGGCACCCATGCCCGCTGCCACTTCCTGAACGTCGGCGCCGACCTTTTCGCAGAGATCGGCGATCTCGTTGACGAAGGTGATCTTCATGGCGAGAAACGCATTCGCGGCATATTTGATCAGCTCGGCCGAACGGCGCGACGTGAATTGGATCGGCGATTTGTTGAGAAACAGAGGCCTGTAGATTTCCGCCATTGTCGCGCGCGCATAGTCGTCGGCCGCCCCGACAACGATCCTGTCGGGATGTTTGAAATCCTGGATGGCGGCGCCTTCGCGCAAGAATTCCGGATTGGACACGACGGAAAACTCCGCGCTTGGGTTTTCCTCACGGATGATCCGCTCGACCTCGTCCGCCGTGCCGACAGGCACTGTCGATTTGGTGACGATGACCATCTTTTTCGTGAGCGCACGCGCGATCTCGCGCGCTGCCTGGTAAACGTAGCAGAGGTCGGCATGGCCATCTCCGCGGCGTGCGGGCGTGCCCACGGCGATGAAGACGACGTCCGCATCCACCAATGCGTCAGCCAGCTTGATGGTGAAGGATAGGCGGCCGTCGCGAACATTGTGAGCGATGAAGGATTCAAGGCCCGGTTCGAAGATCGGAACCTGTCCGCATTCCAGCGCGGCGATCTTGGACGCGTCCTTGTCGACGCACGTGACCGTGTGGCCGAATTGGGCGAAGCACGCACCCGAAACCAGTCCAACATAGCCGGAACCAACAATGACTACCTTCACGCGATCTCTCCCCTGGAGCTGTGAAGGTCGGCAATTGAGGTCTGATAAGCTTCAACCTTCACCGGGATGATCAGGCAGTGCATCGTGCCTTGTCAGGTCAGGAAATCCATCGGCCTGGTTGCGGGTTTTCGGACGGTACGGGGCAACGATGCCGGTTCAACCACGGTGTTGCTGGCGGTCATCACGCAATTGGGCCAGCCCCAGGCCGAAACACAACAACACCGGCGCGGTCCAGTATCGTGCGTACATGTGCGGATTGAACATCGCGATTGTCAGAAACACGACCACCGTCGTTGCCACCGCCGCCAGCGCATATCTGTCCCCGCCCGCCCTTTTGAGAGCGAACCAAAGCAGGACGCCGACGCCCGAGAACATGATCCAGCCGACAACGGCCAAAAGCCCGCCCTCTACCCACAAAAGCAGATAGAGGTTGTGCACCGGAGCCGCCTGTACGCTGCGCTCGCGGAACTGGTCTGCACCAAGGCCGACCAGCACAATCCGATCCTGGGCGATCATCTCGACGGCTTCCTCCATGAGCGCGGTCCTCGAAATCAAGGTCCCCGCCTCGGACGTGTCGCCCGAGGAAAGTGCCGCCAGGACCCGCTTGTGAAACGTCTTGGGCAAAAGCTCCGTGCCGCCAAAGCTTACGAAGCCAACGGAGAGGACAGCGCCCACGAGCGCCAGGCGCAAGAACAACCGCATCGTCATGATGCACGTCGTGAAGACCGTCAGGCAGATTGTGATCAGGATCAGCCCGCTGTTGGAGCTGGTGAGCACGATCGTCACCAGGCAGATCACGACTGCGGGCACCGCGACAAAGGCCCTTATTCGCCCGGAGGACCAGAAATAGAGCAGGATCGGCATGATCAGCGCGTTCATCGACGCCGCGAGGTTCGGGTTCCTGAGCACGGTCGCCAGGCGCAACCCGCCGGTGACCACGCCTTTGCCATCGCCGGGCACATAGCCCACGGCGTAGAACGTATAGATGCCATGGATGTCGACCAGGATGATGCTCGCCAGGAAAATGGCAGCCAGACGATGGGCTTCATCCGGGTCGTCGCGCAACAGGACAACCATCAGGATGATGTAGGAGAAGAGATATTGCGTGGTGACGATCAGGCCGCGTTCGGCACTTCCGCGCAAAAGGCTTCCGGCCATCAGCCCGACGAACAGCAGCGTGAAAGCCAGCAGCCAAGTGGATGTAGCTCGGCCAAGCGGCCTGTTGGGGATACGGCCAGTCAACACGAGAGTGAGAAAGCTCAGGCAGAAGAAAAAATCGCTGAGGGTGAAGAAAACCTGCGGCAACCGCAAATTGGCATAGGGGGCGAAGAAGACGCCGGCGTAGAGGACTACACGCTCGAGGGCCGATAGTCCGCTCGGTGTCCTGCCTGAAAGGCTTCCAAATTGTCGCCAAGCCGATATTGACCAAATCGAAATTGGCCCAGTCGACATTGGCCCAGTCGACATTGATTGTCCGATGTCTGCCACGGCTGTCTCGCGCGACGGTTCTGCGCGAACATACCACTTCACCCCTATGCCTTCGCCTTCGGTTTATCGGAAGCGAGGAGTTCATCGTAGACCCGCGTGATCTCGCGCACGTGTCTTTCGACGCTGAAACGCGCACGCGCCGTACTGCGCGCGGTTTCGATGATGTGCTGGCGCATCGGCGCGTCTCGAAGCAGCTTCAGGCACGCTGTGGCGAATCCGTCGGGATCATCGGGTCTGACAAGCAGGCCGGTCTCGCCGTCTTTGATCGCTTCGGGGTTTCCACCTGAGTCGGCGGCGACAACCGGCGTGCCCAGCAACATCGCCTCGACAAGGGTTCTCCCCAAGGGTTCGTCCACGGCAGTCACCAAAAGCGCATCAAGTGCCGCGATCCAGGGCTCGGCGGGATAGCGGAACCCCAGGAAGTGGACATGATCGGCAATTCCAAGTGCTTCGGCACGCGATCGCGCCTGGTCGTCGAGGCCATTGAGAGCATTGCCGAGAAACAAACCTGCCAGTTTCATGCCAGGGGCAATCCGCTTCATGGCTGCGAGGGCCTCGACAAACAGGATCGGCCGTTTGCGCGCGACCAAGGTGCCGACGTAGCCGAACAGTTGCGTGTCGGGTGCGGCTCCAATTTCGGCAAGCACCTTGTTTCGGGCGTCCGAGCGCGCCATCCCGGCCGACATGTTCACGTCGAAGGGACTGTGAACGACGCTGCACTTGCCGGCGGCCGAAAAGAGTGCGGGGCGAGGCGAGGCAAACTTCGATACGGCCACCACACGATGGCAAAGCCAGGGCGCTACGCGGCGCAGCCCAAATGACGATGAGTCGTTGCGGTGGTGCCAAAGATGCTTGGACCCGGCGAATCGTGCCGCAAGCCCCCAGGCGATGTGCGTGCGGCCATCATTCGTATGCACAATCGCCACATCTTTGGCCTTCAGAAACCTCGTGAACGCTGGAAGGGTTCGGGCGACCGTGGCGGCAGCAGCACGATCGCGTGTTTGTCCGCGGGTGAGGTGATGTTGAGCGGGGGCGGTCTCGAACTGGATACCCTCTCGCCTGAAGATTTCGGCGACAGGCCCATCGGGGAGTTGCAGTACAACCAGCGGCGTAAAGCGCGACCGATCGAGGTTCTTTATCAAGCCAAGTGCCGACAGGTGACTGCCACCGAAAAGGTCACCGATGAAGGGAAAGCAAACGGTAGTTGCCTTGGCGTTCCTCATCTTCGATTTTCTGCATCATTTTTGGATTGCAGTCCAGATTTCACGCTGGCTCGACTTGCGCCACCACGTTTGGCGCGCGTTCACCGCTGGCGCGTGCCGAATGCAACGTCGCGGGAAGCCGCGATGTTGCGTGCGAAAGCACGGTCTCTAGGGGAGGGAATGGTGGGCGATGACGGGCTCGAACCGCCGACATCTTCGGTGTAAACGAAGCGCTCTACCAACTGAGCTAATCGCCCCAACCGCGCGGAGCAATAAGCGGTTCGTCTTCTCTCTGCAAGTTCAAATACGTGCCCTAAGGGCAGGTAAGTGCGTGCATAAGCCGGGTTTTCGGCGCCTCGAAAAATAGACGACGAAGATTGTCGATTATCTTTTCGATGTCGCTTGACACCTACCCACGAACGCCGTAATTCACCGCCAACGACGCGGCGCCCAGCGCCAACGTCCAGAGCGCGGGTGTAGCTCAGTCGGTTAGAGTGCCGGCCTGTCACGCCGGAGGTCGCGGGTTCGAGCCCCGTCACTCGCGCCAGTTTTTCAAGGGCTTAGCTCTTGCCGACTGAACCTCTAGATTAAGTTGTCCAGAAGCGCCCATGGCGCGGGACGGTGCCTCCCCCTCCATCTTACAACACGTTGGTGCTGCTGTTTCCTGCAGCGTCCAGAAGCGAATCGCGTGCGCGGAAAAAGCCTGCCGGCGGCGAATCGTTCTGGTGCATGACGTCCAGTTAGGGGCCAATTTGCGCACCGCTCGTGTCTGGTGATTCTGGTTTTCAGGTAGATTCGCGACAGCGCTTTGCACCTTGGGCACACAATGCGCATCACAGCTCTTCGAGACTGTGGATGACGCTTCCCGAATCCATGGCCTAGAGATATTGCCCGAGCTTCTTGCCGGCCCTGATGAAGCGCAGCGGGTCGACGGCATCGCCGTCGCGTCGCACTTCATAATGCAGATGCGGGCCGGTCGAGCGGCCGCTGGTACCGACTTCGCCTACTTCGTCGCCGATTGCCACCTTTTGATCGGGGGCGACCAGCACCTTGCTCAGATGCGCATAGCGTGTGGTGAAGCCGCCGCCATGGTCGATCTCGACCATGCGGCCATAACCGCCGTTCCAGCCGGCCTTGGTGACGATACCCGCGGCGGTGGCGCGCGCCGGCGAGCCGTAGGGCGCGCGGAAATCCATGCCTGAATGTAGCGCGGGCGTGCCGATCAGTGGATCGGTGCGGACGCCGAACGTGCTCGAGATCGGCCGGCCAGCGGCAGGATTGGCGAGCGGCAGCTTGCGCGCCTCGTTCTTGAGCCGGTCGAGCGTGTCGAGGGCTTCGTCGAGTTCCTTGACCTTGCTGTCGAACGCCAAGGGATTGTCGAGTGGCACCAGCGGGCCACCAACGCCCGATTTGCCGAAGTCGGCAGCAATGGGCAGTCCGGCATCTTCGAGTGCGTCGGTGATGGCGCCAGCTGTCTGGTAGGCGTTGTCTGCAAGCGTGGCGATGCGCTCGACCTGGTCGTCCTCGATGCTGCGCAGCGATTTGTTGATGGTCACAAACAGCTTGTCGGCGCGGTCGGCACTGCTTTCGCTGTCGGCCGCGACCGATCTGGTTGACCAGAACGAAAATGGCCGTGCTGCCGCCGCGTCCGCCGAGGCATAGGCGAGGGCGCCTGCCTGTCCGATCGTCTTGTCGGTGAGTTCGACGCGTTTGTCGGGTGCTTTGGCAGGGGCGGAGGGTTCGGCAGCGTTTGCCGCCCTGTCGAGAATCGGCCCGAGCCTGCCGTGGCGCTGGCTGAGCTGCGACTGCCGCGCCAAAAGCTCAGTGACCTTGGTTTCCATCAATTGCTGGTCGAGCAGCTGTCGGCTGGTGATGCGGTCGACCTGCGCGCGAAGCGCTGAAATGCGGTCTTCATAAGCGTGCTGCATGCGCGCCTGGCGCGCCGTTGTGGCGCCGATCAGGTCGTCGCGCAGCACAAGATAAGATGTCGCCAGGAGATAGCCGACAGCGACAGCGGCAAGGGCGGAGCCGGCAAGGGCTGCGACCCAGGGGCGCACGGTGAAGTGCCGGATCTCGTTTCCGCGCGCGATGATGACAGTATGGGGTTCTTTGCGCTTGCCGAAAGCAGGCGCCTGATTTGCAGCTTTCACCGGACCGAACTCTCATGACGAGACAGCGACGATCCGATTACACATTATTAGGGTTAACAAAGCTTTGCGCCCGAGTTCCGGGTCAAGCGTTGTTCTCAAGGGGCGTCAAAAAAGAAATCCCACCACGCAAGAACGCGGCGGGATTTTCTCATCTATCAAGATTTTGACGAAGTGCGCTTGGACCTGTCGCTAGATTTGCGGCCGAATTAGACTGTAAGCGTCACATCAAGGCGCCCGCGAATCGGTTCTCTCAGCGCAGAAAAAGCCAAAGCAGGATGATGATGGGGATTGGAATACCAATCATCCATAGGATAAGGCTGCGGAACATCTTCATTCTCCCTTTGAGATAGTCCCGCCGGAAACGTCGGGAGAGGGGGATCGGTTCCGCAATGTGCGATTTTGCTAGAGGGCTTTTACCGCTTCCAGCACCTCCGCGGCATGGCCTGGTACCTTTACCTTGCGCCAGATCCGCGCGATTCTGCCGTCAGCGCCGATCAGGAAGGTCGAACGCTCGACCCCCATATATTTACGGCCGTACATGGATTTTTCGGTCCAAACGCCATAGGCCTCGAGCGCCTTTCGCTCTTCGTCGGCCACAAGGTCGATGCCAATTTGATACTTGGCCTTGAATTTGTCGTGTTTCTTGGCGCTGTCGGGCGAAACGCCGATGACGACTGCCCCGATCTTTTCGAATTGAGGCTTGAGCTGGGTGAAGTCGATCGCCTGGGCAGTGCAGCCGCTCGTATCGTCCTTGGGGTAGAAATAGAGGACAACCGGTTTGCCGGCAAAGTCGGAAAGCGTCAGAGTGCCCCCGCCGTCGCGCGGCAGTTCGAATTGCGGGGCGGGTTGGCCAGTTTCGAGTTCAGACACATCGATGCCCTTGTTGGAAGTTACGGGTGAGCTTGCAAGGATATCAGGTTAGATAATGTCGGACTTGGATTCGTCCACGACCGAAACGACTACGGGACATCGCGTGGATCAGGAAGTGCCCCGGCACGAGAAAATCCGGTTCAGGCGCAACGAGATCACTGATCTCGGCGCCATGCCGTCGGCCGCGGGCCAGGAAGTGCCGCGTCCACGCACGTCGGTGCGTCGGCGCGCGGGCCACTGCGTCCTTGCGGCTGTCACAGTGCTCGGCTCGCTGGTCTTGCTGGTCATCATCGCCATAGAGGCCCTGAGCTATACCGGTATCGGCCAGGACAGGCTGCGCACCGAGGCCGAACACGCCATCGAAGGCCTTGCCGGCGTCGATGTCGACGTTTCCATGGGGCAGGCGCGATTGACGCTCGATGGCCTCAGGCTGATTGCTGTCGAGGTTCCCGACGTCAAGCTTACGCGCGCCGACGGCACCGCCATGGCTGAAGCCGGCATGATGCGATTCGGCATTCGGCTGCTGCCGTTGCTGAAAGGCGACGTGCGCCTCGGCGACGCCAAGATTTCCGACGCCCGCATTGTCGTTGATGCCATGCCTGAAAGCGGCGGTTCCGACTGGAGTGCGGTGCTGCGCAGCCCAGATGGCCTGATCGACCCGCAGAAACTTCTGAGCGAGACGTTTCGCGGCATTCATCGCGGCTTCGATGCGGTCCAGTACGACGCCATGCGCGAGATCGCGCTGTCCAATGTCGATTTCGTCCTGCCATCGGGCGGCGAGGTCAAGGTCGTTCGCGTCGTTGGGGCCTCCTTGTCCAAGACGCGATTGGGCAAACTGCGGATCGGGGCCAATTTCGACGTCGACGGCCGCGATGTCGAGCTTGCGGCATCGGCTGAACGCGAAGCCGGTGCCAACCGCATCGCGTCGCTCGATGCCACAGTGTCTATGACCGATCCGTTCGCCGGCATGACCGATGTTCCAGCGACCAAGGCAAGCCGCATCGGTTCGGCCGATCTCATCATCACCGGCCGCGAAGGCAACGGAGCCGGCGGTTCGGAGCTGATCGCCAAGGGCTCGATCGGCAAGTCGACGCTGGACCTCAAGGAGCGCGGTCAGCTTGTCGGCGACGTGATGCTCGACTTGAGGCTTGCGGACGGGGAAAACAAGCTCGATGTCCGGCAGCTCCTGGTCACCACCGACCGATCGACCTTTGATTTCAGCGGTGGCGTTGGGCCACGTCCTGCCACAGGCGTGGCGAGCGACAATCCGGCCTATCGTTTCGAATTGATCAGCCGCGAGTCGCATCTGGCACCCAGCGAGTCGCCCGAGCCGGCGCTCAGCTTCCTGGCTCGCGTCGCCGGAACCTATGATGTCGTCACCAAGACGCTGTCCGCCGAACAGATCGGGGTGAAGTCCGGCCCGGACGGAGAGGCACTTGGCAAGGCATCGGTTCAGTTCGTCGACGGCAAGGCGCCTGGCATTTTCGTGGCTTTCAACGTCCACAACATGTCTGTCGCCCATGTGAAGCAGCTGTGGCCGTGGTTTTCTGCCCGCAACGCCCGGCTGTGGGTGCTGCAAAACCTGTTTGGCGGGCGCGTCGTCGACGGCAACGTGACGTTCGACGTCAAGCCGGACCGGCTCGGCAACGGCGTGCCGCTCACGTCGCAGGAGGTCTTCGGCCGGTTCGAGCTCGACGGTTCGCGCTTCGACACCGCAGGCCGCATTCCGCCCATCCGCGACGCCAGGGGAATCGTCGAGTTCCATGGCAACGACGTCGATGTCTCGCTATCACAAGGCACCGTTTTCATGCCCAGCGGCCGCACGGTGGCGGCGAGCAATGGCAAGCTGAAGGTCGTCAAGGCCAACGTCTTGCCGGTTGTCGGTGCGCTCGACATCGATGTCGCCGGCAGCGCCGACGCGGTCGCCGAACTCGCCTCCTACGAGCCGATCAACGCCATGCGCCATGTCGGCATCCTGCCGGAGGAATTGACGGGAGATGTCACCGGCAACGTCAAGGCGGACATTCCCCTGACCAAGGGCATCGACACCGACAAGCTCGATTGGAAAGTCGCGCTCGACTATGACGGCCTGGCGGTTGCCAAGCCTTTTGACGGCCAGAGACTGTCAGAGGCGAAAGGCACGATCACTGTCACCCCAGACAAGGCCGTCATCGCCGCCAACGGAAAGCTCAATGGCGTGCCCGCGGAGCTCGATATCGTCGAGCCGTTGCGCGACAAAGCTATCGACAAGCAGCGCAACGTCCAGCTTATGCTCGACGACAAGACGCGCAATGCGATGATGCCCGGCCTGGCCGACCTGTTGTCGGGCACCATCAAGGTCAATGTCGAACAACTGGCCGAAGGCAAGCGCGCCATCGTCGCCGACCTGACCGCGGCTCGGCTCGACATCCCTTGGGTCGGTTGGAGCAAGGGTCCTGGCATCCCGGCCGAGGTCTCGTTCGTGATGAACAGTGATGGTCCGCGCGCGACCTTGTCCGATTTCAACCTGAGCGGAAAAACCTTCAGCATCAAGGGCGACATTTCTTTCGCCGATACCAACCTGTCATCAGCCAATTTCAACGAAGTGAAATTGAACCGCGACGATGACGTTTCGGTCAAGATCAAGCGGTCGGGCAAAGGTTTTGCGGTTCAGGTGAGTGGCAATGCGCTCGATGCTCGCGCGCTGATCAAGCAGTTCATGGCGGATACCGATAAAGCCAGCAAATCGACGGGCGGATCCTCGGTCTCGGTCAACGCCAATGTCGGAACGCTTATCGGTTTCAGCGGCGAAAAACTGTCCAATGTCTCGCTCGAATACTCAGGCGCCGGATCGAAGGTCGGCAGCCTGAAAGTCAACGCAGCTGCGAGTTCGGGTGGACTGATCACCGTCAGCAACGCGCTGCAGGGAGGGGGCAGGCGTCTCGATGTCCGCTCCGCCGATGCGGGTGCGATCCTGCGCTTCCTCGATGTCTATGCCCGCATGCAGGGCGGCAGCCTGGCGCTTGCGCTGGAATCGACAGGCGACGGGCCGCTCAACGGCCAGGTCGACGTGCGCGATTTCGTGGTGGTCGACGAGCCACGGCTCGCCTCGATCGTCTCCAGCAAGCCCGCCGGCGACGATCGCAGCCTCAGCCAGGCGGTGCGCAAGGACATCGACACCTCGCGGGTCAAGTTCGAACGCGGCTTCGCCCAGATCGACAAGCGCGAAAAATACCTGGCCTTGGAGAACGGCGTTTTGCGCGGGCCGCTGATCGGCACCACCTTCCAGGGCGTGCTCTATGACCAGCAGGGCCAGATGAACATGACCGGCACCTTCATGCCGGCCTACGGCCTCAACCGCATCTTCGGAGAATTGCCACTGGTCGGTGCCATCCTGGGCAATGGCCGCGACCGTGGCCTGATCGGCGTCACCTACAAGCTCTCGGGCGACGCCAACGCACCCAAGCTGCACGTCAACCCGCTGTCGGTGATCGCGCCCGGCATATTCCGGACGATTTTCGAGTATTGAGTCTGGCCCAAACCAGACATTGGCCACGAAAGAGCAATCAGGCAGATGCAGGCTCGCTGCCCATGATGTCAGCGAGGGCCGACAACAGCCGGTCAACTTGCCCGTCTGTGCCCACGGTTATCCTGAGATAGTCGGAGATCCGCGGGGCGGGAAAATGGCGGACGATCACAGCCCGTTGGCGCAGCGCGGCGGCCAGCGTAGCACCCTCATGCGCCGGATGACGCGCGAAGACGAAGTTGGCAGAGGACGGCAGCATTTCGAAGCCGAGCCGGAGCAGCCCGCGATTCAACCGCTCGCGACCCTCGATGACGAGAATTCGGCTCTGTTGAAAATAGGCTTCGTCCTCCAGGGAGGCGATGGCGCCGGCCTGGGCGGGCCGGCCTAGCGGATAGGAGTTGAAGCTGTCCTTCACCCGGGTGAGCGCCTCGATCAGCTCGGCGTCGCCGATCGCATAGCCGACCCTGAGCCCGGCCAAGGCCCGGGACTTGGACATTGTTTGAACGACCAGCAGGTTCGGGTGGGAGGCGACGAGCGGAATCGCGGTCTCCGCGCCGAAATCGACATAGGCCTCGTCAATCACCACGGGAGCATCGGGATGATCCTCCAGCAGCACAGCGATCTCCGCCCGGGAGAGCGCCACCCCTGTTGGCGCATTTGGATTGGGGATGATGAGCGCGCCGGCCGGCCGCCGATAATCGGCAACGCGGATTTGCATGGACTGATCAAGCGGCACGGCCTCGTAGGCGACGCCGAACAGGCGGCAATAGACGGGGTAGAAACTGTAGGTGATATCAGGGAAGAGCAATGGCCCATCATGTTTCAGCAGAGCGGCGAAGGCGTGGGCCAGCACCTCGTCCGAGCCGTTGCCGACGAACACTTGTTCGGGGCGTACGTGGTGATAGGTGGCCAAAGCAGCTCGCAGCGCGGTGGCCTGAGGGTCCGGATAGAGACGCAGCGTATCTGCCGCCTCGCCGCGAATCGCTTCCAGTACGTGCGGAGAAGGACCAAACGGACTTTCATTGGTGTTGAGCTTGACCAGCTCTGCCATGCGGGGCTGCTCGCCCGGCACATAGGGCTTCAAATCATGCGTCAAGCGGCTCCAGAAACGACTCATTGCTCTGTCCAAAATTCTTGGGACGGTGCGGCGGGCCTGCATCGACGCGCAGTACCCGACGCACACCTCTCTGACGCAGTTCAGCCTTTCCAGCTTCGCGCGACGGCCCTGGTCAGGCCGGGCGCACCAGAATGTGCTTCTTCTTGCCAAGCGAAAGCTTGACCACGCCTTCCGGCGTGAGATCAGCCGTGGTGACCGCACGGCGCTCGTCATTGACCGACTGGTCGTTGATCCGCACGGCGCCGCCCTGGACATGCCGGCGGGCTTCACCGTTGGAGGCCGCAAGCCCGGCGCGCACGACCAGCGACAAAAGACCGATGCCGGCTTTCAGCTCGTCTCCAGCAATCTCGACCGTCGGCAGCGACTCGGCCAAAGCACCTTCTTCGAAGGTTTTGCGCGCGGTCTCGGCAGACTGCTCTGCGGCAGCGCGACCGTGCAGCATGGCCGTCACTTCGGTCGCCAGCACCTTCTTGGCGTCATTGATCTCCGATCCGCCAAGGGCGGCCAGACGCGCGACCTCGTCGAGCGGCATCGCGGTGTAGAGCTTGAGGAAGCGCTCGACGTCGGCATCCTCGGTGTTGCGCCAGTACTGCCAGAAGTCATAGGGCGACAGCATGTCGGCATTGAGCCAGACAGCGCCATTCATCGACTTGCCCATCTTGGCACCCGACGAAGTGGTCAGCAGCGGCGAAGTCAGCGCGTAAAGCTGCGGCGTACCCAGCCGATGGCCAAGGTCGATGCCGTTGATGATGTTGCCCCACTGGTCCGAGCCGCCCATCTGCAGGCGCAGGCCATAGCGCTTGTTGAGCTCGACGAAGTCATAGGCCTGCAGGATCATGTAGTTGAATTCGAGGAACGACAGCGACTGCTCGCGGTCGAGCCGCTGCTTGACAGAGTCGAAGCTCAGCATGCGGTTGACCGAGAAATGCTGGCCGACGTCGCGCAGGAATTCAAGATAGTTGAGCGGCAAGAGCCACTCGGCGTTGTTGACCATCATCGCATCCTGAGGGCCGTCGCCGAAGGTCAGGTAGTTGGAAAACACCTGCTTGATGCCATCGATGTTGGACTGGATGATTTCCGGTGTCATCAGCTTGCGCGCCTCGTCCTTGAAGGACGGGTCGCCGACCATGCCGGTGCCGCCGCCCATCAGCGGGACGGGGCGATGGCCGGTCTTCTGCATCCAGTACAGCATCATGATCTGGATCAGGCCGCCGGCATGCAGGCTCGATGCCGTCGGATCGAAGCCGATATAGGCCGACACGGTTTCCTTGCAAAAGAGGTCGTCGAGACCGGCATCATCGGAGGTCTGATGGATGAAGCCACGCTCGGAAAGGGTGCGCAGGAAATCGGATTTAAAGCCGGACATGGTTCTTTCTCTTGGCGGACGTTTGCGTCGGTCGATCCGGCATTGGATCGGCGAAGCAGGGGCTTTAGCATCTGCAGGCCCGGAATCACAAGGATGGCGGACTTCATGGCGGTTATCACTGCGATCGGACTGATGAGCGGAACCTCGATGGACGGCATCGACCTCGCCGTCCTGCGCACCGACGGGGTCAACGAGATTGTCTTCGGCCCGTCCATGGCGGTGACTTACGACGCCGCTTTTCGCCGCCGCATCGAGGCTTCGCTTGAGACAGCCAAGGCGATCGTTCGGCGCGAAGACAGGCCGGGCGATCTTGCAGACCTGGAGTGCGAGATCACCTTGCGCCACGCCGCTGCTGTAAAAGACTTCCTGCGCAGCTTGCCCGCCGAGTGGCAAAATCCTGATCTCATCGGCTTCCACGGCCAGACGGTGCTGCATCGGCCGCATCTTGGCGTGACGGTGCAGCTTGGCGATGGCGCTCTGCTTGCCCGCGAGACCGGCGTGCCAGTCGTCTACGACATGCGCGCCAACGATATGATCCATGGCGGGCAGGGCGCGCCGCTGGTGCCGGCCTATCATGCGGCGCTCGCCCGTTCGCTGCCTGAGCCATACGCCGCAATGAAGCCTGCGGTGTTCGTCAATGTCGGCGGCATCTCCAACATCACCTACGTGCCTGAAACGGGCGATCCCGTCGCCTTCGACACCGGTCCCGGCAACACGCTGATCGACCAGTGGGTCAGCCGCGAGGGCGGCGTGCCCTATGATGCAGGCGGTGCGATTGCCAGCGAAGGCGGGGTGATCGTTCAGGTGGTCGAGCACTATCTCGACAATCCGTTCTTTCAGAAATCCGGCCCGAAATCGCTCGACCGCAACGATTTCACCCTCGCTTTGGCCGAAGGACTGGAGCTTTCAGATGGCGCGCGCACGCTTGCCAGCGTCTCGGCCGAAGCGATCCTGAAATCGGTCGAGCACCTGCCTGAGCCGCCAAAGCTCTGGATCGTTTGCGGCGGCGGCCGCAAGAATCCCCATATCGTCGGCGATCTCCGGGCAGCGGCAAAAAAGGCGGGAGCCGAGGTGATCGTCGCCGAGGATGCCGGCCTCAATGGCGACGCCACCGAGGCCGAGGCCTGGGCCTATCTGGCGGTGCGTTCGGCTCTTGGCCTGCCGCTGACCTTCCCGACGACGACGGGGTGCCGCATGCCGGTCAGCGGCGGGCTGCGCGCCGAACCCTGATCCGGGGACTTCATCAAAGTTTCATCTTCGCGTCACCCGCCCGACATGGCGTGGACCTAGCTGGAGGGCGTTCGTTCAACCAATCGGGGTCCCCCATGCGACGCTCTCTCTATCTGGCTGCGGCCGTTCTCGCGCTGTCCACCGCTTCCGCCTTCGCGGACGAGACGGAATTCAAGGCAACGCTCGCGGGACATGCGATCCTGCCGGCAAACACCGTCATCGCCGCGCCCGAAAATGCGCCGGAGCATCTCCGCACCTCGGGCAAGTTCACCACCCCCGACCGCAAGCGCGCCGAAGGCCTAGGCACAGTTCCAGGCAAGGATGGCGTTCGTCCCACCGGCCTTTCGTTGCCGTTCGACGGCCAGCCCGTACAGGGCTTTTCGGGCATCAAGTCGATGGGCGACGGCACCTTCTGGTCGCTGTCCGACAACGGTTTCGGTTCGAAGCTGAACTCCTCCGACGCAGCCCTGATGCTGCACCACCTGTCGTTCGATTGGGACAAGGGCACGGTCGACCGCAAGAAGACGGTGTTTCTCTCTGACCCTGACCGCAAGGCGCCGTTCCCCATCGTGCTCGAAGGTTCCGACACGCGCTTTCTCACCGGCGCCGATTTCGACGTCGAATCGATCCAACCGGTCGCTGATGGCTTCTGGGTTGGCGAGGAGTTCGGGCCTTATCTGCTCAAGTTCGATCTCGATGGCAAACTCACCGACGTCTTTGCGACCACCGTCGAAGGCGAGCCGGTGCTTTCGCCCGATCATCCCACACTGACGCTGCCGGGCAACCCGACCGCCAAGAACCCGGCCTTCAACCTCAAGCGCTCAGGTGGCTATGAAGGCCTGGCGATGTCGAAGGACGGCGCCAAGCTCTACGGTCTGCTCGAAGGCCCGCGCTACATGGCTGACGGTTCGGTCGAAAAGGTCGATGGCAAGACCGCGCTCCGCGTCATCGAATTCGACGCCGCCAAGAAAGAGTGGACCGGTCGCAGCTGGCTCTACCCGCTGGCCGACGGTGGCGAGGCCATCGGCGATTTCAACATGATCAGCGAAACCGAAGCACTGGTCATCGAGCGCGACAATGGTGCTGGAACGGCTGACAAGGCCTGCGCCGACGCCAACGACCCCAAGCCCGATTGCTTCGCCAAGCCCGCCAAGCTCAAGCGTATCTACAAGATCGAAATGAACGACGAAAACGCCGGCAAGGCTGTGCGCAAGGTCGGCTACATCGACCTGATGAAGATCGCCGATCCCGACAACAAGAAGCGCCAAGGCGGCGGCGAGGGCTTCTACGACATGCCCTTCGTCACCATCGAGAATGTCGATCTCGTCGACGACAGCCACATCATCGTTGGCAACGACAACAACCTGCCATTCTCGGCCGGCCGCGCCATCGACAAGGCCGACGACAACGAGTTCGTTTTGCTTGAAGTGAGCGATCTGCTGAAGGCCAAGTAAGGCTTTTGGATAGTCCGGGCCGCCGCGTCGCGGCTCGGACTCTCTTTCTCAACTCTTGGAGCTAAGTAGCTTGCGGTAAAGCAGGAATCCGTCAGGCGCTTAGCGTGTGATGCAGAAGCGGCGGGAGCTATTCGCCCGTCAGCCCGCCATATTGCCGGACGAGTTGCGCCATCTCGTCGGCCGGTTTCTGCTCTGCCTCCAGCCCGTCGGCAACGCCGATACGGTCGCCAATGGGCCGGTTCTGGCTGACTTTCCATTTCCCGTCGATGCCGGTGATGTCGATCTCGAGCCCGATGATGCCCTTGATCTGGGCATCGACATAGGCCTCCGGCGCGTCGGTCACCTGCCATGGTTCCGACCGGCCCGCTTCATGCGTGGCGGTGAGCTCGGTGATCTGGCCGGCAAGCCAGGCCTTGTCGTCGATCACCCGCACCTTGCCGCGAACCTGCACGGTCGCATAGTTCCAGGTCGGCACCACCTTGCCGGTTTCGCGCTTGGTCTCGTACCAGGATGGGGTGATGTAGTGGTCGGCGCCCTGGAACACCACAAGCACCGGCATGTCGGGTGTATCAGCCAACAGCCGCCATTGCGGATTGGCCCGCGCCAGATGGGCGCGCAGCCTGCCGTTCGGTCCGATCTCGGCGTCGAGCAGAAAAGGCAGCAGATTGGCCACCGGGCCTTCCGATCCGTTGCAGATCAGAAGGCCGAGTGGATGGTTGCGGATCAGCGCATGCAAAACATCCAGCCGCGTCTCGCGAAACAGCGGAGGCTGGTACATGCGCCGAACTCCTCTTAGCGCAGGCGCTTGGGGCGCGGGTCCGAAAGCTCGCCGGCCAAACGACGGTCGAGATAATCGGCGCATTCTTCAATCACCAGCTCCGGATCGTTGCCGAAGAAGTGGTTGGCACCGGCCAGCGTCTTCTGGGTGATGGTGATGCCCTTTTGCGTGTGAAGCTTGTCGACCAGGCCCTGCACATCCTTGGGCGGCGCGACCTTGTCGGCATCGCCGTGGATGATCAGGCCCGACGACGGGCAGGGCGCCAGGAACGAGAAGTCGTAGGTGTTGGGCTGCGGCGCCACCGAAATGAAGCCTTCGATCTCGGGACGGCGCATCAACAGCTGCATGCCGATCCACGAGCCGAACGAATAGCCGGCGACCCAGCAGCTCTTGGAGTCGGGATGCAGCGACTGCACCCAGTCGAGGGCGGCGGCCGCATCCGACAATTCGCCGGTGCCGTGGTCGAACTCGCCCTGGCTGCGGCCGATGCCGCGGAAGTTGAAGCGCAGCGTGGTGAAATCGCGCTTCTGGAACATGTAAAAGAGGTCGTACACGATCTTGTTGTTCATCGTGCCGCCAAACTGCGGGTGCGGGTGCAGTATGATGGCGATCGGCGCGTTCTTTTCCTTGGACGGCTGATAGCGACCTTCCAGGCGACCCGCCGGACCGGTGAAAATGACCTCTGGCATAGAATACTCCACTTGACGCAAAGCCGATCAAACAATCCTGTGGCCAGCCTTGACGCGAGGGGCGCGTCTTCATAGAAGCTAGTTTAGAACTGTTCAAAACTGGGCGGCGAGACCGCTCGTTTGGCAAAGCGGGTAGATAGGACGGCTCGCCTTGGAATTTCAAGGAAATTGCGCGTCTCTACACCCAAACGTGATTTGACAGGGCAGATTGAACCGAAAATGGCCGGACCACGCGCCTATCTTGACCACAATGCCAGTGCGCCGCTGCTGCCCGCGGCGCGTGCGGCCGTGGTTGCCGCGCTCGATGTGGTGGCCAATCCGTCGTCCGTCCACAATGAGGGCAGGGCCGCCCGCAGGATCATCGAGGATGCCAGGCGCGATGTCGCCGCTCTCGTCGGTGCAAAGGCCGATCACGTCGTCTTCACCTCAGGCGCCACAGAAGCTGCGACCACGCTGCTTTCGCCCGATTGGCGCATGGGTCGGGGCGCTGTGCGCATGTCGCGTCTCTACGTCACCGAAGCCGATCATCCGTGCGTGCTGAACGGCGGGCGCTTCCCCGCCGATCGCGTCACGCGGCTTGGCGTCGACAGCAACGGCATTGTCGATCTTGCAGCGCTCGAAACGGCGCTTGCCGCGCACGACAAGTCGGAAGGCCTGCCGCTGGTGGCGATCCATTCCGCCAACAACGAGACCGGTGTCATCCAGCCTTTCCGCGACATCGCCAGGCTGGTGAAGGCGGCGGGCGGGGTTCTGGTCGCGGACGCCGTCCAGGCCGCGGGGCGTATTCCTCTCGATATGTCAGCGGCTTATGCCGATTACCTGATTCTGTCTTCGCACAAGATCGGCGGCCCCAAGGGTGCCGGTGCCATCGTCGCTCAGGCCGACCTGATGATGCCCGCGCCATTGGTCACTGGCGGCGGCCAGGAAAAGGGCCATCGTGGCGGCACCGAAAACCTTGCGGCCATCGCAGGATTTGGCGCGGCCGCGCGCGAAACCCTGGCCGGGCTCGCTGATGTGGACAAGGTGCGCGCCATGCGTGATCGCATCGAAGAGACGATCACGCGGCTTGTTTCCGATGCGGAAATCTTCGGAAAGGGCACCGAGCGGCTTGCCAATACGACATTCTTCGCTATTCCGGGCGTCAAGGCTGAGACGGCGCAGATCGCCTTCGATCTGGGCGGCGTCGCGCTCTCCGCCGGTTCCGCGTGTTCGTCGGGCAAGGTCGGTCCCAGCCATGTGCTGAAGGCGATGGGCTTTGCCGACAATCTCGGTGCGCTGCGGGTCTCGATCGGCCGGCAGACGTCCGAAGCGGACATTGAAAAATTCGAAACGGCTCTCGCAGCGCTTCTGGCGCGGCGCACGGACCGTACGAAAGCCGCCTGACAGGCGGGAAATTTGGCCCAAGGGCCAGTGAACGGGTGTGTCAGGGCGCCGCGAGGCGGCCTTCCGGGTGAATTTCCGGAAAGAATGCACTATATGGAACTTACGCCGCACCAGCGGTGCCATAGTTTGAAAACTGTCGGGCCTTGACCCCGGCGTGGATGGAGAACGCCTATGCCTGCTGTGCAGGAAACGATCGAGCAGGTCCGCAAGATCGATGTCGACCAATACAAATACGGTTTCGAATCGTTCATCGAGATGGACAAGGCTCCTAAGGGCCTCAGCGAAGACATTGTCCGCTTCATCTCGGCCAAGAAGGGCGAACCTGAATGGATGCTCGAATGGCGTCTCGGCGCCTATCGCCGCTGGCTGACGCTTGACGAGCCGAACTGGGCGCGCGTCAACTATCCCAAGATCGACTTCCAGGACATCTATTACTACGCCGCGCCCAAGAGCACGCCCGGACCGACCTCGCTTGATGAAGTCGATCCCGAGATTCTGAAGGTCTACGAAAAGCTCGGCATTCCGCTGCGCGAGCAGGAAATCCTCGCCGGCGTTCAAAAGACTGTCGATCCCGAACTCGATGAGCTTGGCGACAATGTCTACAAGTCTGGCCGCGTCGCCGTCGACGCCGTGTTCGATTCGGTTTCGGTCGTCACCACCTTCAAGGATGAACTGGCCAAGGCCGGCGTCATCTTCTGCTCGATCTCGGAAGCCATCCGCGAGCATCCCGAGCTGGTGAAGAAATATCTCGGCACCGTTGTGCCGACGACAGACAACTACTACGCGACGCTGAATTCGGCCGTCTTCACCGACGGGTCGTTCGTGTTCGTGCCCAAGGGCGTTCGCTGCCCGATGGAGCTGTCGACCTACTTCCGCATCAACGAGAAGAACACCGGCCAGTTCGAGCGTACGCTGATCATCGCCGAGGAAGGCGCTTACGTCTCTTACCTCGAAGGTTGCACCGCACCCCAGCGCGACGAGAGCCAGCTTCACGCCGCCGTGGTCGAGCTGGTCGCGCTCGATGACGCCGAGATCAAGTATTCGACCGTCCAGAACTGGTACCCGGGCGATGCCCAGGGCAAGGGCGGCATCTACAACTTCGTCACCAAGCGCGGCGACTGCCGTGGCGACCGTTCGAAGATCTCGTGGACCCAGGTTGAGACGGGTTCCGCCATCACCTGGAAGTACCCGTCCTGCATCCTGCGTGGCGACGACAGCCGTGGCGAGTTCTACTCGATCGCGGTTTCGAACGGCTATCAGCAGGTCGATTCCGGCACCAAAATGATCCACCTCGGCAAAAACACGTCGAGCCGCATCATCTCCAAGGGCATCGCTGCCGGCTTCTCGCAGAACACCTATCGCGGCCAGGTCTCGGCGCACCGCAAGGCGACGAATGCCCGCAACTTCACCCAGTGCGACAGCTTGCTGATCGGCAACCAGTGCGGCGCCCATACCGTGCCCTACATCGAAGCCAAGAACGCTACCGCGCAGTTCGAGCACGAGGCAACAACCTCGAAAATCTCCGACGACCAGAAGTTCTACGTGATGCAGCGCGGCATTCCCGAGGAGGAAGCGATTGCGCTGATCGTCAACGGTTTCGTCAAGGAAGTGATCCAGGAACTGCCGATGGAGTTCGCCGTCGAGGCGCAGAAACTCATCGGCATCAGCCTTGAGGGCTCGGTCGGCTGACCGGCGATAGAGATTCAGAAAGAAAAAAGATGCTTGAGATCAAGAACCTGCATGCCCGTATCGCCGAGAGCGGCACCGAAATCATCCGCGGCCTGAACCTGACGGTGAAGGCTGGCGAAGTCGCCGCCATCATGGGTCCCAACGGCTCGGGAAAATCGACGCTGTCTTACATCCTCGCCGGTCGCGACGACTACGAGGTGACCGAAGGCGACATCCTTTACAACGGCGAGTCGATCCTGGAGATGGATCCGGCCGAACGCGCTGCCAAGGGCCTGTTCCTGGCGTTCCAGTATCCGATGGAGATACCCGGCGTTGCCACCATGGAGTTCCTCAAGGTCGCGATGAACTCGCAGCGCAAGGCGCGTGGCGAGGAGCCGCTCAAGATTCCGGATTTCATCAAGCGCGTGAAGGAAGCCGCCAGCACGCTTGAGATGGACTTCAACATGCTCAAGCGCCCGGTCAATGTCGGCTTCTCCGGCGGCGAAAAGAAGCGCGCCGAGATCCTGCAGATGAAGCTGCTCGAGCCGAAACTGTGCGTGCTCGACGAGACCGATTCCGGCCTCGACATCGATGCGCTCAAGATCGTTTCCGACGGCGTCAACGCGCTGCGTTCGCCCGACCGCGCCATCATCGTCATCACCCACTACCAGCGCCTGCTCGACCACATCGTGCCGGATACCGTGCACGTGCTCTACAAGGGGCAGGTCATCAAGTCGGGCGACAAGTCGCTGGCGCTCGAACTCGAGGAAAACGGCTACGCCGGGATCATCGAAGAGGCGGCGTGAGGTGTCAGTCATGAACATGCTTGCAACAATCCAGCGAACCCCGGCGGAGGCGGCGATCATCGACGCTTTCGGCGAGCGGCTTTCGCTGCTGCCCGGCGATGGCGCCGTCATGGTCAAGCGCGACAATGCGATCGAGCAAATCAAGGCTGGCCTGCCGACCCGCCGCGTCGAATCCTGGCACTACACCGACCTGCGTCGCCTTTTGACCTCCGTGCCGGCCTTCGACGCCAGCGTTGCGGCCAAGGCGATAGCGCCTCTGCTTGAAGGCTCGACCCTGCTTTCGATCATCAACGGCGTGTCGGCGGCGATGCCGCGCGTCGATGGCGTCACGTTCCAGCGTCTCGGCGACATGCTCGTCGACGGCAGCTATGCGCCCGCCCTTGTCACTTACGGCAGTGACGACGCTGTCGGCGCGCTCAATACCGCCTTTGTCGCCGACGGCTATTTTGTCGACATCGAAGACGGCGCCCAGGTCGAAAAGCCGATCGAGTTGCAGAACATCCAGGCTGGCGGCCAGGTCCATGTCCGCATGCCGGTACGTGTCGGGGTGGGCGCCAAGGCGACCATCGTCGAACGCCAGACCGGCAACGGCGCGGGCCTCGTCAGTTCGGTCAGCCAGCTTCAGCTCGGCGACGATGCCGAGGTGTTGTGGCTGATTGTTCAGGATCAGCCTGAAACCGCGACCCATCTTGCCCAGTTCAAGGCCGAACTCGGCAAGAATGCCAAGCTCACCTTGTTTGTGATGAATGCCGGCGGCAAGCTCGTGCGCCAGGAAGTCATCGTCAAGGCAGCCGGCGAGGGGGCTGACTTCAAACTGCGCGGCGTCAACCTGCTTTCCGGCGACACCCATGTCGACGTCACCATGGTGCTGGATCACACAGTGCCGCACACTTCATCGACGGAAGTGGTGCGCAACGTCGTCACCGGCCGCGCCAAGGGCGTGTTCCAGGGCCGCATCAACGTCCATCAGGTGGCGCAGAAGACCGACGCCCGCATGGCCTGCAACACGCTGTTGCTGTCCGACGACGGCGAGTTCTCGACCAAGCCCGAGCTCGAAATCTTCGCCGACGACGTGGCTTGCGGCCATGGCGCGACAGTCACCGAGATCGACCGCAACCATCTGTTCTACCTGATGGCGCGCGGCATCGACGAGAAGACCGCTCGCGGTCTCCTGGTTCGGGCGTTCCTGGCCGAGGTCATCGAGGAACTCGATGACGAATCGGTCGTCGAGCCCTTGGAAGAGTTGCTGACCAACTGGTTTGCGACGCACGCCTGACCAGCTCCTTCTCCCCGTTTTCGGGGAGAAACTGCGGCGGTGAATGAAGGCATGGGAACTTGTTGATGGATCAGAAGATCGAAGCCTACGACGTCGAGGCGATCCGCCGCGATTTCCCCATCCTGTCGCGCGAAGTCTACGGCAAGCCGCTCGTCTATCTCGACAATGGCGCCTCGGCGCAGAAGCCGCAAATCGTCATCGACACGATCAGCCACGCCTATTCCAATGAATACGCCAATGTGCATCGCGGCCTGCATTTCTTGTCGAATGCCGCCACCGAAGCCTATGAAAAGGCACGCGAAAGCGTCCGCCGCTTCCTCAATGCCGGCAGTGCCGAAGAAATCGTGTTCACCAAGTCGGCCACCGAGGCGATGAACACTGTCGCCTATGGTTTCGGCATGCCGAACATTGGTGCGGGCGACGAAATCGTGCTGTCGATCATGGAGCATCACTCCAACATCGTGCCGTGGCATTTCATTCGCGAGCGCCAGGGCGCCAAGCTGGTCTGGGTGCCTGTCGATGACTTGGGTGTCTTCCACATCGAGGAGTTCGAAAAGCGTTTGACCGACCGCACCAAGCTGGTCGCAATCACCCATATGTCGAACGCGCTTGGCACGGTGACGCCGATCAAGGAGATCTGCCGCATCGCCCATGCGCGCGGTATTCCGGTGCTGGTCGACGGCAGCCAGGCCGCCGTGCATATGCCGGTCGACGTGCGCGACCTCGACGCCGATTTCTACGTTTTCACCGGCCACAAGGTCTACGGTCCATCGGGCATCGGCGTGCTCTACGGCAAGCGCGAGATGCTGGAGAAGATGCGGCCCTTCCAGGGCGGCGGCGAGATGATCGTCGAGGTGACCGAAGACAACGTCACCTACAACGAGCCGCCGCATCGCTTCGAGGCCGGAACGCCGCCGATCGTCCAGGCGATCGGCCTGGGGGCCGCGCTCGACTACATGGACAGCATCGGCCGCGAGCGCATTGCAGCGCATGAAGCGACGCTGCGCGATTATGCCCACGAGCGCCTGCGCGCCATCAATTCGCTGCGCATTTTCGGCGAGGCGCCTGGCAAGGGCGCGATCGTCTCCTTCGAGCTTCAGGGCATCCATGCCCATGACGTCTCGATGGTCATCGACCGCCAGGGCGTTGCCGTACGCGCCGGCACCCATTGTGCCCAGCCGCTGTTGAAACGCTTCGGCGTAACCTCCACATGCAGGGCCTCCTTCGGCATGTACAACACCAGGGCCGAGATTGACGTTCTGGCCGAAGCGCTTGAAAAGGCGCGGAAATTCTTCGGGTGAGCACCATGGAAGACGCAACCGCTACCACAAGCCACGAGCCTGCGCCGGAAACGGCGGGCAAGGGCATCGTTTCAGCCTCGGCCATTCCAGCCGACGACCTGGCGCGGCTGACCGACGACATCGTTTCGGCGCTGAAGACGGTCTATGACCCCGAGATCCCCGCCGACATCTACGAGCTCGGCCTGATCTACAAGATCGACATCGAAGACGACCGCACCGTCAAGATCGACATGACGCTGACCGCACCGGGCTGCCCGGTTGCCGGCGAAATGCCCGGCTGGGTGCAGAACGCCGTTGGCGCCGTCGAAGGTGTGTCGGGCGTCGAGGTCACCATGACCTTCGATCCGCCCTGGACGCCTGACCGCATGTCGGAAGAAGCGCAGGTCGCGGTGGGTTGGTACTGAGGCTTGCATGCAACTGCAATCTTCACCATCTTAGCTTTGAATTGAATCATTCCGCGGGCCTTGAACCCGGCGATGAATGGAGACTGGAATGGGACGCTTCGCCGTCATCTCAATGACCGATAAGGCCGCCGACCGGGTGCGCGAGATCATGGCCACGCGTGAGAACGCGCAAGGCATCCGCCTCGGCATCAAGAAGGGCGGCTGTGCCGGCATGGAATACACGGTCGATCTGGTGACCGAGCCGAACCCCAAGGACGACCATATCGAGCGCGACGGCGCCCATGTCTATGTCGCGCCTGAGGCGGCATTGTTCCTGTTCGGCACTGAGATGGATTTCGAGACCACCACGCTGCGCACCGGCTTCACCTTCACCAACCCGAACCAGAGTTCGGCCTGCGGCTGCGGCGAATCTGTCGAGCTGAAGCCCGCCGACCTCAAGGCACTGGCCGAGGCCCGCGCCCAGGGCGCTGCCTGACCTGCGCTCATTCCACCCACAAGTCGTGACGCTTGTGCCAGCCGGCGATCGAATCTGGCGGGTAGAGATCGAATGCCGTGTCTCCGGGCCGGATGTCGGGCTCCACCCAGGATGCCTTGTATTTTAGCATCAGATGAACGCGGTTCGGCGCCTTGGGCAGGTCGGTGTCTATCGCTGAGGCGAAGGGATGCACCAGTTCGGGCCAGGTCGGGTCATAAAGCCACATCGCGGCCCCGCACTGCGTGCAGAAGCGTCGTTCGCCGGTCGACACTTCTGGCTGCGGGCGCTCATCGTCATGGATTGTCGCCCTGTACAGACCGAGAGAGCTCTTGCCCACCACTTTCAGCGTGGCGGAGAGCGCGCCCAGATTGATGGCATAACCACCGCCGCCCTGCTGCTTGCGGCAAATGGAGCAGTAGCAGAGTTGATAGGGCACGGGCGTATGGCTTCGCACTTCAAACCGGACCGCCCGGCAGTGGCATGATCCCTTGAGCAACATCGGCATCGGTGCTTTCCTTTCCCTTTGGCTGCCATGCTATCAGCAACGCAGGGAGCCGCGCGATGATGGAAGCCGACATTGCCATCTCTTCGCCGGTCTCGGATCCGGTCAGCGTATGCAGGCTGTTCGGCCGGCTGGTACTGAGCCTTTGTTATTGTGAGGCTTGCGTGCGGATGCGACCTTCGCCATCCTGGTTTGAGACGAAACATTCCACGCGCCTTGAAGCCGGCGACGAATGGAGACTGGAATGGGACGCTTCGCCGTCAGCATGACCGAAAATGCGCCCAGGCGCGGCGTAGGCGCCTAGCAGATGAACGCCGAGGCGTATCGCTGGCGGTGCTCATGTTGCGGTGAAGATCATGTCGGCCTGCCGATGGATATGGCGTTTGAACCGCCGGTCGACTGGGACGCGCTTGATGATGCGTCACGCGCGGCTTCTTGGATCGACGACGATTTCTGTCTGATGCGCCATTCAACCGGCGAGGTTGATCGCTTTATCCGCTGTCTTCTACCGTTGGCTGTGCCGAATATTTCGGGCGAATTCCGTTTCGGAGTCTGGATGTCGGTCTCGGAGAAAAGCTGGGACGTCTATAGCGCAGGCTTCGCTTCAGGCGCATATGCAAAAGAGGGATGTTTCGGTTATCTTATGAATGAAATACCGGAATATCCGGGGTCGCTGGCACTTAGCGCGGACATATGGTTTCAGCCCGACCGGTTGCGGCCGCGCGTCACTCTTCACGAAACCGGTCATCCTTTGTTCGAAGCTCAGCGCGACGGCATCGATCTGGCTCAGGTCGAGCGTTGGGCGGCCATGACGCATAGTCGATAGGGGAATCTTATGGACGACGAGGCCATCCGCGAGATCTTTTCCGGGCTCGGCGAGGTCAGCATCCGAAAGCTGTTTGGCGGCAAGGGTGTCTATTGCAACGGCCTGATCGTCGGCGTTGAAGTGCGCGACGAGGTCTTGCTCAAGGCCGACAATGTCAGCGCGCCCGAATTCGAGGCAGCGGGTGCCAAGCGATGGGCTTATGACGGCAAGGGCCGGCCGGTGCACATGCCCTATTGGTCGATCCCCGACAGCGCCATCGACGATCCGGACGAGTTGGCGATCTGGACGCGCAAGGCTTACGAAGCCGCCTTGCGCGCCAAAAAGTAGTCGTTCTCAGAAATCAGAGCGCCTTGGCGATCTTCGCCGCAAGCCGCGCGTTGTTCTCCACCAGCGCGATGTTGGTCTTGAGGCTGGCGCCATTGGTCAGTTCCAGGATCTTTGCCAGCAGGAACGGCGTCACCGCCTTGCCGCTAATGTTCTGGGCTTCGGCGGCCTTCTGCGCCGCCTCGATATAGCCGGCCATCTTTTCGGTCGGGATCTCGTCGCTTTCCGGCACCGGGTTTGCCACCAGCATGCCGCCGTCGAGGCCAAGCGCCGCGCGCGTCTCATAGAGGCGGGCGATCTTTTCCGCCGTGTCGAGCCTGAGCGGTGCCGCGTAGGGCGACTTGCGCGACCAGAAGGCCGGCACGATGTCGGAGCCATAGGCCACGACCGGCACGCCGCGCGTCTCCAGCACTTCCAGCGTCTTTTCGATGTCGAGGATAGCCTTGGCACCGGCCGAAACCACGATGACCGGCGTGCGCGCCAGCTCGTCCAGGTCGGCCGAGATGTCGAACGACTTTTCAGCGCCCTTGTGCACGCCGCCGATGCCGCCGGTGGCGAACACCTTGATGCCGACGAGATGGGCCGCGATCATCGTTGCGGCAACCGTGGTGCCGCCGGTGCGGCCTTCGGCAACGGCAAAGGCGATGTCGGCGCGCGACAGCTTCATGGCGCCACCGGTCATCGCCAGCGACTCGCGCTCGCCGTCGGACAGGCCGATCTTGATGCGTCCATTGACGACCGCGATCGTTGCCGGCACCGCCCCCCCGTCGGCGATGATCTTTTCGACATTGGCGGCCATCGTGCTGTTGTCGGGATAAGGCATGCCGTGGGTGATGATGGTGCTTTCGAGGGCCACGACCGGCTTGCCGGCGGCGAGTGCCGCGGCAACAGGGGCGTGGATGTCGATGAAGGGGCGGGCGGTCTCTGGCGTCATGTTGGTCTCCTTGGGCCGCGTCATGCCATTTCCGAGGCTTGCGGCACAAGAGCCAGCACTGCGTCGAAGGCTGTTTGATCGAATTCGGGCACGGCTGAAGCACTCTCGATGGCGAGCACAGCCGCCGCAATGCCGTGTCTCAGCGCGGAATCGAGGCGTTCGCCGCGCAGCAATGCCACCGTTGTCGCACCCGCCAGCGCGTCGCCCGCGCCGGTGACGTCGACCACCCGCCGAGGGGCGGGGGGCGCGATGACCAAAAGCCCTTGCGCGTCGTAGGCAAAGACAGCACTGCCGCCTGCGGTCACCACGCCACGCCGCAGTCCCGCCGTCATGAGCCCGCGCACAATGTCGGTTGCGTCGGCATCCTTGTCGGTGCCGGCAAGCACTGCCGCCTCGCGCCGGTTCATGAACAGGCACGACAGCCTGTCGAGGATAGGCCTCAGCCGCAGAGCCTTGGCCGGCGAAATGGCGATGGCAAACATCGGTGTCGTGCCCGCGATCTCGGCAAGGCGCCAAAGGGCTACCTCGGGCAGGTTGGCGTCGCAAAGCACGGCGTCGGCCGCACCGATCGCCTCGCGCAGCTTGGCGCGGCGCATCTGCTTGGGAAAGGCGAGTTCATAGAGCCCCATGTCGGCCAGGGCAGCCACCACGTCGCCGTCGCGGTCGAGCAGTGCGGTATAGCTCGGCGTCGCGCGGTCGAGAAACACCGCCGACAAATCGGTGATGTTATTGGCGATGATCTCCGCGGCCACGGCCTCGCCGGCCGCGTCGCCTCCACGCACCGACATCAGTGAACCCACAGCACCACGTCGCACCGCGCCGCGCAGCGCGTTGAACGCCCCGCCGCCGACCTCTTCGCTCATCGCGCCGGGGATCGAGGCGCCCGGAACGAAGGGAGCTGTCATGCGCCCGCGTCGGTCGACATGGGCGCCGCCGACGGCGAGGATTCTGGGTGACTTCATGCTGAGGCTGTCCGGTGGCGTTTAGGCGGCAAACTTAGTGTTCCGGGCGAGAGGCGGCAACCACTGCCGAATCGCGATTTGGCGAGACATCGCATCAGAGGTGGCGATCGTCATGCGACATCGGATCACGTGCGGCTCGGAAACAAAAAAAGAACACTCCATAAAATCTTCTTTAAGATCAATACTTTGAGTGCTCTTGCCAAATGTGAACAAAACCGGTACAAATTTATATCGGCATCGGATAGACCGGCCTTCATTGATGACCACGGGGTGATGTATCATGGCTCAAAATTCATTGCGGCTTGTAGAGGATAATTCGGTGGACAAATCTAAGGCTCTGGACGCGGCGCTGTCGCAGATCGAACGCGCTTTCGGCAAGGGCTCGATCATGCGCCTTGGCGCCAATGAGCAGGTTGTCGAGATCGCGACGGTCTCCACCGGCTCGCTCGGTCTCGACATCGCGCTCGGCGTCGGCGGCCTGCCGCGCGGGCGTATCGTTGAAATCTATGGACCGGAAAGCTCGGGCAAGACGACGCTTGCTCTCCACACCATTGCCGAAGCCCAGAAGAAGGGCGGCATCTGCGCTTTCGTCGATGCCGAACACGCGCTCGATCCGGTCTATGCCCGCAAGCTTGGCGTCGACCTGGAAAATCTGCTGATCTCGCAGCCCGACACCGGCGAACAGGCTCTCGAAATCTGCGACACGCTGGTGCGTTCGGGCGCCATCGACGTTCTGGTCGTCGACTCGGTGGCTGCATTGACGCCGCGCGCTGAAATCGAAGGCGAGATGGGCGAGTCGCTGCCTGGCCTCCAGGCCCGCCTGATGAGCCAGGCGCTGCGCAAGCTGACCGCGTCGATCTCGCGTTCCAACACCATGGTCATCTTCATCAACCAGATCCGCATGAAGATCGGCGTCATGTACGGTTCGCCCGAAACGACGACCGGCGGCAACGCACTCAAGTTCTATGCTTCGGTCCGCCTCGACATCCGCCGCATCGGCTCGGTCAAGGACCGTGACGAGGTTGTCGGCAACCAGACCCGCGTCAAGGTGGTCAAGAACAAGCTGGCGCCGCCCTTCAAGCAGGTCGAGTTCGACATCATGTATGGCGAAGGCGTGTCCAAGACCGGCGAACTCGTCGACCTCGGCGTCAAGGCAGGCGTGGTCGAGAAGTCGGGCGCCTGGTTCTCCTACAATTCCCAGCGTCTTGGCCAGGGTCGCGAGAACGCCAAGCTGTTCTTGCGCAACAATCCCGAAGCGGCGCGCGAGATCGAGGCGCTGCTCAGGCAGAATGCCGGCCTGATCGCCGAGAAGTTCCTCGAAAACGGTTCGCGCGAGGACGATAGCGACGACGAAGCCGGTGCGATGTAGCAGCACCTGCGGCTGGTCGGCCTGGCGCTGACCACCTTCAAGACGGACGATCTGAGCGACCGCCGGCCATTGTGCCGGCGGTTTGCGTTTGTGAAGATGGCACTGATGATCAGTGCGCCGGAATTGCGGGCTTTTGCCGGTCCGGTGTTTCTGGACAGGGGTAAGGTGGACCGCTAAAAGGCCAGTTCCAATTTCCGCCTGAAAAGGGCGGGGTGCATCTGTTCAGGGCGGCGATCAAAGGCAGCGATATGAGTGGCGTGAACGAAATCCGGTCGGCATTTCTCGACTATTTCAAGAAAAACGGACACGAAACGGTCGCCTCCGGCCCGCTTGTGCCGCGCAATGATCCCACGCTGATGTTTACCAACGCCGGCATGGTGCAGTTCAAGAACGTCTTCACCGGCCTGGAGTTGCGGCCCTATTCGCGCGCGGCCAGCTCGCAAAAATGCGTGCGCGCCGGCGGCAAGCACAACGACCTCGACAATGTCGGCTACACTGCCCGCCACCACACATTCTTCGAGATGCTGGGCAACTTCTCTTTCGGCGACTATTTCAAGGAACGCGCGATCGAGCTTGCCTGGAACCTGATCACCAAGGAATACGGCATCGACGGCAAGCGCCTGCTCGTCACAGTCTACCATACCGATGATGAGGCGGCGAACTTCTGGAAGAAGATCGCCGGCCTTCCTGAAGAGCGCATCATCCGCATCGCCACGTCGGATAATTTCTGGTCCATGGGCGATACCGGTCCGTGCGGCCCGTGCTCGGAAATCTTCTATGACCATGGCGAAGATATCGCCGGTGGCCCTCCCGGCAGCCCGGATGAAGATGGCGATCGTTTCATCGAGATCTGGAACCTCGTCTTCATGCAGTACGAGCAGATCACCAAGGAAGAGCGCATCGATCTTCCGCGCCCCTCGATCGACACCGGCATGGGCCTTGAGCGCATTGCCGCCGTGCTCCAGGGCGAGCACGACAACTACGACATCGACCTGTTCAAGGCGCTCATCCGCGCTTCGGAGGATGCCACCGGCGTTCGCGCCGAGGGCAAGAACCGTGGCAGCCATCGCGTCATCGCCGACCATCTCAGGGCATCAAGCTTCCTGATCGCTGACGGTGTTTTGCCGTCCAACGAAGGCCGCGGTTATGTGCTGCGCCGCATCATGCGCCGCGCCATGCGCCATGCCCAGCTGCTCGGTGCCGCCGATCCGTTGATGTGGCGCCTGGTGCCCGCACTCGTCCGCGAGATGGGCCAGGCCTATCCCGAACTGGTGCGTGGGGAAGCGCTGATCACCGAAACGCTGAAGCTTGAGGAAACCCGTTTCCGCAAGACTCTGGCGCGCGGCCTCGGCCTGCTCGCCGATGCGACCGACACGCTGGGCAGCGGCGACCGTCTCGACGGCGAGACCGCCTTCAAGCTCTATGACACCTACGGCTTCCCGCTTGATCTGACGCAGGACGCGCTACGTCAGCGCAACATTTCGGTCGATCTCGAAGCCTTCAATTCGGCGATGGCGCGCCAGAAGGCCGAAGCGCGCGCCAACTGGGCCGGTTCCGGCGAAGCCGCGACCGAGACTGTGTGGTTCGGCGTCAAGGACAGGAACGGCGCTTCAGAATTTCTCGGCTACGAGACCGAGCAGGCCGAGGGCGTCGTCCAGGCATTGGTCAAGGATGGCGCCGAGGTTGCAAGCGCTGGCGAAGGCGAAACCGTGCTCGTCGTCGTCAACCAGACGCCGTTCTATGGCGAGTCGGGTGGCCAGATGGGCGACACTGGCGTCATGTCAGGCGAAGGTTTTGCCATCGAGATCACCGACACCCAGAAGAAGGGCGACGGCCTGTTCGTGCATTCAGGCCGCGTCACCAAGGGCAAGGTTGCGGTCGGCGTTGCCGTCGAAATGAAGGTCGACCACAGCAGGCGCACGCGCCTGCGCTCGAACCACTCGGCGACCCACCTCGTCCACGAGGCGTTGCGCGAGGTGCTCGGTACCCATGTTGCCCAGAAGGGCTCGCTGGTTGCACCAGAGCGCCTGCGTTTCGACATCTCGCATCCCAAGCCGATTTCGGCCGAAGAGCTTGAGCAGGTCGAGGCGATGGCCAACGAGATCGTCGTCCAGAACAGCCCGGTGACGACCCGCCTGATGAGCGTCGACGACGCCATTGCCGAGGGCGCCATGGCGCTGTTCGGCGAGAAGTACGGCGATGAGGTCCGCGTCGTTTCGATGGGCACCGGCTTGCATGGCGCCAAGGCCAACCGGCCCTATTCGGTCGAGCTGTGCGGCGGCACGCATGTGACGGCCACCGGCGACATCGGCCTCGTGCGCATCGTTTCCGACAGTGCAGTCGCTGCCGGTGTCCGCCGCATCGAGGCACTCACCGGCGAGGCCGCCCGCCGTCATCTTGACGAGCAGGACCGTCGCCTGAAGTCTGTCGCGGCAACCCTCAAGGTCGCGCCGGCCGACGTGCCGGCCCGTGTCGAAGCCTTGGTCGAGGAGCGCAAGAAGCTCGAGCGTGAGCTCACCGAGGCGCGCAAGAAGCTGGCACTCGGAGGCTCCAACGGTGGCGGTTCCGCCGATGAAAGCGAAACCGTCGCAGGCGTCGGCTTCCTCGGCAAGGTCGTCACAGGCGTGTCGCCGAAGGACCTCAAGCCGCTCGCTGATTCCGGCAAGGCGTCGCTCGGATCGGGCGTCGTGGTGTTTGTCGGCGCGGGCGAGGACGGCAAGGCCAGCGTCGTTGTCGCCGTCACCGAAGACCTGACCAAGCGCTTCAGCGCTGTCGACCTCGTGCGCGTGGCCTCCGCAGCACTCGGCGGGCAGGGTGGCGGCGGCCGTGCCGACATGGCCCAGGCCGGCGGCCCCGATGCCACCAAGGCAGCCGAAGCGGTCGCAGCCGTCAAGGCGGCGATGGCTGCCGCCTGATCGGCTTCGCCTGACAACCGATATGAAAAGGCCCGCTTCGGCGGGCCTTATTGTTTCCAATCTGCCGCCGCAAGTCAGCAGGATTTGTCAAATCCGGATATGGTTTTGTCCAGCCGATCGATTTGCATGAGGTTTGGCATGAACGGTGAGACGGCATGGGCGGTTTATGAAACCCGCCTCAGAAGGGTTTCGGCCCATATCCACGAGCACCTTGACGAAGAGCTGGATATGGACCGCCTGGCCGAGATCGCCTGCCTGTCGAGCTATCACTGGCATCGGATCTATCGCGCCATCTACGGCGAAACACTTGCCGCCACGGTCAAGAGACTGCGGCTGCATCGTGCCGCCGGCGATATCGTCGATACCGATCTGCCTGTCAGCGACATTGCGAAACGGTCTGGCTATCCCAATGTCCAGTCGTTCAACCGCATCTTCAAGGCAGCCTACGGCATGCCGCCGGCGCGATATCGGAAAGAGGGAAGCCATACGCTTTTTGACCCGCAATCAGACGGAAAGGCTTCCCCAATGTTCGACATCACAATTCGCAAGATACCCGAGCAGCGCTTGATCGGCGTCGCCCATACCGGCCCCTACATGCACATCGCCAAGGCTTTTGAGGAACTGTTCGGCACGCTTTATGCGCGCGGAGACGCACGCCCGGACATGCGCATGATCGGCGTCTATCTCGACGATCCGGATATCATCGCGATCGACAAGCTGCGGTCTTATGCCTGCGTCACGGCTGACGGCAGCACGCCTGCGGAGCCGCCGCTCGAACGCAGGACCATCGACGGCGGCGACTATGCCGTGCTGCGCCACAAAGGCCCCTATGCCGAGATGCACAAGGCCTACCAATGGCTCTATGCCGAATGGCTGCCCAAATCCGGACGCCAGCTGCGCGACTCGGTGATGTTCGAGGAATACGTCAACAATCCGCGTGACGTGCCGCCAACCGAGCTTCTGACCGACATCCATTTGCCGCTTGCCTGAGCAGGCCCTTAAAACAAGAAAAGCCCCGGATACCGGGGCTTTTCAGGTTCAGGCCGAATAGATCAGCTCATCGCTTTCTGCAGGTTTTCATCGATCTTATCGAGGAAGCCGGTGGTCGACAGCCAGGGCTGGTCCGGACCGATCAGCAGCGACAGGTCCTTGGTCATGAAGCCGCTCTCGACGGTCTGGATGCAAACGCGCTCCAGCGTGTCGGCGAACTTCTTCAGTTCGGCATTGTCGTCGAGCTTGGCGCGGTGGGCGAGGCCACGCGTCCAGGCAAAGATCGAGGCGATCGAGTTGGTCGATGTCTCTTCGCCCTTCTGGTGCTGGCGGTAGTGGCGAGTCACGGTGCCGTGGGCGGCTTCCGCCTCCACCGTCTTGCCATCCGGCGTCATCAGCACCGACGTCATCAGGCCAAGCGAGCCAAAGCCCTGCGCCACCGTGTCGGACTGCACGTCGCCATCATAGTTCTTGCAGGCCCAGACATAGCCGCCCGACCACTTCAGGCTCGAAGCGACCATGTCGTCGATCAGGCGGTGTTCGTACCAGATCTTCTTTTCCTTGAACTGCGCCTCGAACTCGGTCTCGTAGACCTCCTGGAAGATGTCCTTGAAGCGGCCGTCATAGGCCTTGAGGATGGTGTTCTTGGTCGACAGATAGACCGGGTAGTTGCGCAGCAGGCCGTAGTTCAGCGAAGCGCGGGCGAATTCGCGGATCGATTCGTCGAGGTTGTACATCGCCATGGCGACACCTGCGCCCGGCGCGTCGTACACGTCATGCTCGATCACCTGGCCGTCTTCACCGACGAACTTGATCGACAGCTTGCCCTTGCCGGGGAATTTGAAATCGGTCGCCTTGTACTGGTCGCCGAAGGCATGGCGGCCAACGATGATCGGCTTGGTCCAGCCCGGAACCAGGCGTGGCACGTTCTTCATGATGATCGGCTCGCGGAAGATCACGCCGCCCAGGATGTTGCGGATCGTGCCGTTGGGCGACTTCCACATCTTCTTGAGCTTGAATTCTTCGACGCGCTGCTCGTCAGGCGTGATGGTGGCGCATTTCACGCCCACGCCGTGCTTGTTGATGGCGTTCGCCGCGTCGATCGTCACCTGGTCATTGGTGGCGTCGCGGTGCTCGATGCCGAGATCGTAATATTCGAGGTTGAGGTCGAGATAGGGGTGGATCAACTTGTCCTTGATGAACTGCCAGATGATGCGGGTCATCTCATCGCCGTCGAGCTCGACGACGGGGTTGGCCACCTTGATCTTCGCCATAAGAAAATGCCTCTTTTTGCCTGGAACCAGCCGGTCCCGGAGGTTCACGATTGGGAGTGCGGCCCCTATACCAAAGCGCATCGGGCCGCGCAAATGATTGCCACAGCTCACCCCAGTGCTTTTGCTGACAATGTATGAGGCGTGTCTTGTCAGACGATTTCAACGCCGCTTTCGGCGTCATTTTTTCTTCGCATCAGATTGCCATCCCTGATGGTCCGCCCGCTTGTTCCTTACCGGAACTTCATTTTCGTCAGCAAATATGTCAGGGACGCGCAAAAGGCGCAATTCTCGGTTCAATCGCAGCAATGTCAGACATTTCATCCTCCGCTCTGCCCACCGCACCGGTGATCGTTCTTGTCGAGCCTCAGCTCGGCGAGAATATCGGCATGGTGGCGCGCGCCATGGCCAATTTCGGCCTCCGCGAATTGCGCCTGGTCAATCCGCGCGATGGCTGGCCGAGCGAAAAGGCGAGGGCCGCCGCCAGCAGTGCTGACCATGTCATCGACGGCGTTGTCGTCTTCCCCGATCTCGCCTCCGCCGTTGTCGATCTCAATTTCATCTTTGCCACCACAGCGCGCCAGCGCGACGGCTTCAAGCGTGTCGCTGGCCCTGTCGAGGCGGGGCGGACGCTGCGAGGCCACGCCCTGTCAGGTCAGCGCACCGGCATTCTGTTCGGCCGCGAGCGTTTCGGCCTTTATAATGAGGAAGTGAGCCTCGCCGACGAGATCGTCACCTTCCCGGTAGACCCGGCCTTTGCCTCGCTCAACATCGCCCAGGCAGTGCTGTTGATGTCTTATGAATGGATGAAGTCTGGTCTGGAAGAGGAAACGCAGACCAATTTTGCCGGTCCCGAAATGATGCCGGCAACCAAGGAGCAGCTGCACGGGTTTCTCAATCACCTTGAAGCTGCCCTCGACGCGCGCGGTTACTTCCGCCCGGCGGCCAAGAAACCCAAGATGGTCGACAATCTGCGCTCGGTGCTGACGCGGCCCGGCTTCTTCGCGCCCGAACTCAAGGTCCTGCGCGGCGTCGTTGCCTCGCTCGACTATTTCTCGCCCAAGGAGCCACGCGGCGCCGGCTACCCCGATCGCAAGGCGAAAGTGGATCACGCCGCCCATTCCGGCAGCGCCGGTGTCGATGAGGACGACATACCGCCGGTCGGCGGCAGGGGGCTCGACAATGACTGATCGCCCGATCCTGATGTTCGATTCAGGTATTGGCGGGCTGACGGTGCTGCGCGAGGCGCGCGTGCTGATGCCCGAACGCCGATTCGTCTACGTCGCCGACGATGCGGCATTTCCCTACGGAGCGTGGGAAGAACCGGCGCTCAAGGCGCGCATCCTTGATCTGTTTGGTGGTTTGCTCGCGCGTTTCGATCCCGAAATCTCGGTCATTCCCTGCAATACGGCGTCCACGCTGGTCATCGACGCGCTGCGACAGGCATTTCCCGGCCATCCCTTTGTCGGCACCGTGCCGGCGATCAAGCCGGCGGCCGAGCGCACGCGTTCCGGGCTGGTGTCGGTGCTGGCAACGCCCGGCACGGTCAAACGCCAATACACGCGCGACCTGATTACCCAATGGGCGACCAAGTGCCATGTCCGGCTGGTCGGCAGCGACAGGCTGGCGCAGATGGCCGAGATCTACATGCGCGACGGCTTCGTCGACGAGCAGGCGGTCAAGGACGAGATCGCCCCCTGTTTCATCGAACAGGACGGCCGGCGCACCGACATCGTCGTGCTCGCCTGCACGCACTATCCGTTCCTGGCCAACCGCATGCGCAAGACCGCCCCCTGGCCTGTAGACTGGATCGACCCGGCCGAGGCGATTGCGCGGCGCGCGCTGTCATTGCTCAATGGTTCACGCGGCAAGCGCGACGACGCCGGTCCCGATATCGCGGTCTTCACTTCGAAGCGGACCGATTTCGCCACGCGCCGGCTCATGCAGGGATTCGGCCTTAGCCTGGCTTGATACCCACCGAAGCCCGCGAGCGACGCACCATTGCCGACGCCGTCACGATGAGCAGGACCGTCGCGGCATAGGCTGCTATCTGGATGCCCTCCGGTCGCGCGACATATCCGACAAGGATGTGAAGCAGGAAGCCGACAGGATTGGTCTGCGGCAGGATTTCCGACGTGTTCCAGATATCGTAGCCCAATGCCGGGAGGTAGCCCGCTTGGACCAGGAATGCGGCAGCCTGCGCGGCGAGGCCGGCTGCGAGCAGGATGATGATGACGCCGGTGACGCGGAATATCTGCTTGAGTGGTACGCTCAACAGCCCCGCATAAAACAATCCGCCGACCAGGGCTGCGCCAAACACGCCGAGCGCGCCGCCTTGCAGCATCGTCGCCACGCTGAGTTTGCCCTCGATGGCGATGCCATAGAGGAACAGCACAGTCTCCGATCCCTCGCGCAGCACGGCGATTGCGCAGATGATTGCCAAGGCAGACAGTGGCTTTGCCCCTTCCTTCACCGCCTTGCCGACAGCGCGGCTTTCGCCGACCAGTTCCGCAGCATGAGTGCTCATCCAGATCTGGTGCCAGGCAAGCATCACCACGGCGATCAGTAGCACCACAGCGTTGAACAGCTCGGTGCCGTTGCCGTCGAACAGGTCCGACAGGCCACTGGCGAAAAAGGCAACGATGGCAGCCCCGGCAAGTCCGGCACAGGCACCGCCTGCAACCCAACCGGCGCGGCCAGTTATGCCCTTGCTCGATGCCAGTACGATGGAAACAATCAGCGCGGCTTCGAGCGTTTCGCGAAAGACGATGACGAATGTCGAAAGCATCGGCTCATTCCGCAAACAGATTGCCCAGCGCCGTTTCCTTGTGCCGATCGCCGAAGAATCCATAGCTGCCGGCTGCCAGAGGTCCAACGTGGAGCTTGATCTGCTTGCCGCTTGCAACGACCTTTTCGACATGGAAGTCGTTGCTCTCGAATTCCTCCGCAGTCGGATCGTCGTTGACGACGACAAGGTCGAATTCCTTGCCAGCCGGCACTGTCAGTGCCTGCGGCTGGAAGCGGTGATCCTTGAGGGTGATGGTGTAGGCGCTTGGGCTCTCAGTGGCCTGGGAAACCAAGCCGGAGGCAAAGAAAAGCCCGGCTGCGAGAGCCGCGATCGACGTGGAGGGAACGAACATGCTGATGACCTCATAGTCCTCGCCATCGTCCGCCTGGGCGGGCGAGGATCGGGTCAGGATAGAAAGGTGATAGCGTCTGTCAAGTTAATTTTGCAGTCTGGAATCGATCTAAATACAATGATTACAATATGTTAGAGAAGTGAGTGCGGTTTGAAGAAGGGGGTGTGGAACCCCATACTGCGGAGCGCGTTTGGCTCATGTTCAACAACAGGAGGCGAAGCCATGCCAGCCATGTCAAAAGCTCAGCAAAAGGCCGCCGGCGCGGCTCTTGCCGCCAAGCGCGGCGAGATCAAGAAGAGCAAGCTGTTTGGCGCATCGAAGGAAATGTACGAGTCGATGACCGAAAAACAGCTCGAAGAGTTCGCCGAGACCAAACGCAAGGGCTTGCCGGAGCACAAGACTAAGCATTGAGCCCCGGCAGTCCGATCAATAGCCGACAGTGAAGCGCTTGCCGGTATGCTTGGGCGCCTCGGCCTCGTCGACGATGGCAACCGCCAGGTCCTCCACCGAGATGTGGCTTTCGCCCTTGGCATCGAACACTGGCTGGTCGGCGCCTGTGCGGAATTTTCCGGTGCGTTCGCCTGGCGCCATCATGATGGCGGGTGAGATGAGCGACCATTCCAGCCCGGTCTCGGTGCGTAGTGCTGCAAGCGCATCGCGTGCGGCACGTGCGCCGTCCTTGTAGGCGTCGGGGAAGTTCGGCCCGTCGACGAGCTGCTTGCCGTCGATTTCGAGGCTGCCGGCGCCGCCGACAACGATCACGCGCTTGCCGGCGGCCTTGGCGGCCGCAACGATCGCCTTCGAGCCGGCGAGATGCTTGGCGTAGATGTCGGGATCGCCCCAGCCGCCATTGAAGGCGGAGATGACGACGTCGCTGCCCGCAATCGCTGCTTTTAGCGCCTCTGCGTCATTGGCATCCGCCTTGATGGCCGTGACGCCGTCCAACTGGGCGACCTTGGCCGGGCTGCGGACGATGGCCGTGACCTTGTGGCCGCGCGAGGCCGCTTCCTTGAGTACTGCGGTGCCGACAAAGCCGGATGCGCCGATGAGAGCGATTTTCATGACTGTTCTCCTGTTCGGCCTGCTTTGCCTTCCATGGAAAAGCAGGTATGATTTGTAATCAGGTTACCAACGATAACTATATAGATCGGACGGAAAGGCTCGGAAAGAACGCATGATTTCGTGCCCAGGTTACCTCAGGAGAACCGCATGAACGCATCTGTGAAGGCAGCCGCCGTGGCACCGTTGCTGCACACAACGCCCGGCTTCGCGAATGATGGCCGCGGCATCTGCCCGATCCGCGAGGTGCTCGACCGGGTCGGCGACACCTGGAGCATCCTGGTCATCATCAACCTTCAGGAGCAGCCGGTACGCTTCAATGCATTGAAACGCTCCATCGAAGGCATTTCGCAGCGCATGCTGACGGTCACCCTGCGCTCGCTTGAGCGCGACGGGCTGGTCACGCGCACCGTGCGGCCAACGACGCCGCCGGAAGTCGAATACGGGCTGACCGAGCTCGGCCAGTCGATCGCCGTGCCGATTGCAGCACTTGGCAGCTGGGCGGCGAACAATCGCGACCACATGCGCCAGGCGAGGGACGCGTTCGACCTCAGTTCGTGAACGCGCGCAGGAATCGGAATGCGCCCGCCTTCGTGACGGCCTAGCCTCGGCGCTACCTGGAGATGGAGCGCCGTGATGAATGCCGACAACATAGTTTCGAAGCTGGATTGGGGGCGAATCGTCGCCGATCTCGACGAGTTCGGGGTTGCAGCGACTGGTCCCTTGCTCGACCGGCAAACCTGCCTGGAACTGCGCGCGCTCTACGACAACGACGCGCGCTTCCGTAGCCGGATCGTCATGCAGCGCCACGGCTTTGGCGCCGGCGAATACAAATATTTCGGCAATCCGCTGCCTGAGACCATATCGGGCCTGCGTCATGCCTTTTACGAACGGCTCGCACCGCTGGCCAATGGCTGGAACGAGCGTATGGGGCTCGACCGGCGCTATCCCGATGAACTCGACGCTTTCCTTGCCGAATGCCATGCCGACGGGCAGACCAAGCCGACGCCGCTTCTGCTGAAATATGGCGCGGGCGACTACAACTGCCTGCATCAGGATGTCTACGGCGCGCACCTGTTTCCGGTGCAGCTGGTGATTCTGCTCTCCGAGCCGCATCAGGAGTTCGAGGGCGGCGAGTTTGTCATGACCGAGCAGCGCCCGCGTATGCAATCGCGCGCCGAAGTGGTATCGCTCGGCATCGGGCAGGGCGCGCTGTTTGCCGTCAACGACCGGCCCAAGGCCGGTACGCGCGGCGATTACCGCGTCAAGATGCGCCACGGCGTCAGCCGCATCCGCAAGGGCGAGCGCTTCACGCTTGGCGTCATCTTCCACGACGCGAAATGAGCCGGCTGCCGGCCCAGCGTTGACATTCCAGGATGTTTCGCCTAGTGAACCGCCAACGCTGGGCCGAACGCCCGGTGTTTTATTTGACGTGTCCCGTGGACCTTTTCCGCAAAGCGTGCGTGGAAGATCCTGTCAGGCTTCGAAAACGGAGGCCAGAGGAGGGCGCGTTTCCTTCACTCGAAACATGAGGTTTCGGGTGTATTGTTTTGAAAGGGAATGCGATGAGCAAGCGCGAATCCGCGAAATACAAGATCGACCGCCGTCTTGGCGAGAACATCTGGGGCCGCCCGAAGTCCCCGGTCAACAAACGTGAATACGGCCCCGGCCAGCACGGCCAGCGCCGCAAGGGCAAGCTCTCGGACTTCGGTCTGCAGCTGCGCGCCAAGCAGAAGCTGAAGGGTCACTACGGTGACGTTTCGGAAAAGCAGTTCCGCAAGACCTACGAAGAGGCAAACCGCCGCAAGGGCGATACCTCCGAGAACCTGATCGGCCTGCTCGAGTCGCGTCTGGATGCGGTCGTCTACCGCGCCAAGTTCGTGCCGACCATTTTCGCTGCCCGTCAGTTCGTCAACCACGGCCACGTCAACGTCAACGGCAAGCGTACCAACATCTCGTCCTACCGCTGCAAGGCTGGCGACGTGATCGAAGTCCGCGAGAAGTCGAAGCAGCTGGTCATCGTGCTCGAGGCCGTTGGTCTCGCCGAGCGTGACGTTCCTGACTACATCGAAGTCGATCACAACAAGATGGTTGCGACCTTCGCTCGCGTTCCCGGCCTGTCGGACGTTCCGTACGCAGTGCAGATGGAACCGAACCTCGTCGTCGAATTCTATTCGCGCTAATCCCTTCGGATCAGCATCGAATTCAAGAGAGCGGCCGGAAACGGCCGCTCTTTTCGTTTGTGCGGTGCTGGCGTGTCCACGCCGCCTTGCGCCTTGGCCGATAATGCGAAATATGCCGCTCTAAGTGCGGATGTCGGGCGCTGGCCCCGCAGTCGCCGAGTTGAAGGAAGGCCTCATGGGTATTCACGAAGCAGATGCGCTGGCCGAGCCTGCCGAAGGTGCGTTCCCGCTCTATCGCGACGCGCCGTCCTCGGTGGAGTTCAATAAGCTGCGCAAGCGGTTGCTGCGGCTCACCCGCCAGGCGATCGAGGATTACGCCATGGCCAAGCCGGGCGAGCGCTGGCTGGTGGCGCTGTCGGGAGGCAAGGATTCCTACGGCCTGCTTGCGGTGCTCATGGATCTCAAATGGCGCGGCCTGCTGCCGGTCGATCTGCTTGCCTGCAATCTCGACCAGGGCCAGCCGAACTTTCCCAAGAACGTGCTGCCCGACTACCTCAACGCCAATGGCATTGCCCATCGCATCGAGTATCGCGACACCTATTCGGTGGTCACCGACAAGATCGCTGAGGGCAACACCTATTGTTCTTTGTGCTCGCGGCTGAGGCGAGGGCACCTCTATCGCATCGCGCGCGAAGAAGGCTGTTCGGCGCTGGTGCTCGGCCACCACCGCGAGGACATCCTCGAAACCTTCTTCATGAACATGTTCCATGGCGGCCGGCTTGCCGCCATGCCGCCCAAGCTGATGAATGACGAGGGCGATGTCATGGTGCTCAGGCCGCTGGCCTTGTGCGCCGAGGCCGACCTTGCCAAATTCGCCGATGGCATGAAGTTCCCGATCATCCCCTGCGACCTGTGCGGCAGCCAGGAAGGGCTCCAGCGCAACGCCATGAAGACGATGCTGGACGACATCGAAAAGCGCATGCCGGGCCGCAAGGACACGATGCTGCGGGCGCTGGCCAACGCGCGGCCTTCGCATCTGCTCGATCGCAAGCTGTTCGATTTTACCAGTTTATAGCCACCTGCAGCACCAGCCCGAAAACCGGGATCGGCTTTCGGGCTTAACTGCGCTCAGTGAGCCTCGGTCAGCACCGGTGTCGTATCGTGCTGGCCGCGGAACAGTTTGCCCTTCTCGGCAATCAGCACCATCACCAGGCCGACGAAGGCAACGCCGCAGAAGCCGATCGCCAATGGCACTGTCGTGCCGTCGAAGGACTGGCCAATCGCCGCCCCGATCAACCCGCCGCCCAGCGTCTGCATGAAGCCCTGCACCGATGACGCGGTACCCGCGATATGGCCGAGCGGCTCCATGGCAATGGAGTTGAAGTTCGAGCCGATCCAGCCGAACTGGAACATCGCAGCCGCAAACAAAACGATGAAGGCAGCAAACGGCACTGGACCGGTCAGCGACCAGATGAGCCAGATCGCGCTCACCAAGAGGAAGCCGAGCAGCGCGCCATGCGACAGCTTGCGCATGCCGAGCTTGACGACGAGGCGCGAGTTGAGGAACGACGACACCGACATCATGCCGGCAATCGCCGCGAAGACCAGCGGGAACCACACGCCGAGCCCGTAGAGGCCGACATAGACCTGCTGCGCCGAGTTGATGAAGCCAAACAGCGCGCCGAAGATCGTCATCGAGGCGAGCGTGTACCACAGCGACATGCGCGTGGTGAGCACGGTGCGGAAGCCCTTGGCGATGGACAGGATCGACAGCGGACGCCGGTCCTCGGGGTGCATTGTCTCGGGCAGGCGGATCGCCGCCCACATGGTGATGGCGAGCGCCGACACCGCCATGACGATGAAGATCATGTGCCATTCGGAAAACAGCATGACGACCTGGCCGATGCCGGGCGCAAGCACCGGCACGATCATGAACACCATGAAGATCAGCGACATGATCTCGGCCATCTGCCTTCCGCCGAAGCGGTCGCGCACCACCGATACCGCGATGACGCGCGTCGAGGCAGCACCGATGCCCTGGACGAAGCGCAGCAGAAGCAGGGTTTCGAAGCTTGGCGCAAACGCTGCGGCAAAGGCTGCAACAATATAGATGCCGAGGCCAAACAGCAGCGGCTTGCGCCGGCCGAACCTGTCGGAGATCGGGCCATAGGCAAGCAGCGCCAATGCGAGGCCGGCGAAATAGGCCGTTATCACATACTGGCGATGGTTTTCGCTCTCGACATTGAGGCTGGCGCCGATCTGCTGCAGCGCCGGCAACATGATGTCGACGGCGAGCGCGTTGACCGCCATCAGCGCTGCGGCGAGTGCGATGAATTCCCAGCGTGGAATCGGGAACACGCCCTTCTGGGCGCTCGGGGAGACTTTCTGTTCCATTTCGGAATCCGATTCAAACGGAAATGCGCCGGAAAGCCGGCGCATTTGCCACAAACAGGACCCCGGAACAGCCCGGAGCCGGTACTTCCTAGATCAGGCGGCGCCCTTGACGCTCACGCCCTTTTCCTGAAGGAACGACTGCAACTCGCCGGCCTGGAACATCTCGCGGATGATGTCGCAGCCGCCCACGAACTCGCCCTTGACGTAGAGCTGAGGGATCGTCGGCCAGTTGGAGTAGTCCTTGATGCCTTGACGAAGATCGTTGGAGGTCAGCACGTTGACGCCCTTGTAGTCGACCCCGAGGTAGTCGAGAATCTGGACGACCTGGCCGGAAAAGCCGCACTGCGGAAAGCCGGGCGTGCCCTTCATGAACACCACGACATCCTGGCTCTTCACTTCGCTATCGATGTATTCGTTGATTCCGCTCATGGCGCCATAAACCTCAATCTGGCCGAACTCGTGTAGCCGGCAATATCCGCTAGACTGCTAGCACTTGCTACTATGTGGTTGCAACAGTCGAGCTTTCCAAGCGACGCGTCGACCCGAAAACCAGAAATCCGCAATAACACAATCGGTCATCAGGTCCAGACCCTTGCCGATGACGCTTGGCACGGCGCCGTCTGCTGGGCACGCCCGCACACCTTCGAACAGGGGCGTTTCGCGCGTCTGCGGCTTGTTTGCTTCCTGGCTGGCCTCAAAAGCTTCTCGAACTGGCGCAGCCTATTTGACCGCGCGCACGCAGATGAAGGCGGGCGACCGGCTCAACTCGGCAAAATGCTGGGGGTCGATTGTTGCCATCTCGGCAACCGGCAACGGTTCGACGAAACGGTCAAGGCGCCAGCCGGCGTCGCTCAGACCGTTCAAAATATCTTGAAGTGGCCGCCTGTAGGATTCAACGAAAGGCGCTGGCTCGCCAAACCCGCCCCAATGCATGCCCCAGCGATTCGTCGCGAAATAGTCGGCGCCGCCATGCGTGCGCGGGTCGGCCCAGTCGCGCATTGGATGGCCCATCGAAAAGACGAGCCGGCCACCCGGCCGCGCGATGCGGTGGAATTCGGCGAAGACCGGCTTGAGGTCCTCGACATAGTCGAGCGCCAGCGAACACAGGATCGCATCAGCACTTTCGCTTTCGATCCAGTCGAGCGGCTTGGCGAGGTCGGCTTCGCGAATGTCGACGCCGAGCCCGGCGCATCGCATCCGCGCAAGGTCGATCATCTCTGGTGTGATGTCGAAGGCGTGGACCTTCGCGCCCTCGCGCGCCAGCTTTTCCGAGCAGATGCCCGAGCCGCAGCCGGCGTCGACCACGTCCTGGCCCTTCACGTCGCCCAGCAACGCCAGCGAAGCCGGCCGCTCATAAAGCGCGTTATGCGGCTTGGTCGGCGCTGCCGCATCATAGCGCTCGGCAAAGCTCGCATAAGCGCGCCGGGCGATCTGCTGGCTGTCGGTGTCGTCGGACATCGGCGGGCGAGGAACGTTATTCCGGAATGCTGGTCTGAAGCGCGAGTGCGTGCAGCACCCCGCCCATATTGCCCTTCAGCGCGTCATAGACCATCTGGTGCTGCTGCACGCGGGTCTTGCCGCGGAAGCTTTCCGACACGACCTCGGCGGCATAGTGATCGCCGTCGCCGGCGAGATCGCGGATGGTCACCCGGGCATCCGGAATGCCGTCCTTGATCATCCGCTCGATGTCGTGTGCGTCCATTGCCATGCCGTTTTCCCCGATCAGTTGTTCATGAACCGAGGGAACCAGGATTCGTGAGCCGTGGTCAACTCGTCAATTGATATGGCGCGCGCCTCGCCCAGTTTCAATTCCTCACCACCGGTCGTGCCGATCCACGGAGCGTGGATACCGAGCCCCTTGGCCTCGTTCCACAATTCCTGCATCTCGGCCGATTTCGGGTCAAGCTTGACGGTCACCAGATAGCGTCCCTGGTCTTCGCCGAAGAATACCGGGATCGGGTTGGTGCCGCTGAGGCCTGGAACGACAGCACCGATGCCGGAGGCCATCGCCATCTCGGCAAGCGCTACGGCTAGGCCGCCATCGGAAAGGTCGTGCACGGCGGTAGCCTGGCCGTTGCGGATCAGCTTGCGGACGAAATCGCCGACCTTCTTTTCGTGCTCGAGATCGACTGCCGGCGGCGGGCCGTCGGTGCGGCCGTGCATGTCGCGCATGTAGATCGACTGGGCGAGGTGGCTGCCCCACTGGGCCGGGCCGCCGACCAACAGGATCACTTCGCCTTCGCGGGCAAAGCAGGCCTTGGCCATCTTCGACCAGTCGTCGATCAGGCCAACGCCGCCAATTGTCGGCGTCGGCAGGATTCCTTGCCCGTTGGTCTCGTTGTAAAGCGACACATTGCCCGAAACGATCGGGAAGCCGAGTACGCGGCAGGCCTCGCCGATGCCTTTCACCGCTCCGACCAGCTGCCCCATGATCTCGGGGCGCTCGGGATTGCCGAAATTGAGGTTGTCGGTGGCGGCAAGGGGCTCAGCACCCGTCGCGGTCAGGTTGCGCCAGCACTCGGCCACGGCCTGCTTGCCGCCCTCATAGGGATCGGCCTCGCAATAGCGCGGCGTGACGTCGGACGAAAACGCCAGCGCCTTGGTGGCATGGCCCTCGACGCGCACGACGCCGGCGTCGCCGCCGGGGCGCTGCAGCGAATTGCCCTGGATCATGGTGTCATACTGCTCCCACACCCAGCGGCGCGATGACAGGTCCGCGCCGTCGAGCATCTTGAGCAGTGCGGCGGCGACATCGGCCTGCGGAACATCGTCGACCGCCAGCGGGGCGCGCTTGGCGGACTCAACCCACGGACGGTCATATTCGGGAGCTTCGTCGCCGAGTTCCTTGATGGGCAAATTGGCCACTTCAACACCCTGATGCAGGACGCGGAAGCGCAGGTCGTCGGTGGTCTTGCCAACGATGGCGAAGTCGAGGCCCCATTTGACGAAGATCGCCTCGGCCTCTTCTTCCTTTTCGGGCCGCAGCACCATGAGCATGCGCTCCTGGCTCTCCGACAGCATCATCTCATAAGCGCTCATGCGTTCTTCGCGCACCGGCACCTTGTCGAGGTCGAGCTCGATGCCGAGGTCGCCCTTGGCGCCCATCTCGACGGCCGAGCAGGTGAGGCCGGCAGCCCCCATGTCCTGGATGGCGATAACGGCGCCCGAGGCCATCAGTTCGAGGCAGGCTTCGAGCAGGCACTTTTCGGTGAAGGGATCGCCGACCTGCACGGTCGGCCGCTTTTCGTCGATCTTGTCGTCGAATTCGGCCGAAGCCATTGTCGCGCCGCCGACACCGTCGCGGCCGGTCTTGGCGCCGAGATAGACGACTGGCAAGCCGACACCCTTGGCCTGCGACAGGAAGATCGCGTCGGTCTTGGCGAGACCGGCGGCAAAGGCGTTGACCAGGATGTTGCCATTGTAGCGGGCGTCGAAATTCACTTCGCCGCCAACGGTCGGCACGCCAAACGCGTTGCCATAGCCGCCGACGCCGGCAACCACGCCTGAAACCAGATGGCGCGTCTTGGGGTGGTCTGGCGCTCCGAAGCGCAACGCGTTCATCGAGGCAATCGGCCGCGCGCCCATGGTGAAGACGTCGCGCAGAATGCCGCCGACGCCGGTCGCCGCGCCCTGATAGGGCTCGATGAAGGAGGGGTGGTTGTGGCTCTCCATCTTGAAGACCACGCAGTCGCCGTCGCCGATATCGACAACGCCCGCATTCTCGCCAGGCCCCTGGATGACCCGCTCACCCTTGGTCGGCAGTGTGCGCAGCCACTTCTTCGACGATTTGTACGAGCAGTGCTCGTTCCACATCGCCGAGAAGATACCGAGCTCGGTGAAGGTCGGCTCGCGTCCGACAAGGTCGAGGATACGCTGGTATTCGTCTGGCTTGAGCCCGTGCGCGGCAATGAGCTCGCCGGTGATCTTCACGTCGTTCTGAATAGTCATCGTAGATCGCAGAATCCGTTGGGGGAACCGTTGGTGGCTCAATAGCGCATCATTGGGCCAGGATATACCGCCAAAGGCCAGAAAATCGCCCTTGTGGCAAGGAAACCGGGCTGCCCGCGGCGGATATGATGGGGTCAGCCGTAACTGTCGTAGCCAGCGCGCCCTTCATCCAGCAGGCGGCGCAGCTTTGTCAGCCCTTCGCTCACCTCGGATTGCGTGCGCGCCGACGAAATGCCGATCCTGACGCGGTGGAACACCTGGTCCGAGCGTCCGGCCTTGAACTCGTCTTCGTCGTCGATCAGCACGCCTTGCTCATAGGCCGCGTTCTTGAATGTGCCGGAATTCCACGGTTCCGGCAGGGCCAGCCAGATGAAGGGAATGTTCGGCGTAATATTGAAATCGCAGCCGTCCAGCGCCTCGCGCACGATATCGAGGCGGGCATTGATCTCGGCGATGGAGCGGGCACGGATGGCCGCGGCCTCGCCCGACAGCACCAGCTGGGCGCACAGTTCCGCCAAAAGGAACGGCATGCCGCCGGTGACCATCTTGTGGGCAACCCGGATGCTGTGGCGGAAATGCGCCGGGCTTGACAGCCAGCCGCCGCGCACGCCCGCCGCCACCGACTTGGACAGGCCCCCGACGACGAAAGTGCGCTCAGGCGCGAATTCGGCCAAAAGAGGCGTGCGGTCGTCGGTCAGTGCGCCATAAAGGTCGTCCTCGATCAGCAGCACATTGTGCTTCCGCGCGATCTCGGCAATCGCTTGTCGGCGCTCGCGTGGCATGATCGCACCGGTCGGGTTCTGTGCCGTGGGCATCAGGAACGCCAGTTTCGGATGCTTTTGGGCGCAGACGCGTTCGAAATCGTCGGGATCGACGCCGTATTCGTCCGAATTGACCAGTGCCATGCGCCGGCCGATCAGCCCGGCACTGCGTGCGATCTGGGTGTAGGTCACATGTTCGAACAAGACGTGGTCGCCGGGCGAGCTTGCCGCGGCAATGATGGCAACGACAGCGGCATGCGCCCCGAGCGTCGGCACGATGCTGTCGGGTGCGGCCACAAAGCCGTTGCGTGACAGCCACGCGCTGCCTGCCTCGAACCAGTGCTCGGGAAAGGTCCTCGCATAACTCGTCACGTCGTCGGGGTTGTCTCGGCTGATTGCTGCCAGGATTGTCTCGATTGCACCGCCCTGGCCGACATTGGGTGCAGCCGTGCTGTCGAAGCGCAGCTTGCCGGGCGGAGCCTCGGCAGGGCGCGAGCCCTCGTGGGGCAGGGCGGGTGGCGTGCTGGGAGCAAGCTGATCGTTGTGCCGCGCCAGGATGTAAGTGCCGCGACCGACTTCGCCACTTACCAGACCGCGCTCGCGCAACAGCGCATAAGCGCGCCCGACCGTGCCGATGGTCACGCCGATGTCGTACGCAAGGTTGCGCTGTGGTGGCAGCTTGGCTCCGGATGGCAGCACGCCGCTGTCGATGTCGTTTTCGATGCGCTCGGCCAGGCGCAGATAGAGCGGGCCGGAACCGGAGGAGAGGTCGGGAAGCCAAATTGTCATGGTGACAATTCCTATATTGCGATCATTCCTGAGTCAATTCATAGCATTGTTTGTCGAAAATAGATACAATGTGGATGAATACGATGAGCACAATTGATGCAATTGGCGGGGGCGTCACATCTGCATCTCCAGCGGAGAAGCGCAGCGCGCTGAGCAATCTGGCGAAGGTTCCGCTCCGTTTGATGCGCTGGCTGGCGCGCTGCATCGAGCGGCGGCGCACCCGGATGAGCTTGCTGGAGCTCACTGACGATCAACTGTCCGATATCGGCATCTCGCGTTGCGATGCCTATCGCGAAGGAATCCGCTCGTTTTACGACTGAATGTTTTCGGATTGTCCCGACCCACGGGCAGTTCGACATTGGTGGAGGCGCCCCTGTGCCTCCACCTCTTTTTCAGCCGAAGCTGATTGCAGAAGCCTGTCGACTGTGCCTCAAACGGTGCCGGTGCAGGCAGGGTTGCCGGAGCTCCAGCGGGTGATATCAGAGCCGATGCGTGCGCCGAGTGCCTGGTCCATCAGCGGGCCGAACGCCTGGACCTGGCTCGAATTGCCTTGCGCCTGCACGACCAGCAGCGGCCTTGCGCCATATTGCTTGGCCGGCACCAGAAGGAAACGCGGCGTGCCGCCGAAATTATTGAGTTCGTTGGCCATCTGGTAGGCCTTGAAGGCCGGGTCCTTGCTGGCGAACCAGCATTTGTGCGCGGCGATCGCCACCTGTTCCATCGAACGAAGCGATGCGCTCTTGCCCGACGCTGACGGTGCTGGCGTCTTCGGACCGGAATTGCAGGCGGCGAGGCCAATGACTGCGGCCGCTGCCGCCAGAATCCGCAGTGACTTCATTCGCCGATGCCCGCCCTTGTCAAATGGATGAAGTGAAAAATTCCTGGCGCGGGCTCATGCCGCCTTGGGCAGGCCGAGCGCGCTTTCAAACAGCGCGCGGCCGTCATTGCCGCCATGCGCTGCTTCGATCAGGTTTTCCGGATGCGGCATCAGGCCAAGCACATTGCCAGCCTTGTTGATGATGCCGGCGATGTCGTTGATCGAGCCGTTCGGATTGGTGCCTTCGGCGTAGCGGAACACCACCTGGCCGTTGCCCTCAAGCTGGTTGAGCGTCTCGGGATCGGCGAAATAATTGCCGTCATGATGCGCCACCGGGCAGCGGATGATCTGGCCGGCCGAATAATTGCGGGTGAACGCGGTGTTGGCGTTGGCGATTTCGAGCTTCACCTCGCGGCAGACGAATTTGAGCGAATTGTTGCGCATCAGGGCACCGGGCAGGAGGCCTGCTTCGACAAGGATCTGGAAGCCGTTGCACACACCGACAACCTGCACGCCCTTGGCCGCTTTTTCGGCGACCGCGCGCAGCACGGGCATGCGCGCAGCGATCGCGCCGCAGCGCAGATAGTCGCCGAAGGAGAAGCCGCCAGGAATGGCGATCAGGTCGACATCAGGGATTTCCGTGTCGGTCTGCCAGACGGTGACGGGCGCCTTGCCCGAAATCTTGGTCAGTGCCGCGATCATGTCGCGGTCACGGTTGAGGCCAGGAAGGAGAACGACTGCTGATTTCATTTCGGTTCGTAAGGCCTCTGAGCTTCGGCGAGTTCACGCAGTTCCAAACGACGCTCGATGCGCTCGAGCCGTTCGTCGTGGCGGTCAAGTCGGCGGTTCACGCCTGCCAGCGCTTCTTCCGCACCGGTCATTCTTCTCTTGATCTCCTGGAGGTCGAACTTCATCTCCGAGAGATCGCCATGCACGCGTTTGAGCAGTTCATACATCAGGTCGTTGGTGACTTCCGCCACTGCACCCTCCGGTACAACCTCAGATAAGCGTCACACTATAATTCTCAATCACCGTGTTCGCCAGAAGCTTCTCGCACATGGCGTTGAGGTCGCTTTCCGCCTTTGCCTTGTCGGCACCTTCGATCTCGACGTCGAAGACCTTGCCCTGGCGCACGGAACCGACGCCGCCGAAGCCCAGGCCGCCGAGCGCATGCTCGATCGCCTTGCCTTGCGGGTCGAGCACGCCGTTCTTGAGGGTGACGGTGACGCGGGCCTTGATCACGGGTCGAATTCTCCGGCTATTCGGCGAAAAAAGGAAGGGCGCGGTCGACCCGCGCCCTGACGCTTAGTGCTTGACGAGGACCGGGCCGGTCGGGCGCGGGGTCTCGTTTTCGTTCATGATGCCGAGGCGGCGTGCCACTTCCTGGTAAGCCTCGACCAGTCCGCCCATGTCGCGGCGGAAGCGGTCCTTGTCGAGCTTGTCCTGGGTGGCGACGTCCCACAGGCGGCAGCTGTCGGGCGAAATCTCGTCGGCGACGACGATGCGCATCATGTCGCCTTCGTACAGCCGGCCGCATTCGATCTTGAAATCGACGAGCTGGATGCCGACGCCCATGAACAGGCCGGAGAGGAAGTCGTTGACACGGATGGCGAGCGCCATGATGTCGTCGATTTCCTGCGGGCTTGCCCAGCCGAACGCGGTGATGTGCTCTTCGGAGACCATCGGATCGTCGAGCGCATCGGCCTTATAGTAGAATTCGATGATCGAGCGCGGCAGCACGGTGCCTTCTTCGATGCCCAGGCGCTTGGCCAGCGAGCCGGCGGCGACGTTGCGCACCACGACCTCGAGCGGGATGATCTCGACTTCCTTGATCAGCTGCTCGCGCATGTTGAGGCGGCGGATGAAGTGAGTCGGAATGCCCATCCGGTTCAGATGGTTGAAGATGTGCTCGGAAATACGGTTGTTGAGCACGCCCTTGCCGTCGACAACTTCATGTTTCTTCTTGTTGAAGGCGGTGGCGTCGTCCTTGAAAAACTGGATAAGGGTACCCGGCTCAGGGCCTTCATAAAGGATCTTGGCCTTGCCTTCGTAAATGCGGCGGCGATTCTTCATCTGAATGATTCTCTGGTTGGAAGGGTGGACGGCAAGATACCGGTCCCTTTCTCACGCCGCAAAGCCGCGGCGGCAGTGGGTTTCAACGCCGGTCTCTATCTTAAACGGGCCCATTGCTCAATCGTCATTTCCGGCCAATCAACGCCTTTTGGCACGGAAATGCCGCACCGCACACGTAAACAGAGCAAAAGAGAGACAAAGAGAGATATTGACCGGGCGTCGGGCTTTTGGTTTGAGGAAACCGATAACATATACACCGGAAGTCGAATCGACTTCCCACTCCCTGGAGGATTGCCATGAGCAACATGAAGGACCGCGAAGAAGGTTTTGAGCGCAAGTTCGTCTTCGACGAGGAGCTGCGTTTCAAGGCGAATGCGCGGCGCAACAAGGCGCTCGGCCTCTGGGCTGCCGAAAAGCTCGGCAAGTCGGGCGCCGATGCCGATGCCTACGCCAAGGAAGTCGTGATTTCCGACATCGAGGAAGCCGGCGATCATGACGTATTCCGCAAGGTCCGCGCCGATTTCGACGCAGCCGGCGTCGACCAGTCCGACCATCAGATCCGCCGCACCATGGACGAACTGATGGCGCAGGCGATCGAGCAGATCAAGAACACCTGATCCGGCCAGCATCGCTGGACTAACGAACCGCCCGGCTCCCGGGCGGTTTTTGTTTGCGCCCTACGTCGCTTCGGGATGAAATAGCCATGCCAGAGGGAGAGAGAAAAATGACGCTTGCCGAGAGACTGCACGCCAACGAGACCATCATCACCGCATGGTCTGGCGTGCCGGATGCGCTGACCGTCGAAATCCTGGCCGGGCAGGGGTTCGATGCGGTCACCCTCGACATGCAGCATGGCGGCCACAACGAAGACTCCGTGCTGCGTTCGCTGGCGCCGGTGCTGCGCGCGAGCAAGCATGCAATCGTGCGCGTTCCCGTCGGGCGCTTCGACATGGCGAGCCGCGCCCTCGACTTCGGCGCCGAAGCCGTCATCGCCCCGATGGTCAATTCAGTTGAAGATGCGCAACGCTTTGCCGCCGCCATGAAATACCCGCCACTGGGCGAGCGCTCCTGGGGGCCGACCTTTGCCGCGCCCCGTCATGGCAGCAAGGATTCGGTCAAGTGGCTGAAGGAGAGCAATGCGCGCACCGTCTCCTTTGCCATGGTCGAAACGCATGCCGCGGTCGCAGCCCTCGACGGCATATTGGCGACGCCCGGCATCGACGGCATTTTCCTTGGCCCGGGTGATTTCTCGATCGCCTGGACGAAGGGTGAGACTGTCAATTCTACGCTGGAAGCGATGATGGAAACGGTCGCCGATGTCGCCAAGCGCGCGCGCGCCGCTGGCAAGCATGCCGGCATCTATGTCACCGATCCCAAGATCTCCGGGCGCTTTGTCGAAATGGGCTTCCAGTTGCTCGCCACGGGCTCGGAGCACCAGCTGATATCAAGCGGTGCCGCGAACCTGCTTTCCGAGCTCAGGAAGTCCCTCGGCTAGCGTATTTTGCAGACAAGTGGGATCACTTGTCTGCCGCGAAAATACGCAAAATCAAAGTCTTAGCCTTCCAGCCGCGACATGAACTGCGCGAACACCATCGACCCCTCGGGCCACGGCCCGAAGCCGGAATCGGCATTGATGTGGCCTGCTTCGCCGGCATCGATGAACAGCGAGCCCCAGGCCGCGGCGATGTCCTCGGCGACGTCGAGCGCGCAGTAGGGATCGTTGCGGCTGGCGACCACCACCGAGGGAAATGGCAGCGGATCGCGCGGGTAGGGCCCAAAGGTCAGCAGATGCTTCGGCCGGATCGCCGGGTTGGCGACATCTGGCGGGGCCACGAAGAAGCCGCCCGCCACGTATTTCCTGAAGCCCGGAATGGCATGGATGGCGGTCGGGATGCCGAGCGAGTGTGCAACCAGCACCACCGGCCGTTCCGCCGCGTTGACCGCGTCGATGACCTTGGCCGTCCAGTCCTCGCGCACCGGCTTCGACCATTCGTCCTGCTCGACGCGGCGCGCGGTCGATAGTTTTTCCTCCCAGCGGCTCTGCCAGTGGGATGGTCCCGAATTGGTGTATCCGGGCACGATGATGATATCGGCGTCTTTTACCTTCATATCGCGGATGTAGCGATCCGATCTCGCCGGTGCAAGCCGGTGCGGCTCACAGTTCCATATGCACGATCTCGATCGGATCGCCGCCGACGCCATGCGAGAAATAGCCCCGCTCGACGGTGCGAAAGCCATGGCGGCGATAAAAGCCCTCGGCATTGACAGTTGATTCGACCTTGATCGGCCCGTCATGGTTCTGCCGCGCATTCTCGATGCCGATTTCGAGCAGCCGCTTGCCAAGACCTGAACCTGCGGCGTCGACCAGAAGAAACAGCCGCGTCACCTCACCGGGCTCGGAATCGACAAAACCGACGATCCTGCCGCCTTGCTCGGCAACGACCATCAGCCCTTTATCAATCAACGCTTCGTAGGTGTCGGGCGTCCGTTCCCCCATCCATCCGGCGATCTGCTCGGCGGAGTAGTGGCCCTTCGCCAGCTCGCGAACGGAAGCCCGCGTGATATCAAACGCGGCCTGTCCGTCACCACGGCGTGCCGGTCTCAGCGATATGTGTTCATTGTCATTCATGAAATGCGCTCGGATCAAATTTCAGCAACCGAACTGCTAGCGCCCGGCATTGGAAAAGTCTTCGGCGATTGGCCACTGGCACAATCAAACCTCTGGCAAACCTCTGGCGGCGACCAGAAGCCGGCAATAGGTCGGTTGATATCGAAATGTTGAACGCCGTGTTCGGTCTTTGCTGACTTGTGTGAACGATGCGCTCAGCCGATCTATGACGAGAAACAGCCGTGTTGGCCGGAGAGTGGATTTTGGAACTGACACGGCGCAAACTGATTGGCAGCGCAGCCCTCCTTGCGATGGGAGCGACAGGCGGCGTTGGCCATACGGAGCCCAAGATGAGCAAGATACCCTTTGCCGCCACAACGCCGGTCAGCGTTGCGCGCGTCGGCCTTAAGGCACGCGACGCCGAGGCGATGGCCAAATTTTACCGCGACGTGATTGGCCTGCAGGAGCTCGCCCGCGACGGCGAAACCATCACGCTGGGTGCTGGCAGCCGCGCGCTGCTAAACATCGAGTCCGACAAGGCGGCCAAGCCTGACGATCCGCGCAGTGCGGGCCTGTTTCACACCGCCTTCCTGCTGCCGACCCGCGCCGATCTCGGGCGCTGGATCAAGCACGCGATCGACACGCGCATTCCGGTCGACGGCGCGTCCGACCATCTGGTCAGCGAGGCGCTCTACCTGACCGACCCGGAAGGCAACGGTATCGAGATCTATCGCGACCGGCCGCATGACAGCTGGAAATGGACCGGCTCGCAGGTTGATATGGCGACCGAGCAGCTCGATATCCCGTCCATTGTCGCCGAGGTGCCTGCTGGCGATGCCGGCTGGCAGGGCATGCCAGAAAACAGCATCGTCGGCCACGTCCATCTGCGCGTCGGCAATCCTGCGGCGGCCGCGGAGTGGTGGAACAAGCAATTCGGCTTCGACACGATGGCGAAATACGGCAACAGCGCCGTTTTCCTGTCGTCTGGCGGCTACCATCACCATATCGGCGCCAATTCCTGGCAGAGCCCAGGTGCGGGAAAGCGTGACCTCTCGCGCACCGGCCTTGCCTGGGTCGAAATGCGCTCGGCCGACGCCAAGGCGGCTTCGACCTACGAGGATCCCTGGGGTACGGTGATCAAAGCCGTGCCCGGTGCGCCTTCTTGAAATGTTGATCCGGCCCGAAACCTCCACAGACCATGATGCGATCCACGAGCTCACGTGGATCGCATTCAAGCCGATGCCGTACAGCGAGGGAACTGAAGCGGACATCATCAGGCGGTTGCGTGCCGATGACGATCTGACGATCTCACTGGTGGCGGAGGACGACGGCGAGATTGTCGGGCATGTGGCGTTCTCGCCCGTCTCGATCGACGGCAGGCATCACGGCTGGTTCGGACTCGGGTCGATATCCGTGAAACCCGAGCGGCAGCGTCAAGGCATAGGCAGGACGCTGATTGCGGCCGGCCTGACGATGCTGGGCAAGCGTGGCGCAAGCGGCTGTGCGCTGATCGGCAACCCCGAAGTCTACAGCCATGCCGGTTTCGTCAGCGACGGCCAACTGACATATGGCGACGTTGACGTCCGATACGTCCAGCGGCTGGTTCTGCGTGGACAGGCTCCGAGCGGTGCGTTGAAATTCGCTCCCGCATTCGGCGAGTAGCCTTGGGCAGCCGGGACGTGACAATCCATCCTGACACGGTTTGGCGGTCGCTTGTGTTATGCGCGATACCAATGGGCCTGCCATGTCGGCAGTTCCGATGCCATTGCGGGAGCCCTCCATGCTGAAAGTCATAGCTCAGGATTTCATCAAACCTGAGTTCATAGAGGTTGTACTGCCGCTCTATGCCGAGCTCGTAGAGAAGACCAAGCGCGAACCGCTCTGCATCTCCTACGACCTCTTCGTGGATCAGAAGGATCCCGGCCATTTCGTCTTCATCGAGGAATGGCCTGATCGCGCGGCCCTTGATATCCATTGCCAGACCGAGCATTTCACGCGCCTGGTGCCGCTGATCAACGGATATCAGCGGCAAGACCCGAGCTTCATCCTGATGGATGCTTTTGCGGGCTGAGACGCATCGTCCGATGCTATGCGGTCCCGGCCGCATAGCCGGTCGCCAACCCATGGCTCCAGCTGGAAAAGCCGGCAGCCACCGCGCGCCGCGAGGCTTTGCCCCAATCGTAGTCGATGGCGTGATGGCTGAACGACCAGTCGCCGTTCTTGAGCGTGGCGATGGCGTACCGGGCGTGTGGGCTGCCAGTCACGGTTAGGCCGGGAAAGGCCTGGACGCCGACGCTGCCGGGGTTGAGGACCACCTGCCGATCGGACACATGCACGACACGTGGCGTGTGCGTGTGGCCGCAGAGTATGAGCTTGGCGTCGATCTCTCCAAGCTTGTGCCTAATCTGGCTCTGGTTGGATGGAAAGAAGTGGTTGCCACCATCTTCTTCGAGCAGGAACGTCTCGTCGTCGGTTGGCGAGCCGTGGCAGAGCAAGATGTCGGGCGCGAGGGGCAAGGTGAGTGGCAATGACGAGACCCAAGTCAGCGACGTTGGGGACAAGCATCGGTGCGTAAACGCGTCGATGCTTTCCAAATCGGGCACAGGGGTTTCGACCAGGGCGCGATCGTTATTGCCGCGCACCGTAGGCCAGTTCTCGGCAATCAGATATTGCGCGGTTTCCTCCGGCCATAGCGGGCCGGAGATGCAGTCCCCCAGATTGACTATGACATCAGGGGCACTGTCCTTGATGCGCGCGTGGACAGTTTCCAGCGCGCGCAGATTTCCGTGGATGTCTGAAACAACAGCCAGCCGCATCAAAAACCTTAGCCAAATACCCGCTTGAAGATCGTATCGACATGCTTGGTGTGGTAGCCGAGGTCGAATTTTTCACGGATCTCAGCTTCAGGCAAGGCAGCGGTCACTTCCTTGTCGGCGAGAAGTTCCTCAAGGAAATCCTTGCCTTCTTCCCAGACCTTCATGGCGTTGCGCTGGACGAGCCGGTAGGCGTCCTCGCGGGAAACGCCTGCCTGCGTCAGCGCCAGCAGGACGCGCTGAGAATGCACGAGACCGCGGAACTTGTTCATGTTCTTGAGCATGCTGTCGGGGTAGACGACGAGCTTGTCGATGACGTTGGTCAGCCGCGCCAGCGCGAAGTCGAGCGTGACGGTGGCGTCCGGGCCGATCATGCGTTCGACCGAGGAGTGCGAGATGTCGCGCTCGTGCCACAGCGCTACGTTCTCCATCGCTGGCGCCGCATAGGAGCGGACCATGCGGGCAAGGCCGGTCAGGTTTTCGGTCAGCACCGGGTTGCGCTTGTGCGGCATCGCCGAGGAGCCCTTCTGGCCCGGCGAGAAATACTCCTCCACCTCACGCACCTCGGTGCGCTGCAGATGGCGGATTTCGATGGCGACGCGCTCGATCGACGAAGCGATCACGCCGAGCGTGGCAAAGAACATGGCGTGGCGGTCGCGCGGGATGACCTGCGTCGACACCGGCTCGGGCTTGAGGCCGAGCTTGGCTGCGACATGCTCCTCGACGCGCGGGTCGATGTTGGCGAAGGTGCCGACAGCGCCCGAAATGGCACAGGTGGCGATGTCTTCGCGGGCATGCACCAGCCGCTCGCGGCAGCGCGTGAATTCGGCGAAGGCCAGCGCCAGCTTGACGCCGAAGGTTGTCGGCTCGGCATGGATGCCGTGGCTGCGGCCGATGGTGACGGTGTCCTTGTGCTCGAAGGCGCGGCGCTTGAGAGCGGCCAAAAGCGCGTCGATGTCGGCAAGCAGGATGTCGGTGGCGCGCACCAACTGCACGGAAAGGCAGGTGTCGAGCACGTCCGACGAGGTCATGCCCTGATGGATGAAGCGCGAATCCGGGCCGACGAATTCGGCGAGATGCGTCAGGAAAGCGATAACGTCATGCTTGGTGACACGCTCGATTTCATCGATGCGCTCGACGTCGAAGGTGGCGGCACCGCCCTTTTCCCAGATCGTCTTGGCCGCTTCCTTGGGGATCACGCCGATCTCGGCCAGCGCGTCGCAGGCATGGGCCTCGATCTCGAACCAGATGCGGAACCGGGTTTCGGGGGACCAGATGTCGACCATCTCGGGCCGGGAATAGCGAGGGATCATGGCGGGGTGTCCAGCTGCGGTTGCGTCGCCGCTCCCCTAACAGAGCTGGGCGCAATGCTCAACGCGAACGGGCAGCAAACCACAAAGCAGCAGTGAAAAGGGCGGCAAATCCGATTGGAAAATAGAGCCGAAGGCCCAAAACGGCAAATTGATAGAGCGCGACCAGCCCGGTGAAGACGAACTGGAACGCCCAGGTGATGGTGAAGGGGGCCGCATGCCACTCGGCGTAGTAGCTGCGATATTGCAGCGCGTAGAGCAGGGCGGTCAGGCCGATTGTCACAACGCCAAGCGACACGAAAGCGGCGGCGAAGGCCGTTTCGGGCCGGCGGCCTTGCGAAAGCAGTTTTGCCAGCGTCCAGCCGATCGGGAAGGCGGCGGCTCCACCGAGCGTGAACAGCGATACAACAATGTGGACGCCAACCGGAGTTTCCCAACCGTCGAGCAGTAGCGTCAGGAGCGCGCTTGCTCCCATTGCAAGACCCCAGACAACGGAGCCGGCGATTGCCAGGCGCAAGGAAGGCAGCGCCTGGCGCAGCCGCTCGCTGACGCGCGGTTCTTTCGAAGTCCCTGGCAGGCTTGCCCCGGCAGTCATCGCCACGTCGTCGGTCACGTCCGGCCCGTCACCGCTATCCAGCGGTGGTCGGGGCCTTCGAAGCCGTGGCGGATGACGGTGATCAGCACGGCATAGGTCATCGCGCCGCCTTCCCCGAAGAAGGTCTGCACGCCGCCGATACGGTAGCCGCTCGGGCAGCCACGGCTCAGCGGCACGTCCTTATCTTCCTGCAGCACGTCGGTCTTGCCGTCGTCACGCACATGGACCAGCCTAAAACCCTTGACCGGGCCGATGCCGGGGCAGCGCTCGATCTCGCCAAGTGAAATCTCTTCGAGCCGGAATTCAAGCTGCGGGTCGATGGGTGGAAACACCGGGCGCGGATTGACCACCATCTTGTGCGGATCGGCGCTGATTTCGGTCACCGCGTTGAAGCCTGCGAGACGGCCGCGATTGGCGGCCAGAACCTCGTCCTTGACGACTTTCTCGCCGCGCGCCCGCGCCTGGTCGCGCGCCACCTGCAGGCCAATACTCTCGTCTTCCATCTGCACGCGCACCGGCGTGTTGGGCAAGAACTTGTCGGTTTCGGTATCGATGTAGAAGCGGTGCGCATAGGCAAAGCCCGAACCGTCCTGGATGCCGTACTCTTCGAAAGCGAAAATCTTGCCGTTGGCGCTGAAGCCGAGCACGTTGAGGTCGGCCGCGTCGCCGGCATGAGCCAGCTGTGATGCGGCAAACAACGACAGGCCTGCGAGGCAAAGAAGCTTGATCGATTTCACGGCAATCCCTCTCGTACCCGGTTGATTCAGTTTTTCAGGCGAAAGCGCTAAGATACCGTCAATAAAGGATTTTGGCTCAGCGTGCCGACCACACCGGCATGATGTCGCCGGACACAGCGGTCGCGGCATGTACGCCACGCGCGATCGCCCGCGCCATCGTCGAGGCGGCAGCGGCGAAGAAGTCGACGACGTCCCCCTGTTCGATCGTGATGCCGCTTGCTCCTGTCGCCAGCGCAAACACCAGGTCGCCGTCAAAGGGGGTGTGCACCGGCCATATGGCGCGGGTGAAGCCGTCATGGGCCGATATCGCCAGCCGCTTGGCAGCCGCCTTGGTCAGCATCGCGTCGGTGGCGATCACCGCAATCGTGGTGTTGGCGGCAGCGCTGTTTTCCTCCTCGTATTTCTTGAACACGCGGCTCGCATCGTCAGGCAGTGGCGAGGGGTAGCCGAGGCCGCCGAACTCGCCGTCGAGCTCGAACGGTGCCGCCCAGAAATGCCTGGACCGCCCGACGGTCACCGAACCGGTGGCATTGACAGCAACGAGCGCGCCCACCGTCACGCCATTGGGCAGAACTGTCGAAGCCGAGCCCAGCCCGCCCTTGAGGCCTGCCGTCAGCGCCCCGGTGCCCGCACCCGCCGTACCGAGCGTGAAGTTGCGTCCGGCTGCTTGCACGGCATCGTAGCCAAGCTCGCGATAGGGTGGGTAGCGGCCCCAGTCCTTGGCGCCGCCGTTGAGCATGTCGAACAGGATCGCCGCCGGCACGATGGGGATGATCTGGTCGCGCACGGCAAAACCGATGCCCTTTTCGCGCAAGGCTGCCTGCACGCCCGACGCCGCATCGAGGCCGAAGGCCGAGCCGCCGGAAAGCACCACCGCATTGACGGTTTCCACCGTATTGTGCGCTTCGAGCAGGTCGGTCTCGCGCGTTCCCGGCGCGCCACCCAGCACTTGCACTGCAGCCGTAGCCGGCGTGTCGCACAAAACAACCGTCACCCCCGACTTGACCTTGTCGTCAGCGGCATTGCCGACCCGCAGGCCGGCGACATCGGTGATCAGGTTCAGCGGTCCGGCTTTCAACATCATCATTGCGTCTCTAAAGGCACGTAGTTCGATCCGTCGAAGCGGAACAGGCGATAGGGGTTTTCGGCTAGATCGCCCTTGGCGTCGAAGCGGATCTTGCCGATCGCCGTGTCGAATTCTTGCCCTGCGAGCACGTCAGCGACGGGTTTTCCGCTCGACGCCGCAAGTTCTGCCGCGGTGCGGGCGATCTCCACCGCCGCAAAAGCGGGTAGGGTGTAGCCGTCAGGCATCAGCTTTTGCGCTTCGAATGCGGACAGCACGTCCGCCTTGGCGAGATCGGACCATTCAGGCGGCGCGACCATCAACGTGCCCTCGGCCGGCGGCACTGTCCGGTCGGCGACGCGAAGCGTTTCGCCCCCGGCAAACACCATGCCGTTGCCAAGCGTGGCCGCATCGCGCGCCATCAAAGCGATGTCTTCACCGTCGCCGCCGACAAACACATGCGTGGCGCCGGCCTTGCGCAGGCGGGCAACGAGCGCCACCTGGTTGTCGAGTTGCGGCCGGTAGGTGTCGACGAACACCGGTTTCAGCCCGGCCTGCTCGACGGCGGCCCGGAAGCTTTCGGCCAGCTCGCGGCCGTAAATCGTGCCGTCGTCGACGATGGCGAACAGTTCGTTGTTCCATAGCCGTGGCAGCAGGGAAGCCGCCGCTTCGCGCTCTTCGTCGCCGCGCGGCCCGAGCCGGAACACCTGCCAGCCGGTCTTGCCACGCTGGTCGGTCAGGCTGTCGGTGCGCACGCCGACCGTGATGACGGGGATCTGCGCGTCTTTCAGCACGGGCAAGGCCGCCTCGATTGCTTCGGTGCAGACAAAGCCTATGACAACAGCGACCTTGGCCTCGACGAAACCCTGCGCTGCATTGGCTCCGCCTTCGGCGGTGCAGCGGTCATCGGCGATCTCAATCGATGTTCCGTCGCGCTCGCCAGCGAGCATCGCACCGGCCTTGATCTGTTCGCCAAGCATCGCCGAAGGGCCGGACAACGGCGCTGCCACGCCGATTCTCAGCGGCTCGGCCTGGGCGGCCAGCGCGACAAGCGATATGGCAAGTGTCATGGCGATGGCGGTTGCGGATCGCATTCGGTCCAACAAAGTCCTCTGCGCGCGGAAGTTTACGCGATGTCTTTGACCTACTGCGTGGCCCGTATAAGCGCAATGTGCTTGTGGCCCACTTGCTTGTGAGCTGAACTATGCGGCCATATATAGCGCTCAGGGTCCACCACAGGAAAATCCGTTGCTGAAGAAGTTTGAAGTCGGGCCACAGGCCTACCGCGATGCCATGAGCCACTTTGCCGGCGCCGTTCATCTGGTCACCACCGACGGCGTGGCGGGCAAACGTGGCGCCACCGTCATCGCCGCCTGCTCGGTTTCGGACACCCCGCCAATGGTTCTTGTCTGCGTCAATCGCGAGAACCCCAAGAACGACGCCTTCATCGAAAACGGCAACTTTGCCCTCAACACGTTGGCCGCGCGCCACGAGCCGCTCGCCGTCGCCTTTTCCGGTGTCACTGGCTTGCCGCCCGAACAGCGATTCGCGCTTGGTGAGTGGGAGATCCTTTCGTCAGGTGCGCCGGCACTCATCGGTGCTGTCGCGGTGTTCGACTGCGAACTGGTCGACACCAAGGAACTGGCCACTCATCGTGTCATGTTTGGCAAGGTGACAGGCCTGCGCATCGGCGATAACCTTCGCCCGCTGATCTATCACGGTCGCAGCTACCACGTGCTGTAGGCCGCCACCCGGAAGCGCCATGACCGAGCCAAAACTTCGTCCCATCCCCCAAACGATCGACGAGACGCTCGATCTGTTGACCGGCGCGGATTATGTCGCCGACCGGGCGCTGGCGACGGTGCTGTTTCTTTCACTGCGCATGAACCGGCCGCTCTTCCTCGAGGGCGAGGCGGGTGTCGGCAAGACCGAGATCGCCAAGGTCCTGGCAAGCGCCCTTGGCCGCCGGCTGATCCGCCTGCAGTGTTACGAAGGCCTCGACGTCTCCTCCGCCGTCTATGAGTGGAACTATGCGGCGCAGATGATCGAGATCCGCATGGAGGAGGCGACGGGCAAGGTCGACCGCTCCGACATGGAAAGAAACGTCTTCTCCGAGAAATACCTGATCCGCCGCCCGGTGCTCGACGCGCTGACCGGCAAGGCCGGTGCAGCACCTGTGTTCCTGATCGACGAACTCGACCGCACCGACGAGGCGTTCGAGGCGTTTTTGCTCGAAATCCTCTCCGACTATCAGGTGACGGTGCCCGAACTCGGCACGATCAAGGCGGAGGAGCCGCCGATCGTCATCATCACCACTAACCGCACCCGCGAAATCCACGACGCGCTCAAGCGCCGCTGCCTCTATCATTGGGTCGACTATCCCAATGCCGAGCGCGAGCTGGAAATCGTTCGCCGCAAGGTGCCGCAGGCCAACCAGCGGCTTTCGGCCGAGGTGGTAAGCTTCATCCAGAGGCTGCGCGAGATCGAGCTGTTCAAGGTGCCGGGCGTCGCCGAAACCATCGACTGGGCTTCGGCACTCACCGAACTCGACAAGGTCGCGCTCGATCCCGAGACGATTTCGGACACGATCGGCGTGCTGCTCAAATACCAGGACGACATTGCGCGCATCGAACAGGGCGAAGGCCGCCGCATCCTCAACGAGGTGAAGGCGGAGCTGGCGGCGGCGGAGTAGGGATATGGCGTTCCTGTCGCCTACATCATTCGGTTGCCATCTGGCTGAACCTGCAGGCGTGGGCGCGGTGATCGCTTCAGTCCGCATGCCGGTTTGGCGGAACCTGGCCATCTGCTCGTCCTGGACCGGCTTCGATTGCTTCGACATCACGGCATGGATTCCCGACACTCTCCGCTCGTTTCACGCGCTCACGAGGTCGGGAATGACGGACTCACTGGACGTTGCCGCCAATCACGAACGCATGCCGCTCGCCGCCAATCGCAAACGTCTGGGATTTGCGAAGACGCCTCCTGCAACCCGTCATTCCCGACCTCGTGAGCGAGTGAAACGAGCGGAGAGTGTCGGGAATCCATGCCGTGACATCAATGAAGCCCCGATCGGTGCAAGGGGCGCGACAACATGACCCCGATCCCGCCTGACGGTCGCATCGGCGACAATATCGTCTATTTCGCCCGCGCCTTGCGCAAGGCCGGCATGCGGGTTGGCCCGGCGTCGGTCAAGGATGCCATCGAGGCCGTGCTGGCTGCCGGTATCGGTTCGCGCGACGATTTTTACTGGACGCTGCATGCCGTGCTGGTCAGCCGGCATGAAGATCATGCCACGTTCGATGAGGCGTTCCGGCTGTTCTGGAAGTCACGCGAGCTGATCGAAAAGATGCTGGCGATGTTTTCGCCCGTCGCACCCGACCACCGAGAAAGGCAGAAGCCGCGCGCCGCCGAAAACCGCGTCAGCCAGGCGATGTTCGAAGGCCACCAGAAGAGCCAGCCGCCGCGCGAGATCCCCGAGATCGAGGTCGATGCCCGCTTCACAGTGTCGGGCAACGAGATGCTGCGCGCCAAGGACTTTGCCCAGATGACGGCGCGCGAAGTCACCGAGGCACGGCGCGAGATCGCAGCACTGCGGCTGCCTTTCGACACCGTGCGCACGCGCCGCTTCAAGCCCGATCCGCATGGCGCCAAGGTCGATCCGCGTGCCATGATGCGTGCCGCCGCGCGAACCGGCGGCCAGCTGATCCTGCCGAAATTCCGCTCCGTCCGCGAGGTCCACCCGCCTTTGGTGGTGCTGGCCGACATTTCCGGCTCGATGAGCCAGTACACGCGAATCTTCCTGCATTTCCTGCATGCGCTGACTGAAAAACGGCGGCGCGTGCATACTTTCGTTTTCGGCACGCGGCTCACCAACCTGACCCGGCAGATGCGTCACCGCGACCCCGATGCGGCACTTGCCGACTGTTCGTCCGCGGTCAAGGATTGGTCCGGCGGCACCCGCATCGGCGACACGCTTGGTGAGTTCAACCGGCTGTGGTCGCGCCGGGTGCTCGGGCAGGGCGCTGTGGTGCTGCTCATCACCGACGGGCTCGAGCGCGATGATGTCGCTGGCCTCTCCGAAGAGATGGAGCGGCTCAAAAAGTCGTGCCGCAGGCTGATCTGGCTCAACCCGCTGTTGCGTTTCGACGGTTTCGAGGCCCGGGCGCGGGGCGTTCGCGCCATGCTGCCGCATGTCGACGAGTTCCGCCCGGTGCACAATCTCAACGCGCTCGGCGATCTCTGCGCCTCGCTGGGCGCGCCCGCCTCGCGCAGAAGCGACCCGAAATTGTGGATGATCGACGGCCGGCGCCGGGCGGCGTAAGGTCGTGAAGGAGGTTTTATGCCAAGCAAGTTTCTCGATGAAGCCCGCGACCCGCTGATCATCGCCGAAGGCTGGATGAAGGATGGCAAGGATGTCGCCATCGCCACCGTTGTCGAGACCTGGGGCTCGGCACCGCGTCCTGTCGGCAGCCATCTCGTCATTGACGCCGAGGGTACGTTCCACGGCTCGGTTTCAGGCGGTTGCGTTGAGGGCGCGGTCATTTCCGAAGCGCTCGATGTGATCGAGAGCGGCAAGCCGAAGATGCTTGAATTCGGCGTCGCCGACGAAACCGCATGGCAGGTCGGCCTGTCCTGCGGCGGCCATATCCGGGTTTATGTCGAGCGGTTGGGGTGAAGCGATGGATCCGTTTGCACTGAAGACCCTGAATGCCGAGCGCCGGGCGCGCCGCGCCGCTATCCTGGTCACCGACATGGGCGACGGTCGCGACCGTGTGGTCAAGGAGGGCGATGTCGTTGCCGGCGACCTCGGCGCGGCACTCGCCAAGGCGTTCCGCACCGGCCTGTCCGGCGCCGCCGAAGCCGAAGGCCGCCAGTTCTTCCTCAATGTCCACCTGCCGCAGCCGCGGCTTGTGGTGATCGGTGCCGTTCATATCAGCCAGGCACTGGCGCCGATGGCCAAGATTGCCGGTTTTCCGCTTGAAATCATCGATCCGCGCACGGCTTTTGCCAGCAACGATCGTTTTCCCGACGTCACCCTCCATGCCGAATGGCCCGAGGATGTGCTGAAACACGCCCCGCTCGACCGCTATGCGGCGCTGGCTGCGGTGACCCACGATCCCAAGATCGACGACTTCGCGCTCAAGGCGGCACTCGATGCCGAGTGCTTCTATGTCGGTGCTCTCGGCAGCCGAAAGACGCATGCCAAGCGCGTCGAACGGCTTCTTGGCATGGGTGCCACGCCTGATCAGATCGAGCGCATCAACGCGCCGATCGGTCTTAACATCGGTGCCGCGAATCCGGCCGAGATTGCGGTTGCGGTGCTGGCGCAGGTCATTGCCGCGTTCCGTTCGCGTGGGCTTGTCGGCAAGTCGAAAAGCGAGGCGGCGTGAAATTCGGGGCGATACCTGTCGCACAGGCTGAAGGCGCGGTCCTTGCGCATTCCACGAGCGCTGGCGACCATCGCTACCGCAAGGCCCATGTGCTCGCCGCCGAAGACATCGCGATACTCGCGGCCGCCGGCCTGAGCGAAATCGTCGTTGCGGTGCTGGAGCCGGGTGACCTCAGCGAGGATCGGGCGGCGGAAGCAATCGCTGCCAGCATGCGCCACCGCCATGTCGAGGTGAAGCCGGCGGCGACGGGACGGGTCAATCTGCATGCGCTGAAAGCCGGCGTCTTCACCGTTGATGCTACCCTCATCAATGCCATCAACGCTATCGACCCGTCGATCACCGTCGCCACGCTCGCCCAACATGCGTCAGTCGAAAAAGGCCAGATGGTCGCGACGGTCAAGATCATCCCCTTCGCCGTTGCTGGCCATCTCGTCCGTCAGGCAACCGAGCAGTGCGCCGCTCGCGAGATATTTGCCGTTTATCCGTTCCTGCCCAAGCGCGTCGGCGTCATCCAGACGGTGCTGCCCAGCGTCAAGCCAAGCGTGCTCGACAAGACCTCCCGCCTGACCGAGCAGCGCCTCGCACGCTCGGGTAGCCGGCTCACCGCCGAGCGTCGCACGGCGCATGAAACGGCCGAAGTGGCCGAAGCCGCCAAGGCGCTCGCCCGCGACCACGACATGGTGGTGATTTTCGGCGCCTCGGCGCTCAGCGATTTCGACGATGTCATCCCCGCAGCGATCCGCGCGGCCGGTGGCACCGTTGTCCGTTCCGGCATGCCTGTAGACCCGGGCAATCTGCTGGTGCTCGGCCATATCGGAGCTACCGCGGTGATCGGCGCGCCCGGCTGCGCCCGCAGCCCCAAGGAGAACGGTTTTGACTGGGTCCTCGACCGGCTTATGTCAGGGCTTGAGGTGACTGCTGCCGACATTGGCGGCATGGGCGTCGGTGGCCTGCTGATGGAAATCCCGACGCGGCCGCAGCCACGCGATCTGGCCGCCATTCCGCCGGTTCCGAAGGTCCACGCCGTACTGCTCGCCGCCGGCCGTTCCAGCCGCATGGGCGGCCCCAACAAGCTGATGGCGCTGTTTCAGGGCAAGGCACTGGTGCGGCGTACGGCCGAACGCGTGCTGGCGTCGAAAGTCGAAAGCACTGTCGTTGTGTCAGGTCATCAGGCTTCCCGCATTCGCGAGGCACTTGCCGGGCTCGACATTCCGGTCGCCCACAACGCCGATTTCGCCTCCGGCCTAGCCAGTTCACTCAAGGCAGGTGTCGCGGCGCTGCCCGAAGATGCCGCCGGCGCACTTATCGTGCTCGGCGATATGCCCGAGGTGCTGGCCAGCGATCTCGACCGGCTGATCGACGCCTTCGAACGCGCCGACGGCCGCGCCGTTGTCCGCGCCACCCATGACGGCAAACGCGGCAACCCGGTCATCCTGCCACGCTCGCTGTTCCCAGCCGTAGCCCACCTCGAAGGCGACACCGGCGCCCGGCATATTGTCGAGTCAGAGGGCGTAGATGTGATCGATGTCGAGATCGGCAAAGGGGCTGCCGTTGACGTTGATACGCCGGAGGCGCTGGAGACCGCCGGTGGGGTGTTGCAGGGTTGATGCGGTTGACAAACGACCCATGGGCTTGCCAAGCCTTGGCGATGTCTTTTGATTTAAAGTCACGTTCCTTCGCACCCCCCTCTGGCCTGCCGGCCATCTCCCCCTCTTGGGGGGAGATCAGCAGCTGCGCCCGCGGCGCTCAGCTTGCTGCGATACAATTTGGCGACGACGTTGATGCCAGCCAATCTCCCCCCTTGAGGGGGAGATGTCCGGCAGGACAGAGGGGGGCAACGTCGAGCGCAGCCCTTCGCCGGCTTTTCCTGGGCGCCTTTTCACTGGTCCTTGTGACCCTCGCCTCCTCGGCTCATGCCCAAACCCTTGCCTCCTACAAGGACGACCTCTTCGCCTATCCGGCCATCCTGTCTGCCGAGGGTGACACCTACCGTGTCGTCGACTATCGCGAGATGCGCGACATCAACGGGCGCGACCAGATTCCCGAACGGCGGGCGCAGGGCAAATATGTCGACACCGGCGTGCGCAAGGTGCAGCAGGATCTGGTGCTGAAGACCGATGCCGACGACATCAAGCATGTCGCTGTCGGCAAGACCGAGGGCGCGTCGGTCATCGTGCTTTACCTTCACGGCCAGGGCGGCAGCCGTAAGCAGGGCGTCGACGACTTCACCTTCGGCGGCAATTTCAACCGCATCAAGAACCTGATGGCCAACAATGGCGGGCTTTATCTGTCGCCCGACTTTTCCGATTTTGGCGACAAGGGCGTGGCCGAGATCGCAGCCCTGATCGATCACTACGTCGCCCAATCGCCCGGCGCCAAGGTGGTCGTTGCCTGCGGCTCGATGGGCGGGGCGCTGTGCTGGGGCCTTGCCCACGACGCCAAGGCGGCCAAGCAACTGAGCGGGCTGATGCTGCTCGGCTCGTTATGGGACGACGGGTTCCTGACCTCGCCGGCCTTCGCGGCCAAAGTGCCTGTGTTCTTCGGCCAGGGCAGCAAGGACCCGGTTTTCCCCATCGACAAGCAGGAGGCGTTCTTCCGCGCGATCCTCGCCAAGAAGCCGAACTATCCCGCGCGCTTCGTGCGTTTCGAGACCGGCACGCATGGCACGCCGATCCGCATGACCGACTGGCGCGAGGCGCTCAACTGGATGTTGGCAGCGAACTAGCGATCACGGCCCGGTGTTGTAGTCGAGCACGCTCTGGGGGTTGATCTCGCCATCATAGGACGCATCGACGTCGTATTTGACCAGCGAAAACGCGCCGTCGCGGAAGATCCAGGTGCCGTCCGATGAGGCGTCGCCAACGCCGCGCCATTTGTTGTGCGACAGGATCGTCATGGTCTTTTCATCGTAGGACGAATTGACCAGCGCGTTTTCGGAGCGATAGCCGATGACGGCGACGCTTTCGAGCTTGCCTTCGGAGTTGTCGTTTTCGTAGCGGATATCGAGCTCGGGCGTGGCGAAATGCTGCTCGGCGAGGCCATCGGCCTCGTTCCAGAGATAATAGACATGGGTCTCGTTGTAGGCGCCCATCTGGCAGAAGAAGCGAAACAGGCGGGCTTCGCTGGGTGCTGCGTCGGTGGCATCCGTCTTGTTGTGATACGAGATCTTGTAGCTTAGCGCCGCGTCATCGCCTTCCTTGGCAACATCGCATTGCGCCTGATGGCTGGCCGCGAATGTCTTTTTGGCAAGATCGAATACCGCGTCGGTTTCGACGGGTGGAGCGTCGCCACATTGCTTGGGCAGCGCATTGGTCAGCGCGCCTTCGGCCGGCTTGAGCGTGCCCTTGTCGAGCTGGATCGGCTTGAACGGCGGCTCCTGGATCGAGCCGTTGACCTGGCGGGCGGTGTAGCAGCCGGCGAAGACCTTTTCGGTGCCGTCCTTGTCGACGGCACGAATGGCGACGGGGATGTTGTAGAAGATGCTGCCAGCCGCACCTTCGGAGCTGACGGCGCCGGTTTCGACCTCGACGCGTTCTGTCGTTTCGTAGCCCTTGGCGAAGGCCTCAAAATCCTTGGCAGGCTTGGTCTCGCCGAAATAATCCCAGGCGCGGGCATATTCCTGCCGGCTGACCGCATTGTAGAGCGAGCGCACCACAGCGGCGGCGTCGGAGCGGTCGTCGAGATAAGGCGTTTCGGCGGCCAACGCTTGAAGGCAAGACAGGCCCGTGAAAACGAGCGCCGATGCTGCACCGATAGATGACGTCCTCATTGCGAATCTCCAGCCTGCCGCAATCATGCATCAGCGATTGCGGCAGCGCGGTGACGCGCGGACAATTAGGCCTGGCGGGTCGACATCTCGCGGGCAATGCGGGGGAAATCGGCTGGCTTGATGCCGATATCGGCGCGGTCGGCACTGTTCATCGCGTTGAGCAAGGCAAGCGCTGCCCGGTAGCGAACCTGTTCCTTGGGGCGAGGGCGGGCGAACAATTCAGTGTAGAAACCCATAACTCAGGCTCCAGTTGGTCCTCCCTGCAACACATATAGGTGATTCCAATGTGATTGTGCAGTGCAACATAAACATGGCTGCCATGCAGTCTGTGTGCCGTTCGAATTTGTCGTGCCGGCGGCGAAATTTTGTAAGATACTGCCGAAGCTTCGAAGCGATTTTTAACCTGGCCCCATTATGGTCCGGCCAGTTTTTGCGTATCATGCGTTTTCGTGCGGAGGGGCTTGCATGGCCACCGAGACCAATCGCGACTTCGCTTCGTTGCTCGACGATCTGTTCGTCGCTTCGGAGCCCAGCGAGATTGCGCCCGCGCCGACAATCCCGTTCGATTATCTGGCGGTTGCCGACGAGCTGCATTCGGGGCGCATTCGTGTTGCCGGCGAGACCGTTGCCGCCGAATATCGCGAGGCTGGTGCCGCGCTTGAAGACGAGTTCGTCTCGCTGCTCGACATGGTCAAGGCCAAGGCGGCTGCTATCGAAGAACTTGAGGCGCCGTCGATCGATCCCGACGCGATCGCCGCCGAACTCGGCCTGGCCGAGGTCAAGCCCGCCGATCTGGCCAAGCTGCGCCGCATCTTTGCGCTCGCCAATCATCCCGACCGGGTGGCCCCGCATCTGCGCCAGCGCGCCATGGTGCGCATGCAGCTCGCCAACATGATGATCGACGACGCCAAGCGGCGTGCCGCCAAGAAAAAGATCTGATCCAACGCAGCTCTGTTCAAGTCTGGCTGCCTTGGCCGGCTCATGGAAACACCCTATCTAGGTGAAGCTGTACTTCCACAGCCGGAAGCCACCATGCTCAGAGTCCAGAAGATACCGCTCGACGACATCTATGTGCCGGCAGCGCGCAAGAAGACGCTGCATCCCGAAACCGTGCGGCATCTGGCCGAAGACATCGTCGAAAACGGCATGAAGACGCCGATCCAGGTGCGCCACGACGGCAAGCGCTACGTGCTGGTCGAGGGCCTGCACCGGCTTGAAGCAGCCAGATGGCTGGGCGAGGCGTCGATCGATTCCTATCTCGTCCAGGCACGGAAACACTAACTCGTTTTTTTCGCGGTGGCCTGTCGGGATCGGTTCACGTGGCTCGTCCTTGGTCCGAAAGCCGACTTCAACGAGGAGAAGACGAATGACAGCAACTGCCACCGCCATCCCAGTCCAGGACCGCGAGCTTGTTCTCACCCGCATCATCGATGCGCCGCGCGAGAAGGTCTATCGCTGCTGGACCGACGCTGAGCTCTTGCCGAAATGGTTCGCGCCGTTGCCCTGGACGACGTCAAGCGCCAAGCTCGACGTCCGCGCCGGTGGCACCAATTCCATCACCATGCGCAGCCCCGAAGGCGTGGAATATCCCAATTCCGGCATCTATCTCGAAGTCGTGCCGAACGAGAAACTGGTCTTCACCGACGCCTATACCGAAGCGTGGGCACCGTCCGAAAAACCGTTCATGACGGTTGTGCTGACCTTCGAGGACGCTGGCGCCGGCAAGACCAAATACACCGCCGCAGCCAGGCACTGGTCGATCGAAGACCGCGACGCCCATGACAAGATGGGTTTTCACGAAGGCTGGGGCCAGTGCGCCGACCAGCTCGAAGCGCTGGCGAAGACGATTTGACGCTTTTCCCTCGCCCCGTTTACGGGGAGAGGGTGGCCCGAAGGGCCGGGTGAGGGGCAGCGCCAAATTCGGCAAGTTCGAACCGCCCCTCATCCGCCTGCCGGCACCTTCTCCCCGTAAACGGGGCGAAGGAGCCAAGCTTATTCACTGCCACGCTCGCTTTCGCGCCTGGCTATTGTCAAAGAGCACTCCCTTGCAGGAGGTAGTTCGGGAAGCGGGGCGCGAGGCCGTGCCTTCCGATAATGATTTGTGGCGCGACGTTCGCGCCCCGCCCGGTGTTCTTGCCCCGCTCAGTCGCCTCAACGCTTTCGCGCCGCCAGCCGCCGCAAGGCCCGGGCTTGGGGGCTCATCACCCAGCAGGAGATCCGACCTCCTGCCAGCCCGGCACCGGCGCTTCCCCCCGAGCCCGGTGCGCACCGGGGTCCCGTGGAAGTTCGCGAGATGATGATACGGCAGGTTTGGGAGGGCGTGGAAAAGCCGGCGCGGCTATCCACGCTGGATGGTGACAGATGGCGACAGGTTGCATCGATGAAAAGAGTGGCATGGGACCGCTGTAGCCGCTTTGATGTCACGGCATGGATCCCCGGGACTTCGCACGTCGCTACGCTCCTGCTCCGCCCGAGGATGACGAGGACATGTTGGGGCTCGCGGCTAGTCGCCGAGGTTGGCGCTTGGCAAATAGCACTTGGCAGGAAAATGCCGGGAATTTTGCGCAAAGGATGGGAGCATGATGCCAGTCGTTGACGTCGGCGATTAGCCCACGACATCAATGCCTTCGTCATCCTCGGGCGGAGCAGGAGCGCAGCGACGTGCGAAGTCCCGGGGATCCATGCCGTGACCGTCCTGCCTAGTGGACGGTGAAGGAAAAAATCGCCACTGCAGCGATCCTTCCCCTGGCCCTTCGACGATACCAAGACCGGAGGGGGAAGGACCAGACATGTGCTTCGCGAGCCAAGCGCGCCTGCCACTGTGCCGCACGTAACCCCGCTCGAATATTCTCTCCACCCGTGGAAAAATTCTCCCACACCTGTCGGCCTGGCAAGTTCCCGTTCGTCCTAGAGGCAAGGAACCGGAAGGTTTTGAGCGAGAAGGGACGAGGACATGAACAAGCGCAGTTTCATCACCATGCTGGCGGCAGCCGCATTCGCAGTTGTGACAGGAGGAGCGGCGATGGCCGAGGCGACGAAGACAACCGAAACGAACGTCAAGACTGGCTATGCCGAGGTCAATGGCGTGAATTATTTTTACGAGATCCGTGGTGAAGGCGAGCCTTTGCTTTTGCTGCATGGCGGGCTGGGTTCGATCGACATGTACGGGCCGGTGCTGCCCGCACTGTCGAAGAACCGGCAAGTGATTGCCGTCGATCTCTATGGCCATGGTCGCACCGCGCTCACCGAGCGCAAGATGAGCCTGATCGACATGGGCGACGACATGGCTGGACTGGTGAAGCAGCTGGGTCACGATAAGGTCGATGTGATGGGTTATTCGATGGGCGCGGGCGTGGCCTTCCGCCTTGCCGTGCAGCATCCCGACGCGGTTCGCCGCCTGGTGCTGGTCTCGGCCGGCTATGCCCAGGACGGCTTCTACCCCGAGATGCTGCCGATGCAGGCGCAGGTTGGCGCCGGCATGGCCGACATGATGAAGCAGACGCCGATGTATCAGGCCTATGCGGCGGTGGCGCCGAAGGTCGAGGACTTTCCGAAACTGCTCGATCGTATGGGTGAGCTGATGCGCACGCCCTATGATTGGGCCGATGACGTCAAGACGCTGAAGATGCCGGTCATGCTGGTCTATGGCGACAGCGACATGTACCGCCCCGAGCACATCGTGAAGTTCTACCAGCTGCTCGGCGGCGGGCTGAAGGATGCCGGCTGGATGCGCGAGACCATGTCGCAGAACCGCCTGGCGATCATTCCCAACCGCACCCACTATGACGTCTTCTTCGCACCCGAACTGGCCCAGACGGCTCTGCCTTTCCTCAATGGCGAGACCAAGGTGAAGAGCTGGGACGAGCAGGTCAAAGAGGTGAATTGAATGACGGGCCGCGCGCTGCCGGAAAAGGCCAGCGCGCGGCCAAAATCCTTGCCGGACAAGGGCTTCGGATGTATCGTTCCGGCACGCTGAGAATGCCCCTCCATGGGGGCCGGAAGATGCGGCCAGCAGACTGATCGAAAATGAGCTGGCGATGATGCGGCCAGGCTTCGCCGCGCGGCAGACAGTGCCCGCCCACCATGTACCGGCCGCAGTGACGCGATGTTGCCGCGAAAGGGAGTGATCATGGCTATCTCATTGACGATGCAGGAATATCTCGAAGACAATCACATCCGCTACGATGCCGCCAAACATGCGCGCACCGGCTGCTCGATGATGACGGCGCAAGCGAGCCACGTGCCTGGCAACGCGATCGCCAAGGGCGTGGTGCTGAAGTGGGAGGACGGCTATGTGCTCGTCGTTCTGCCGGCTTCGCGCCATGTCGACCTGGCCCGCATGCGCGAGATCATCGGCGACAAGGTGCGGCTGGCGACCGCGGACGAGGCAAGCTCGTTGTTTCCCGATTGCGACGAGGGCGCGGTGCCGATCCTGGGCGTGCCTTATCGGGTCGCCTGCGTGATCGACGAGCAGTTGCGTCGCGGCAGCGACATCTATTTCGAAGGTGGCGATCACCGCACGCTGGTGCATGTGTCAGGCGATGAGTTTTCGCGCCTGATGTATGGCATGCCGCAGGCCCGGATCAGCTGGTAGTGGCGAGTATCACGTGTGGCCAAACTGGTTCACGCCGTTGGCGCAACATATTGAATGCAAAATGGAAGATTGTCGTCTCGGTAATTTGATTTGAGGCGGCGGGTGACGTGTGCGGATAATATCGCATGCGAGGTGGCGAGGTTTTCGCTGTTTCGAAAAATACCCGGCTCCTGTCACGGAACCGCCATCCGGCGGTCATGGTTCGGGGCTATAGTGCCTAATGTCGAAATGGTCACGAACGGAGGCGACTATGAACGACCAGCACGAATTGACGCTTGAGGAATTGCTGCACGACCCGATCATCCTGACGGTCATGGAGCGCGACGGCTATTGCCCCGATGACATCAGGCTTTTGGCGCGGCATGCCGTTGCCGGAACGCAAGTCTGGGAAAGCGTTTCGTCACGGGTCAGCGCGCGGCGGCAAAGCCGGCTGTTTCGCACCACGCCCTCACAGTGCATCCCGCTTTGCTCCTGAGTTTTCCGCGGCTTTGAAGTGACTGCCGGCTGAGGCAGTCACGCAACTTTCCCATCGACAACAGATCATTGCGCACCTTATGCCTGAGGCCGAAATCTTCGGGCGAGAGGCTTAAGCTATGACGCAACGGTATGAAGGCGGCTGCATGTGCGGAGCCGTGCGCTACGTCGTGGAAGCCACGCCGCTGAACGAGCGCATCTGCCATTGCCGAAGCTGCCAGAAGGCCGTGGGAGCCGCGTTCAACGCGCGGCTGATGTTTCGTGCCGAGGCAGTTGCGCTCAGCGGGCCGGTGAAGATCGCCTATTCGTCACCGGCGGTGAAGCGCGGTTTCTGTGCCGAATGCGGCACGACGGTGCTGTCCGGTCGTGAGGTGGCGGGCGTTCTGGCCGTGACGTCGGGCTCGCTCGACGATCCGAGCCTGTTTCGCCCGGCCATGCACATCTGGATCTCATCGAAGCAGTCCTGGCTCAAGCTCGACGATGGCTTGCCGCAGTTTGCCGAGGCAGCGCCGGGCTAAACACAGATCTCGACGCCGCTGTCGCGCAGCTTGGCGAGCAGGCGCTCTTCCGGCAGCGTGTCTGTGACCAGCGTGTGGATGTCGCAGAGCGAGCCGAGGCGCACCAGCGCGCGGCGGCCGAATTTCGAGCTGTCCACCGCCATGATCGTGCGTTCGGCCTGGCCCATGGCGGCGGAGACGGCGGCGACCTCGGCATGATCGTCGTCGCCGATGTCGCCATCATGGTCGACGCCGCTGACCGAGATGATGGCGACGTCGAATTTGAAGCGCCTGATGTACTCGGACGTTTCCTCGCGGAAGACGCCGCCATCGACCTGGCGCACGAAGCCGCCAGGTACCGCGATGGCGAAGTTGGTGCTTTCACTCAAGGTGGTTGCAACCCGCAGCGAATAGGTGACGACACGCAGGTCGCGGCGCTTGACCAAAGCGCGCGCCACCGCTTCGCAGGTCGTGCCGGTGTCGATGAACACGGCAGCACCGTCTGGCACCAGATCGGCGGTGAGGCGGCCGATCTTTTCCTTGGCGGCGGCGTTTTCGACGCGGCGCTGGCGCAAGACGGCCGGATCGACGGGCGCCGAGATGGTTGCCCCGCCATGCAGGCGCCGCACCTTGCCGCCTTGTTCGAGCGCCATGATGTCGCGACGCGCCGTCTGCGTCGTCACCCCGTAAAGCGTGGTGATCTCCTCGATCGAGACGTAGTGGTTCTTCTCCAGATAGCTCAGCAGTTGGGCCTGACGGGCCGACTTCTTGTTGTCCATCTCCATGCCAGGTTCGTCGGTTTGGGGCATCTGCGATCCGGTCTCCACAATCCTTGCTAGCAAATATCTGCCGTGGCTTCACCCGGCATCTCGGCCGCCGCACGGTTCATTTTCGAAATCCTCTGCATTTCTGAAAATGTTGTAAAAGTGACATCTACCATCATTAATGTCCGAATCCGTACTTTTCAGTGACCGCAACATGTCATTCGCACGCCAGCCCTGGCGGTTTTGTGACAATGCGCGGTCGCGCAACAACGGAGTTACGCGATGAAGACGATCCACAACGGCATGGCCGAAGCCCCTGCCAACACGCCTGGCCAACACCAAAGGCGCTTGCGCGCGCTCGCCGCGGCATTGTTGTGCGGCACGACATTGGCCGTGTCGGCGATGACGGCGCAGGCGGCGGAGGATTCGATCAGGATCCTGACCCTGAACACGTGGCTCGACCGCTTCAAGCCCAACCCCGCCGTGGCGGCGGACTTCTTCATCAAGGGCAATTACGACGTCCTGACCTTCCAGGAATTCCGCGCCAACAGCACCTATGCACGCGACTTGCCCGGCCTGATGCAGGCTGCCGGGCTCGGCACCTATGGCACCCGCCAGGACAATGACGTCGGTGTGTTTTCACGCCTTCCCGGCACTTTTGGCGCCGTCACCCAAGGCGTGATCGCGACCTACACCAAGCTCGATCCGACGGTGAGCAAGCCGCAGACGATCGTCGCGACGACGCACCTGAACTATTACGATCCCTCGACCAACCGCATCGGCCAGGCCAAGGCGTTGAACAATTGGGCGAAGGGGCAGGGGCCGGTGATCCTGACCGGTGACTTCAATGCCGGCGACGTGTCCGAGCGTGGGCTGCACTCGATCAGCCAGCAGGAACGGCTGCTCAAGATCTACACCAAGAGCCCGACGACGCCGTTTTATCTCGACCTGCTGCGCCAATATGCCAAGGACCAGGCGGCGCTCGACGCCTATCTCACCCAGTGGAAGGGCAAGACGGCAGCCCAGATCGATGCCTCGACCGTTCCGGCCGGTCTGTTTGCCGATGAGATGTACCCGGTTGCCGGCAACCTGCCGCAGACAATGAACATCCTGAAGAAGCAGTACCAGCTGCTGCAGCTGCCCAATGAGCGCGAGCAGTTTTCGCCGCATGCGCTCAATGACGGCTCGGTCACCTGGCCGTCGCATGGCGAGGACGCGACCAACACCTGGGGCAGCTGGCACCGCGTCAAGATCGACCATTTCCTGGCGTCGCGGCCGTTCGGCAAGTGGTGGGTGATCAATGACGATCCGAAAGATCCGTATCTGGGCGTCATTCGCGACACCTCATACGTCACTAATCCGGACGGCTCCAAGACGCCGCTGTCCGACCATGAGCCGGTGGCGCACACGCTGCGCTGGGTCGGGCCGGTGCTGCAGAACTATGACGACAACGGCACGGCCAAGACGCGCGTGGTCTGGGGCCAAGATGCCTCGACCTTCAGCGAGCGCGGCAAGGAGTTCGTGCTCAGCCGCAACAACATGCGCAACGACATCTATCTCGGCCAGATCTCCGACGACAACGGCATGCCGCTTCTGGCCGGACTGACCGACACCGAGAAAAAGACGCTGCTCGACTGCAAGAGCACCGATGCGCGCTTCCAGCAGGCGATCCGCGATTATTGCATCGACGATCACAGCTTCATCGGTGAACTGAAGGTTGCTGATGGCGGCACCGTCATCGTCGACGAGGATGCAGCACTTGGCGGTGAACAGGCCAAGCTCAGGCTCGACGGCGGCAGTCTTCGGATCGCCGGCACCGACATGCATGTGTTGGGCCGCAACGTGGTGCTGGAGGCGGGCGGCGGCTCGCTCGACATCGCTGATGCGCACAATGTCGTTGGTATCAATAAGGAAATCTCGGGCAACGGCAGCCTGACCAAGCTCGGCCTTGGCGCGCTTGTTCTCGACGGCACCCACAGCTACACCGGCGAGACCCTCGTCAAGGCCGGCGCGCTTTCGGTGCAGGGTTCGATCGCTACGTCGAAGCTGACCACTGTCGGCGCCGGTGGCACACTGGGCGGCATCGGCACGCTCGGCAACACGGTGATCGCTTCCGGTGGCGTATTGGCACCGGGCAATTCGATCGGCACCATCAATGTTGCCGGCGACATCACCTTCGAGGCCGGCTCGGCCTACAAGGTCGAAGCCAACGCCAAGGGCGAAAGCGACAAGGTCGCGGCCACGGGCAAGGCGATGCTCAAGGGGGGATCGGTGCTGACGCTGGCGAGCGGCAACAGTTATGCGCCGCAGACCAACTACAAGATCATCACCGCCGACGGTGGCGTGACCGGTTCGTTTGCCGATGTCAGCTCGAACCTCGCCTTCCTCGACCCCTCGCTTGGCTACGGCGCCAAGGACGTGACGCTGACGCTGAACCGCAACGATGTCACCTTTGCCGAAGTCGGCGTGACGCGGAACCAGAGGGCAACTGCTGCCGCGCTCGAAAGCACAGGCTTTGGCAATGCGGCTTATGCTGCTGTCGTCAATCTTGACGAGGCTGGCGCGCAGCAGGCCTTCGCGCAGCTGTCGGGCGAGGTGCATGCCTCGGCCCAGGGCACGATGATGCAGAACAGTGGCGTGCTGCTCGACGCAGCCACCAGCCGCATCGACCAGGCGTTTGGCGATGCGACTGCGGCCAGCATGCCGGTCATGGCTTATGGCGATGACGGGCTGGAACTGGCGGCTGCCGACACCGACCGCTTCGCGCTGTGGACCCGGGCCTTCGGTTCGTGGGGCAATACCGATGGCGACGGCAACGCCATGGGCTTCGACCGCAGCACCGGCGGGCTGATTGGCGGGGCCGATGCGATGGTCGGCGACACCTGGCGTGTGGGTATGCTCGCCGGCTACAGCCGTTCGACATTCGACGCCGCGGACGGCACTTCCAGCGGCAGCAGCGACAACTACCACCTTGGCGTCAATGCCGGCACGCGCGTCGGCGCCTTCGGCCTGACCGCCGGCGCGACCTATAGCTGGCATCGCTTCGATACAGCACGTTCGGTTGCCTTCACAGGCTTCTCCGACGCGCTGTCGGCCAAGTATGACGGCGGCACGGCTCAGGTGTTCGGCGAGGCGAGCTACAAGGTGGATGCTGGACGCTTCGCCGTCGAAGGCTTCTCCAACCTGTCTTACGTGAACCTGCGCACCGACGCCTTCACCGAGACGGGTGGGGCGGCAGCCTTGTCCAGTGCTGCGACCAGCAATGACGTCACCTTCACCACGCTTGGCGTTCGCGGCTCGACCGATGTCGCGCTCGGCGCGGTGAATGCCACCGTGCGCGGCACGCTGGGCTGGCGCCATGCCTTTGGCGATGTAACCCCGCTGTCGTCGGTCGCCTTTGCCGGCTCGGGCGGCTTCGAGGTGGCGGGAACGCCGATCGCCAGGGACGCGGCGGTGCTGGGTGCGGGCATCGACTTCGACATCGCGCCGAAGGCCAAGCTTGCCATCAGCTACACCGGGCAGGTCAGCAACGGTGCCTCCGACCATGGCATCGACGCCAAGCTGGCGGTCAGCTTCTAGGCGTCGAAGAAGCATCCGCGGCCTTGGGGCCGTGGCCGCGGATGCACTGCCTGTTGACGCGAAAGATCAACGCAAGTATTCGCGCGTCGAGCGACAGCTCAACGCGTTGGCGGACGACACGAACCGCGCCGGCATTCGCCGGGTCAAATATCCTAACTCCTGGAAACTGCCATGACCGAACAGATTTCATCGGCCTCAGAGGTCTCGTTGCGCCGCATCTCCGCACAGACCGTGAGCGATGTTTGCGAACTCAGCGAGACGCTGAGCGAAGCCCAGCGCAACAAGGTGGCCGACAACGGCACCTCGATCGCCGAGGCTCACTTCTCCGAAAATGCCTGGTTCCGTGCCGTCTATGCCGACGACACGCCGATTGGCTTCGTCATGCTGCATATCGGCGCCGACTACGACGTCATCGATTGTCCCGGTGCTTTCCTGTGGCGCTTCATGATATCAGGCCCGTACCAGCGCATGGGCTTCGGCCAGAAGGCGATCGCGCTTGTGGTCCGCGATCTCAAGGGGCGGGGCTTCACCGAGCTGTTCACCAGCTACGGGCTGGGCGATGCGAGCCCGGAAGGCTTCTACAAACGCCTTGGATTTGTGGCGACCGGAGAAACCTATGACGACGAAGTGGAAGCCGTGCTGACGTTCAGCTGACGGCAGCTCAAACGCATTGGACTTCGCGCAAAACGTGCCCATATCTTAGGATGTGGAGCTTTGAGCGTGAAACTCGCGCGTTTGGCCCTTTTCGTTGTGGCGTTGTTCGCCGCTGCGGCCTTTACTGCCTCTTCCTCGATCGGAGAAGACAGCGGCCGCGCGAAGGTGGCGTTGACCATCGTCATCGATAGCGCCATCGGCCCCGCCAGCGCAAGGCAGCTCAAGGAAGGCCTAGAGACGGCGGGCAAGCGCAACGCCGAAGTTGTCATCCTCGAGATGAACACGCCTGGCGGGCTGGTCACCTCGATGCGCGAGATGATCGCCGACATCCTTTCTTCGCCCATTCCAGTCATCGGTTATGTCGCGCCCGCAGGCGGGCATGCGGCGAGTGCCGGCACCTACATCCTTTATGCCACCCATGTGGCGGCGATGGCGCCGGGCACCAATCTGGGGGCGGCAACGCCCGTCGAACTCGGCGGCATGCCGTCCCTGCCATCGCCCGGCGGCGACAACAAGGACCAGAAGACGGCCGAGCCCGCCGGCGACCCGATGATGGCCAAGGTGACCAATGATGCGGTTGCCCTGATCCGCTCGCTTGCCGAACTGCGCGGGCGCAATGCCGACTGGGGTGAAAAGGCGGTGCGCGATGCCGCCAGCCTGTCGGCGAACGCAGCGCTGCAGGAGCATGTCATCGACCTGATTGCCCGCGACCGAGCCGACCTGCTGCGGCAGGTCGATGGGCGCACGGTCGACGTCGCCGGCAAGAAAGAGGTGCTGGCGACCAGGGACCTGCCGGTCGAGGTGGTGGAGCCCGGCTGGCTGATCCGGCTATTGGCCATCATCACGGACCCGAATGTCGCTGTCATCCTGATGCTGGTCGGCATCTACGGCCTGGTCTTCGAGTTTTCGAGCCCCGGCATGGTGGCGCCGGGCGTCGTCGGCACCATGGCGCTGCTGCTTGGGCTCTACGCGCTCGATCTTCTGCCGATCAACTATGCCGGCCTGGCGCTGATGCTGCTTGGCTTGGCATTCCTGGTCATGGAGGCCTTCAACCCGACGGTGGTGCTGGGGCTTGGCGGTGTTGCTGCGTTCCTCCTCGGGGCGGCGATGCTGCTCAAGGTTCAGGGTCCCGGCTTCGAGATTTCGTGGATGCTGATCGGAACTGCCGCCGCCCTGACGCTTGGCCTGGCGCTTTTGACCGGCAGTTATGTCTGGGCGGCGCGCCATAGGCCTTCGCGCGTCGGCGCCAAGGCGATGAACGGCTTGCCGGTCGAGATCATCGACTGGTCGGCGGGCGAGGGCCATGTCTTCGCCCAGGGCGAACGCTGGCGGGCGCGGGCGGACGAACCGCTCGCTGTTGGCGACAGCGCCGAGGTGACCGGGATCAACGATCTCGTGCTGACGATCCGGCGGCGGCACGCGCAAAAGCCAGGAGAACCCAAATGATCGTCGGCTATGTCGTCTATCTGATACTTGCGCTTGTCGTGGTCATGTTCCTGTCGGCGGCCATCCGTATCCTGAGGGAATATGAGCGCGGCGTCGTCTTCACGCTTGGCCGCTTCACCGGCATCAAGGGGCCGGGGCTGATCCTGCTCATTCCGTTCGTCCAGCAGATGGTGCGGGTCGACCTGCGCGTGGTGGTGCAGGACGTGCCGCCGCAGGACGTGATCTCGCGCGACAACGTCTCGGTGAAGGTCAATGCGGTGCTGTACTTCCGCATCGTCGATCCCGAGCGCGCGATCATCAAGGTCGAAGACTACATGGCCGCGACCAGCCAGCTGGCGCAAACGACAGTGCGCTCGGTGCTCGGCAAGCACGAGCTCGACGAGATGCTGGCTGAACGCGACAAGCTGAACGCCGCCATCCAGGAAATCCTCGACCAGCAGACCGACGCCTGGGGCATCAAGGTGACAAATGTCGAGATCAAGCATGTCGACCTCAACGAGAGCATGGTGCGGGCGATCGCCAAGCAGGCCGAGGCCGAACGGCTGCGCCGCGCCAAGGTGATCAATGCCGAGGGCGAACAGCAGGCGGCGCAAAAGCTTGTCGAGGCCGGCAGGATGCTGGCCAAGGAGCCGCAGGCGATGCAACTGCGCTATTTCGAGGCGCTGCACGACATCTCGGGCGAGCGCTCGTCGACGGTGGTGTTTCCGCTGCCGATCGACCTGCTCGGTTTGTTCAAGAAGCCGGACGGCGAAGGCAAGTGACTACGCGGCCGCGGCTGGTGTTGTTCTTGTCAGGCGCTTTCAGGTGGAATTGCCTGAAGGCGGGTCATTTTCTGCCGACGACAAGGGCGAGGAATTCGCGCGCGGCGCGCGTGGCATAGCGCTCCTTGTGGCGCAGCACGAAGAAACTGCGCTTGGGCAGGGCGAAGTCGATGGCGACCAGCGTGCCGGCCTTGAGCGCGCCTTCGACAACGAGCCGCGACATGACGGCAACGCCCGCACCGGCCTCGGCAGCGGTGCGGATCGATTCGTTGGAGGGCATTTCGAGCGCGACATCGAGGCTGCCTGCTTCGACGCCAAGGGTCGCCAGCATCGCCTCGAGGTTCGAGCGCGTGCCCGAACCTTGCTCGCGCAGGATCCAGCGCCCGGTCTTGAGATCGCGCGGCGAGGCCGGCGGCGTGACCGTCCACGGATGACCAGGAGCCGCGACCAGCACCAGTTCGTCTTGGGCTACCGGCTCGATGGCGAGCGCCGCATCGTCGATTTCGCCTTCGACAAAGCCGAGATCGGCCGTACCGTCATGGACCTGTGCTGCCACCGTCTCGGTGTTGCCGATGGTGATGCCCAGCGAAATGCCGGGATAGCTCGTCTGGAAACGGTGGGCGATCTTGGGCAGCCAGTAATTGGCGACGGTCTGGCTGCCGGCGAGCTTGAGTGCGCCGCGCTTCAAACCGGCGAGGTCGGCAAGCACGATTTCGGCTGAACTGGCACGGGCAAGTACCGCGCGTGCTTCCAAAAGGAAGATGCGGCCGGCATCGGTGAGCACGATGCGGCGGCCGACACGGTCGAACAGTTTTGTCTGGTAGCGCGCTTCGAGCGCCGACACCGCCGCACTTGTCGCCGATTGCGTCAGGTTCAGCGCCTGGGCGCCCCGCGTGACGTGCTCGCGTTCGGCCACCGCGACGAAGATCCTGAGCTGTTCGAGGGTCACGGCTTTCCTTTCGGTCGTCAGCCCAGAAGTTTGATCAGCATTAGAGAGAAAGTCGCGATGAAAAGGAACGCGCCAAGTCCAAGAAAGAGGGGACGGGCGCCGCGTGCCCAAAGTTTGCGGACATCGGTTTCAAGCCCCATGGCGGCAAGCGCCATGGTCAGCAGGAAGGTGGTTGATGTGACGACCCATGCCTTTGCCTCGGAGGGCAGGTCGACGAGACTGTTGAGGCCGACCATGGCGACGAAACCGAGCACGAACCACGGCATGGGTGCAGCGCCACCATTGTGCGCCTTGCCGGCCGATCTCGCGCGCTGCCGGGCGGCCACGCCAAGCGCGATCACCATGGGCGCCAGCATCATGACGCGGGTGAGTTTCGCCACCGTGCCGAACTCGCCCGCCTGCTGGCCACCCTGGAAGCTTGCTGCAACGACCTGGGCGATCTCATGGATCGAAGCACCCGCCCACAGCCCGTAGGCATGGGGGGCAAGGTGAAGCTGACCCGCCAGCAGCGGATAGGCAAACATCGCCACCGAGCCGAAGACGGTGACGCAGGCGACAGCATAAGCGACATCCTCATCGGGTGCATTGGTCACCGTGTTGGTGGCAATGACGGCGGACGCACCGCAGATCGAGGTGCCGGCGGCGATCAGCTCGGAAAGTTTTTGATCGACGCCGATGAGTTTCCCGAGCCAAAGCGTGAAAGCGAAGGTCGCCCCAAGCGTCGTCGCGATGATGGCGATGCCCATGGCGCCGACCTCGGCGACCTGGCTGGCGGTCAGCTGCAGGCCAAGCAGGATGATGGCGAAGCGCAGCACCTTGCGCATCGAAAACGCAACGCCTGATTTGGCACGCGCTGGGGTGCCCTTGAGGTTGTGGAAGGCCATGCCGAGGACGATGGCGATGATCATCGGGCTGAAGGCGGACAGGCCGGGAAGCAGCCTGAGCGCGAAGGCGCAAGCAGCGATTGTCGCGACGAGCAGCAGGCCGGGCAACAGGCTGGGCTGTTTTCCGTGAACTGCATGGGGCACCGCGTGCCGCGGGTTGATGGCGACGGCAACGGCGGTTTTTGTCGGGGTGAGGGCGTTCATGGCTTGGTCCTGCGTATTTCAGGCGCAAGCTATTCGCCGGCTTTTGATCGATCCAACGCGTAATATCACTTAAATCGTTCGGATAGATCGATGGGTTCGTCTCTGGACGCGGGCCTTCTTGGCCCCTTAAGCGATGGAAACTTGGAACCTGCGGGCGTCCACCGCGTTTTACCGTCGAGCGCTCCGTTGATGCACACACACAACCGCGCTCCCGACAGGGCCTGCCGCGATCCCCTCCCGGCAGGCCTTTTCTCTGCCCCCTACCACTTGACCCTGAATCCCGCGATGCCCTTGAGCTGCTAGCTGTCGCCGAAGTTCTCCAGCGAGGTGTTGACGCTCGCCTCGCCATAGTGCGCGCCAATGGGGGGCGTCGGGCGTAGGGACGACTGGACGGCCGCGCCTGCCAAATCATGTGCCGACCAGTGCTGTAGCGTCCTTTGACCAAAGGGACGCGCGGCACTGGAACTGGTCGGCCTGTGATGCGAGTCGGCAGCCGTCAACCGCCGGCGATGATTGCTGTACATCTTCCATGCGGCGGCGCTGTTGCCCGCCGCATGGCTGCGCGCATCAGCTATCGCGGCTGATGCGCAAAAGGCCCCAAGGCCCTACTTCTTTTCGAGAACCGGGAACTTGATGCCCAGCTGTTCGAGATAGGTCGGGTATTTCGACGGATCGTAGTAGAATTTCTGCATTTCAGGTCGGAAGGCTGCCATGATCTCGACGTTCTTCTGGATCTGCGGCTTGTCATCGGCGGTCAGCATGGGAACGTATTTCTGGCCCTTCTGCTGCTCGTTGTTGAAGTAGTCCGTCGCCTTGGCCAACAATTCGGGGTTGGTCAAAAGGTCGATCGACGTCATGGCGACCACCTTCGAACCGGCGATGACGCCTTTGTGGGCAATAGGCGTCGCCATCGCCATGGCATTCGACCAATGGTGGCCGGGCAGGCCGGGAATGTTCGAGGGATAGTTGAGCGTGATCGTCGGCACCACCCAGGAGATGTCGCCGATGTCGTCGGATCCGCCGCTCTCGGGTTTCTCCAGCGGCGGCAGAAGCTCCTTGAGCTTGACCGCGAGGCCTTCCTCCTTGGCGGTGACCGTCTTTTGCACGGCCTTGGCGAAGGTCTGCTCGTCGTTGCTCCATGTCGGCAGGCCGACCTGCTGGATGTTGGCGTAGGCCGCCTCGGCGATAGGCTTGTTGAAGTGGCGAGGTGCTGCGGTGCCAACGATCTGCCGCGAAACCGTCGTGTTCGACATTTTCGCCGCCGCGTCCGCGATGATGTTGGCGGTCTCGAAGTTTTTGGAAATGTTGTCGAAATCCAGCTCGCGAATAAAGTACCAGACCGTTGCGGCTGACGGCACGACATTGGGCTGGTCGCCGCCGTCGGGAATGACATAATGCGACCGCTGCTCGGGGCGCAGGTGCTCACGCTTCATGTTCCAGCCGATATTCATCAGTTCGACGCCGTCGAGCGCGCTGCGGCCGCGCCACGGCGCCCCGGCCGAATGCGCCGACTCGCCCTTGAACGTGTATTCGACCGAAACCATGCCGGTGCCGTTGGGCTGGCCCCAGGTGGTCTGAAGATTGTTGCCGACATGGGTGAAGAGCACGGCGTCGACATCCTTGAAAACGCCGTCGCGCACCATGTAGGCCTTGCCGGCGAGCAGTTCCTCGGCGACGCCTGGCCACAGCATGATGGTGCCAGGCAACTTGTCCTTCTCCATGATGTCCTTCAGCGCCAGTGCCGCGACCACGTTCACCGCCTGTCCGGAATTGTGGCCCTCGCCATGTCCGGGCGCGCCTTCGATCATCGGTTCGTGATAGGCGACGCCAGGCTTCTGCGAGGTCTTCGGCAGGCCGTCGATGTCGCTGCCGAGCGCAATGACCGGCTCGCCAGATCCCCATTTGGCAACCCAGCCGGTCGGCAGGCCGGCGACGCCACGTTCGACGGTGAAGCCGTTCTTCTCGAGGATGCCGGTGATGTATTTCGACGTTTCGATTTCCTGGAACGCCAGTTCACCGAAGCTGAAAATCGAATCCGTCATCTCCTGGGCGAGCTTCGCGCGGGATTCGATGCCCTCTATCGCGCGTTTCTTGAGCTCGCTGACCTGCTCGGCGCTGACGGCCTTTTGTTCATTGGCCAATGCAAACGTCGAGGCTGACGCTGCCACGAAGGTGGCTAGGGCTATTTGCGACATCAGTATGCGTTTCATGAAAATCTCCCATTGATCGACATTCGCCGCTGACCATGGGCAGTAATTTCTACCACTTGACGCAGCGGCAACATGAATGATGATCATAGGTATCCACATGAGCAAGAATATTTTTCTCATGTGGGGAATTTAGGAAAATATATGCCTGGATTCGCTCTTGTGGATGCAGGCTGTTTGCGAAATTTCTAATATATGTGTCGAAAACTGACGGGCTCGCAAAGGAATTTCAACTCAAGGTCTATGGCTGGTCTATCTCGAGGCGTCTTCTGGACTGCCGCGCCATTGCCCGCCTGAATCGGAAAAGCGATCTGAAGAGCTTGAGGGCGAGAGGACGCGCTTGAGCGTTGTTGAGCGGTGGTTCGACCCGGCTCCAGATGGCGCGTGTCGCAATCGCGGGCAGGGCGCCTATGGTGGCCGGCTCGACGCTGAACCAGGATCGCATTTGGTCAATCGCAGCGTAGGGTCCCTGAAATTGCCGTTTTCTATGTTGCGAGTTGCCTCGAAAGGCAGGTGGCTCCCCGGGCCGGATTCGAACCAGCGACCAACCGGTTAACAGCCGGTTGCTCTACCACTGAGCTACCGGGGAACAGGGCTCGTGTGAACGAGGCGGGCTATAGCAAACGCGTTTGCGATTTGCAAAGCCGTAATCGTTCTTTTTCGAAGTTTTTCCCCACGACCTTTCTGGTAATCGCCTTCAAGCGCGCTCATATGACGGCTTCGCAAGGACCTTCGCGCGCTTGGCGCGGCATTCGGGCGCAGACGGATCAGCGGATATGCAGGGATAATGATCACACAGAAACCTCAGCAGCCCCCGAGGCGGAAGATTTCGGTCTTCGGCCGCGAATTCGCCATGCCGCGCTCGCGCGGCGTGCGGATCGGGCTGGGGATCCTGCTTTGCTTCTTCGGCCTGCTCGGTTTCCTGCCGGTGCTCGGCTTCTGGATGATTCCGCTTGGCCTGCTGATTCTTTCGCACGAGTTCCACATCGTGCGTCGTGTGCGCCGCAAGCTGATCGTCTGGTGGGAAAGGCGCAAGCGCCCGGCGAACAACTAGCCACTCTATACGGGTGGAGGATTCGCGACACGGCTTGGGGGGGGGGCGTCAGCCTTGTTCGTGCGCATCAGGCCGGCATGAAACAGCACTGCCACCACACGTATGGTGAAGGGCGGGGCCTCGGGCTTCGTTTCAGTGGGGGCGCCTGAACATGTGCTCCATCGATTCCCGCAAGCTCGTCTGATCCAAAACCAGCGGGAAACAATCTTCCCCGCTTGACGGCGGATTCCTGGCAACCTATTGGAGCCGTGTAGACGCCCGAAGCGGCGAGGCCTCGTGGCGGAGTGGTTACGCAGAGGACTGCAAATCCTTGCACCCCGGTTCGATTCCGGGCGAGGCCTCCAGCTTCCTCGGCAACCGCCGCCGAGGACCGCATTCGGGTGCACTACAGCGCCGCGCGCGCTGTTCGGCTGCGCAAGGACGCTGTAGCACTAAAGAGTCAGTGCGTGTCCTTTCCGAAAATCACATCGAATTTTCGGGGTCACCCACGAATTTTTGCGCGTCACGCGCCGAAGGCGGGCCCGGTTTGAACATGAACGCTGAATTTTCCGAACGTCGCGTGAAGATGGTGGACGGTCAGATCCGCACCACCGATGTGACCGATGCCGCCATCTTGTCCGCGATGCTCTCGGTGCCGCGCGAGGCGTTCGTCGAGAACGGTCAGCGCGAGCTTGCCTATATCGACGAGGACCTGCGCTACGCGGCGACGGCCGCTGCCGATCAGCCGCGTTATCTCATGGAGCCGTCGCCCTTCGCCAAGCTGGCACAACTGGCCGAGATCAAATCCAGTGACTTTGTGCTCGATGTCGGTTGCGGTACAGGCTATTCCTCAGCCGTGCTGTCGCGCCTCGCAAGCTCGGTGATCGCCTTGGAAAGCGACGCAACACTTGCCGCGCGTGCCACCGAAACATTGTCTTCGCTCGGTTATGACAATGTCGTCGTCGTCTCCGGGGCACTGCCTGCCGGTTATCCGTCGCAGGCGCCATACGATGTCATTTTCATCGGCGGCAGCGTCGAGCAGGTGCCCGAAGTGCTGCTTGCCCAGCTCAAGGAAGGCGGCCGCCTGGTCGCCGTCGAGGGGCGAGGCAATGCTGGTGTGGCCGCAGTTTATCTCAAGAACGCCGCGACAGTAACAGCCCGCAAAGCCTTCAATGCGGCAGTTAAGCCACTACCCGGCTTCAATCGAACACGCGAATTTGAGTTCTGATCTCCTTTTTCTTGCGGCGCATCGAGTGTCGTGATGATCTAACGCTCGAACGAGTGCGACTGATTCCGGACTGATTTGGTCTGGAATTGGCGCTTTAGGTCTGATCCGGCGAGGGGCATCCAGACTGCCTTCAGGCAGTCCGCCGCAGAATGAATGAGGGACGCGTGTTGCCGTTTTTCCGTAAAAGCTTGTTTGCCGTAGCCTTGGTTTCAGCCACGGCGCTCTCGCCGCTGTCGGCCTCGGCGGAAACAATCCTTGGTGCCCTTTCAAAGGCGTATCAGAACAATTCATCGCTCAATTCGGCCCGCGCCGGTGTGCGCATTACCGATGAAAGCGTAGCCATCGCCAAGTCAGGCTGGCGTCCGACGATAGCAGGCACCGCCAGCGTCGATTATTCGTCGACGCGGCGTTCGAACGCGACCACAAATCTGTCGGTCGGTTCGTTCGGCGTTCAGATCAACCAGACGCTGTTCGACGGTTTCCAGACCAGGAACAACGTTGCCGGAGCCGAGGCGCGCGTACGGGCATCGAATGAGAGCCTGCGCAACACCGAGCAGACCATCCTGTTTAATGCTGCCGCAGCCTATATGGATGTCATCCGCGACCGCCAGGTGGCAGACTTGACCGAGCGAAACCTGAAGTTCCTGACGGAACAGGTGCGCGCGGCGCGCTCGCGTTTCGACGTGGGCGAAGGCACGCGCACCGACGTGGCGCAGGCGGATGCTTCGCGTTCCGCTGCGATCGCATCGCTGGCTGCCGCGCGTGCGGCTGCGTTGTCCAGTGCGGCGGTTTACCGCGAGATCGTCGGCGACGAGGCGAAGAGCTTGAAGGCGGCCTCGCCACTCAGCAAGTTGCTGCCCAAAAGCCTGGATTCAGCGATCGCGCTGGCTGCGAAACAGCACCCGGCAATTCTCGCGACTGAATATCTTGTCGATGCGGCAGGGTTTTCGGTGAAGTCTGCGGAAGGCCAATTGCTGCCGCAAGTGTCGGCTTCAGCAGGCATTGCACAGGAATATCGTGACACCTCGCCGACCGCCTTCAGTGACGGCAATGCCACTTCGGCCACCATCGGCGCCACGTTGACCGTGCCGATCTACCAGGGTGGCCGTGTTGCCGCGACGGTGCGCCAGCAGAAAGAGACGCTGGGCCAGGCTCGGATCGAGGTCGACGTCAGCCGCGATCGGGTTCGCGCGGCAGTGACGGCTGCATGGACGCAGTATACGGCGGCGATGGAAAGCGTGACCGCCAATCGCGCGCTTGTAGCGGCCCAGCAGCTGGCGCTCAACGGCGTCATCGAAGAGCGCAATGTCGGCCAGCGTACCACGCTCGACGTGCTCAACGCGCAAAAGGATGTCATCGACGCCCAGATCAACCTCGCGACATCCGAGCGCGACACTGTCGTGGCGAGCTATGCCATCCTTTCGGCGACGGGCTACCTGTCGACCGAGCGGCTTGGGCTGCAGGTGGCGAAGTACCAGCCGCAGGAGCACTACAACGCCGTCAAGGACAAGTGGTTCGGGCTCAGGACGCCGGACGGCCGCTGACCGTCAGAGCGACCGCAGAAGTTCAAACGGGCGTCCGCTTCGATGGAGCAGGCGCCCGTTTTCATTCGCCGGCCAAGCCAGCCAGGGCGCCGCGCGGTAATCTGTTGAAATCGGCGGACCTGTCCGATTGGGGATTCTCGAAGGGGAATCAGTAGGCTACGCTTGGGCTCTGATTCGAAGCCCGTTTCGACGGGCGGGTTTTGTAACCTGTCACGAAGGCGGCGGATGTGACGATGGCCCAGGCTAGCAGCGCTCAGCGCGAACCCTCGATGGAAGAGATTCTCGCTTCCATCCGCAGGATCATCGAAGACAACGACACCGGACGCCGTCCGGCCGTTGATTTCGAGCAGATGCGCCCGGAGCCGGAAGACGACCGTGGCGACCGCAATGTCATCGAAGTCGAAGCATTCCGGGCCGAACTTCAGGCGACCAAGGCCGTGCCTGTCGATGTGAAGCCCGAAATCGCCCCAACTCCAGTCAAGCTCGAGACCGCGCGTCGCGACGATGCCAGCAGCTCGGCACTTTGGCCGTCGATCGAGGCGAAGACGCCTGTCGTCACGAAGACGCCTGTGGTGACAGAGACGCCCGCGCCTGCGGCCGAAGCCCTGGCAGCCGTGCGCGCGTCCGCGGCAAGCTGGACGCCCAAATCCACATTGGCCGTCGAGCAGATGGAACGCCTGGCTGGCCCGGCACGCGAACCGGAAAAGGTCGAAGCGCCGGTCACGGCTGTACCCGCCGAGCCGGCAACTGCTGACGAACTGCTTTCGGCGAAGCCCGTGATCATTTCCGAGCAGGCAGGTCGCCAGGTGTCGGCGGCCTTCGGCGAGCTCAACGATGCTTATGCGGCGCGCAGCCGAAAGTCGTTTGACGACATCGCCGCCGAGATGATGCGGCCGATGCTGCAGGACTGGCTCGACAACAACCTGCCGACGCTTGTCGAGCGGCTGGTACGTGAAGAGATCGAGCGCGTGGCGCGCGGCGCCTGACAGGCTAAGTCTCCATCAGATATCCATAGGCCTTCATCCCGCAGAAATTGTGATTCTTGGCCAATGGCTTGCGCTGAACAGTGCATGTCGAAGATGAAGTGCCTTGGCCCGCGTCACGCGCTATGCTACCTACGGGCCGCAGCAATGAGTTCGTTTGGCGCCTGCCATGAGCTTGCCATCCGGTTCGGCAACAATGAAGCTGCACGCGCTGTTCGCGCCACTTGCAGCCCCGACGGTTGACTCGATCCCACCCATCCGATTTACACCGGACCAGTAAATCCGGACCAAACGGAACCAATTCCGATGCTTGAGAAGACCTACGACGCAAAGACCGTCGAACCCAAGATTGCCAAGACCTGGGAAGACGCCGACGCCTTCAAGGCCGGCGCGGGTGCTGCCGAAGGCGCGGAACCGTTCACGATCGTAATTCCGCCGCCCAATGTCACCGGCTCGCTGCATATGGGGCACGCGCTCAACAACACGCTGCAGGATATTCTTGTCCGCTTCGAGCGTATGCGCGGCAAGAACGTGCTCTGGCAGCCGGGTATGGATCACGCAGGCATCGCCACCCAGATGGTGGTCGAACGCAAGCTGATGGAAAAGCAGATCCATCGCCGCGACCTGACGCGCGAGCAATTCGTCGAGCGCGTCTGGGAGTGGAAGGACGAGTCGGGCGGCATGATCTTCAACCAGCTCAAGCGGCTGGGTGCATCCTGCGACTGGTCGCGCGAGCGCTTCACCATGGACGAGGGCCTGTCCAAGGCGGTCATCGAGGTGTTCGTCACGCTGCACAAGCAGGGCTTGATCTACAAGGACAAGCGCCTTGTGAACTGGGACCCGAAGCTTTTGACCGCTATCTCCGACCTGGAGGTCGAGCAGCACGAGGTCAACGGCAACCTCTGGCACTTCCGTTATCCGGTCGAGGGCGAGGTCTACGATCCGGAGAACCCGAGCACCTACATCACTGTGGCGACCACGCGGCCGGAGACGATGCTTGGCGATACGGCTGTCGCGGTCCATCCCGACGACGAGCGTTATGCCGCGCTGGTCGGCAAGAACGTCGTGCTGCCGATCGTCGGCCGCAAGATTCCGATCGTCGCCGACGAGTATTCCGATCCGGAAAAGGGTTCGGGCGCGGTCAAGATCACGCCGGCGCATGATTTCAACGATTTCGAGGTTGGCAAGCGCCACAATCTGCCGGCGATCAACATCCTGACCGTCGAGGCCAACATCAACATTGTCGACAACGAGGAATTCCTCGAAGGTGTCGAACGCAACGAGACGCGCGACAGTGTGTGGGCGCAGCTACACGGCCTCGACCGCTTCGCGGCGCGCAAGCTGGTCGTCCAGATGATGGAGGAGGGCGGCTTCCTCGACAAGATCGAGCCGCATAAGCACATGGTGCCGCATGGCGACCGTGGCGGCGTGCCGATCGAGCCGTATCTGACCGACCAGTGGTGGGTCAACGCCGCCGAGATGGCCAAGCCCGCGATCCGCAGCGTGCGCGAGGGCCGCACCAATTTCGTGCCCAAGAACTGGGAGAAGACCTATTTCGACTGGATGGAGAATATCCAGCCCTGGTGCGTGTCGCGCCAGCTGTGGTGGGGACACCAGATCCCGGCATGGTATGGCCCCGACGGCCATGTCTTTGTCGAGCGCACCGAAGAAGAGGCGCTCGATGCGGCCATCCAGCATTATCTCGCCCTTGCCGGACCTTGGAAGGCTTGGGTGGAGGAGCAGCTTGAGAATTTCGAGCCCGGCAAGATCCTGACCCGCGACGAGGACGTGCTCGACACCTGGTTCTCGTCAGCACTTTGGCCGTTCTCGACGCTCGGCTGGCCAGACAAGACGCCGGAACTCGATACCTACTACCAGACCGACGTTTTGGTGACCGGCTTCGACATCATCTTTTTCTGGGTCGCCCGGATGATGATGATGGGCCTGCATTTCATGGACGAGGAGCCGTTCCACACTGTCTATGTCCATGCGCTGGTTCGCGACAAGAGCGGCCAGAAGATGTCGAAGTCGAAGGGCAACGTCATCGATCCGGTCGAACTGATCGACGAGTACGGGGCGGATGCGCTGCGCTTCACCTTGGCCATCATGGCGGCGCAGGGGCGCGACGTGAAGCTCGACCCGGCTCGCATCGCCGGCTACCGCAACTTCGGCACCAAGCTGTGGAACGCCACGCGCTTTGCCGAGATGAACGGTGTTGCGCGCAATGACGAGTTCTGGCTCAACGACGCCAAGCTGACTGTCAACCGCTGGATCCTGACCGAGCTCACCCGCGCCACGCGCGAGGTCACGGCGGCGATCACCACCTACCGCTTCAACGAAGCGGCGGGTTCGGCCTATCGTTTTGTCTGGAACACCTTCTGCGATTGGTATCTCGAACTGCTGAAGCCGATCTTCATGGGCGAAGACGAGGCCGCCAAGGCCGAAAGCCAGGCGGTCGCGGCCTTCGTTCTCGACGAGATCTACAAGCTGCTTCACCCGATGATGCCGTTCATGACCGAGGAGCTGTGGGCGCATACGGCGGGCGAGGGCAAGGAGCGGTCGTCGCTGCTTTGCCACGCGGCCTGGCCGTCGCCTGACTTCGAGGATGCGGGCGCTGCCGCCGAGATCAACTGGCTTGTCGATCTTGTCTCAGGCATCCGCTCGGTGCGCTCGGAGATGAACGTGCCGCCGGCGGCAATCGCGCCGCTGGTCTTTGTCGGCGCCAATGACGAGACGTTGGCGCGCCTCAAGCGCCATCAGTCGGCGATCGCCCGTCTGGCCCGTGTCGGCGAGATCACCCATGCGGCAGCGGCACCCAAGGGGGCCGCGCAGATCGTTGCCGGTGAAGCGACCGCATGCCTGCCGCTCGGCAGCCTGATCGATCTGACGGCGGAAGCCGCGCGCCTGCAAAAGGAACTCGCCAAGACAACCGAAGAGATCGCCCGGCTGCACAAGAAGCTGTCGAACGAAAAATTCGTCGCTTCGGCTCCCGAGGATATTGTCGCTGCCGAGCGCGAAAAACTCGAAGACTACCGCCAGACGCAGGAAAAGCTCGACACGGCACTTTCCCGTGTCAGGGACGCCGGCTGACGATTCGAAGCTAAAGCGCTGCCGCGGCTTTACGCTGCGGCAGCAACTTCGTTTGCCGCCGGAACAAGCATGCCGCTACGTAAATTGCGGCAGTGTAACCATTTTCCGCCTGATTGTTGCCATAATGTAACAAGGGGCTGAAATGCCCGGAAAATGAGTGTTTCCGGGGCATTCATCCATGGATTTTCCTGGAACTCTGTTCGCGAAAACAGCGAAACCACTAAAATTGACGTTTGCGTAAGCGGAAGGTCTGCGGCGATCTCTTGGAGAGACGGCTTCGGCACGCGCGTTTGTAAAAAATCAATGTTGCGTGATGAGAATGAAATCGTTCAATTCGGCTCACGAGCATTTCGGGAGAGGACACAATGAATATTTCGCGTCTCAAAGCGCTGCTGGGGGCAACGGCGCTGACGATCGTAGCAGCAGGTGCGGCACAGGCCGGTGGTTTTGACCGCGGCGGTGTGAACATCGACCAGTTGTTTGATGCAGCACCTTATTCCTTCGAAGCCGGCGTGACCTATGTGTCGCCTCAGCGCACGCTGAAGAACGTTCGCCGCCTTGACGGCACGCGACTGGCATCTCCTGAAGTCAAAGTTGACGGTGACTATGCCGTGCCGAGGGTGGGGCTCAAGTTCAACGTTGTCGATCCGGTCGACTGCCTGGCTTCCTATTCGAAGCCATATGGCGCCGACGCCAATTATGGCATGAACAACGCCTATTCTCCGACTGCGGTAAAGTATTCGATCGATACCAACGACTTCGGCCTGACTTGCTCGTACAAGATGGACGTAGGCAAGGGATCGGTCCGCTTCATCGGTGGCGTGTCTTATCAGGATGTTGACGCGTTCTTGTCGCGCCAGACACTTCTCGGTTTCGGAAACAAGGGCCTCGGCGTTTTCAAGCTCTCGGACTCGTCCTGGGGCTGGCGCATCGGCGGCGCCTACGAAATGCCCGAGATCGCCTTCCGGGCAAGCCTGATGTACTATTCGCGCTATCAGTATGACGGGCTCTCGGGCACGGTCGACACGACCGGATTTAGAGGCCGTGGGGCCCCCGCTGACGCGGTTCCTGGTTCAACCGGGGTCTTCCCGGTGACTGCGTCCGCCGAGATTCCGCAGGCAGTCGAGTTCAAGTTCCAGACGGGTATCGCGCCTGACTGGCTGGCATTCGGCTCCGTCCGGTGGCAGGAGTGGAGCAAGCTTGGCGTTATACCGATCAAAGGCGTTCGGAGCCCGGCTACCGGTGGTATTCCCGGCTCGCCAGATTCGAAGGTGTCCTTCGATCCCCTCTATCGTGACGGCTGGACCATCGCCGGCGGTGTCGGCCATAAGTTCAATGACATGATCAGCGGTGCCGCCCAGATCACCTGGGATCGCGGTACATCCACCATCTCTGGCTATCAGTCGGACACCTGGAATTTTGGTGCTGGCATATCCGTGGCGGCGACCCAGAACATCGAGTTCCGACTGGGTGGGTCGATCGGCATCATGACCGGCGGAGAGTCGGCCTATAATGGCGTCGGCGACGTTGCGAATGCCGTCATATATGAATTTGACAGCGATCCGGTCTATGCCGGTGCTGCGTCAATGAAGATCAAGTTCTGACCAAAACGCCATGAACCCGCCCTCCTGGTAGAAACCATTGGGAGCAGGGCAATTGAGCCGGGCCTCGCGCCCGGCTTTTTGTTGGCTACGGCCCATTTCCATTTCGGAAACCATGGCGCGGCAAGTCCGCAACGGTTGTGATGATTCAGCAACACTTTTCCAGCAAGCTTTCGGCTAAGGAACCAAGCGGGACAATTGCCCATTTCCCGCCATAAACCCGGCGCACCCCGGATAGGTCTTTTGACGAGTGCCCGGATTTCGGGTGGAACATGAAGTAGGCCCGCGATGGTGCGGCAGGAACAGGAATGAACGCCAAGGCAATCCTCAAGGCCAAGCTGCCCAGCCACCGCAAGACGGCGGCACTGGCGCATGCGCTTGCCTGTTCCTATTTGCCGATGAGTTTTCGGGCTCGCTGCGGAAGCAATCTTGACATTGTCGGCGGACTGGCTCGGCCGACGAGGACGTCACTCGATCACGATTGCTTGCACGAAATTGGCCGTACTTTGGTCGAAAACAGCGAGCATCGTGGCCTTATCGATGCTCAGGACATGAAGCGCCCGGCCAAAAATGTTGGCAAGGCACGGCCCGAGCCCGAATTGGCGGAGAGGGTGAAAGAGTTGAAACCGTGCTCAACCGGCGGTCGGTTGGGCGCGACCTGGAATTATGTCCGAACCGCGCGGCCAAGCCGTGATGGCGCGGTCACCCGCCTTGGTGGGCGAAAGAAGCACACTGCTATGCGCATATCTGAATTGGTAAGAGCATCAGCCTTTTCGGCGCTTGTCGCGGCAGCCCTCATGGGCGCTGCTGGCGAGGCGCTGGCGTTCGACGACAAGGTCTTCGACGACAAAACAGGGGTGAAGCCGCAGTCGAGCCCTTGGGCCGTGTTCCAGTTCGGTTTCTCCGCCTACAAGAGCGGCCACAAGGATCAGGCTGTCGAGGCCTATCGCTATGCCGCCGAAAATGGCCAGATCGGCGCCACCTGGAAGCTCGCGCGCATGTATGCCGAAGGCGACGGCGTGGCCCAGAACGATTACGAAGCCTTCAAGTTCTTCACCGAGATCGCCGAGCAGGATGTCGAGCCCGGCTCGCCCGAGGAGAGCTACGTCTCCGACGCGCTGGTGGCGCTTGGTGGCTACATGAAGGAAGGCATTCCCGGCAGCCCGGTGTCTGCCAACCAGGTCGCCGCGCAGGAATATTACATGCGCGCCGCAGCCAACTACCGCAATCCCGACGCCCAGTACGAGATGGGCAAGATGTTCCTCAGGGGCGATGGCGGTGTAAAGGCTTCGGTCAAGCAGGCCGGCCGCTGGCTGCAGCTCGCTGCGGAAAAGGGCCATGCCGGCGCACAGGCGACGCTCGGCAATCTGTTGTTTGAGAGCGGCAAGGTGGTGCGCGGTCTCGCCATGATGACCGCAGCGCTTGAACGCGCGACACCTTCCGACCAGCCCTGGATCAGGGGCATGCAGGAAGAGGCCTTTGCGCTTGCCGACGAATCCGACCGGCGCACGGCGATCTCGCTTGCCGAAGACATCCTGACCAAGGGCAACTAGTCGGCCCGCTGCCTTGTTCTACAAAGGCCACCATCGGCCATCGACAACCCAGCGCGTGCAACAACACCCGGGTTCTGTTTCCGTCAGAACATGAAACGTCCTGGCGGGTTCGGGCCAGCCTGGACAATTCCGTCGCGGCGAAAGCGCGCGAGTTCGGTGACGTTGTCAGCGGCTATCCGGCCAAGAAATTCTCGCAGTTCCGGCCTCAGACCATCGCCATGCCGCTTGGCCAGTTGGTCAAGCGCGCTCAGTTCCAGCATTCGAGTGCCTTTCGTTTGCTATTCGAGGTCGTCAGCGGGCGACCCCGAGCGGCAGCGTGAACTGCCAGCTTGAGCGGCCAGATTCTGGCGGAATGGGCGGGAAAGGGGCCGCGCGCCGCACGGTTTCGAGCGCGGCACGATCGAGGTCGTCGGAACCCGAACTCTGGACGATGCGCACGGCGCCGACACCTCCGGACGCGTTGACGACAAAGCTCACATGAACGTCGTTTTGAGCCTTGGCCCGGGCCGAGCGCGAGATCGAGCGCAGCGCCCGGCGCAGCTTGGAAACAACCTTGCCCGGATAATTCGACGCCGAAGCATTGCCTGACATGGCGCTGCTGCCGTTCTTGCCCTTGGCCGTAGTGGTGCCGTTGGCAGCGCCATCAGCCTCGCCTTTCCTGGCGTCCGCCTGACCGCTGCCGGCCGAGCCCGCCTTGATTGGCTTTTGCTTCTTCGTCGGGGCCTTGTCTGCCTTCCTGAGCTGTTCGGCCTTTGGTTCCGGCTTCTTGACCGGTTTTGCCTCCGCTTTTTTGACCGGCTTTGTCACTGGCTCGGGCTTCGGCTCGACCTCTGCGACAATTTTCTCAGCTTCGGGCGAAGGCGCGGGCTTTTCGATTTCGACGGGCTCGGTCTTGGCCAGCTCAGCCGGCTTCTGGACGACATTGTCGTGTTCGACCGGCTCCTGCCTATCGGTGGCCAGGATTTCGGGAAGCGGGCTGGTCACGGCTGGCTGGAGCGGCTGTTCCGCAACAGGCTGGATGGTTTCCGCCGCAGGCGTTTCGATGGCCGCAGTTTCGACAGCTTCGATCGTTTCTGGCTTAGTGACAGTGCGTGCCTCGATTGTCTCCACCGGCTTGGCGTCAAGTAGCGTGATCATCGTCACATCGACCGGGTCGAGTTCGGATATCTCGCCCGCCGCCGACTGATCCTCCGGCGCGTTGCCGAGCAGGGTAATGCCAGCGTCGGCACTGCCTTCGATCAGCACCTGGTCTTCGTTGCCACGCATGATGAAGAACATCGCGACCGCTACGTGCAGTGCGCATGAGGCCATGATTGCAGCCAGCCATTTGCGGTTGCGTGCCTTGGCCATGATCGTCTTGGGCGCCAGCGGCTCGCGTGCGCGAACCGACAGCAGCGGGCTGGCATCGGCGATGTAGGTTCGCTCGGTAGTGTCGCGCGCGCCGATCTTCAACGCATCACGCGGGATCGCGAATTTGGGATCGTCGGGCTCGACGGGCCAAGCACCAAAGCCGGCCAACGGCCAGACTAGGGTGCTTTTGGCGAAGGCTGGCTCGATCCCCACGAACTGTTCCTCAGATGCCGAATGCGACGCCGGATTTGGATTCGGTGCGCAGCGACTTCAGGCAGGCCGACGGCTCAACGCCTGAGCCCACGCATTCGGTGGCGTGGTTGATCAGCACGCGGCTGACTTTTGCGCATTCAGTACCCGGCAGATCGAAACGGGTCACTTTGGTCTTGCCGGCGGGCAGTTCCTTGAAGTCGAGCACGGTCAGCCGGTCGACGACACCCGCCTGGTTGAACAAGGCAATCTCGAACGCCGCCTTTGAAAGTTCGGCGCCGAGATTGTTGGTCACCACGAAGGTGAAGCGACAGCCCTTGTCGGAGGGCTGTGCCGCATTGAGTTCGAGCACCAGGGCAGGGGGTGGCGGGGCACTTTGCGCCCCCGCCGCGCCCGCAGCCGCCAAAAGAGCGGCTGCGATAACTACAGGCTTTGTGCGGCCGAGCGGCATTGTCACCACCCGAGCTGCTTGGACAGGGAGATCTTGAACGTCCGGCCCTTGGCGTCGTCGTTCATCAGGAACTCCTTGTATTGACGGTTGAACAGATTATCGACGCCAAGATTGGCCTCCCAACCGGCAAGCTGGCCGTCCTGCGGCTTCCAGGTCATGAAGATGTCGTGGACGTCGAAGGCTGTGGCAAAGCGCGTCGAGTTTGGATCCGCGACGGGGGCCGTGTCCCGATCGCGCGCGGCATCCTGCGGACCGGCCACGATGCGCGCCTTCCAGCCGAAGGTTACGTCGTAGTCGGGCACCTTGCCGCCGAGCGTCAGAGCCAGTTCGTGCGGTGCGACCGTCGTCAGATAGGCGTCGGTCATCTTGTTCTTGCCGACCACGTAGGAATAGGCGGCGTTGGCAAAAACGTAGTCGGTATCGTAGGCGGTCTCGATCTCGAAGCCGTACAGTTCGGCCTCTTCGATATTGACGAAACCGGGCTTGTTGTTGAAGCCCGAAGCAAACGGCCGATTAAGCGCGATCAGGTCCTTCACGTCATTGTAGAAGCCCGTGACCTTGATCTGGCCCGCGTCACCCGCCTGCAGCATATCGGACCCGGACAGCGCGAAACCTGCCTCGAAATTGTTCGACTGCTCTTTCTTCAGGCCAAGGCTCGGCCGGAAGGTCGAGGACGAACTCGCGGTTGAAAACACCTCGTCGATGGTCGGGAAGCGCTCTGTATGCGCGATGGAGCCGAACACTGAAAAGGTATCGTTGAACTTGTAGAGCGCGGCCACCTTGGGCGAGAAGGCGGTGTCGTCGGTCGATGGTGCATTGAGTGCCGTGTCAGGCGTCAACCTGTGCCAGTCGAGGCGCACGCCGGGTATGATCGTCAGGCGGTCGTCGTAGACGAATTCGCTTTGCGCAAAGACGCCGGTCTTGAGATCGGTGCCTTCGGGATGGAAGGTGACGGGGAACTGCCGGCCGTTGTTGAAGAAGGCTTCGGCGACGCGTGTCTGGTAGGTCGTCTGCGAACCGAATGTGAAGTGGTTCGTCCAGTTGTCGCCAGTCCACTCCATCGTGTTCTGGGCATTGAACTGCCAGGTTTCGTAGCCGTAGTTCGAATCGCAGACCACCGCGAAGGAGCCTGGGCTACAGGCCGAGCGCAGGTCGGCATTGCGCTGCTCGTTGTGGGTGTTTGAATAGGACGCTGACACCTTCACATCGAGCATGTCGTTGTCGGCGAACGGGTTCTCGTAGGAAACCACGGCCGTCTGGTCGACGACGTGACGGTCGACAAGGCCAAAGAAGGAGGCGGTGCTGGTTTGCGACAATTGCTGGTCGTCGAGATCGGAATCCCAGCGCTGGTACGAGGCGCGCAACGTGCCTTCGTCTCCGACCTTGAACGTGCCTTTGGCGAGACCCGACCAGGCCCTGAAGTTTGAGCCGAGAACGTCGGTGCCATCGCCCGAGCTGTAGACGCTGGAGCCGCGATAATTGCCGGTGAGCAGGAATTCGGCATTTTCGCCCATGCGCTGGGCCAGCACCGTCGACGTCAGGTAGCCGTTGCCGTTGCTGTTCCAGGAAACCTTCTGGCGCAGCGCGCCGCTCTGGCCATCGGCGATGAAGTCGGAGGCGTCCTTGGTTTCGAAATTGATCACGCCACCAAGGGCGCCCGATCCGTAGAGCGTGGACGAGGCCGGGCCGCGCAGCACTTCGACGCGCTTGTAGAGCTCCGGATCCGAGAAGAAGGAGCCGAGCCGGTACTGCTCATAAAACTTCTGGGTGCCATCGACATTGACGATGATGCGGCCGCCGTCGCCGGTGTTTTCAGGGGCGCCGATGCCGCGGATGTTGAAGCTCTGGCCAAGCAGCCTGTCGGAGCCGGTGACGTTGACGCCCGGTATCGCACGAATGATCTCGCCGATCGTCTCGGGCTGCAGTTGGTCGATGTCCGCCTGCTCGAGCACCGAGACGGCCTGCGGCGTGTCGATCGCCACCTTTTCCGCACCCGCGCCGAGCACGAGGCGCTGCAAAACGGTTACGCGCCCTTTCTTATCCTGTTCATTCGTCTGCGTTTCCTGCGCTTTGGCGCCCTGCAATCCCACCAGCACCGCGATCGCCGCTCCGCCCAACAGAGCAGCCTTGTTCCGAGCAACAAGCCCCATATCCCAACTCCAAATGTCCCTTGCTGGCTTGCCTGGTGCTCGCTTGCATTTTTTCGTCCGCCCGGTACGTCTTAAATCTTGACTCAATCTGTCCGGTATTGCACTGACTAGTAAACATGAATGTTCGAGTCAACTAATTGATTTGAACATCGTGGCCTCGACCGGACTGAGCCGGCGCGGCGGACGGATGAAGGAGTGGAATGAGATGAATTCACACAATCCGAACCATTTCCGTTCTGGCCAAATTCGGCACGGATACCGCAGGCCGGAAGGCCAGGTCGCGGCGCGTCCGATCACCGGATCGCTCGCCAGGACGCTGACCAGCGAGTCGCTGTTTCTCGGTGATTTCGAGATCGGCATCGACCATGGCGGTGCGCTGTACCGCCTGAAGATCACCCGTCAGGGCAAGCTCATTCTCAACAAGTAGGTATTTGCAAATGGACCAGCGCGTAAAGCCCGCCCCGCATGACATCCGGCGGGCGCGGACCGACAACCCGAAGATGCGCGAGCGCGATCTCGCCAGCCACCTTGGCATTTCCGAAGCCGAACTGGTGGCGGCGCATTGCGGCGAGAGTGTCGTTCGCATCGAACCGCGCGTCAACGACCTGCTGACCGGGCTCGAGGCCGTTGGCGAGGTCATGGCGCTGACGCGTAACGAAAGTGCTGTGCACGAAAAAATCGGCGTCTACGACAAGGTGGTGCCGGGCAAGCATGCCGCCATGGTGCTGGGCGAAAACATCGACCTGCGCGTCTTTCCAAGCGCCTGGGCGCATGGTTTTGCCGTCGAAAAGCGCGACGGCGACGATATTCGCCGCAGCTTGCAGTTCTTCGACGCGGCGGGCGTTGCCGTGCATAAGGTGCATCTTCGCCCGTCGTCCAATCTCTACGCCTACCAGAAGCTGGTCGAGGCCCTCGGCACCGACAATCAGGACCCGCTGATCGCCACTGTTGCCGCGGTCGCCGAAAAGCCTGTCAACGACGGCTCGGCAAGCGTCGATGAACTGCGCCAGCGCTGGAGCACGATGACCGATGTGCACCAGTTCTTCGGCATGCTGCGTACGCTCAAGCTTGGCCGCCAGCAGGCGATGCGTATGGTCGGCGCGGACTATGCCTGGACGCTGGACAAGGACGCACTGCCCACCATGTTCAACCAGGCGGCGGAGAGTGAACAGCCGATCATGTGCTTTGTCGGCAATCACGGCTGCATTCAGATACATTCCGGCCCGGTGAAGAACATCAAGCCGATGGGGCCGTGGATCAACGTGATGGACGAGACATTCCATCTGCACCTGCGTCTCGATCACGTCCACGAACTGTGGGCCGTGCGCAAGCCGAACACGGATGGCCATGTCACCTCGGTCGAGGCTTATGACGCCAATGGCGAGATGATCATCCAGTTCTTCGGCAAGCGGAAGGAAGGCGAGGGCGAGCGCGAGAGCTGGCGCAACCTCGCCGAGAACCTGCAGCGCACATCCCAGCCGCAGGCTGCGTAAGGAGAATGATGATGTCGGCACCCCAAAGGCTCGCACGCGCGGGCGCACTAGGCCTGTCGCTATTGCTTTCGACGACCATCGCAAGTCTTGCTGTCGAAGGTGTTTCGGTTCTGCCCGACCGCTCGCGCGTTGCTTCGGTTGGCGGCTCGATCACCGAGATCGTCTATGCGCTGGGCGAACAGGGTGCGCTCGTTGCCCGCGATTCGACCAGCGTCTATCCGGAAGCGGCGTTCAAGCTTCCAGATGTCGGTTACATGCGGGCGCTTTCGCCCGAGGGCGTTTTGTCGGTTAACCCGTCCGGCATCCTGGCCCTTGAGGGCAGTGGTCCGAAGGAAGCGCTCGACGTGCTGAAGAAGGCGAGCATTCCCTTCATCTCGGTGCCCGAAGGGTTCACCCACAAGGGGATCATCGAAAAGGTCCGTGTCGTCGGCAAGGCACTCGGTGCCGACGCCAAGGCCGAAACGCTTGCCGCCGAGATCGACAAGCAACTGAGTGACGCTGAAGCTCTGACCAAGGATATTCCGCAGGCCGAGCGCAAGCGCGTGCTGTTCATCCTGAGCTTGCAGGGCGGCAAGATCCTTGCTTCGGGCAGCAGCACGGCTGCCGACGGCATCATAGCGCTCGCAGGCGGGGTCAATGCGGTCGAAGGTTTCTCCGGCTACAAGCAACTCACCGACGAGGCGGCGATCACCGCCAAACCCGACATCATCCTGATGATGGATCGCGGGGGGCAACTCGCCATCGGCGATGCCGATCTGTACGCCCACCCAGCCATCGCATCGACGCCAGCCGGACAGGCCAGGAAGGTAATCCGCATGGACGGCGCCTACCTGCTCGGCTTTGGCCCGCGCACTGCCGGTGCGATCAAGGATCTGGCCGTTGCGCTCTATGGCGACGCGGTCAAGAAGTAAGGTCAGGACAGTGGTGGATGAAACGATCGCCGGCCTGACCGGCGAAGACAAGGGTGGCCGCCATGTCAATGGCGACCGCTCCGCGCGAGCATTGCTCGCCATTGGCGTGCTTGCCGTGGTTCTGGCCGTCACCGCGCTGTTCAGCCTGACCTGGGGCGCTTCAGACGCCTCGGCACTCGGGCTCATCGGCAACTGGCTGTTTGGCGCAACGCCTGCCAACGAAGCGCTGTCGGCGCGTGACAGCATCATCGTCTACGACATCCGCTTGCCGCGCATCATCCTGGGCGTGCTTGTGGGCGCGGCACTCGCCGTATCGGGCGCTGTCATGCAGGGCCTGTTTCGCAATCCGCTCGCTGACCCCGGTCTCGTCGGGGTGTCGGCTGGTGCCGGGCTCGGCGCGGTTTCTGTGATCGTGCTGGGCGGGACTTTTCTGGCGCCTTTCACGGCTCTGCTCGGTAGCTACGCACTGCCGCTCGCTGCCTTCGGCGGTGGACTGGTCACGACGATCATCCTCTACAATGTCGCGACACGGCAGGGCCGCACCTCGATCGCCACCATGCTGCTGGCCGGTATCGCGCTCGGTGCCATGGCCATCGCTCTGACCGGCATCCTGGTCTACATGGCCGACGATCGGCAGTTGCGCGACCTGACCTTCTGGCAGCTAGGCTCGCTCGCTGGAGCGACCTGGCTGAAGATCGCCGCCGCCGGACCGATCATCGTGCTTGCGCTGGCGACCACGCCGTTCCTGGCCAAGGGGCTCAACGCTCTTGCGCTAGGCGAAGCGACGGCAAGCCACCTCGGCGTTCCGGTCCAGCGGCTGAAATATGTGGCCATCGTTGCCGTTTCGGCAGCCATCGGCGCATCCGTGGCCGTCAGCGGCGGCATCGGTTTCATCGGCATTGTCGTGCCGCATTTGCTGCGCCTGGCGATCGGACCTGACAACCGCTACTTGCTGCCGGCCTCGGCTCTGCTGGGTGCTTGCCTGCTGCTGCTCGCCGACGCTGTCAGCCGCACCATAGTAGCGCCCGCCGAATTGCCGATCGGCATCGTCACCGCTGCCGTTGGCGGGCCGTTCTTCCTGTGGATTTTGCTGCGCAAGCGCGGCATCGTCGATCTTTGATGGCGTGTTGTGAGGGTGAGAAAATGATCGAAGCACGCCAGGTCTCCGTGTCGATTGGCAGCACGCGCATCGTCAGCGATGTCGATTTCACCGTGCGCCCGGGCGAGCTGGCGGCAATTGTCGGGCCTAACGGCTCCGGCAAGACCACGTTCCTCAAGGCGCTGACCGGGGAACTGCCTTATTCCGGCAACGTCTCGCTCAACGGCCGCAACGCCACCTCGATGAAGCCGTGGGAAGCTGCGAGCATTCGCGCCGTGTTGCCACAGCAGACGGCGTTGTCTTTTCCGTTCACGGTCCACGAAATCGTCAAGCTTGGCGTGACGGGTGGCAGGTCCGGCGTGCTGGCTGGCGAGGCCGACCGGCTGCCGGAGCGGGCATTGGCGCGCGTCGACCTGGAAGGGTTCGCAGGGCGCTTTTATCAGGAGCTATCGGGTGGCGAGCAGCAGCGCGTCCAGCTTGCCCGTGTGTTGTGCCAGGTCTGGGCGCCGGTTCTGGACGGTCAGCCGCGCTATCTGTTCCTTGATGAGCCTGTGTCCAGTCTCGACATCAAGCACCAGCTGATCATCATGAACATCGCCCGCGACTTCGCGCGGCGCGGCGGTGGCGTGGTGGCGATCCTGCATGATCTCAACCTGACGGCGATGTTTGCCGACCAGATCTGCGTCATGCACAGTGGCAAGCTGGCCGCGTCGGGTTCACCCCAAACCGTGCTCACTGACGATCTTATCGAGAAGGTGTTTGGCTGCCGTTTGCGCGTTGGAGCACTACCGGCTGCGAACATTCCGTTCGTTCTGCCGCAATCCGCCGCAGCTTGACAGGCGCTCAGCCCGCCAGTGCCTGCGGCGCCGGGAAATGAATGCCAAGCAGGTCGCGCATATTCGGCCGTGCGGCGACGAGGTCAGCGATCGAATAACCGGCGAGCACCGCAAAAAACGCGTTCAGCGCTTCGCGCAGGGCCGTGTTCAGGCCGCAGCTGTCGACCAACGGGCACTCAGCGGCATCGGTCTCGAAGCATTCGGCCATGGCGAAGCTCTCTTCGGTGACGCGCACCACGTCGAACAGCGAAATCTGGTCGGCGGGCTTGGCCAGGCGCACGCCGCCATTGCGGCCACGCACTGTCTCGACCAGCTTGGCTTCGACCAGCGGCTGCAGGATCTTGAACAGGAACAGCTCCGACACCGTGTAGGCGGCGGCGATTTCGGGGACTCGGCTCAGCCGTCCATCATTTGCCGCGCAATACATCAGGATGCGCATGGCGTAATTTGTCTGGCGTGTGAGGCGCATTGCGATTTCCTTGCTCTGCGTTGAGTCCGCGAGTGGTTCTAATATGGCCCATACCTTAGAACAATTCCAGACAGCGTTCGTCAATATATGTGAGAAATGTGGTCATGTTTATGGCGCAGGCCAGCCTTGCATATGTGGGCAGGTCTATGGGTTGAATTCCATGCTGCATTGCACAATATTGGGGATGTCGGGAGTCGAAGACTCTGGGGAGGAACCCAAGAGGACTGCGACATGGAACAGATCATACACGCACAACGGCCGCTGACGGGCGTAATCCGCCAGCTCAGGCCGTCCGATCTGCCCCGTTTTGCCGAACATCTCCTGAGACTGGACGAACAAAGCCGGCGCGACCGCTTCAACGGCCTGACCGACGACGATTTCCTCAGCTCATATGCCGAACGCAGCTTCCGCGAAGGTGCGACGGTGGTCGGCTATGTCGAGGGCGACAAGGTCCTGGCTGCCGCCGAACTGCACGAGCAAGCCGAAGAGAGCGAACCGACTGCCGAAATCGCTTTCAGTGTCGAACGCGAAATCCAGCACAGAGGCATTGGCGGGCGCCTGTTCCAGCGTCTGGTCGCACAGGCGAGGGGGCTCGGCTATCTCAGGCTTCAGGTGACAACCCACTCGAACAACGCCGCCATGAAGGCACTCGCACGCCGCTTCGATGCCAAGCTCAGCTTCGAATTTGGCGAAGCCAACGGCGTCATCGAGCTTGCGGCTGATGGCGCTGCCGATGCCGATTGGCTCGCCCGCCGCCGCGCCGCCCCGGCGATTGCCGCCTGAAACCGCATTTCGAATTGAAGCAGCGGACGGCATTGCCGATATAGTCCCTGTGACGAACAGGGAAGGCGACCGATGTCCTCACCGCAAAGCCAAGCCTTGCCGGCAGGCGCAAACATGGCCTTTGGTAGCGGCGACGCCGAAAAGCTCGCAGCCCTGCGGCGGACCAAATTCATTGCCACAGCCGCACTGGTCGTTTGCGTCGCGATCTTCCTGACCGCGAAATCGCTTCAGGGCCAATGGCCCTGCCTCGGCTTCGTCGCTGCCTTTGCCGAAGCCGCCACCATCGGCGGGCTGGCCGACTGGTATGCTGTCGTCGCCCTGTTCAAGCGACCTCTGGGCCTGCCGATCCCGCACACGGCGATCATCCCGGCCAATCAGACCCGCATCGCAGAAAATCTCGGGCGCTTCATCGAAACCAATTTCCTGGCGCCCGAGCCCGTGCGCCAGAAGCTTAATGAAGTGGATTTTGCCGCGCTCGTCGCCGACTGGCTGTCGGATAAAAGCAGGGCGGAGGGGCTGTCGCGTTTTGTCGGCCGGCTTGTGCCGCAGATGCTGCAGGCGATCGAAGGCTCGGGCCTGCGTGAGTTCGCCACCCGCCGCATGCTCGATCGCATCGGCAAGGTCGAAGTCGCGCCGCTGGCGGCCGAGCTGTTGTCAGCCTTCACTGACGATCGCCGGCATCAGCGCCTGCTGGACGAATTCACCAAGATCATCGGCAATTTCCTGAGCGACGAGCAGGCGCTGGCCGTGCTGCGCGAAAAGATCAGGGAGGAACTGCCGTCGGTGTTCAACCTGTTTCGCGCCGACGCCTACCTTCTCAAGCGTATCGTTTCGTCGGCGGCGACATTGCTGGAAGAGGTCAGGGCCGACCCGGACCATCCGCTGCGTGGCGAATTCGACCGCTTCGTCCACGGTTTCATCGACCAGTTGCGCCATTCGCCCGACTATGCCCAGCGTGCCGAGCAGCTGAAGCGCAACTTCCTCGCCCGCCCTGAACTGCGCGGACTTGCGCAAGATGTCTGGAAAAGCATGCGCGGTTTCATCGAACATGACGTCGCATCGGCCAACTCGATGACGCGAAAGCACCTGACCAATCTATTTGTCGAGGTCGGCCAGAATCTTGCCCGCGATCCCAGCATCCGCGCCGATATGAATGCCGGTTTCGTGGTGGCGCTTGCTTCATTCGTCGAGAGCCAGAAGAGCGGCGTTTCCGGCTTCATCGCCGAACAGGTCAAGCGCTGGGATCTCGGCCAGCTGACCCGGCTGATGGAGATCAATATCGGCCGCGACCTGCAATATATCCGCTTCAACGGCATGTTGATCGGCGGTCTTGCCGGCCTGGCGCTTTATTCCGCCGAGTTGCTGTTGCTGGCGAATTGACCATGCCGGCTGCTGCTCTATTCTGGCCTTGCGACCTCCGGGAAGGCCCGGAGCCAAACGGGAGCGAGCCATGGCCAAGAAACCCGAGCCTGACACCTTCACCGACATGTTTTCCAAGTTCGGCCGCGATCTGAAGATGCCCGCGGTCGATGTCGACGCTATTGTCAGCCATCACCGCAAGAACCTCGAGGCTTTGGAAAAATCGATCAAGGCAAGTGCGTCGGGCGCTTCGTCGCTGGTCGCCAAGCAGCGCGAGATGATCCAGGGCGCGTTGCACGAAATCACCGAAGCAGCCCAAGGCATGCGCGCACCCGGCAATCCGCAGGAACTGCTCACCAAGCAGGCCGATTTCGCCAAGCGGTCGTTCGAGGCTGCGCTCAAGAATGCCGGCGAGGTTGCGCAGATCATGCGCAATTCGGGGACGGAATCGGTCGAGATCTTGCGCGAACGCATTCGTCAATCGATGCAGGAAATTCGCGACAGCTACGACAAGAAGAACTGATTTCTCCCCGTCAAATTCTGACGTTGCGGCAGGCTCGACCTCTCTTGTGGGTTTCGCCAAACGGGCCGCGCATTGCCGGCTTTCGGGTGCTAAGTAAGGCCGATCACCACTGGAGCGCTGCGCGTCCATTCGGGCGCATAAAGGCGCTTAACACTTTGAATCTGGGTATTGTGCCTTCCGGGAATCGATACCGATTCGCGGAGCGGTGTGGCAGGATTCAACTGGGGAAGAGGATGAAGGTAGGCATCGAGATGGGAGCAGCGTCCGGCGGGACGAAGGCTCAGCTTGATCTCGAAGAACTTTTGGCGACCCGTTTGCTGGTTCAAGGCAATTCGGGCTCGGGAAAGTCGCACCTGCTGCGTCGCCTGCTTGAGCAGAGCGCACCTTGGGTGCAGCAATGCGTCATTGACCCGGAAGGCGATTTTGTCACGCTGGCCGACCGTTTCGGCCATGTCGTGGTCGATGCCCAGCGCACCGAAGCCGAGCTCACCCGCATCGCCGGCCGCATCCGCCAGCATCGCGTTTCCGTCGTGCTCAATCTCGAAGGCCTCGACGTCGAGCAGCAGATGCGCGGCGCCGCCGCCTTCCTGAACGGCATGTTCGATGCCGAGCGCGATTTCTGGTACCCAGTGCTCGTGGTCGTCGACGAAGCGCAGCTTTTTGCGCCTGCCGTAGCCGGCGAGGTCTCCGACGAAGCGCGCAAGATCTCGCTGAGTGCGATGACCAATCTGATGTGCCGTGGCCGCAAGCGCGGGCTGGCCGGCGTCATCGCTACCCAGCGCCTGGCCAAGCTTGCCAAGAACGTCGCCGCAGAAGCGTCCAACTTCCTGATGGGCCGCACCTTCCTCGATATCGACATGGCGCGTGCCGCCGACCTGCTTGGCATGGAGCGGCGTCAGGCCGAAATGTTCCGTGACCTGGCACGCGGCAATTTCATCGCACTCGGACCCGCCATGTCGCGCCGGCCGCTGCCTGTCGCCATCGGCCCGGTGGAGACGTCGGCGCGCTCGGTCAGCCCCAAGCTGATGCCGCTGCCTGATGCCAATGACGATACGCGCGAGTTGATTTTCGCACCGGCACCGCTGGAGACGCGCCAGACGGTGCGGCGGCACGTGCCGCCAACGCCGACGCCGACTGCCGACATCATCGCCCAGCTTTCCCAGGTGCGCGCCGAAGCATCGGCTCCCGTCGCCGAACCGATATTCCCGCTGTTCGACGAGGCCGAACGCGAAGCATTGATCGACACGATCGTGCGCGAGATGGTCGAGGATCCCGACGCTGCGTTCCGCACCGATGCCGTGCTCTACCAGGATTTTCTCGTGCGCTGCCGCATCAAGCGCATGCAGGGCGAGCCGCCGCCGCTGTCCACCTTCCGTCGTCGCTATGCCGTGGCGCGCTCGGGCATCGATGACGAAACGGCGTCGAGCGACACCTGGCAGCAGGCGCTTGGCATGTCTGTCGCACTTCCAGAGGACCTGCAGGCGGTCTTCCTGATCGTCGCGCAGGCGGCGGTCAAGGGCGCGCCTTGCCCTTCGGACGCAGCCATCGCGCACGCCTATGGCAGTCATTCGGCACGCCGGGCGCGGCGCTTGCTCACCTATTTCGAGGAGCAGGGGCTGGTGGTCGTGCGCACCGATTTCCATGGCAAGCGCTCGGTGGCGTTCCCCGAACTTGGCTGCGAAACCGCCCCGGGCGATCCCGAAAGGACCGACGATCTCGTCGAGCGCGAGGCTGCGGAATAGCCTCGATCTGCCTGCAAAGGTTGACAAGCAGGCGCGGTTTATGGTCCCCAACGTCGCAAAACGCCATCAGACGCAGGGGAGACAACCGTGGCGAAACCGATTGAGACCTACGAGGAGTTGCGCTCGAAAGTCGGGCAGGAGCTCGGCGTGTCCGACTGGGTGGTTGTCGATCAGAGCCGTATCGACGGCTTTGCTGAAGCCACCGGCGACCGCCAGTGGATTCACGTCGACCCGGAGCGGGCGCGGCGCCACAGCCCGTTTCGTACGACGATCGCCCATGGCTTCCTGACGCTGTCGTTGATCGGTGCGTTCATCCAGGACATGGGCGTCATCCCCACCAATACCCAGGCTGCCTTCAACTACGGGCTGGACAAGGTGCGCTTCGTGACCCCGGTCAAGGTCGGCTCGCGCGTGCGCATGCGCTCAGTGCTGATCTCGATGGAGGACAAGGGCCCGCGGCAGTATCTGGTCAAGGGCGAAAACATCATCGAGATCGAGGGCGAAGCCAAGCCCGCGCTCGTCGCCGAGACGCTGATCATGCTCTATGAGCAGCGTGGCAAAGCGACGGCCTGAGCCGTCGCCGATCATTGCCTGCTATCGCAAAGCGCCTATGGTGATTTCGATCTCACCCACGCCATCGACGCCGCCGGTGATGCGGTCTCCTGGCTTTACCGCGCCAACGCCAGCCGGCGTGCCGGTATAGATCAGGTCTCCGGCCTTCAACTCCATCGACTGGCTGCAGATCGCGATAACTTCGGGGATCGACCAGATAAGTTCGGCCAGGTCGCCCTGCTGCCTGGTTTCGCCATTGACGGCGAGCCAGACGCGGCCTTTGGCCGGGTGACCAATTGCCGATGCACGAACCAGCGGCCCGCACGGCGCCGACAGGTCAAAGCCCTTTGCCCAGTCCCATGGCCTACCCATTTTCTTGGCCACGTCCTGCAGGTCGCGACGGGTAAGGTCGATACCGACACCGTAACCCCAGACATGATCGAGCGCGTTCTCGACTTCGATGTTGGAACCGCCGCGACCGATGGCAACCACCAGCTCGATCTCATGGTGCAGGTCTTTGGTCTGCTGCGGATAAGGGATGGTCGTGCCGCTGTCGACAACGGTGTCGGCTGGTTTGCCGAAGAAGAAGGGTGGCTCGCGGTCCGGGTCCTTGCCCATCTCGCGCGCATGCGCCGCATAGTTGCGCCCGACGCAGAAGATGCGGCGAACTGCGAAGCGGTCGCTGGAGCCTGAAACAGCAACCGACGCGGGCTCGGGCGGAGTGATGACGAAAGTGGCCAAGGCAGCCTCCCATGAAAGTGATGAGGGCTTTTGACATGATCCGCCGGAGCATTCCACTTCCAATCACGAGATGGAAGCTGGCCGGGGCGGGGGCCACCAAGATGTTCCAGGTCAAAACCGCCTTCAAAAGGCATCATTTCTGCGCTGGCCTGCACGCATTGCGTGTCTGGATTCAAAAAGGCGCTTGCAGCCTGCATTCGCAGGGATAGGATTTGCTCACCTGACGGGGCGGGGCATGCCTGGCCGGTCGCGGCAACAGTGGGAGGTTTCATGTCAGAGGTTACTTTGGTCGTGAATGGCCGAAAAGTCAGCGGCGCGGTGGAGGACCGCACGCTTCTAGTTCATTTCCTGCGCGAGAATTTGAACCTGACCGGCACGCATGTCGGTTGTGACACGTCGCAATGCGGCGCCTGCGTCGTCCATGTCGACGGCAAGGCTGTAAAGTCCTGCTCCATGCTCGCGATCCAGGCTTCTGGCTCGACCATTGTCACCATCGAAGGCCTCGCCAATGGCGCCGACCTGCATCCTGTGCAAGCCGCCTTCAAGGAACATCATGGCCTGCAGTGCGGTTTTTGCACGCCGGGCATGATCATGACCGCGACCGACATGATCCGCAGGCATCCCGACGGGCTCGACGAAACCACCGTGCGCGCGGAACTCGAAGGCAACATCTGCCGCTGCACCGGCTACCACAACATCGTCAAGGCGATCCTCGCTGCTTCGAAGACGATGGCGAAGGCGTCCAAGAGCAAGGCGAAGAAGGCGGCGTGAGACAAGGAGCGAATAGGGAATAGTGAGTAGCGAGTAGGGGCTTTGCCCACTGCCGTCGTCACCTCTCCTCTATTCGCTACTCACTACTCGCTATTCGCTTCTTCAGGTTCGGGAGGAATTCAGATGGGAATCGAAGGCATTGGCGCGCGGGTTGCGCGCAAGGAAGACAAGAGATTCATCACCGGCGCGGGACGCTATGTCGACGACATGGTCGTGCCCGGCATGAAACACGCGGCGTTCGTGCGTAGCCCGCACGCGCATGCCGACATCAAGAAGATCGACGTCAAGAAGGCGGAAGCCATGCCCGGCGTCATCGGCGTGCTCACCGGCCGGCAGCTCAAGGCCGACGGTATCGGCAATCTGATCTGCGGCTGGATGATCCACTCCAAGGACGGCACGCCGATGAAGATGGGCGCATGGTCGCCGCTGGCGGTCGACCGCGTGCGTTATGTCGGCGATGCCGTCGTCATCGTCGTGGCCGACACCAAGGGCCAGGCGCGCGATGCGGCCGAAGCGGTCGAGATCACCTACAAGGAACGCAAGTCGGTGGCGGACGCTGTCGAAGCGCTCGCCAAGGGCGCGCCGCAGCTTCATCCCGAGGCCGAGGGCAATCTGATCTTCGACTGGGGCATCGGTGACGAAGCGAAAACCGACGCCGCGCTCAAGACGGCAGCCCACATCACCCGCGTCAACATCGTCAACAACCGGCTGGTTCCGAACGCGATGGAGCCGCGCGCTGCTCTTGGCCACTACGACAAGGCCGAGGACCATTACACCTGCTGGACCACATCGCAGAACCCGCATGTCGCGCGCCTGGTGATGAGCGCGTTCTACAATGTCGCGCCGGAAAACAAGCTGCGCGTCATCGCACCCGATGTCGGCGGCGGCTTCGGCTCCAAGATCTATATCTATCCCGAAGAGATCGTCTGCCTGTGGGCGTCCAAGAAGACCGGCGTGCCGGTCAAATGGGTGGCGGATCGCACCGAAAGCTTCCTCACCGACGCCCATGGTCGCGACCATCACACCACGGTTGAAATGGGCTTCGACAAGAACAACAAGATCGTTGGGCTGAAGGTCGATACCATCGCCAATCTCGGCGCTTACATGTCGCTGTTTTCCTCGGCGACACCGACTTATCTCTACGCCACGCTGTTGTCGGGCCAGTACGATATCCCGACGATCTACGGAAATGTGCGCACGGTCTACACCAACACCGCACCTGTCGACGCCTATCGCGGGGCAGGGCGACCCGAGGCCACCTATGTCGTGGAGCGCACGATGGAGATCGCCGCGCGCGAGCTGGGCGTGTCTCCGGCTGAACTCAGGCGCTCGAACTTCGTCACTTCCTTCCCGCACCAGACGCCCGTCATCATGTGCTACGACGCCGGCGATTATGGTGCCTCGCTCGACGCCGCGATGAAGCAGGCCGACTATGCCGGCTTTGCCAAGCGCAAGGCGGCGGCGGCCAAGAAAGGCAAGCTGCGCGGCATCGGCATGAGCTGCTACATCGAGGCCTGCGGTATCGCGCCGTCGGCGGCAGTTGGTTCGCTCGGGGCCGGCGTTGGTCTGTGGGAGTCAGCCGAGGTGCGCGTCAATGCTGTCGGCACCATCGAGGTGCTGACAGGCTCGCACAGCCATGGCCAGGGCCACGAGACGACCTTCGCCCAACTGGTCAACTCGCGCTTCGGCGTGCCGCTCGACTCCGTGTCGATCGTGCATGGCGACACCGACAAGGTGCAGATGGGCATGGGCACCTATGGCTCGCGCTCGGGTGCGGTCGGCATGTCGGCCATCGTCAAGGCGCTCGACAAGGTCGAAGCCAAGGCCAAGAAGATCGCCGCCCACCTGCTCGAAGCCGACGAGGGCGACATCGTCATCGAAAACGGTCAGCTCAAGGTCGCCGGTACCGACAAGAACGTGCCGTGGTTCCAGATGGCGCTCGCCGCCTATACCGCCCACAACCTGCCGCAAGGCATGGAGCCGGGGTTGAAAGAGACGGCGTTTTACGACCCGTCGAACTTCACTTTCCCGGCAGGCTGCTACATCTGCGAAGTCGAGATCGATCCCGAGACCGGCAAGACCGATATCGTGCAGTTCGTCGCCGCCGACGATTTCGGCAACATCATCAACCCGATGATCGTCGAGGGGCAGGTGCATGGCGGCATCGCACAGGGTGTCGGCCAGGCGCTACTCGAAGGTGCAGTCTACGACACGAACGGTCAGCTTCTGACGGCGAGCTACATGGATTACACCATGCCGCGCGCCGACGACCTGCCATCGTTCCAGGTCTCGACCTCGAACACGCCGTGTCCGGGCAACCCACTCGGCATCAAGGGCTGCGGCGAGGCCGGCGCCATCGGTTCGCCGCCGGCGGTCATCAACGCCATCACCGACGCGCTCGGCCACGAAAACCTGACCATGCCGGCAACGCCCCAAAAGGTCTGGGCGGCGCTGCGCAGCGGCTCGAAGCATTGAGAGAAGCGAATAGGGAATAGGGAGTAGCGAATAGGGAGAGAGAGCGACAGCGGCAGGGTAGTTCCCACTCGCTATTTGCTACTCCCTATTCGCTCTTTCCCCGAAGGGAGAAAGATAAATGTATTCCGTCAATTATCATCGTGCCACCTCGGTCGCGGACGCCGTCAAGAAGATCAAGTCTGGCGACGCGAAGTTCCTTGCCGGGGGAATGACGCTGATCCCGGCGATGAAAACCAGGCTCGCCGCACCGTCGGATCTGGTCGACCTGAGCCATATTGCTGAGTTGAAGGGCATCAAGGTGTCGGGCAAAACCGTCACCATTGGCGCAACAACCACGCATTTCGACGTTGCCAACGACGAAAAGCTGATGAAGGTGTGTCCGGCGCTGGCCTATCTCGCCAGCCTCATCGGCGATCCGGCCGTGCGTCATCGCGGCACAATTGGGGGTTCGATCGTCAACAACGACCCGGCTGCCGATTATCCCTCGGCATTGCTGGCGCTTGGGGCGACCATCGTCACCAACAAGCGTGAGCTTGCGGCTGACAAGTTCTTCAAGGGGCTGTTTGAAACCACGCTCAAGGACGACGAGATCGTGACGGCGGTCACCTTCACGGCACCGGCCAAGGCGGGTTACGCCAAGTTCCCCAACCCCGCATCGCGCTATGCCATGACGGGCGTGTTCGTGACCAAGGGCAAGGACGGCGTACGCGCGGCGGTAACAGGGGCCGGCGACGACGGCGTCTTCCGCTCCAAGGAAATCGAGGCAGCGCTCACCAAGAAGTTCGAGGCGGCAGCTCTCGAAGGTGTTTCAGTGCCGTCGAAGAACCTGATGGGCGACATCCATGCCTCACCGGAGTACCGCGCCAATCTCGTGGTCGTAATGGCCAAGCGCGCCGTTGTGGCGGCCAACGCCTGAACGAACGGCTTGAGCAATCGGGAGAGGGGCCTTCAGGCCCCTTTTCTCTTTGGAATTTCGCTTAGTCGATAGATGACCTTGGCATCCTCAGTGAAGGTGGCTTACATGCCGCCGGCATGTCGCAACAACATCAGCATTCTGGAGCATAGTGGAATGGCGCGTCCGATAACCTCGATCGCCGATCTTCGCGCAATTGCCAAGCGGCGTGTGCCACGCATGTTCTACGACTATTGCGATTCAGGCGCCTGGACCGAAAGCACCTACCGCGAGAACGAAAGCGATTTCGTGCCGATCAAACTTCGCCAGCGTGTCGCCGTCGACCTGCGCAACCGCACGCTTGAAACAACGATGGTCGGCGAGAAGGTGTCGATGCCGGTGGCGATCGCGCCGACCGGTCTGACCGGCATGCAGCATGCCGATGGCGAGATCCACGCCGCGCGCGCCGCCGAGAAGGCAGGCATTCCGTTCACGCTGTCGACAATGAGCATCTGTTCGATCGAGGATGTCGCCGAAAACACCTCCAAACCGTTCTGGTTCCAGCTCTACGTGATGAAGGATCGCGATTTCGTGTCGCGGCTGATCCAGCGCGCCAAGGCGGCGAAATGCTCGGCGCTGGTGCTGACGCTCGACCTGCAGATCTTGGGCCAGCGCCACAAGGACATCATCAACGGCCTGTCGACGCCGCCGCGCATGACGATCCCCAACATCATCAACCTGGCGACCAAGCCGCGCTGGTGTTTCAACATGCTGCGCACCAACCGCCGCACGTTCCGCAACATTGCTGGCCATGCCAAGGGGGTCACCGACCTGCGCTCGCTGTCGTCATGGACGGCCGAGCAGTTCGACCCGGCGCTGAGCTGGGATGACGTCAAATGGATCAAGGATCAGTGGGGCGGCAAGCTGATCCTCAAGGGCATCCTTGACCCCGAGGACGCGGAGAAGGCAGCCGCGAGCGGAGCCGATGCGCTGATCGTCTCCAACCATGGCGGCCGTCAGCTCGACGGCGCTGTCTCCTCGATCTCGGCGCTGCCGGCGATCGTCGATGCCGTCGGCGACCGCATCGAAGTGCTGATGGATGGCGGCATCCGCTCGGGCCAGGATGTTCTGAAGGCTGTGGCGCTGGGTGCCAAGGGCGTGTTCATCGGCCGTTCGTTCCTCTATGGCCTTGGTGCTGGCGGGGAGGCGGGGGTGACCACCTGCCTTGACATCATCCGCAAGGAACTCGACATCACCATGGCCTTCTGCGGCCTGCGCGACATCAAGGACGTCGACAGCCGCATCATCGCCCGGCGCTGAGGGACCTCGGGACGAGGCTGGCGGCTTTGTGTTGCGTGACTGCCGGGCGCGGTGCATCACGCGATGTCGATCGGCTCAGGCTTGATGCCGCGCGGATGCGGCAGCCCCTTCCCAAACCTCTCACCACCCTGTTTAGTCCTGATATGGCCTTCACGCTTCGTCAGCTTCAGTTCTTCGTTGCCGTCGCCGAGCAGGGCACGATTTCGCGTGCAGCGCAGAACCTGTCGATCTCGCAATCCTCCGTTACCGAGGCGATCAAGGAACTGGAGGGCGATCTAGGCGTCGAGCTGTTCGAGCGCCATCCGCGCGGGCTCAACATCACCCACAAGGGCCACCAGTTCCTGCGCCACGCCACCAAGATCCTCGCCGACGTGTCCGACGCGCGGCGTACCTTCTTCGGCGGTCAGGCAACGGCCACCGGTCAGCTCAAGCTCGGGGTCACCTCATTGGTCGCCGGCTACGTTTTGTCCGATCTGCTGGCGCGCTACCGCCGCGCCCATCCGGCTGTCGAAATCTCGGCCATCGAAGACAATGGCGACTATCTCGAGCACCTGCTGGTCGGCGGCAAGCTCGACCTCGCTGTCATGGTCACCTCCAATCTGCGCGACCGCATGGCGCTGCAATCGGAAATACTCGAGGTCTCGGCCTACCGCCTGTGGCTGCCGCTCGGCCATCCGCTGGCTTCCGCAGAAATCATCAGCGTCGGCGACATCGCCTCCGAGCCGCTGATCATGCTGTCGGTCGACGAGATCGAGGAGAACACCGGCAAGCTGCTTTCGGCCATCGGCGCCAAGCCGCATGTCGCCTTCCGCACGCGTTCGGTCGAAGCCGTGCGCTCGCTTGTCGCCACCGGCGCCGGCGTCGCGCTTTTGCCCGACCTCGTCTATCGGCCGTGGTCACTGGAAGGCGACCGCATCGAGTCCCGCGACGTGTCCGGTTCTCTGCCGGTGGTGCAGGTCGGCATGGTGTGGCGGCGCGGCTCGTCGCTGCCGCCCGCCGCGCGCGATTTCATCGGCATCGCCCAGGCCCAACGCACCGTTCGCCAGAAACTGTGATCGGACTTCCGGTATCGGAAAAACCGATATCACCCTTCTTTCGAATGAATTTGCGAAAGCAGCGCTTTCGCCGCACCTTTCGTTGCAGGGCAAAGCCGCCGATCGAGAGCGGCCCCTGCAAATGGGAGAATCGAGATGAAGGCGTTTTTGAAATCCTGCACCGCCATCGCCTTGGCGTGCAGCTTTTCCGGCCAGGCTTTTGCGCAGGTCAAGGAAATCGGCAAAGGCGAAGGTCAGGTCAACATTATCGCCTGGCCGGGCTATATCGAGCGCGGCGAGACCGACAAGAATTACGACTGGGTCACGGATTTCGAGAAGTCTTCCGGCTGCAAGGTCAATGTCAAGACCGCGGCGACCTCCGACGAAATGGTGGCGCTGATGAACGAGGGCGGCTTCGACCTCGTCACCGCATCGGGCGACGCCTCGCTTCGTCTTGTCGCCGGCAAGCGCGTCCAGCCTGTTAACACCGACCTGATCAAGAGCTGGTCGGCTGTCGACGAGCGTCTCAAGGATGCACCCTGGTTCACCGTCGACGGCAAGCACTACGGCGTGCCCTATCAGTGGGGGCCCAATGTGCTGATGTACAACACCAACGTATTCAAGGAAGCGCCCAAGAGCTGGAACATCGTGTTCGAGCCGATGGACCTGCCCGATGGCAAGCCCAACAAGGGCCGCGTCCAGGCCTATGACGGCCCGATCCACATTGCCGACGCCGCCAACTATTTGATGGCGCACAAGCCCGAGCTCGGCATCAAGGACCCTTACGAACTCAACGAGGACCAGTACAAGGCGGCACTCGAGCTGCTGCGCGTCCAGCGCACGCTCGCCGGGCGCTACTGGCATGACGCCATGATACAGGTCGACGACTTCAAGAACGAGGGGGTGGTCGCCTCGGGATCGTGGCCGTTCCAGGTCAATCTGCTCAAGTCGGAAAAGCAGCCGATCGCCTCGACAATTCCGGAAGAAGGCGCCACCGGCTGGGCCGACACGACGATGATGCATGTCGACGCCGCCAACCCGAACTGCGCCTATATGTGGATGGAGCATTCGCTGAACGCCAAGCTGCAGGGCGATCTTGCTTCCTGGTTCGGCTCCAACCCGGCCGTGCCGGCCGCCTGCAAAGGCAATGCCTTGCTCGGCGACGAAGGCTGCAAGACCAATGGTTTCGAGGACTTCGCCAAGATCAAGTTCTGGAAGACGCCAGTGTCGAAATGCGCCACCCAGAACGACCAGTGCGTGCCCTATTATCGCTGGGTGTCGGACTATATCGGCGTGATCGGCGGGCGGTAAGTTGATGGCCGAAGCGCGGCTTTGATAGCGCGTCGCTTCGGCCAACACCCCTCAACCGACCTCGCTTCGCTCGGCCACCTTCTCCCACAAGGGGAGAAGGAAACGCGCCTGACCTTCTCCCTTGCAGGAGAAGGTGGATCGGCGCTTGGCGCCGAGACGGATGAGGGGTGTTGGAAGAAGCACCGCCCCAGCGATTAGGGAACCACGGCAAAAATCACATGACCCCAGCAGTCGCCTTTCAAAAAACCTCGCGCCATTTCGGCGTCGTGCGCGCCGTCGACGCTGTCGACCTCGAGATACAGCCAGGCGAGTTCTTCGCCATGCTGGGGCCGTCGGGTTCGGGCAAGACGACCTGCCTGCGCCTCATCGCCGGCTTCGAGCAGCCGACTTCTGGCAGCATCTCGATCTTCGGCGAACGCGCCGAGGGTGTGCCGCCCTATCGCCGCAACGTCAACACGGTGTTCCAGGACTACGCGCTGTTTCCGCATCTGAACGTGCTCGACAATGTCGCCTACGGTCTGATGGTCAAGGGTGTCGGCAAGGAGCAGCGGCTGCGCGAAGCCGAGGAAGCACTGCGTCTGGTGCAACTGCCGGGCTACGGCTCGCGCCGGCCTGGACAGCTCTCCGGCGGCCAAAGGCAGCGCGTGGCGCTCGCGCGTGCGCTGGTCAACAAACCAAAAGTGCTTTTGCTCGACGAGCCGCTTGGCGCGCTGGACCTCAAGCTGCGCGAGAGTATGCAGGAGGAACTGAAGGCGCTGCAAAAGGCGCTCGGCATCACCTTTGTCTTCGTCACCCATGACCAGGGCGAGGCGCTGTCGATGGCCGACCGGGTCGCGGTGTTCAATGACGGCCGCATCATGCAGGTCGGCGCGCCCGAGGACATCTACCAGCGACCGGCGTCGCGTTTCGTCGCCGATTTCGTCGGTTCGTCCAACGTGCTGCCGCCCGATTTCGTCCAACGTTATGTCGGCCAGCGCCGCTGGGGCAGCTTGCGGCCGGAATCGATACGCGTCGGGCGTGGCGCTACCGGAGACGGCGTCGCCGCGCGTGTCGTGTCGCGGCATTATCTCGGCGCGGCCACCAAGCTCGCGCTCGATGCCGACGGTCTCAGGCTGCACGCGACGGTGCCGACCGGCGCAACGCTGCCCGGCGATGGCGAGCACGTCGTGCTCACCTTCAACCGCGACCAACTCCATCTGATGGAGGACCAGGCGTGAGCGTCGAAGCCATCACCCGTGCAGGTGCTGCCGCGGCTATCCTGCCCAAGCGCGGCGGCATTGGCGGCTCGCTGTCGGATTTGCTGTGGCGCCGGCCGGGTCTGCTGCTGCTGCTGATGCTCGCGCCGCCGCTGCTCTGGCTCGGCGTCATCTATATCGGCTCGCTGCTCGCCCTGCTGGCGCAGAGTTTCTTTTCGATCGACGAGTATTCCGGCCTCATCGACCGCCATTTCACGCTCAAGACTTATGGCGACCTGTTTCAGGCGGCGAATGTCGACATCATCGTCCGCACTGTGACGATGGCGGCGCTTGTCACGTTGGCCTCCGCCGTTGTTGCATTCCCGATCGCTTATTACGCGGCGCGTTATGCCCGGGGCAAATGGAAGGCCCTGTTTTATCTCGGCGTCATGCTGCCTTTGTGGTCGAGCTATCTGGTCAAGATTTATGCCTGGAAGCTGATCCTCGCCAAGGAAGGCATCCTCACCTGGCTTTTCGGCAAGCTGCATCTGTCATGGTTACTCGACAGCTGGCTGTCGCTGCCCGTCGTCGGCGGCAACTCGCTGTCGGTCTCCTTCACCGGCACCTTCATCGTCTTCGTCTATGTCTGGCTGCCGTTTATGATCCTGCCGATCCAGGCAGCCCTCGAACGGGTGCCCGGCAACCTCGTCGAAGCCTCGTCCGATCTCGGCGCATCGCCCGGCCAGACGTTCCGCAACGTGCTGTTTCCACTGGCGCTGCCAGGCATTGTCGCGGGCTCGATCTTCACCTTCTCGCTGACGCTCGGCGACTACATCATCCCGCAGATCATCGGCACCTCCAGGCTGTTCATCGGCCAGGCGGTCTATGCCCAGCAAGGCACGGCCGGCAACATCCCGCTCGCTGCGGCCTTCACCGTCGTGCCGATCGTCATCATGGGCTTTTACCTCTGGGGCGCCAAACGCATGGGGGCATTCGATGCGCTGTGAGATCGCGATCAGGTTGCAAGTGAAAGCACCCCCACTCCGTCGCGCTGCGCGCGACACCTCTCCCCCTGCCTGGGGGAGAGGAAAGGCGGAGACGTTGCCAGCCTTCCTCTCCCCCGTCGATCGGGGGAGAGGTGTCGCGCGCAGCGCGACGGAGTGGGGGTCGAAATTGCAGGCAAGAGGAGCCTCCCATGCGCTCTGACCGTTCGCAATCGGCACCGCTCGGCATCAAGATTGCCGCGACCGCAGGCCTCGCTTTCCTGCACCTGCCGATCCTTTTGATCTTCGTCTATGCCTTCACCACCGAGGAGAAATCTTACCAGTGGCCACCGCCCGGCCTCACCACCCAGTGGTTTGCCGTCACCTGGGGGCGTCCCGACGTCTGGCATGCGCTCGGCCTGTCGGTCCAGGTTGCGGCGATCTCGACGGCGATTGCGCTTGTGCTCGGCACGCTGTGCGCTGCCGCCGTCAGCCAGACGCGGTTCTTTGGTCGCGAAGCGATCTCGCTTCTTGTCATCCTGCCGATCGCGCTGCCCGGCATCATCACCGGTATCGCGCTGCGCTCGGCCTTCAGCCTGGCCGAGATCCCGTTCTCGTTCTGGACGATCGTGCTCGGTCACGCGACCTTCTGCGTCGTTGTCGTTTACAACAACGCGGTCGCTCGCTTCAGGCGCACCTCGGGTTCGCTGATCGAAGCCTCGATGGACCTCGGCGCCGACGGTTTCCAGACGTTCAGGCATGTGATCCTGCCCAATATCGGTACAGCGCTTCTCGCCGGTGGCATGCTGGCCTTCGCGCTCAGTTTCGACGAGGTCATCGTCACCACCTTCACTGCCGGACAGCAGCAGACGCTGCCGATCTGGATGCTCGAAGAATTGGTGCGGCCGCGCCAGCGCCCGGTCACCAATGTCGTCGCCATGGTCGTGGTGCTCGCGACCCTGCTGCCCATCCTCATTGCCTATTACCTGACCCGCGAAGGCGACCAGATCGCCGGGGCCGGCAAATGAAAACAGCGAATAGGGAGTAGCGAGTAGCGAATAGAAAGCATGACCGATGGTTTCTATTCGCTACTCGCTATTCGCTATTCGCTCTCTTGAAACACCAATTCAGGGAGAGCTTACATGGACACCCAAATGCTGATCGGCTCGAAGTTCGAAAAAGGAACCGAGACAGAAGAAGCGATCCTCAATCCGCGCACCGGCGAGACGATCCTCAGCCTGCCAGAGGCCTCGCAGGCGCAGATCGAGGCTGCGGTCGCCGCCGCCGAAAAGGCCTTTGTCGGCTGGTCGAAGACAACGCCGGCGCAGCGCTCCGGCTATCTGCTCAAGATCGCCGACCGGATCGAGGCGGAGGCGGAAGGTTTCGCCAGGCTCGAAGCGCTCAACTGCGGCAAGCCGATCAATGCCGTGCTCAACGACGAGATCCCGGCCATCGTCGACTGTTACCGCTTCTTTGCTGGTGCTGTGCGTTCGATGCCGGGGCTGGTGGCGGGTGAATATCTGGCCGGACACACTTCGATGATCCGCCGTGACCCGATCGGCATCGTCGCTTCCATCGCGCCGTGGAATTACCCGCTGATGATGATGGCGTGGAAGCTCGCACCGGCGATTGCCGGCGGCAATACGGTGGTCTTCAAGCCGTCGGAGCAGACGCCGCTGACGGCGCTGAAGCTGGCCAGAATTCTTGCAGATGTGCTGCCGGAAGGCGTGGTCAATGTCGTGCTCGGGCGTGGCGAAAGTGTCGGCAACACGCTGATCAACCATGCCAAAGTCAACATGATCTCGATCACCGGCGATGTCGCCACCGGCAAGAAGGTGCTGCAGGCGGCGGCCAAGTCGGTCAAGCGCACCCATCTCGAACTCGGCGGCAAGGCACCGGTCATCGTCTTCGACGACGCCGACATCGACGCGGTGGTCAACGGCCTGCGTGCCTTCGGCTATTACAACGCAGGCCAGGACTGCACCGCCGCCTGCCGCATCTATGCCGGCAGACGCGTCTACGACAAGCTCGTCGCCGACCTGTCATCGGCGGTGTCGACGATCCGCTTCGGCCATGTCGACGACACCGAAAACGAGATCGGACCATTGATCTCCAGGCGCCAGCGCGACCGCGTTGCCTCCTTTGTCGAGCGTGCCTCCGAACTCAAGCACATCGAGATTACCACCGGTGGCAAGCCGGGCGAGGGCGGTGGTTTCTATTATCAGCCGACGGTTATTGCCGGCGCGCTGCAGGAAGACGAGATCGTGCGCCGCGAGGTGTTTGGTCCGGTCGTTTCGATCACCCGCTTTTCCGATGTCGACGAGGCGGTCAACTGGGCCAACGACAGCGACTACGGCCTGGCGTCGTCGGTGTGGACCAAGGACATCTCGCGCGGCATGTCGACGGCGGCCCGCCTGCAATATGGCTGCACCTGGATCAACACGCACTTCATGCTGACCAACGAGATGCCGCATGGCGGCCTCAAGCAGTCCGGCTATGGCAAGGACATGTCGGTCTATGCGCTGGAGGACTACACCGCGGTGCGCCACGTCATGATCGCGCATGGGTAATTTTTGCCTTTCCCCCTGTGGGAGATGAATGCATTCGAGTGAAGCTTGACGCTGACGTCTCCCTCCCCCTTGTGGGGAGGGATACAGGGTGGGGGTAGCTGGACGGATCGCGTCGTCACCAGGCCGTGAACCTGTGAGTACGTGATTGACCCCCACCCCTAACCCCTCCCCACAAGGGGGAGGGGGACCTTGGCGCTGGCCAGTTGCCTATCTTCTCCTCGGTCCTTCGACGGGCGCAGAACGGGGAGAAGGAAACAAGGGAGGAAGAAACATGCATCGCCGCCAGTTTCTCGCATCCGCAGCCATTGCCGCTGCGTTTATCGCTGCCGTGCCGGCCATCACGCCTGCTTGGGCACAAGACAAGCCGCAAGCAGCCGTAGAGGCTTATCTCGCCGCCTGGAACGCCCATGACTCGGCCAAGGCGGCCGCGCACTTCGCCGACAATGTCGTCTACTACGACGCGTCGGTCGGCAAGCCGGTCGAAGGCAAGGACGCAGCCAAATCAGGCGTCATCGACAATTTCTTGAACGCCGTTCCAGATGCTGTCTGGAAGATGAAGGGTGCACCGGTGGTGCAGGACGATCGCGTGTCGTTTGAATGGGAATTTTCAGGCACCAATACAGGCGACTGGGCCGATGGCACCAAGGCTACCGGCAAGAAGTTCGCCATCACCGGTGCCTCGATGTTCTCGGTCAAGGATGGAAAGATCGCGACCCAGAGCGACTATTACGACGCGCTCGGCTTCTATAAGCAGCTTGGGTTGATGTAGCGGGTCAAGCGGCGCCATATTGTTTCATCAGAGTCAATCTTGATACCCCAAGGTGCTTGATTGGCTCGCGCCACATGTCGGGCGGCAGCGCCGTCGCATCGATTTGCGTTGGATCCGCACCGTCATTTCCTGACGGGCGGTCGAGTGCGTCGCCGTCATGGTCGCGTTGGCTCAGTCATACGACGACACGGCGGTAGCAGTGCCAGATGAACTAATCACGGGCGTTGTTTTGCAAACTCCATCCGCTTGGGAGGCCGGATTTGAAATCCTCTCGCTCTCCAAACCCCACAAATTCCGTAGAGTTAATGGAAGTTAGCCGATTGTGAGGAGCCGGACATGCCAAAGCAGCTCGTGGTGGGAATTTCGGGCAATCTGACCCGTCCGTCGAAGACAAGACTGTTCATCGACCACATCGTTGCGCAAGTCGCCAAAAGCACCGGTGCAGCCTCGGCCACTTACGACATCGAAGACCTCGGCCCATCCTTCGCCCAGGCAAGGCGCGTCAGCGATCTTGACCCGTCCGCCAGGGCCATCGTCGAGCAGCTGTCGAGTGCGGCCATTCTGGTGGTCGGTTCGCCCACCTTCAAAGGCAGCTACACCGGCCTGTTCAAGCATTTCTTCGACCTGCTCGATCCAACGTCGCTGAAAGGCAAGCCTGTCATTTTGGCTGCGACCGGCGGCGGCGAGCGTCATTCTCTGATCGTCGAACACCAGTTGCGGCCGCTCTTCGGCTTCTTCGAGGCGCTGACAATTTCGACCGCCATCTACGCTTCCGACAGGGATTTCGCCGACGGCGTGCTCGTGTCCGAAGCGATCCGCGCCCGTGCCCAGCAGGCTGTCGACGAAGCCTGTCGGGTCGTGCAGGCACGCACAAGCGTCGACCTCGCCGCCTGATCCCAGGCCACAAGCCAGCAAAACTCATCACCCGACCTGACCAACCTGCGGCCCTCGCCGCCGGATCGACCTTGGTCGTCTTCACAAGGAGATCGTTATGACCAGACAGATCAAACTTGGCGCCTTCCTGCCCGGTGGCGGACAGCACATCGCCGCCTGGCGCCATCCCGGCTCGCCCGCCGACGGTGCTACCAACTTCGCCTTTCACACCGAGCTCGCCCTCACCGCCGAGCGCGGCCTGTTTGACGCCTATTTCCTTGCCGACAATCTGTCAGTCGGCCTCGGCGGACGCGAAGGCGGCAACGCCAAGATCGCCGGCTTCGAGCCGGTCACGCTGTTTGCCGCCCTCGCACCGCTGACCACACATCTGGGCTTCATCGCCACAGCCTCCACCACCTATGAAGAGCCCTATACGCTGGCACGCAAGTTTGCCTCGCTCGACCTTCTGTCGAACGGCCGCGCCGGCTGGAATGTCGTCACGTCAGCCGGCGACGACACGGCGCGCAATTTCAATCGCGACAAGCAGCCCGACCATGCCGACCGCTATGCCCGCGCCAAGGAGCATGTCGAGACGGTCAAGGCGCTGTGGGACAGCTGGGAGGACGACGCCTTCATCCGCGACAAGCCGTCGGGGCGGTTCTACGACCCCGACAAGGTCCACGACATCGACCACAAGGGCGCACATTTCGCCGTCAAGGGACCGCTCAACGTGCCGCGTCCGGTGCAGGGGCATCCCGTGGTGGTCCAGGCTGGCCAGTCCGAGGACGGGCGTCGGCTTGCAGCGCTTTCGGCCGAGGTCATCTTCACCGCGCATCAGAACCTCGCTTCGGCGCAGGAGTTCTATCGCGACATCAAGGCGCGCGTGCGGGCCGAGGGTCGCAACCCCGACCATGTGCTGGTCATGCCGGGCGTTGCTCCCTTCGTCGGCCGCACCGAAGATGAAGCCCGCGCCAAATACGAAAAGCTGACCGAGCTGATCCTGCCAGAGGATGGCGTCGCCCTGCTCAACGGGCTGACCGGTGGCACGCTCGACATCAGGGGCTATCCGCTCGACGGGCCGCTGCCCAAGAGCGCGGAAACCGAGGGCATGAAGAGCCGCCAGGCGCTGATCCGCCAGATCGCCGATGAGCGCAACTTCACAATCCGCGAGCTCTACCAGTGGGTGGCGACCGCGCGCGGCCACTACACGGTGGTCGGCAGCGCCACCCAGGTTGCCGATCAGCTCGAGGAATGGTTCCACAACGAAGCCGCCGATGGCTTCAACATCCTGCCGCCATGGCTGCCGGGCGCGCTCGACGACTTCGTAGATCTCGTCGTGCCAGAGCTGCAGCGCCGCGGCCTGTTCCGCACCGCCTATGAGGGCCGCACGCTGCGCGAAAATCTCGGCCTGCCACGCCCGGTCAATCCATGGACCGCAAGCCGCAACACGCTGCAGGCCGCCGAATAATTCTCAACCCCGGAGAAAAGAACGATGAGTTTGCAGCACATTGAGCAGCCGACAGTCATCGGCGCGGGCATCAGCGACGGCACGGCCGGCATCGAACTCATGCAGCGCGGCGGCCAGGCAGCGGTTCGCTTCCTGTCACGCTACGGCGTCTTGCTCGGCTTCCTCGCGCTCTGGCAGCTTTCCAGCACCAAGGGCTGGATCAACCCGGCGGTCGTCCCTCCGCTCGATGCCATCATAGCGGCCTTGTGGAAGGGCGTCGTCGGCGGCGCCTTGCTCGACGACATCGCCATCTCGCTGCAGCGCTCGGGCACTGCCTTCGCCGCTGCTGTCGTGGTGGCGATCCCCCTTGGCCTGTTCATGGGCCAGGTTCGGGCGGTCGAACGCGCGCTCGATCCGATCCTGCAGGTGTTCCGGCAGACATCGGCGCTCGCGCTCTACCCGGTGTTCATCCTGCTGCTCGGTCTTGGCGAGGCCTCCAAGGTCTTCGTCATCTTCTGGGCGACGCTGTTTCCTCTGCTTTTGAACACCATCGGCGGTGTCAAGGAGGTCGACCCAAAGCTGATCGAAATGGCGCGGGTCTATGGCGCGTCGAGGCTGACAGTGTTCCGCCGTGTTGTCTTGCCGGGTGCGGTGCCTTCGATCTTTGTCGGTCTGCGGCTGTCGGCGACCACCGCCCTTTTGCTCTTGATCGCCTCCGAGATGATCGGCGCCAACAAGGGCGTCGGCTTCCAGGTCATGAACGCCCAGTACAACTTCCAGATCCCGCTGATGTTCGCGGCGATCATCCTTCTGGCCGGACTCGGGCTGCTTTCCAACTACGCGCTGGTCCTGCTGCAACGCCGCCTCTGCCGCTGGAGCAGTGCGGCCAACTGATCGCAATGTTCCGACAATCCTATCAACCATGAAAGAGATCCGACCATGACACTCTCTCGCCGGTCCCTCGGCCTCGGCGCCGTTCTCGCACTTGGGCTTTCCGCGGCAGGCCTGCCCAGCTTCGCCCTGGCGCAGTCGCCTGAAACCGTGAAGTTCCGCTACCTTGCCAGTCAGGGCGGCGTCTCCCCGCATGAACTCGCATACGAGCTGGGTTACTACAAAGATCTCGGCGTCGAGCTGGAGAATGTGGGCTACGCCCAGGGCGGGCCAGCGTCCCTCTTCGCACTCGCTGCCGGCAGCGTCGACGTCGGTTCGGCCGCGACCTCGGCGGTTGTCAACTCGATCGCCGGTGGCAACGACTTCGTCGCCGCCTATCCCAGCAACGGCATCAACGACCAGGTCCAGAGCGTTTTCTACGTGCTCGACGATAGCCCGATCAAATCCATCGCCGACATTGCCGGCAAGTCCATCGCGGTCAACACGCTGGGCGCGCATCTCGACTACACCGTCCGCGAGGCGCTTCACCAGGCAGGCCTGCCGCAGAGCGCCGCCAACCTCGTTGTGGTGCCTGGGCCGCAGCTCGAACAGATACTGCGCTCACGCCAGGTCGACATCGCTGCTCTCGGCTACTGGCAGGCGACCTTCGAAGGTGTGCTGAAGGAGCATGGCGGCGTCCGTGCCGTCTTCGACGACACCGACGTTCTGGGCGAGATCGCCGGCGGCTTCATCGTGCTGCGCCGCGACTTCATCGAGGCGCATCCCGAGGCCGCGCGCCACTTCGTCGAACAAGCGACCCGCGCCGCCGACTGGTCGCGTCAGAACCCTGACGAAGCGCGCAAGGTCCTTGCCAAGATTTTGAATGACCGTGGCGAAAATGGCGACCTTGCCAAGCACTGGACAGGCTTCGGTCTTCGTGAAGGCGCCCAGGCGATCCCGCGCGACCTCGATTTCTGGATCAATGTGCTCGAACGCGACGGCTCGCTGCCCAAGGGCAAGTTCAAGGCTGCCGATCTTCTGTTCCAGCCGAATGCCGAAGCGAAGTCGAACTGAGAACGATGATGAACATCACCGTCAGCAACCGCCGCGGAGAGGTGTCGATACGCGACCTCTCCAAATCCTTCGCCATCAATGGTCGCCCGCTGGCCGTGCTCATGGGGCTCAATCTCGACATCCGCGCCGGCGAATGCCTGGTCATTGTCGGTGCCAGCGGATCGGGCAAGACCACGCTTTTGCGTGTGCTTGCCGGCCTGGAGGCGGCTGACGGCGGCCGGGTGCTGATCGACGGCGCGCCGGTGCAAGGTGTGGGCACCGATCGCGCGGTGATCTTCCAGGAACCGCGTCTGCTGCCCTGGCTTACCGTGCTTGGCAACGTCGCTTTTGGCCTGGAAGTACGTGGCGAGGCGCGCGGCCGGGCCGAGGAACGGGCTCGCGACTACATCGCGCTCGTTGGTCTCGAAGACTTCGCCGATGCCTATCCCAAGCAACTGTCGGGCGGCATGGCCCAGCGCGTCGGCATCGCCCGGGCGCTGACGGTGCAACCCGAGATCCTGCTTCTCGACGAGCCCCTGGGCGCGCTCGACGCCATGACCAAGATCACCATGCAAGAAGAACTCGCCCGCATCTGGGGTGAGGAGAACGTCACCATGATCATGGTCACCCATGACCTTGAAGAAGCGGTCTATCTCGCCGACAGGGTTTTGGTCCTGCCCAAGGAAAAGGGTGCTGCGGCGCGCCTGATCGAGGTCGATCTTCCCCGACCCCGCGATCGCAGCGAAGCCCGCTTCGTCCGCTACCGCGAGGAACTGCTGCACGAATTCGGGCTGCACTGAAGGAGGGCGACTGCGAATGCGGGCATGGATAGTCCGAACGGACCTGTGAGCAGGCGTCGATGCTGGCATCTTAGGCGGCAGAGATACTGCAAGGATCAGCCGCAGGCCGCCATGATTAAGCCCCGCGAATATGTCTGCAGTTCCCACACGATCAGCGGTGTCGTGCCGGGAGGGCCGGTGGCTTCGCGTCACACCTTCGCGGCAAGGGTCGAAGCGTGCGCCGCAGCCGGCTACACCGGCATGTGCCTGCATTTCCGCGACTATTTCCAACAGCGTCAGGCGGGATTTGGCGATGCCGAGCTGCGCCAAATCCTCAAGCGCAACGGCATGAAACATGTGTCGGTCGAGTTCCTGACCGACTGGTTCATGGATGGGGACGCAGGCGAGGTCGCGCGTCGCAACGAGATATCAGCGTTTCAGGCGGCGAATGCCTTTGGAGCCAGGGTGCTCAATGTCGGTCCGGATCTCGGTGGACGCGGCATTTCCCTCGAAATCATGCAGAGGCAATTTGCTGCACTTTGCGCGCGTGCCGCGCAGCACGACATTGCGATCGCACTTGAACTAGTCGCCTGGGGAAATGTGCGCGACGTCGATAGCGCATTGCGCCTGATCGAGGGCATTCCCAACGCCGGCTTGGTGATCGATGCCTGGCACATCTTTCGCGCCGGCGTGGCGCTGGGCGACTTGAAGCGGATCCCTGCCGACCGTGTGCTCTGCGTTCAGGTCAACGATGCGGAGGCAGAGCCAAGTGGAACGCTTGCCGCCGACACGATGAACCGAAAACTATGCGGGCAGGGCGCCTTTGACCTGAACGCATTTATCGGGACGCTCGATGGCATGGGGGTTCAAGTGCCACTGAGTGTCGAGATCATTTCTCCACAGCAGACGGAACGCGAGCTGCAAGAGGCCGCGGCGGTATCCCTCCTGAGCGCAAGACGCTGCTTCGACAGGATTTGAACCCACTCATCAGGCGCTCTAGAACCTGTTTTCTTGGTCAAGAATTTGCACCGCTACGTTAGTCCGTTCGAACGATGTTGCGGCGGCTGTCGCACCGCATAAGCTCGTCCCAAAATACCCCACCCTCATCATGCGTTCGGGCTTGCCCTGCGCCGGCAGGGGTGGGTTCATAAGTGTGTCAGGGAGGCGAGCTTATGCTCAGTGAAATACTGATCATCGTGATACGCGGGATCGCCATTGGCTCGATCTTCGCCACCATCGCGATGAGCTTCAACATCGTCCATGGCGCGACGAATATCTTCAATTTTGCCCAGGGAAACATGTTCATCTTGGGCGGTTTCGCCGCTTACTTCCTGGCCAATCAGGTCGGGCTTGGGCAGTGGACGCTGATGCTGGTCCTCACCGGCCTGCTCATTGCCGCCGTGGTCACCTTCCAGGGCTACATCACGCTTTTGCCGCTGCGCTCTTCGGTCGAGCAGGATAGCTGGCTGATCTCGACAGTTTCGGTCTCGGTCATCGTCGCTGCACTTTTGATGATCACGCAGGGGCCGTTCGCCTATTCCGTCTCCAGCGTCGTGCCGAGCTTCCGCATCCTGGGCACGCGAACGCCGGGGGCCTATGCGCTGGCGATTGTGGCGATGATCTTCTGGTTCTTCGCGCTGCGCTTCTTCCTGCGCAAGACCTTCATCGGTCTCGCCATCAGCGCGCTGTCGCAGGATTTTGACGCGGCCCGTGCCGCTGGCCTTCCGGTGCGACGCCTGCAGCTGATCTCGTTCGCCATCAGCGGCCTGATGGTCGGCACCGTCGGCTTCCTGGTTGCGCCGGTCATTTCGGTGAGCCCAGACGCCGGCCTGAAATACGTGCTCAACGGCTTCGTTGCAGCCGTGGTCGGCGGCATCGGCTCCAACGCGGGAACGCTGATCGGCGGCCCGCTTGTCGGCGTGGTCGCCATGCTGACCGCCTACAAGGTGGGCGGCGCCTACCAGGACCTGGCCTCGCTTCTGGTGCTGGTGATCATCCTGATGTTCCGACCGCAGGGCCTGTTCGGTCGCGTCGGCGCAAGGCGGGTGTGATCATGCAGGCGAGTGCAACCGTGCAAACCGGATCCATTTCCGTGACTGAACAAACCAGGCCAAAAGGCCGCTTCAACTCCGACTTGACCCAAGTGTGGATCGGCGTGGCTTTGATCGCCATCACCGGCTTTGGGCCTATGATCCTTGGCAACTCCTACTGGATTCACACCTTCCAGCTGGTCAACATCTATATCGCCGCGGCGATCTTCCAGAACATGCTGTTTGTCGATGCCGGCCAGAAGTCGTTCGGCCAGGGCGCGATCCTCGGCCTTGCCGCTTATGGTGCGGCGATCCTCTATGGGCTGCATGACTGGCCGTTCGCGCTGGCAGCCCTCGGCGGCATCGTTGCGGCCATGCTCGGTGGGCTGCTGTTCGCCTTGCCGGCACTGCGCGTGCAGGGTTTCCATCTCGGCTTCGTGACGATGAGTGCCGCGATCGTATTCCCGCAGCTGCTGGTCACGCTCGACAAGTGGACCAACGGCATCAATGGCATCAGCGTGAGCGTGCCGGAGCTGACCGATCCTGCCATCTTCGGCATGTCGCCGCTGGCGATCGCGGTTGCGGTGTTCCCGATGATCGCCCTTGCCGCGCACTACCTGATCCGCCGCTCCAGGCTCGGCCGCAGCATGTTCGTCGCAGCGCTCAGCCCTGAAGCCGCGCGCTCGCTGGGCATCAAGCCGGGCGTGATGCGCTTCGTAGCCTTCATTGTCGCTTCGATCGGCACCGGTATCTGCGGCATCCTCTATCTGCCGACGGTCGCATTCGTCAGCCCGCAGGGCTTCAACATCGAGCTGTCGTTTGTCTTCTTCTTCGCCGTTGTCGTCGGCGGGCGCGGGCAGATGCTCGGCCCCATCATCGGCATCTGGATCGTCTTCATCCTGCCCAACATCCTGCTGGCGCAGTTCGTCGAATACCGCCTGCTGATGTATGGCTGCCTGACGCTGGCGGCGGTGCTGATTTTCCCCGACGGCATCGTTGGCTCGATCGAGCGCCTGCGCGCCAAGCGCAAGCAGACGGGTGGCGGCGAACAGGCTTTCCGCATCGACGGTTTCCTTGCCAATCTCCAGTCGGGCAAGGTCACGCGCGAGCCGAGCGAAGAGATCGCCGTGGAGGTCATCAACGGCACCAAGAAGTTCGGCCAGGTGGTGGCGGTCGACAGCGTCAACCTTAGGGTACGTAAAGGTGAGGTTCATGGCCTGATCGGCGCCAATGGTTCGGGCAAGACCAGCCTGCTCAACGTTCTGACCGGCCTCAGCCGCCTGAACTCCGGTTCGTTCATGATCAACGGTGTCGACGCGACCAACATGGCCGCCGACCGCATCGCCAATATGAGCCTTGGCCGCACCTTCCAGGCGCCCCGCATCTTCAGCCAGCTGTCGCTGTGGGACAATCTGAAGATCGGCATGGACGCCCGCGTGGGGGCTGCGAGCCCTGACATTACGGCACTTGCCAATGCGATGGAGAGCGAGTTCGGCCAGGACAGCGCCAATCTCCTGTCGCATGGTCAGCGCCGGTTGGTGGAGGTGATGCGCACGGTGCTCAAGGAGGCAACGATCGTTTTGTTTGACGAGCCGGCCGCCGGCCTGTCGCAGGGCGAGCGCACCAACTTCGCCAATCTGGTCAAATTCCTGAGCCGCCAGATGGGCAAGACCGTCATCCTTGTCGAGCACGATCTCGACCTTGTGTGGGGTATCGCCGATACGATCACGGTCCTGGAACAGGGCCGGGTGGTTTCCTCGGGTAAGCCGGATGTGGTCGCCAAGGACCCTGCGGTGCAGCATATGTTCGTGGGGTCGCGCCATGCTTGAGGTCAAGAATCTGGTTGCGGGCTACGGCACGATCCCGGTGCTGCGCGATGTCTCGCTTTCGGCCAAGGCAGGCGAAATCCTGCTCATCGGCGGCGAGAACGGCGCTGGCAAGTCGACATTGATGCGGGCGATCGCCGGTTTCAACAAGCCCGACAGCGGGCAGGTGCTGCTGGAGGGCAGGCCGATCGGCGGGTTGGCACCAGAGAAGGTGGCGCAGTCGGGCCTGCGGCTGGTGCTCGACGGGCACCGGGTGTTTCCCGAACTCAGCGTGTTCGACAATTTGCGCATGGGGGCTGCCGCGCGGCGCGGCGACCGGGCCGGCTTCAACAATGCCGTCGAGGAAATCTACGCGGTTTTTCCGGTCCTCAAGGAGAAGCACAAGCTCTACGCCCGTGACCTGTCAGGCGGACAGCAGCAGATGCTGGCGCTCGGCCAGGCCTTCATCGCCCAGCCGAAGGTTCTGCTTTGCGATGAACCGTCGATGGGCCTCGCCCAGGCGCTGCTGCCGCCGATCCTCGCCTTCCTGCGCCGCTGGGCGCAGACCGGCACGGCGGTGGTCATCGTCGAGCAGCATCTGGCCGTGACGGCACCTTACGCCGATCGCGCCATGATCATCGAGCGTGGCAAGGTGAAATTCTCCTGCCTGGCCTCGGAACTCGACGAGAAGTTGAACGCTCCGGCGCCAGCGGCGGCGGAGTAGGGACGAATGGCTGGCGAGGATGCGGCTGCGGGCACTTTCGACCCGCCCTCAAGCGAGACGCCGCGCCCACATATCAGCTTCCGGGGCAGCGTCGAGCCGCATTGGCTCGACGTCAACCGGCATATGAACGTGTCGTGGTACGACCGTGTGTTCGACCTCGCCGAGACCGACCTGTTCGAGATGTTCGGCATTCATGACGACTACATCAGAAGCACCAGCTACAGTTTCTTCCGGCTGGAAAAGAGCGTTCGCTACGAGCGCGAACTGATGCCGGACGCGAAGCTCGAGGCGCGCAGCGTGGTGCTGTGGACGGACCTCAAACGCGTGCATCATTTCCACGAATTGTGGAACGTCGACCAGAACTATCGCGCCGCGACGGTCGAGGGCCTGTCGATCCATGTCGACCTGCGCGTGCGCAAGGCTGCCAGGATCGTCATGGCAGACGTCGCCGACCGCCTGTCGGTTCTGGCCGCCAAGCATGCGCACCTGCCTTGGCCAAAAGGCGTGGCGCGCCGAGATTTCGGGAAATCGAGGTGAATTCCATCGTCGATCTCGAATTCGACTACGTCATCGTTGGCGCGGGCGCGGCCGGCTGCGTGCTCGCCGCAAGACTGTCCGAGAATCCGAACATGCGTGTGGCCGTTATCGAGGCCGGCGGGCTAGACAAGGCTCTGCTGCTCAAGATCCCCGGCGCCAATGTGGTGACCGGCACGCATCCGGCCTACAACTGGAGCTACGAGACCGAACCGGTGCAGGCATTGGGCGGTCGGCGGCTCTATTGGGCGCAGGGGCGCATCGTCGGCGGGTCGAGCTCGATCAACGGCATGATGTACATGCGCGGCCACCGAAGCGACTACGACAACTGGAAGGCCCTTGGCTGCGAGGGCTGGGGCTATGACGACGTCTTGCCCTACTTCAAGAAGTCGGAGACCAACGAGCGTGGCGCCAACGACATCCATGGCGACAAGGGGCCTTTGCAGGTTGCCAAGGGGCAGGGCACCGCTCCGGTCTGCGACATGTTCCTCGACGCCGCCAGGCAGGAGGGGCTGCCGCTCACCGACGACCTTAACAAGGATGCACCCGAAGCCTTTGGCCATGTCGACCTGACCATCGGCAAGGGCAAGCGGTCGAGCGCGTCGGCGGCGTTCCTGCATCCGGCGCTGAAGCGACCCAACCTGACGCTGATCGTCGATGCTCCGGTGCTGCGTGTCGTCATTGAGCGCGGCATCGCCACTGGCGTGGAGTTCGTCCAGGCGGGACGGGCGAAGCTGGCGCGTGCGCGCAAGGAGGTGATCCTTTCGGGCGGGGCGGTCAACTCGCCGCAACTGCTGATGCTGTCAGGCATTGGGCAAGCAGCACCACTGCGGAAACTCGGCATCAAGCTGGTGGCTGACTGGCCAGAGGTTGGCAAGAACCTTCAGAACCACCCTATGTATCGGCTGATGTATACGACGACCAAGCCGGTGAGTGCCTACAGCCACGTCCGTCCATGGGGCGCGCTCAAGGCCGGCGCGCAATATGTGTTCGGGCGCAGTGGTGTGTTGAGCCGGGGGCTGTTTCCGACGAGTGGATATTTCCGTTCTCAAGGCGGCGACAGCGGCAGCGAAATCCAGGTGTGCATGGCACCCGCATTGGTGATCAGGCGTGGACCTGGCGTGCTCGGCATCTTGCCCAAGGAGCACGGCTTCACATTGCTGCTCAATCACGGCTCGCCCTACAGCCGTGGCCGGGTGGCGCTGAAATCGGCCGATCCGCTGGCGCATGCGGCGATTTCGCCCAACTATTTCTCCGATCCGCGCGACCTCCGCATCCTGGCAGAGGGGGCAGACCGAGCGCGGGCCATCGTGCATCAGCCAGCGCTCGCGGGTTCGCTGGGCAAGGAATTGCTGCCGGCCCGGCCGATCCGTTCGCTGGACGATCTGTGCGCCGATATCCTGGCGACGACGGTGACCCACTACCATGCCGCCGGCACCTGCCGGATGGGCGCCGATGAAGGTTCGGTGGTCGATCCGCAACTGCGCGTGCGCGGCGTCGAGCGGCTCAGGGTGGTGGACGCGTCGATCATGCCTGTGCTGGTCAACGGCAACACCTATGCCGCGACCATGATGATTGCCGAGAAGGCCGCTGATATGATCAAGGCGACTATCAACTAATACATATGCTTAGCGACTAGAGATGATGGAGTAGGCGAGATGGAAAAGCGCGTTCTGGGCCGTTCCGGCCTTGAGGTTTCGGTTGTCGGCCTCGGCTGCAACAATTTCGGCGGCATGATCAAAAGCCTCGATACCGACGGCGCCCGCAAGGTCGTCCATGCCGCACTCGACGCCGGCATCACGCTGCTCGATACCTCCGACTCCTATGGCGTCAATGGCGGTTCGGAAAGCGCGCTGGGCGAAATCCTCGGCGACCGCCGCAAGGATGTCGTGCTCGCCACCAAGTTTGCCTCGCCGCTCAACCGTGAAAAGAGCACGCGCTACAACGCCTCGCGCGGCTATATCATGGGCGCGGTTGAAGACAGCCTGCGCCGGCTCAAGACCGACTACATCGACCTCTACCAGTATCATTTCCCGGATCCGCTGACGCCGATCGAAGAGACACTGCGCGTGCTCGACGATCTCGTGAAGCAGGGCAAGGTGCGTTATCTCGGCTGCTCCAATCTGCCGGCATGGCAGCTGGTCGACGCCAGCTGGACGTCGCGCCACCATGGGCTCAGCAGCCTTTTGTCGACGCAGGCCGAGTACAATCTGATTTCGCGCAGCGCCGAGACAGAGCTGTTCCCGGCCATGCGCAAGACCGGCATGACGTTGCTGCCTTATTTCCCGCTCGCCAGCGGCCTGCTTACCGGCAAATACCGCAAGGGCCAGGAGATGCCCGCCGACACCCGCATGAATATGGCCTACTTCAAGGCCGGCCTGACCGAGGCAAATCTCGACAAGGTCGAAAAGCTGATCGCCTTTAGTGAGGCGCGCGGACGCACCATCCTTCAGCTGGCATTTTCGTGGTTGGCGGCACAACCGATCGTGTCGAGCGTCATCGCCGGCGCCACGCGTCCCGAACAGGTTGTCGCCAACGCCGCTGCCGCATCGTGGAAGCTTTCGGCGGAGGATCTGGCCGAGATCGACACGATCTGCAAATGATCGGACGGCGCACCGCGCCGCCAATGCCGTTAGTCCCTTTGGACGATTTCATCCCTTGGCGGGAGACCTAGTTTGCCGTCAGCTACGAAATTGAATTGTCAGCGGAAACCCTTGATATGAGCGATCTGGTGGAGCCGCGCACGGCCGATATCACCTATGAGACGGACCAGCCGGTTCTCTACGAGACCGAAGGGCCGATTGCCTGGGTGACGATGAACCGGGCGCAGTTCAATAATGCCCAGAACTCGCAGATGACCTATGCGCTTGACGATGCCTTCAAGCGCGCCGTCGACGACGATGCGGTCAAGGTCATCATCCTGCGTGGCGCGGGCAAGCATTTTTCCGCCGGCCATGACATCGGCACGCCGGGCCGCGACGTCAACAAGACCTTCGACCGCCGCCTGATGTGGGCCGACCATACCAACAAGCCGGCGGCCGAAATGCTCTATACCCGCGAGCATGAGGTCTATCTCGGCATGTGCCGGCGCTGGCGGGATATCCCTAAGCCGACCATCGCGCTGGTGCAGGGCGCTTGTGTTGCCGGCGGGCTGATGCTGGCCTGGGTCTGCGATTTCATCGTCGCCACCGACGATGCGTTCTTCCAGGACCCGGTCGTGCGCATGGGCATTCCCGGCGTCGAGTATTTCGCTCATGCCTTCGAGCTGCCGCCGCGTGTCGCCAAGGAATTCCTGATGCTCGGCGAACGCATGCCTGCGGCGCGCGCCGAACAATACGGCATGGTCAACAAGATCGTGTCGCGCGAGGAGCTTGAAGGTGCCGGCCGAGCGATGGCAAGCAAGCTCGCCGAGTATCCGCGCCTTGGCCTGTGGCTGTCCAAGCAGGCGATCAACCATGTCGAGGAGCTGCGCGGCAAGCGCACCGCGATGGACGCGCATTACCACATGCACCATTTCGCCCATGCCCAGAACGACCTGACCACCGGCAACACGCTGGGCGGACAGGACGCAAAGAGCATGGCTGCGGCAAACAAGAAGCAGGCCGGCGAGGCGTGAGCCTTTCGCCACTGTCGACCAACGGGAATTTCCAAGCGTGGATTTGAACTACACCGAAGAGCAGAAGGCCTTCCGGCTGGAAGTGCGCTCCTGGCTCGAAGCGCATGTGCCGGCAACGCCGTTGCCGTCCTTCGATGCCAGCCGCGAGGGTTTTGAGGCGCATCGCGCCTGGGAGCGAACCCTCAACGAGGGCCGCTGGGGCATGGTGACCTGGCCCGAAAGCTATGGCGGACGTGGCCTCGACCTGATCCAGTGGCTGATCTTCGAGGAGGAATATTACCGGGCCGCAGCACCTTTGCGTGTCAACCAGAACGGCATTTTCCTGCTCGGCCCGACGCTGATGGAATATGGCACGGACGCGCAGAAGGCGCGCTTCCTGACCTCCATGGCTTCCGGCGACGAGATTTGGGCGCAGGCCTGGTCCGAGCCGCAGGCCGGTTCAGATCTAGCCGCGGTGCGTGCCACAGCCATGCTCGAAGGCGATGAATATGTGCTCAAGGGCCACAAGATCTGGTCGTCGCGCGCCGTCTTCGCCGACTGGGCTTTCGGCTTGTTCCGCACCGATCCGGCCTCGCAGCGCCACAAGGGCTTGTCGCTGATCTTCTTCCCGCTCAACGCGCCTGGCGTGCGGGTTCAGGCGATCCCGCAGATCGACGGCGAAACCGGTTTTGCCGAAATCTTCCTCGACGACGTTCGTGTGCCTGCGTTCAACCGCCTCGGCGGCGAGGGCGAGGGCTGGAACATCTGCATGGCGACCGCCGGCTTCGAGCGCGGTCTGATGCTGCGCAGCCCGGCACGCTTCCAGGTGGCGGCGCGCAAGCTGGTCGATCTCTTCAAGGCGCATGAGGCCGAAGTCGAGCCGACGGTCCGCGCAGCCGTGCTGCAATCCTGGATGGATGCCGAAGCCTATGCGCTGTCGATCTATGCGACGGCCTCGCGCCTCGCCGCCGGTGGCCATATCGGCGCCGAGGCCAGCACCAACAAGATATTCTGGTCGGAAATGGACATAGCCCTGCACAAGGCGGCATTGTCGATCCTGGGTGCGCGCGCCGAATTGCTGCGCACAGCACCTGAGGCCGGCGACATCGGCCGCTGGCTCGATGGCTATTTCTTCTCGCTGGCCGGTCCGATCTATGCCGGCTCGAATGAGATCCAGCGCAACATCATCGCCGAGCGCATGCTCGGCCTGCCGCGCGCTTAACGGGGGGACGAAAAGATGGATTTCCGTTTCTCCGAAGAACAGACGATGACAGCTGATGTGGTGCGTGAGCTGCTCACTGACGTCTGCCAGCCCGCCGACCTGCGTCGGCTGATGGGCGAGGGTGTTGCTCGCGACGAAAACCGCTGGGCAAAGATCGTCGAGATGGGCCTTGCCGGCGCGCTGGTCGCCGAAGACAAAAGCGGGCTTGGCCTCAACGCCGTCGATTTCGTGCAGATCGCCGAAGCTTGCGGTTATGCCTGTTTGCCCGAACCGCTGGTCGAAAATGCGGGTGTGGCCCTGCCGCTGCTCGCGGCATTTGCCGACAATGCGCGCGCAGCCGCAGTGCTCGAAAAAGCGCTGGCAGGCGAGGTGACCGTGGCGGTCGCTCACCCGGCCAATCCGTTCGTCGCCGATGCCGATACAGCAGCTGCGGTGCTGGTGGTCCGCGACGGTGCGTTGCATCTGGTCGACACGGTTTCCACCAAGCTTACCGCGCAGCCGAGCGTCGACCCGTTTCGCCGCCTTTTCACAGTGGAATTCACGCCAAGCTCTGACACGCTGCTGGCAGATGCGACGCAGGCGGCAGCACCTCTTGCAGCAGCGCTCGACCGGGGCGCGCTGTTTGCCGCCGCGCAGATGCAAGGCATGGCCCAGCGCTGCGTCGATCTCGGCGTTGCCTATGCCAAGGAGCGCCAGCAGTTTGGCAAGCCGATCGGCTCCTATCAGGCGGTGAAGCACCATCTTGCCACGGCTCAGGTCAAGATCGAGTTCGCCCGGCCGGTGCTGCATGCGGCAGCTGCACAGCTTGAGAACGCCGACCTCTACAGCCGTGCCCGCATTTCGCAGGCCAAGCTCGCCTGCACGGACGCTTGCGACGTCGCTGCCCGCACCTCGATCCAGGTGCATGGCGCGATGGGCTATTCCTGGGAGGTGGATGTTCACTTCTTCCTCAAGCGCGGCATCGCGCTGACCAATTGGTGGGGCGGCAGTGCCTTCCATCGCGGACGTGTTGCCGCACGCGTCTTTGGTGCAGCACTCGGACCCGAACATACATTTGCCAGAGAGGCCGAAAATGCCTGAAGCCTATATCGTCGACGCCGTCCGCACGCCTGTCGGCCGCAAGAAAGGCTCGCTTGCGTCCATGCATTCGGCCGATCTCGGTGCCCATCCAATCAAGGCACTCATGGCGCGAACCGGGATCGATCCGAATGCTGTCGACGATGTGATCTATGGCTGCACCGACACCATCGGCTCGCAGGCCGGCGACATCGCCCGCACCTGCTGGTTGGTGGCCGGCTTGCCCGATCATGTGCCGGGTGTAACCATCGATCGGCAATGCGGGTCGGCCCAGCAGGCGGTGCATTTCGCGGCCCAAGCGGTGATGAGCGGCACACAGGACCTTGTCGTTGCCGGCGGCGTGCAGAACATGAATATGGTGCCGATGGCCTCCGCCATGATCGTCGGCCAGCAGTTCGGTTTTCCCGACCCGTTCAGTACCTCGCCGGGCTGGCTTGCGCGCTATGGCGAGCAGGAGGTCAGCCAGTTCCGCTCGGCCGAAATGATCGCCGAGAAATGGCAATGTTCGCGCGACGAGATGGAGCAGTTCGCGCTCGAAAGCCATCAGCGCGCCATTGCCGCCATCGATGAAGACCGCTTCGTCAACGAGATCGCACCGATCGGCGATTTCGCCGTCGACGAGACGCCGCGTCGCGACACGACGCTGGAAAAGATGGCGACGTTGAAGACGCTGATCGAGGGCGGCCGCGTCCATGCCGGCGTCGCCAGCCAGAACTCCGACGCCGCGGCAGCGCTGCTGATCGCTTCCGAGCGCGCGGTCAAGGATCACAACCTCAAGCCGCGCGCTCGCATCCACCACATGACTGTGCGTGGTGACGATCCGGTGTGGATGCTGACAGCACCCATTCCCGCGACCCGCCATGCTTTGGAGAAGACCGGACTGAAGGTCGAGGACATCGACCTGTTCGAATGCAACGAGGCGTTTGCGTCGATCCCGTTGGCGTGGATCAAGGAGCTTGGCATTCCGCGCGACAAGGTCAACGTCAATGGCGGCGCGATCGCGCTCGGCCACCCGCTTGGCGCCACTGGCGCGCGCATCATGACGACGATGCTGAACGAACTCGAACGCCGCAACGGCCGTTATGCGCTGCAGACCATGTGCGAAGGTGGCGGCCAGGCCAACGTGACCATCATCGAAAGGCTCTGACGATGCCGGTGTATTCTTTCGAGGGCATCGTGCCTGTGGTCGATCCCACGACCTTCCTGCACCCGACGGCGGTACTGATTGGGGACGTTACCATCGGTCCGCGCTGCTATATCGGCCCGAACGCGTCGCTTCGCGGGGACTTTGGCCGCATCACGGTTGTCGGTGACGCCAGCGTGCAGGACAACTGCACACTGCATACGGGCGCCGGCTCGGACTGCATTGTCGGACGCGGCGCGACCGTCGGCCATGGCGCCATCCTTCACGGCTGCGCGGTGGGCGAAAACGCGCTGATCGGCATGAACGCGGTCATTCTCGACGGGGCGGTGATCGGCGACGACAGCCTTGTGGCGGCACTCAGCCTCGTCAAGAACGACGTGGTGACACCGCCACGAAGCCTGATCGCTGGCAATCCGGCAAAGGTCATCAAGGAAATGCCTGAAGAGGCGATCCGGTGGCGCAACAATGGCGATGGCGAATACCAGCGCCTCGCCGACCGGTCGCTTGCCGATCTTCTGGAATGCGAACCGCTCCGGGTGCCGGAGCCTAACCGCAAGCGCAATGCCGGCCAGGCGCGTGCCGTGCGGCTGTCGACCAAGACCAAGTGAGAAGGACTGACATGTCGGGGATCTGCGAAAACAGGGTTGTGATCGTCACCGGCGCGGGCCGGGGCCTTGGCCGCGCCTATGCGCTCGGCCTGGCGGCCGAAGGCGCCAAGGTCGTGGTCAACGATCTCGGCGTCGGCACGCATGGTGACTCGACAGTCGAAACGCCGGCCCAGCAGGTGGTCGATGAGATCAGGGCGCTGGGTGGCGAGGCGGTCGCGAACTATGACGACGTCGCCGATTTCGAGGCGGGCGGACGCATCGTCAAGGCCGCGCTCGACGCTTTCGGCGACCTGCATGCCGTGGTCAACAATGCCGGCTTCGTGCGCGACCGCATGTTCGTGTCCTGTACGCCGGAAGAGTGGGATGCGGTGCTGCGCGTGCATCTGCGCGGCCATTTCTGCGTCAGCCGCCATGCCGTCGACCACTGGCGCGCTCAGCAGAAGGCCGGCAAGACCGTCGATGCCCGCATCGTCAACACCTCGTCAGGTGCTGGCCTGCAGGGCAGCGTTGGCCAAAGTGCCTATTCGGCGGCCAAGGGCGGCATCGCCTCGCTGACGCTGGTTCAAGCGGCGGAATTGCGCCGCTATGGCATCACCGCGAACGGTCTGGCGCCCAACGCGCGCACACGCATGACCGAGACAGCATTCGCCGAGGCGATGCAGGCCAAGGACGGGGAATTCGACATCTTCGCGCCGGAAAACACCGCGCCGCTGGTCGCCTGGCTGTGCAGCTCGGCCTCGGCCGACGTGACTGGGCAAATCTTCGAGCTGATCGGCGGCAAGATCCGCGTGACACTGGGCTGGAACGACGGACCCGAATTCGACAAGGGCAGCCGCTGGGATGCCGCCGAGCTCGGCGCCAAGATCAAGCAGCTGGTGGCGGAGCGCCCGGCGCCGAAGCCGGTTTACGGCTCGTAAGCCAGCCAGACTTCCAGGCATTTCAAAGGGCGTCGGGAAACCGGCGCCCTTTTTTGCTGTCCTGCGGACGCTCGACTGACCGGGCTGAAATGAAACGGGACGGCGACGTGCCGTCCCGTGATTGATTGCAAGCCTAAGGCGTCGGGCATACCTCGAGGCTGAAGGGCCGGCGGCTGCGATCAGGCGTCTTGGGGCATTTCTTCGCGCAGAAGATTTTTCAGCACCTTGCCCTGGGGGCTGGTGGGCAGCGACGGCCGGATTTCGACACTGCGCGGGCATTTGTAGTTGGCCATGTTGGCGCGCGACCAGTCGATGATGTCCTTTTCGGTGGCGCTCGTGCCCGGTCGCAGCACGACGAAAGCCTTGCCGACTTCGCCGAGGCGCTCGTCTGCTACACCGATGACGGCGACGATGCCGATTGCTGGATGGGTGCTGAGCATGCGTTCGATCTCGGCCGGATAGCAGTTGAAGCCGCCGGTGATGTACATGTCCTTGAGGCGGTCCTCGATACGCAAATTGCCATCGGCATCGAAATAGCCGACGTCGCCAGTGTGCAGCCAACCCTCAGAGTCGATTGTCTTGGCGGTCGCCTCGGGGTCGTTGAAGTAGCCCTTCATGACGATATAGCCACGGATGACGACTTCGCCCGGCTGGCCGTCGGGCAGGAAAATCCTGTCGTCGCCCATGATGCGGACTTCGACGCCGGGTGCTGCCTTGCCGGCGGTATTGGCGATGACCTCGTCGGGATCGGTTGCCAGGCACATGGTGCCATAACCGCCGCATTCGGTGAGGCCATAGCCGTTGACGACGCCGGCAAAGCCCAATTCCTCGCGCATGCGCCGGATCAGGATCGACGGAACGACCGCGCCGCCGGTGACGCCGAGGCGCAACGATTTGGTGTTGAATTTCGCCAGTTCCGGATGCTGGAGCATCCCGTGGAAGATCGCCGGCGGGCCGGGAATGACGCTGATCTTTTCTTCCGAAACGCGCTTGAGGATTTCACCGGCGTCGTAGGTGAGATGCGGCATCAGCACGGCGCCGCGCATCATTGAAACGATGGCGCCGGAGCGGTAGCCGAAGGCGTGGAAGAAAGGGGGGATCACCAGGATACGGTCGTGTTCGCGGATGCCGACGCGTGTCGCCCATGCGTCGATCGCCTTGAGGCACTGTTGATGTCCGTACATGACACCCTTGGGATAGCCCGTTGTGCCAGAGGTGAAGAGCATGTCGCACAGGTCGTCCGGACCGACAGTCGCCTCGCGTTCGGCAAGCTCCGCGTCGCTGATGCCGTCGCCAGCGGCAACGAAGCTGTCCCAGTCAAGGTCACCGCCGCCACGCGTGTCGCCGATGACGACGACCTGGCGCAGGATTTCGCGCGTTTCCGCCTTGAGCTGGTCGGGGTAATAGGTGCCCAGGAACGTGCCGGCCGAAAACAGCATCGAGGTGCCGCTGCGCTTGACCAGTTCGGCGATCTCGGCGCCCTTGAAGCGGGTGCTGGCGGGGATGAGGACAGCGCCGGCAGTAACCAGCCCAAGCGCTGTGGCAAACCATTTCCAGGTGTTGGGCGCCCAGATCATGATCCGGTCGCCTTTCTGCACGCCGGCTGCGATCATCGCCTTGGCGACGCGGCGGCGGACGGCGTCAAGCTCGACGAAATTCAAGGTGATGCCGTCCTCGACGGCGGTTCGCGTGCCGTAGACTTCGGCCGCGCGCGCGCAGAGGTTTGGAATGGTGGTGAATTTCCAGTCGGCGTCTTCTGATATCATCTGGCTACCTGTCCGGCGGGGACGATTTGGCTGGGCGTGTCAGTGCCAGCCGGGCTAGTTTGGCGGAAACATAGGCATCGGAGGCCGTCCGGCATCGTCCGAAGGGACGAATAAACCCGCCGGTGATGGACTTAAAGGCGTGTAGGACCACGCGCAACGGCAGACGCAGGCTTGGAGAACGACATGAGCAGTGCCACACAACCGGCTTCGAGCATTTTCGAGGGACGTGTGGTCGTCGTGACCGGCGGCACCAAGGGCATCGGCCGTGCCATCGCCGAAGGATTTCTGGGCGCGGGCGCGACTGTCGTTGTCTGCGCGCGTGGCGAGCCCGACAGCTTGCCGCATGCCAACGGCCGCCGCGCGATCTTCATGCAATGCGACGTGCGCACGTCCGCTGCTTGCAAGGAACTGATCGACAGGGTCGGAGAAGAGCATGGCCGCGTCGACGTTTTGGTCAACAATGCCGGCGGCTCGCCATATGTTGAGGCGGCGACGGTTTCGCCACGGTTTTCGGACGCCATCGTCAATCTCAACCTCATGGCGCCGCTCTATCTTTCGCAGGCTGCCTATCAATGGATGGCCAGGCTGCCGGTCGGCGGCAACATCATCAACATCGCCAGCGTTTCGGCCCGGCGTCCTTCGCCAGGTACGGCTGCCTATGGCGCAGCCAAGGCGGGGCTGCTCAGCCTGACGACCAGCCTGGCGCAGGAATGGGCACCGAAAGTCCGGGTCAACGCCATCGTTGTCGGTCTGGTCGAGACCGAGAAGGCCGACGAAACCTACGGTTCGCGCGAGGCGCAGCAGGCAATCGCCGCTTCGGTGCCGATGCAGCGCATGGGCCGTGGCGAAGACATAGCCCAGGCGGCTCTTTATCTGGCCGGGCCAACAGCGGGTTTCCTGACCGGCACGACGCTCGAGGTCCATGGCGGCGGCGAGACGCCGCTGTTTCTCGACCTCATCAAACGCCACGCCAAGCCGGACGCGAGCTGAGCGCTGCGCCGCTGGTTCAAAGCAATGGTCCTTATGGACGATGTTTGCGCCCACCTTTGAGTGGAAGGGCGGGTAGGGATTTTGAGGAGACGATCATTATGAATTCAACGCCCCGCAGCCGGCGCAGGCTCGCCGCAGCCCTGATGTCCTTCACCACGCTTGTCGGTGTCAACGCCGCACAAGCCGAAGAGACGATCAAGATCGGCGGCATCATGTCGTTGACCGGTGCTGGTGCCTCGATCGGCAAGAATGCCGAGATCGCCTGGAAACGCGCCATCGACGACATCAACGCGTCGGGCGGTATCTTGGGCAAGAAGGTCGAGCTGGTTCTGGCCGACACCATGACCGACCCGACGCATGGCGTGAGCGAAATGCGCCGCCTGGTCGAAAGCGAAAAGGTGCAGGCCGTGGTCGGTCCCGCCACCAGCCAGGAAACCATGCCTTTGATGCCGATCGGCACGGAAGCGAATATCGCGCAGGTTTCAAGCGCCGCCTCGACCCAACTGACGCCCAAGGTCGGGCCGTATCATTTCTCGACCTCGCCGATCGGCGAGAACCAGATGATCCCAAACATCGCCTATGCGCTCGACGTGCTGAAGCTCAACAAGTTGGCGCTGATCTCGGACAATGGCGGCATGTCGAAGGCGGCTGTCGCCGACATCGTCAACTACATGAAGGCCAAGGGTGTCGAGCCTGTTGCCATCCAGGAGTTCGCCTTCCGCACCGAAGACATGACCCCGCAGCTGTTTTCGCTGCGCGGTTCAGAAGCGCAGGCGGTGTTGCTGATCAATTCGATCGGCGACGACTCCAGGAAGATGCTTGAGAACCGCTACGACATCGGCTGGGACGTGCCGGTGCTGGCGAGCCTGACCATGACCAACTATGCGGTGGGCAACGCGGCAACGATCGGCGCCGAGCCGTTCGAAGGTGTCTACGCGGTGCAGTTCGAAGGCATGACCTATTGTGCCGGCGATGCTCTCGGTGAGAAGGAGTTCGCAAAGTTCGCGGCCAAGGCGAAGGCCGATATTCCCGATCTCGACCGCATGGGCGGGCCTTCGGCGCTGACGCCTTACTACATCCAGCCCTTCATCATGGCGGCTGCGATGAATGGTTCTGGCAAGACCGATGGCAAGTCCATTGCGGCCTGGATCGAGGCCAATGCCGGCACCATCAAGACACTGACGGGCAAGCTGGCGGCAAGTGCCGACAACCATTTCCTGCCTTCGGTGGAGAGCCTGAAGGTGGTGAAGAACCCCTATCTGCTGCGCGAGGACGGTCTGGTCGAACGCGCCGACTGCGCCCAGTAGCCACAACAGTACCTGAATTTCAAAAAGCGCTGCCGGATTCCGGTGGCGCTTTTTTGTTTGGAGGTTGGTAGAAGGTTGGATGTTATAATTCGTATTTAGAACAACATATTATTGTTATTTTCTATCTTGAATAATCAGCTCTGCAGCGCGCCAGGCGAGGGCCATGACCGGGCCGTTGGTATTGCCTGAAACCGGTGCTGGAATGACCGAGGCATCGACGACACGAAGGCCGTTGACGCCATGGACGCGCAGGCGTTCGTCGACCACAGCTTCGGCGTCTGTACCCATGCGACATGTGCCGATGGCATGCAGGCCGGAGACGAATGTGCCGCAAAACGCATCGAGCAAACCTTCGTCCGTTTCCACCTCGGCCCCTGGCCAGATTTCGTCTTTCACGTAGGGACGCAGGGACGGCTGGACGACGAAGTTTCGCATGGCCCGCATCATCGCAACCGCCGTGTGGCGATCGCCTTCGGTGGCGAGCCAATTGGGCTTGATCAGCGGCATGTCGCGCATATCAGGCGTGTGGATGGAGATATCGCCGCGGCTCTCGGGACGCAGCGCATATCCGATGATCGTCAGGCCGGGTTTGCCCTCCAGCTTGAGTTTGCCTTGCAGCAGGCCGCGCGCGAAGGTGTAGGGCGAAAGCGACAGCTGAAGGTCGGGATATGCGACGTCGGGTGAAGAACGGACGAATCCGCCCATCTCGGAGGCCCCAAAACTCATCAGGCCCGTGCCCGCGAGATAATAGCGCAGGACCTCGGCCACGAGACGCAGGCCGCGCAGGCGCCCATTGTGGCCAGGCAGGCCGTTCAGGCGGTAAGGCAGGGCGACGACGAGATGTTCGGCGAGATTCTTGCCGATGCCCGGCAATGCCTTGACGACATCGACGCCAGCCGCCGCAAGCACGTCTGTCGGGCCGATGCCCGAGACCTGGAGCAGCTGGGGCGACTGGATCGCGCCACAAGCGATGATCACTTCGTGCCGGGCGCGCGCGACTTGCCTGCGCGAGCCGCTGTCGCATTCGACAGCGACGGCACGACGGCCTTCAAAGAGGATACGCGTCGCCTGCACGCCAGCGCGTACGACAAGGTTCTTGCGCTTCATCGCGGGATGCAAGAAGGCGCGGGCAGCACTCATGCGGCGGCCATCATGGCCGACTGTGTGGGCATAGATGCCGATACCTTCACGGGTTTCGCCATTGAGGTCGTCGAGCCTAGCCAGCCCCAGCGATGCGCCGGCTTCGAAGATGGCATTGCCGAGCGGATCGGCAAGTGGCCGCATGCTGACTTCAAGCGGGCCGTCGCCCCCGCGAATATCCGTTCCGCCGAGCTGATGGTTTTCGATTTTGCGGAAGACAGGCGCCATGTCGGACCAGTTCCAGCCGCTCACGCCAAACTTGCGCCAACCGTCGTAATCTTCTGGCGCACCACGACAATACAGCATGCCATTGATCGAACTGGAGCCACCGATCCCGCGGCCACGGGCCCAAACCTCGCCTTCGGGACGACCCGCTTCGGGTGCGACCGGGAAGTTCCACGAGCGCTTGGGATGCCTGGTTAACTTTACCCAGCCGCGTGGCATGCGCACCAGCGGATGCAGGTCGGACGGGCCGGCTTCGAGCAGCAAGACGCGATGCGTGGGGTCTTCGCTCAGCCGGTTGGCCAGCACGCAGCCGGCTGATCCGGCGCCAATGATGATCGTGTCGAATTCGCTCATGCGGCGATGTCTGTAAATCAGGAACGTTATCGCATCCCACAAACGAACTAAGCGGGGAAAGCCCACTGAACGTCGACGTAACGAATATACGCTAGTCCGCATGGACGATGTCGGGATCGGACGCGGTCTGCGATCTCTTGTCCATAGTCGGCAGGCTCTCCGTGGTGTGCCGGCCTCGTGCGCATGCCGCCGCGCATACCGGATCGGCGGCAAAAGATTTCGTTTCTCGGGAGGAAACATATGAAGAAGTCCATTTTCGCGGCGGCATTGCTGCTGTCGACCGCCCTGAGCGCTGCCGCGCAGGATGCGCCGAGCGTCAAGCTGGGCGTGCTCAACGACCAGAGCTCGTCCTTCTCCGCGCTTGGCGGCACCGAGGTCGTTGAAGCGGTGAAACTCGCCATTTCGGATTTCGGTGGTGAGGTGCTCGGCAAGCCGATCGAACTGGTTTCGGCCGACCACCAGAACAAGCCGGAAATAGCGTTGTCGATCGCCCGCGAATGGCTGGAGCGCGACAATGTCGACGCGCTGTTCGACGTCGCCAACTCGGCAATTGCGCTTTCCGTCAACACGCTGCTTGGCGACCAGAAGAAGCTTGGCTTCTTCGTCTCGCCGATGACCGACAAGATGACCGAGGCCGATTGCAACGGCTATGGCATTGCCTGGGCCTATGACGCCTATTCGCAGGTGCGCTCTTCGGTCAGCGCCCAGCTCAAGGATGGCGGCGAAAGCTGGTTCATCATCTCGCCCGACTACGAGGCCGGCAAGGTGCTCGAGGCGAGCGTCAAGACCGCTGTCGAGGAAGAAGGCGGCAAGATCCTGGGCGCCATCCGCGCACCGCTCGGTACGACAGATTTCTCGTCCTACATCCTGCAGGCGCAGGCTTCAGGCGCCAAGGTCGTGGCACTGACGGTCAATGGTCCGGAACTGGTCAATGCGCTCAAGCAGGTCCAGGAATTCGGCCTGATCGACCAGGGCCAGCGCGTTGCGCTGACCGTGCTGCACCAGTCGGACGCACGTGCCATCGGCCTGGAAGCGCTGAAGGGCATCCAGTTCGCATCGCCGTGGTACTGGAACACCGACGATGCATCCAAGCGCTTCAAGGAAGAGATGCAGAAAAAGACAGGCAACGCGCCGGGCTGGGTTGCTGCTGGCGCCTATTCGGCAGCCACCAACTACCTCAATGCGGTCAAGGCCGCCGGTACCGACGAGCCGACCGCCGTGCTCGCCAAGATGCGCGAAGGCAAGATCAACGACATGTTCGCACATAATGCGACGCTGTTGCCGAACGGCCGGCTGATCCACGACACCACGCTGCTTCAGGTGCGTGCGCCGGGCGAGGCTGCCGATCCGCAGGACGTGTTCAAGGTCGTGACCACCGTTCCGGCCGACGTCGCATTCCGTTCGATCGACAAGAGTGCCTGCAAGCTGGGCAAGAGCTGAGTTCTATTGCCGGGCCGTCGTTTGATGGCCCGGCAATGCCTTTGGGGAGTGCACCTTGCCTGGCTATCTGATCTTCGACATCGAGGTCACCGATCAGGCGGCCTATGACCATTATCGCGCGGTGGCCGGGCCGATACTCGCTGGCAGCGGCGGACGTTTCGTGTTGTCGAGCGACCGCATCGAAAGCCTCGAAGGTGGCTGGGAGCCGGCATCGATCTCGGTCGTCGAGTTTCCAAGCGCTGAGGACGCGCGGCAATTCTACCGCTCTGACGACTACCAGAAAGTCGTGGCACTCAGGCAGGTAGCGTCACGCGCCAAGGGTATTCTCGTCGACGTTTAGCGGCCGGCGAGCGCGGCATCGCCGCATCATATAAAGCATTCGGGAGGACAAGGTGCGACAAGGCACTGCGGACGACTATATCATCGAGGCGTCTGGGCTGAGCCGGTATTTCTACGGCTTCGCGGCCGTGAAGGACGTCGACCTCAAGGTTCGGCGCAACACCATCCACGCCCTGATCGGCCCGAACGGTGCCGGCAAGACCACAACCTTCAACCTCATCACCAAGTTCCTCGCGCCGAGCGAAGGCACCATCCGCTACAATGGCGAGGATATCACCGCGCTGAAGCCGGAAGAGGTGGCGCGCAAGGGCATCGTCCGCTCGTTCCAGATCTCGGCGGTGTTCCCGCGCATGAGCGTGCGCGAGAATGTGCGCATGGCGCTGCAACGGCCGCTCGGCACGTCCTACCGCTTCTGGCAGAGCGAGCGCACGCTTGGCGTGCTCAACGACCGCATCGACGAACTGCTCGACGCCGTCGGCATGCTGTCTTATCGCAACCACGTCGCGGTCAACCTGCCTTATGGGCGCAAGCGCGCTTTGGAGATCGCCACCACGCTGGCGCTCGATCCCGAGATGCTGTTGCTCGACGAGCCGACCTCGGGCATGGGCCACGAGGACGTCGACCGCATCGCCGAGCTGATCCGCAAGGTGTCCGCCGAGCGCACGATCCTGATGGTCGAGCACAATCTGTCAGTGGTCGCTGCCCTTTCCGACACCATCACCGTGCTGGCGCAGGGGCGCGTGCTTGCCGAGGGCGATTACGAAACCGTGTCGCGCGATCCGCGCGTGATCGAGGCCTATATCGGTGGTGCGGATGACTGAGAACAATAACAAGGTGGTGCTCGACATCGCCGACCTGCATGCCTGGTATGGCGAGAGCAAAGCCCTGCATGGCATGAACTTCGACATCCGCGAAGGCGAGCTCGTCACGCTTCTGGGCCGCAATGGCGCTGGCAAGACGACAGCACTTCGCTGCATCATGGGGCTGGTGCGCAAGAAAACCGGCGCGATCAGCTACAAGGGCGAAAACCTGACGCAGAAGGCACCGGAAATCGTCGCTCGCCGTGGCATTGCCTATTGCCCTGAAGAGCGCGGCATCTTTTCCAGCCTTTCTGTCGCGGAAAACCTCGAATTGCCGCCGGTGATCGCCCCGGGCGGCATGAGCGTCCAGGAAATCCTCGAGCTATTTCCCAATCTCAAGGCGCGCTGGTCGAGCCCGGGCACCAAGCTGTCGGGCGGTGAACAGCAGATGCTGGCTATCGGCCGGATCCTGCGCACCGGCGCAAAGCTGTTGATCTTCGACGAGCCGACCGAAGGCCTCGCCCCGGTCATCGTCAAACAGATCGCTGTGGTGCTCGAAAAGCTCAAGGCGAGGGGCTTCACCATCCTTCTGGTCGAGCAGAATTTCCGCTTCGCCTCGAAGCTCGCCGACCGGCACTTTGTCGTCGACCACGGCAAGGTCGTCGAACGCTTCAGCCGCGACGAACTCGCCGGCAACGAAGCCAAGATCCAAGCTTATCTCGGGGTGTGAGGCCATGATGGACCTGATTGGCGTTCCGCCTGCACTGCTTTTCGGCCAGCTTCTCGTCGGCCTCATCAATGGCTCGTTCTACGCCATGATGAGCCTTGGCGTGGCGATCATCTTCGGCATGCTGCGCATCGGCAACTTCGTGCATGGCGCGCAATACATGCTCGGCGCCTTCGGCGCCTGGTATCTGCTGCGTTTACCAGAACTGTTCCCTGGCCTCGGCCTGCCGTCCATCGGCTACTGGTGGGCGCTGGTCATCGTGCCGCTCGCCGTCGCCATCATCGGCGGCCTGATGGAGCGCATCTTCATCCGCCGTGTCTATGACCTCGACCATGCCTACGGGCTGTTGCTGACCGTTGGGCTCGCCATGGCGATCGAGGGCGCGTTCAACGTCCATTATGGCGCTGCCGGGCAGATGTACGGCGTGCCGGACTCGCTCAAGGGCGGTATCAATCTCGGCTTCATGTTCCTGCCGATCTACCGCGCCTGGGTCATCGTTGCCGCAATCGTCGTCTGCTTCAGCACCTGGTATGTGGTCGAGCGCACCAAGCTCGGCTCCTATCTCCGTGCCGCGACCGAAAATCCCGACCTCGTGCGCGCCTTCGGCATCAACGTGCCGCGCTTGCTGATGCTGACTTACGCCTTCGGCGTCGGCCTCGCCGGTTTCGCCGGTGTGATGGCAGCCCCGATCTACCAGGTCAGCCCGCAAATGGGGCAAGGCATCATCATCACCATCTTTGCGGTGGTGGTGATCGGCGGCATGGGCTCGATCTTTGGCGCCATTGTCTCGGGTCTGATGCTCGGTGTCATCGAAGGCCTGACCAAGGTGTTTTATCCGCAGGCGTCGGCGACGGTGATCTTCATCATCATGGCGCTGGTGCTGATCTTCCGTCCCGCCGGGCTGTTCGGCAAGGAAACCACCAGTCACTCGGTCGCCGACGTTTCGTCCGGCCGCGCCGGCAGCTTCCTCGAAAACGGCAAGCTGTGGCTCGCCGTCTTCACCGTCGGCGGCATCGCCTTGCCGTTCCTTGTCTATCCCATCATGGGCATGAAGATCCTTGTGCTGGCGCTGTTTGCCTTGGCCTACAACCTGATCTTCGGCTATGTCGGCCTGCTCGCCTTTGGCCATGCAGCCTTCTACGGCACATCGGCCTATGTGACGGCGCATGCGGCTGCTGCCTGGGGACTGCCGACAGAGCTGTGCATCCTGATGGGCGTTGCGGCTGCAACCGCTGTCGGCGCGCTGTTTGGCTGGCTCGCGATCCGCCGGCAGGGGCTGTATTTCGCCATGATCACGCTGGCGTTGGCCCAGATCATCTACTTCTATGCCATTCAGGCACCCTGGACGCATGGCGAAGACGGCATCCAGTCGGTGCCTCGCGGCACGCTGTTCGGCGTGATCGACCTCTCCAACACGCTGAACATGTATTATGTGACGCTGGCGGTGTTCCTGGCGGGCTTTGCCTTCGTCTACCGCATCATCCATTCGCCTTTCGGCCAGACGCTGAAGTCGATCCGGGAGAACGAGCCGCGCGCCATTTCACTCGGCTATTCGACCGACCGCTTCAAGCTGATCGCGTTCACCTTGTCGGCGATGCTGGCAGGACTAGCGGGTGCGATGAAGGCAATCATCTTCCAGCTCGCCTCGCTCGCCGACGTGTTCTTCATGACCTCGGCCGACGTGCTCTTGATGACGCTGATCGGCGGTGTCGGCACGCTGCTCGGGCCTGTGGTCGGTGCGGCGGTGCTGGTTACCCTGCAACGCGAACTGGCGACCTTCGGCGCCTGGGTGGTGGTGATCCAGGGCGTGATCTTCGTTCTTTGCGTGCTGTTCCTGCGCAAGGGCGTGATCGGAACGCTTGAGGAGTTCCTGGCCAACCGGGCTGAGCGCAAGACGCAAGGCGCTGAGCGGACCGAGGCTGCGGCCAAGGCAAAGGTGACGCAATGAGCTCGCCGTCTACCCTCGTCATCGGCATGGGGCCGGGACTCGGCCAGGCGCTCGTCAAGAAGTTCGCGCGCGAGGGTCATCAGGTCGCCTTTGTCGGCCGCCGCGCCGAGGCGATCGCCCGCTACGAGCAGGAGCTTCGCGCGGAAGGTTTTGAGGTCACCGGGTTTGTCGGTGATGCCGGCAGGCCCGAGTCCATGGACAAGGTGCATGCCGCCATCCGCGAACGATACGGCGCACCGGAAGTGCTCATCTACAATGCGGCGATCATCGAGCCGGCGCGGTTCGTGACACCGTCGCGCATGGGAGAGGTGAAATACGGCACCGCTGATGGCTGGAAAGCGCATGGCGAACCGGCCAGCGTTGACTACCTCGTCGATGCTTTCAGAACCAATGTCGCAGGGGCATTGCATGCCGCGCAGACGGTTGCGCCCGACATGATCGAACGCGGCCGGGGCACGATCCTGCTCACGGGTGGTGTGCTCGCTTTCGGCCCATGGATCGAATGGGGCGTGACCTCGCTCGGCAAGGCGGCGCTGCGTAGCCTTGGCCTGTCGCTTGAAAAAGAGCTGTCGGAGGCGGGCGTGCATGTCTGCACCGTCGCCATTCACGGCACCATGCAGGCGGGCACGCCTTACGATCACGATCTGGTGGCCGATGCCTATTGGCGGCTGCACACCCAGCCGCGCGCCGAGTGGCAGCCTGATTTCCACTTCCGCCAGGGTGCGGAGGATGGCGGCGACCCGGACGCATTGTCATGACAGCACCTGCTATCCGGCTCGACGGCAAGCGTGCGCTGGTCACGGGTGGCGCCAGCGGCATCGGCGAGACGGCGGCTAAGCTGCTGCACGATCTCGGCGCCGAAGTTGTGATCGCCGACCTTGGTCGCGAAAAGCTGGACGAGGCGCAGGCACGAACGGGTGCCAAGGCCATCACGCAAGGCGATGTATCAAGCGAAGCCGACAGCGAGCGGATGGTCTCAGAAGCGATCGCTGCGCTGGGCGGGCTCGATCTCGTCTTCAATTCGGCCGGCATCGGCGACGATTTGCTGCCAGTCCACGATCAGTCGGTCGAGCGCTGGCAGCGTATCATCGACGTCAATTTGCGCGGCACCTATCTGATGTGCCGGGCGGCGGCGCGGCCGATGCTGGCCCAGAAGCACGGCGCCATCGTCAATGTGTCGTCCATCGTCGGGCTCGGCGGCTTTCCTCGCCGCTCGGCTTATGCGGCGGCAAAGGCCGGCATCAATCACCTGACGCACACATTGGCCTGCGAATGGGGTCCTCGGGGCATTCGCGTCAACGCGATTGCGCCTGCCTACACCCGCACGCCGATGGTCGAGGCGCTGCTCGAGCGCAAGGCATTCGACCCGACAATCTTGGAAAAGCGCACGCCGCTCGGCCGCCTGGCGCGACCGGAAGAGATGGCGCAGGCGGCGGTGTTCCTGCTGTCGGACTGGGCGTCCTACATCACCGGCGTCGTGCTGCCGGTGGATGGCGGCTGGAGCGCATTCGGCGGCGCCGGAGATGTGGCGAGCGCCTGAAAGCTCTCCAGCTTTAGACTAGAAAAATCATACAACATTATAATCTATAACAAAAAAGGCCGCGCGACATGCGGCCTTTTTGGTTGGTGTCAGCCAACTGGCTCACTTGTTGCGAAAATCGTCCATGCGGTTTTCGCGCAGGGCCAGCACCAGTTCGCGCTTGCGGATCTTGGCCGCCTCGACGGGCATGTTGTCGATGAAGTGGATGGCGCGAGGCGCCTTGTAGGCGGCAAGGTTTTCGCGGCAGTAGCGCGTGATCTCCTCGGCGCTGACATCCTGCCCCTCGGCCTTGACGATCACCGCGACCGGGATTTCGCCCTTGCTCTCGTCGGGTGCGCCGACGACCGCGCACATGGCGACGCCGGGGTGCTTGTAGAGCAGCGCTTCGATTTCGAGCGGATAGACATTGTGGCCGCCGGCGATGATGACGTCCTTCTTGCGGTCGACGATGAACAGGTAGCCGTCCTCATCGACATAACCGAGATCGCCTGATCTCCAGCCGCCATTGCCGAAGGCTTCGGCCGTTGCCTTTTCGTCCTGCCAGTAGCCTTGCGCGACACAGTCGCCCTCGATGATGACCTCGCCGATCTCGCCCTGCGGCACAGCATTGCCGTCGTCATCGAGGATCGAAATGCGCGAACTGCCGACCGGCAAGCCGGCCGAACCGGCCTTGCGGATGCCGGCAGTGGGTTCCATGACGTTCTGGCCGCTGGTTTCGGTAGAGCCGTAGACCTGGGTCACGCGCGCGCCGGAGAGGTCCTCGAAACGACGGATGACGGGCTGGGGAACCGGCGAGCCGCCTGTCGTGCAGATGCGCAGCGACGACAGGTCGTGCCTGGCCGGGTCGACCTCGTTGACCATGTAGACATACATGGTCGGCGTGCCGCCGAAATAGGTTGCCTTGTGCTTGCTGATGTCGGCCAGCACGCGGCTTGTGTCCCAGCGCTCGTGCAGAACGATGGTGCCGCCGGTGTAGAGGCACAAATTGAGCGTCACCGTCAGGCCGAAATTGGTGAACAGCGGCACGGCGCAGAGATAGACTTCCTCGGCAAAGCGGGTCCGATGCGACACCATCATGTCGCGCAAGGTCGAGCACTGGTTGAACTGCGACTGGGCGGCTCCTTTAGGGGCGCCCGTCGTGCCGGAGGTAAAGAACAGGGCGCAGATATCGTCGATATCGCAAGGCGCATCCGCAAAGGTCGTGGGCGCTTCGGCCATCAGCACGCCAAGGTCGTCAGCGCCAGCTTCGCCGGACGCAACCAGGCAATGCCTCAACTCTGAAAACTCGTCACGAATCTCGGAGAAATAGGGCCAGGTCGAGCCGTCCGCGACGAGGGCCTTCATGCCGGTTTGCGTGACGATCTTACGCAGTTCGGCATGGCGGAACATGGCGCTCAGCGGCGCGGGGATTGCGCCGAGCCGCTGGCAGGCCCAGAAACCGATCGCCATCATCGGCGTGCTCGGCAGATACAGCCCGACGCGGTCGCCCTTTGCAACGCCCCGCGCTGCCAGCACATTGGCTAGCTGCGCGGTCAGCTCGCTGAAACGCGCATAAGTGATCGTTTCCTTGTCGGTCACGATGAAGCGGCGGTCGCCGATCAGCCGCGCGTTGCGCGCCAGGATCTGGCTCAGGATTTCCATACTCGTCTTCCTGCACTTGCAAATTGGGATTCTGTGCCGACTTGAAAACCCGCGCTCACCGCGGGGCATCGTCTGCACAGACTAAGGGCGGGCGCAACTTCAAGAGATCAAGATGCCGCTGTCTATGGGCAGCTGGTGGCCGGTCATGCGCCGCGATTCGTCCGAGGCGAGATAAAGTGCCGCGTTGGCGACGTCGATAGGTTCGGCGATGCCGAGCAGATAGGCGTCAAACTGCGCCTTGAGGTGTGGTTCGCGCTCGAAGAAGCCAAGCACGCGCTCGGTGGCGACAGCGCCCGGCACCAAAGTGTTGACGCGGATGTTGTCCTTGGCGAATTCGACCGCCATCGACCGCGTCAACGAGATGACGCCGCCCTTGGCGGCGGAATAGGCGTCGCGGTTGGGGATGCCCATGGCGCCGACGATCGACGAGCAGTTGATGATCGAGCCGCCGCCCGACTGCTGCATCAGCGGAATGGCGTTGCGGCAGCAGACCCAGGTACCAAACAGGTCCAGCTTGATGCAGCGCCAGAACTCCTCGAACGGCGCGACCGTCACCGGGCCGTCGGCCGAGCTCGATCCGCCGGCGTTGTTGTAGAGCACGTCGAGCCGGCCCCAGGCTGCCATTACCTCCTTGAACGAAGCCTCGACGCTGTCGGGCTCGGTGACATCGGTTTCGACATACATGGCTACGCCGCCATTGGCATCGATCGAGGCGGCAATCGCTTCGCCCTTATCGCGGCTGCGGCCGGCCACGGCGACCTTGGCGCCTTCCTGAGCGAAGAGCCGCGCGGCGGCCTCGCCAATGCCGCCGGTTGCGCCGGTGATGAATGCAACTTTGCCAGCCAGACGGGCCATGTTTTTTCTCCTGATATGATTGCGCGAACCTGCGCGTGGTGGCGCCGGCAACATCGTCCGAAAAGACTAACGCCGGGCATTAAACCCGTCGTTTTTGGCGCAAATCTGCGGGTTCCCGGTGACTAGTCCCATCAGACGATGTTTGCCCTGTGCCGCTGTCCCATTCCTTGCCTCGATCAAGGATGTTGGCAGTGCCGAAATGGCAGCAAGAAGCGGCGTAGGGAAATGAAGGCAGTCATCTGCAGGGAGTTCGCCCCAAGGGCAGAACTCAGGATCGAAGAGGTTCCCGCGCCATCGGCGGGGAACGGTCAGGTTGTCATCCGCGTCGAGGCATGCGGCATCAACTTCTTCGACGGGTTGATGGTCGAGGGCAAGTACCAGACCAAGCCTGAGCGGCCGTTTTCGCCGGGCAGCGAAGTAGCTGGTGTCATCAGCTCTGTAGGCGCGGGTGTCGAGCATCTGAAGCCCGGTATGCGGGTTCTCGCCTTTGCCGGTATCGGCGGTTATGGCGAGCAGGTGGCGGCCGATGCCTGGCGCGTGTTTCCGATCCCCGACGAAATGAGCTTCGTCGAGGCGGCTGGGTTCCTCATCACCTATGCGACCTCGCATCACGCTTTGAAGGACCGGGCGCAGATCAAGCCGGGCGAGACGCTGCTTGTCCTGGGTGCTGCCGGCGGCGTCGGCCTGACGGCGGTCGAGCTTGGCAAGCAGATGGGCGCGCGCGTCATCGCCGCTGCCTCCAGCGACGAAAAGCTTAGGCTGTGCCGCGAGTATGGTGCCGACGAGACGATCAACTATTCCACTGAGGATTTCCGCGAGCGCATCAAGGACCTGACAAACGGGCAGGGCGTGGATGTCGTCTACGATCCGGTCGGCGGTGCATTGAGCGAAACCGCGGTGCGCAACCTCGCGCTGTTCGGCCGCCATCTGGTGATCGGCTTTGCCGCCGGCGACATTCCCAAGATCGCGCTCAACCTTCTGCTGCTCAAGCAGTCGGCGCTGATCGGCGTGTTCTGGGGCGCCTTTGCGCGCTCGGCACCGGAAAAGAACGCCGAAAACATCGCCGAACTGATGGACTGGTTCGCCAGGGGCAAGCTCAAGCCGCACATCTCGGCCGAATATCCGCTCGAACGTTTCGCCGAAGCGCTCGACGTGGTGATGGAGCGCGCGGTCAAGGGCAAGGTGGTGCTGGTCACCGGGAACAATGGAAATAGCAGGGAAGGAGTGCCGGTATGACCGAGCAACTCGTCAAGACCGTTTCGGTCGCAAAGCACGGCGACATTCTTGTCGCCACCGTCGACAATCCGCCCGTCAATGCACTGTCGCATTCGGTGCGCTCAGGGCTGATCGAGGCTGTTCAGGCGCTGGAGAGCGACGCGGAAGCGCGCGCCATGGTCATCGTCTGCGAAGGCCGCACCTTCATCGCCGGTGCCGACATCCATGAATTCAAAAAGCCGATGATGGCACCCTTGCTCGGCGAAGTGATCGACACGCTCGACGCAGCAACCAAGCCGATCGTCGCCGCCATCCACGGCACGGCACTTGGCGGCGGCCTCGAAGTGGCGCTCGCTTGCAGCTACCGCATCGCGCTTGACGGCTCGAAAGTCGGCCTGCCGGAAGTCAAGCTTGGCATCCTGCCGGGCTCGGGCGGCACTGTCCGCCTGCCACGCCTGATCGGTGTCGAGCAGGCGCTGACAATGATCAGCGAAGGCGGCCAGATTTCGGTGCGTGACGCGCGTGAGAAGGGCCTGATCGACGAGGTCGTGTCGGGTGATCTCAAGGCTGCGGCCATGATTTTCGCCGAGAAGGTGATTGCCGACGGCGCCAAGGTCCGCCGCACCAGCGACCTGCCGGTGCCGAGCTTCGATCCGGCGGCGCTCGAGACCAGCCGCGCCGCATTGGCGAAGAAATACAAGGGCTTCGAGGCACCTCTTGTTGCAGTTGATCTGCTCAGGATGGTCACCGAGACGCCGGTCGCCGAGGCGACTGCGCTCGAATACAAGACCTGCAAGGAGCTTCTGGTTTCGCCGCAGTCCAAGGCTCTGCGTCACATCTTCGCCGCCGAGCGCGAAGCGCTCAAGATCGACGGCGTCGGCGCGGATGTGAAGCCGCGCGAGGTCAACAAAGTCGCAATCGTCGGCCCCGGCACGATGGGCCGCGGCATCGCTGCTTGCTTCCTCAACATCGGCATTCCGGTGACGCTGATCGGCCTCACCGACGAAGGCTTGGCTTCCGCGACCAAGGCGATCGCCAAGATATACGAGGGTTCCGTCAAGCGCGGCAGCCTGAAGACCGAGGACATGGAGCGCCGCCTGGCGCTGCTGACCACGACGACCAGCTATGACGGCATCGGTGACGTCGATCTGGTCATCGAAGCGGTGACCGAACAGCTCGACGTCAAGAAAGAGGTCTTCGCCAAGCTCGACGCAGTGCTGCGCGACGACGCGATCATCGCCACCAACACCTCGTTCCTCGACATCGAGGAACTGGCCACGACCAGCAAGAATGCGGCGCGCGTTGCCGGCATGCATTTCTTCAACCCCGCCAATGTCATGAAGCTGCTCGAAAACGTTCGCGCAGCCAACACAGCCCCCGATGTGCTCGCCACGACGACAGCGCTCGGCAAGCGCCTCGGCAAGGTGCCTGTCATGGTCGGGCGTTCCGAAGGTTTCGTTGCCAACCGCATGCTTTCCAAGCGGACGCGCGAAGCCCAGTTTTTGCTTGAGGACGGTGCGACCCCACAACAGGTCGACCGCGTGCTAACCGCCTTCGGCTTTCCGATCGGGCCATTCGCCCTGGCCGACCTTGCCGGCATGGATATCATGGCCGCAGCTAGGGCGGCACGCGTTGCCCGCATGTCGCCGCGCGAGCAGCAGTGCAACATCGTCGACCGCCTGGTGGCTGCCGGCCGTCTCGGCCAGAAGTCGGGCGCGGGTTACTATGTCTATGACGAGAACCGCAAGGCCTCGCATGACCCGGCAGTCGACGAACTGCTCGAGGCACACCGCAAGGAACGCGGCTTTGTCGCGCGCACCATCACCGACGAGGAAATCCTCGAACGCTGCCTCTACGCCATGGTCAACGAGGCGGCCAAGATCCTCGACGAAGGTGCGGCGGCACGGCCAAGCGACATCGACGTCATCTGGACCAACGGCTTCGGTTTTCCGACCTATCTGGGTGGACCGATGTTCTACGCCGACCAGATCGGCTTGGCGAAGGTCAAGGCGGCGCTCGACAAATATGCGGGCCTTGTGGGCGATCAGTATTTCAAGCCGGCCGCGCTCATAGAGCGGCTGGCAGCCGAGGGTAGGGGTTTTTACGGCTGAGCCGCAAAACCTTGCCGAACCAATACGAAGAACAAACGGATTAGGTATCTATGAACAAGGAAATGGACCTGAAAGCTGTCGTCGGCCAATTGCGCGACGGCATGACCATCGGATTTGGCGGCTGGGGTCCCCGCCGCAAGCCGATGGCGCTGGTGCGTGAGATCCTGCGTTCCGATCTCAAGGATTTGACGCTGGTGGCCTATGGCGGCCCCGAGATCGGCATGCTGTGCGCATCCGGCAAGGTGAAGAAGCTGATATACGGCTTCGTGTCGCTCGACGCGATGCCGATCGAGCCCTACTTCCGCAAAGCGCGCGAAGCCGGCTCGGTCGAGGTTTCCGAGCTGGACGAGGGCCTTCTGCTGCTCGGCCTGCAGGCAGCCGGCCACAATTTGCCGTTCGCTGCGACCCGTGTCGGGCTTGGCTCCGACGTGATGAAGTACAACCCGCACTTCAAGACCGTGAAGTCGCCCTATGACGACGGCGAAGTGCTGCTCGCGATGCCGGCGATCAAGCTCGACGTGGCTTTGATCCACGCAAGCCGCGCCGATCGCCTGGGCAACACCCAGACCGATGGTCCGGACCCGTTCTTCGACGGCCTGTTCGCACGCGCCGCCGACAAGGTGTTCGTCAGCACCGAGGTGCTGGTCGATCGCATCGACGCCGAATATTCCGACAAGGCCAAGTCGAACCTTTTCGAGCGTTGCCTGGTCACCGGGGTGGTCAAGGCACCGCTTGGCGCCCACCCGACGGCGGCGCACGATACCTATGGCTGGGACATGGGGCACCTCAAGGCCTATGCCGCATCGGCGACCGAAGAGGGCGGCTGGCAGCGCTATGTCGACCAATACGTGAAGGGCGATGAGGCCAGCTACATCGCGAGCGTGGGCGGCGAAGCCCAGATCCGCGCCCTGCCGCTCCCCATTTTCTGATCGGATACGACATGACGACTGCAAAAGACTTCACGCTTGCCGAATTGATCATTGCCACCGGCGCGCAAGCCTGGGCGGCCGATGGCGAAGTTCTGGCCACCGGCATCGGCCCTCTGCCGCGTCTCGCGGCTGGCCTGGCCAAACTCACCTGTGCCCCCGGCATCATGATGACGGACGGCGAAGCCTACCTCGTCGAGGACCCGATCCCGCTTGGGCCGCGCGGCGACTACAAGCCGAAGCTCTCCGGCTGGATGCCGTACAGCCGCGTCTTCGACAGCGTCTGGAGCGGCCGACGCCATGCCATGGTGACGCCGGTTCAGGTCGATCGCTACGGCCAGGGCAACATTTCCGCGCTCGGCGGCGATTTCCAAAAGCCGAAAGTGGCGATGCTGGGCGTTCGCGGGTTTCCGGGCAACTCTATCTGCCACAAGAACTCGATGTTCCTGCCCAACCACTCCAAGCGCACTTTCGTTGAAGGTGAGGTCGATGTGGTGGCGAGCGTTGGCTACAACGCCAAGAACTGGCCGGAAGGTGCCAAGCCTGCCGACGTCAAGCTCGGCGTCGTCATCACCGACCTGTGCGTGTTCGACTTCAACGGCCCCGATCATGCCGCCCAGGTGCTGTCGCTGCATCCGGGTGTCACCTTCGAGCAGGTGCAGGAAGCAACCGGCTTCCCGCTGCTGCGCGCCGAAGGCATGACCACCACGGCCGCACCGACCGAGGAACAGCTGGCGATCATCGCCAGGCTCGACCCGCACAATGTCCGCGCGACCGTGCTGAAGGGCAATCCTCCAGGCGTCCGCGCTGCCTGATGCGCACTCGCCGCCGGTGAAGCAGCCGGCGGCACCTCTCTCGAAATACCAGCGGCGGACGGAATATGGACTTCGAATACAGCGCAAAGACCAAAGACCTGCTCGAGCGTCTCAACGCTTTCATGGATGAGCACGTCTATCCCAACGAACGCCGCTATCACGAGGAAGTGGAAGCCGACCGCTGGGGTCATCCGCCGGTTCTCGAAGAACTGAAGGCAAAAGCCAAGGCCGCCGGACTGTGGAACCTGTTCCTGCCGGAATCCCGTCACGGCGCGGGCCTCACCAACACCGAATACGCGCCATTGTGCGAGGTGATGGGCCGGGTGCATTTCTCGTCGCAGATCTTCAATTGTTCGGCACCTGACACCGGCAATATCGAGACCATCGAACGCTACGGCACCGAGGAGCAAAAGGCGCGCTGGCTGCCCGGCATGCTCGACGGTTCGATCCGCTCGGCCTTCGCCATGACCGAGCCCGATGTCGCCTCGAGCGACGCCACCAACATCCAGAGTTCGATCGTCCGCGACGGCGACGACTATGTCATCAACGGCCGCAAGTGGTGGATCTCGGGTGTCGGCGACCGCCATTGCGAACTGCTGATCTTCATGGGCAAGACCGACCCGAACGCAGCCAAGCATCAGCAGCAGTCGATGATCCTGGTACCGATGGACGCGCCTGGCATCAAGGTTCTGCGCCCGATGACCGTGTTCGGTTATGACGATGCGCCGCATGGGCACATGGACATGACCTTCGAGAATGTGCGTGTGCCTGTAACCAACATGCTGCTTGGCGAAGGCCGCGGTTTCGAGATCGCGCAAGGTCGCCTCGGACCTGGCCGCATCCATCACTGCATGCGCCTGATCGGGCTTGCCGAACGCTGCCTGGAGCTGATGTGCCGCCGCGTGAAAAGCCGCGTCGCCTTCGGCCGACCAATCGGCGAGCAGTCGGTGACGCTGGAGCGCATCGCCGAATCCCGCATCATGATCGACCAGGCACGCCTTCTGACGCTGAAGGCCGCCTACATGATGGACACTGTCGGCAACAAGGCCGCGCGCGCCGAGATCGGCATGATCAAGGTCGCAGCGCCCAACATGGCCTGCAAGGTCATCGACTGGGCAATCCAGGCACATGGCGCCGCTGGCGTGTCGCAAGACTTCGTGCTCGCCAACTATTATGCGCATGCCCGCAAGCTGCGTTTCGCCGACGGCCCCGATGAGGTGCACCGCAACCAGATCGGTCGCATCGAACTGGCCAAATACACCGACATCGGCTGAGGGCGCGTCATGGATGCCAGCCGTTTCGTCGGCACCGAACCGCTCGCTGCCGACAGCCCGATCGATCTCGAACGCCTGCATGCCTATCTGAAAGCCAATATCGAGGGCTGCGAGGGCGCGCTTACGGTCGAACGCTTTCGCGGAGGCCAGTCGAACCCGACGATGCTGCTCTCATTCGACGGCAAGCGCAGTCTGGTGCTGCGCAAGAAGCCGGACGGCCAGCTTCTGCCGTCGGCACACGCGGTCGACCGTGAATTCCGCGTCATCAGCGCGCTCAGCGATACGGACGTTCCCGTTGCCGGCGCCAAGCTGCTTTGCGAAGACGACCGCATTGCCGGCGCGATGTTCTACGTCATGGATTTTGTTGAAGGCCGCTCGTTCTGGGCGCCTTCGCTGCCGGAGCAGTCGCCGGTCGAGCGCCGCGCCATCTACATGGAGATGAACCGTGTCGCCGCTGCCCTGCACAACACCGACTACAAGGCGATCGGCCTCGAAAGTTTCGGCAAGCCGGGAAACTATGTCGCGCGCCAGGTGGCGCGCTGGTCCAAGCAGTACCGCGCCTCGGAAACCGAAACCATCGAGGCGATGGACCAGCTGATCGAATGGCTGCCTGAAAATATCCCGCCCGAGAACCGTACCTCGCTGATCCACGGTGACTTCCGCATCGACAACATGCTGTTCCATCCGACCGAGCCGCGGGTGCTGGCGCTTGTCGACTGGGAGCTTTCGACGCTTGGCGAGCCGATGGCCGACTTTGCCTATCACATGCTGACATGGCGCCTGCCGAACAAGCCTTATCGTGGCCTAGGCGACATCGACATCGGCGTGCTCGGCATTCCCGACGAGCGCAGCTACCGGGACGCCTATCTCAAGGCAACGGGGCAGGAGGGCGTTTCGGATCGCCACTGGTATTCATACCTGGCCTACAGCCTGTTTCGCGTGGCGGGCATTCGCCAGGGCATCATGAAGCGCGTGGTCGACGGCAACGCGTCGAATGCGCATGCCCGCGAGGCTGGCGCGCTGGCCAGGCCAGTGGCCGAGTTCGGCTGGCGTTACGCCGAACTGGCGATGAAATCATAAGGGAGTGAGCCGCATGAGCACGACGCAAGCGCTGTATCCGGCCGAAGGCACGGCCATCGTCATTGGCGGCAGTGGCGGCGTTGGCGCCGAGATCTGCCGCGTGCTGGCGCGCGACGGCTGCGACGTGGCACTGACCTATCACAGCAACGAGGCCAAGGCCGAAGCTGCTGCCGATGCGGTGCGCGGCGTGGGGCGCAAGGCTTCGATCCACAAGCTCAATATCGAGGATGTCGAAGCGACGCGCGCGTTCATTGACGGCGTTGCCGAAGCCGGCGGCGGTGTTCACACGGTCGTCTATGCGGCCGGGCCGCTGGTGCCGCTGATCCATCTGAGCAAGATCGAGCCGGAGCAGATGCGCAAGCACCTGATGCAGGACGCGTTCGGCTTCTTCAACGTCATCCATTTCGCCATTCCGCATCTGCGCAAGGCGCGCGGCTCAATCGTCGCCTGCCAGAGCTCGGCGCAATATCGCTACGCTTCGGCGGATGGATTGTCGGTGGTGCCGAAATCCGCCGTGCATGCGCTGATGAAGGGCGTGGCCAAGGAAGAAGGGCGCTATGGCATCCGCGCCAACGGCGTCGCGCTCGGCATCATCGAGACCGGCCAGCACACGGAGCTGACCAAGCTCGGTTTTATCGACGAGAAATACACGCAAGCTGCCGCCATGAACACGCCGCTACGGCGTAACGGCAAGGCCATCGACATCGCCGAAGCCGTTTCGTTCCTGGCCTCCAACCGCGCCGGCTTCATCACGGGCGAAGTCATCAATGTCGACGGCGGCTACCACGTCTGATCGTATTTCCGGCACGGGTTTTCGACCCCGCGTCGGCCGTTAGTCTTTTCAGACGATGTTCGGACACTGGCACGCTCCTAGGCAAGTGTTTGGAAAACTTCGGTTCCGGGCACTTCGAAGCGCGGCGCAAACGCCCACTTCGTCTCCGGTTCCTTGCCGAAACATAGCATTTCTGGAGCCGTCCCTTGCGCGAAGCCGTCATCGTTTCAGTCGCCCGCACCCCCATCGGCAAGGCCTTTCGTGGTGCCTTCAATGACACCGAGGCCCCGGCGCTGTCCGGCCATGCGGTGCGAGAAGCGGTCAAGCGCGCCGGCATCGCCCCCGACGCTGTCGAGGATGTCATTCTGGGTTGTTCGGCCCAGCAGGGCACGCAGGGTTACAACATCGGTCGCCTGAGTGCCGCCGCCGCCGGCTTGCCGGACAGCGTTCCGGGCATGACGATCGACCGAATGTGCTCGTCGGGCCTGATGGCCCTGTCGATCGCGGCCAAGCAGATCATCGTCGACGGCATGGAAACTGTCGTTGCCGGCGGTGTCGAGTCGATCAGCCTGACCCAAAACAAGCACAAGAACACTTTTCGCGCGCGCTCGCAGGCCGTGATCGAACAGTGGCCGCATATGTACATGACGATGATCGAGACCGCCGAGATCGTCGCCAGGAAATACGGCATCAGTCGCGAAGCGCAGGATGAGTTTTCGCTGGCGAGCCAGTTGCGTACGGCAGCAGCGCACCAGGCCGGCCGTTTCGACGACGAGATCGTTGCGATGGCCTCGCGCAAGATGGTAGTCAACAAGGAAACCAACGAAACCAGCTTCCAGGATGTGACGCTTACGCAGGACGAAGGCTTCCGCGCCGACACCAATCTTGAAGGCCTGGCCAAGCTGAAGCCGGTTTTCGCCGACGGCGAAGTTATCAAAGCTGGTGAATACATCACTGCCGGCAATTCCTCGCAGCTCTCCGACGGTGCAGCGGCACTGGTGGTCATGGAGGCCAAGCGTGCCGAACAGCTCGGTTTGAAGCCGCTCGGCGCCTATCGAGGCATGTCGGTCGCCGGCTGCGCGCCCGAGGAGATGGGCATCGGTCCGATCTATGCGGTGCCGAAGCTGCTGCAGAAGCACGGGCTGAAGGTTGGCGACATCGGCCTGTGGGAATTGAACGAGGCCTTCGCCAGCCAGGCCGTCTATTGCCGTGACATGCTGGGCATCGACCCGGAAAAGCTCAACGTCAATGGCGGCGCTATCGCGGTCGGTCATCCCTTCGGCATGACCGGCGCGCGCACCAGCGGCCATCTGCTGATCGAAGGCCGCCGTCGTGGCGTGAAATACGGCGTTGTCACCATGTGCGTCGGCGGTGGCATGGGCGCGGCCGGACTGTTCGAGATCTTCAACTGACGAATGGAAGTACGGGGAGGGGTTCGATGACTGGCAGCGAGATCGCAATTCAACAGGGTCTCAGGCCCATACTCGGGCCCGCGACCCAGCTCGGCTTCGTCGTTCGCGACATCGAAGCCGCGATGCGCCACTGGGTCGATGTGTTCGGCATCGGTCCGTTCATCTTCATGGAGCGCGGCGTCAGCCAGCCGGTCGGCATCACCTATCACCGGGGAGATCCGGTGCAGGTCGAGCTCAAAGTCGCCTTCGCCTATATGGGCGACGTGCAGATCGAGCTCATCGAACAGACCAATGATGCGTCATCGCCCTACACGGACTTCCTCAAGGCCGGCCGCGAGGGGCTGCAGCATCTCGGCTTTTGGGTACATGACCACGACGAGGCGACCAAGCGCGTCGAGGCAGCCGGCTACGTACGCGACTACGAAATCCGCGTTGCCGGCCAGACGCAGCCGATCATCTATTACAAGTCGCCATCGCTTTATGGACCGATGCTGGAGATCGTGCCGCCGATGTGGCGCCGTTCGCGCCAGGCGGTGCTGGATCATATTCGCGCCTACGAGGGTGCCGACCCGATCATTCGCTTCGACACCTACAGCGCCTTCATCGCCCATGCCGGCGTGAAATTCGACTGAGACAACTGAACGGTTGGCACGGCCGTCGGACGTGCCAAAAGGCTCACTTCACCAGCTTTTCCAGATCGTCGATCTGTTGGCGCAGGCCGGCGATTGTCTGGCGCACAGCTTCCGCATCGCGCGGCCGGTCTTCATGGGCGCGCAGGCCGGTCAGCGCCAGATCTGCGATGATCTCGCCGATCTCGGTCGGCGTCTTGGCGCCGGATGGCGAGTACCAGCGCGACGTCCAGTTGGCCATGCCGATCACGGCGAAGGCGGTGACCTTGGGGTCGACAGCACGGAACTCGCCGCTTGCCATGCCGTCCGAAATGCAGCGCACGTAAAAATCATAGATGTGGCGGCGGCCCTGGTTGTAGAGCGGGCCGAGAGCTTCCGGAATCTGCGTTTCCAACCGCGACAGCAGGATGAACCGGGCGCCCGAAGACAGCCTGCGGACAATGCCGTCGACAACCGCGCGGCGCAGTCTGTCCGACGCCGACAGGCCCGGTTCAGCCATCAGTTCCTGCAACCGATGCGAAGGCGTGAGTGCCTCGGATTCGACCAAAGCCGCGAGCATCTCCTCCTTGTTGCGGAAGTAGTGGTAGACAGCCGAACGGCCGAGGCCGAGCGCCTGGGCAATGTCGTTGATGCTGGTCTGGACGTAGCCCTTGCTGTCGAAGAGTTCGGCGGCAATGTCGATCAACTGCTCGCGCACAAGCTCCTTGCGCGGGTTTGTGGACGCGCGTGCCGAGAGCTCGCGATCGAGAGCTTCCGCACTGATACCAGCCACATCCGTTTGTGTCATACGCGCCATCCTGCTCAACGCCGAATCTCCAGGCTCAGTGGGCGAACACAAGCCCGTGATTGTTTCGCAAGCAACCGTGGGTCGAATCGTCCGTAGCCTAAGACTGTGGTCAATTCGAATATAATACGGTTCGCACGTCTGTAAGCCTGCGGTGACGCAGGTTTCTTGTCGTGGCCAGCCAGGGTCATGATGTTTCCACACCGATCTCACCGGAAATCGGCTGATAAAGCGGGGCGCCAAACATCGGCCTGCGCGACACCGGCAACCGACCGTCGGCGTCGACAACGCCATAATGCTCTGCAAGTTCGGTCGAGTAGAAGGTACCACCGCTGAGTGCCATGGCATCGCCAGCCATCTGGATGGCTGCGAGAACACGGCCAATGAAGAATGGCGTTTCAAGATGCGGCAAGCTGCCCGCATTGTCGCCGACCACGCCTCCGGCGGCGATGCCCGCCAAGGTACGTTCGGTGCCGATCAAGCCCGGCCATAGCGAGATCGCAGCCACGTTGAAGGGCTTCAGCTCATGCGCCATGTCATGGGCGAGCTTGTCCTGCCCGGCCTTGCCGACACCGTAGGGCAGGCTGTGGCGATAGACCTTGCTGCCGGGGCCGGAGGTGTTGGCGATGAGCCCCGCGCGCCGGCGAACCATGATCTGGGCGGCGAAATGGCTTGCTGCGTAGCTGGAGCGCAGCCCGACATCGATCATGTCGCGCCAAAGCGACAGCGGCCGTTCCCAGAAATTGCCGTCCGGCACCGCCCAGTCGGGCATGGCGAAGGCATTGTTGACCAGCAAGTCGAGGCGGCCTTGTTCGGCATCGACACGCTTGAACAGCGCCTCGGTCTGGCTGTCGTCGAGGTGATCGCAGACAGCGACGATGCCCTTGCCGCCAACCAGGTCAATTGACTCGGCGGTCTCGCGGACGGTGCCGCCCCAAGCGCCGACGGCCGCCTTCTCGCTGCGGCCGGTGCAGTAGACGGTGAAGCCGGCTTCACCGAGCGCAATTGCGATGCCACGGCCAAGGCCACGGCTGGCGCCGGTGACAACCGCGACCGGCCCGTTCGTATTCTCTGCGCTCAATGGGGTTTCCTCGCGTAGCCGAGGCCGAGCGGCTGCTGTTTCTCGGCCAGCGTTTCGGCGAACGCGGTATTTACCGCGACATCGTTCCAGTCGCCCTCGAGAACCGGGTCGGCAATCAAGGGATGGGTCACGAATGACAGCTGCTTGCCGGCGATGCGCACCACCTGGCCGTTTATCTTTTCTGCGGCATCGGAGAGCAGGAAACTGACGACCGGTGCGTTGATCCCAGGATCGGGCAGGGCGGCGTAGTGTACCTCTCGGCTGGCCGCCTGTTCGGCCATCAGCGCCTTGTTTTGGGCGGCCATTGCCGTCTCAGCCAGCGGCGAGAGCGCATTGACGCGGACGCCTGTGCCACGCAGTTCCATGGCCCAGCTGTAGGTCAGTGAAGCGACGCCGCCCTTGGTCGCGCCATAGCCGCCGAGCGCGATGTCGCCGGCTTGCGAACCCGACGCAACATTGACGATCGATCCGCCTTTGCCGGCAGCCAGCATGCGCCGTGCCGCGTGGCTGGCACAGGCGGCGGTGCCGATCAGATTGACCTCGATCATCCGGCGAAGATCTGCCTCGGTCATGTCGAGGATCTTGCCGATGCGCAGGATGCCGGCGTTGTTGACGATGCCTGATATCGCACCGAACGCGTCGATGCAGGCGTCGACCAGCGATTGGGCGTAGCTCCAGGACGACACGTCGCCTGCGTGGGCGACGGCTCTGCCGCCTGAAGCGGCGATAGCATCGACAGTCGCCTGGGCGGCCTGGACGCTGATGTCGTTGACAATCACCTGTGCGCCGAGCCCGGCTGCATGGCGCGCATAGGCAGCACCCAGGCCAGAGCCAGCACCGGTGATGACCACCGCCTTGCCTTCAAGTGACTTCATTTCGTGTCCTCCCGGCCGGCAAGCATGGCGACCAGGGACCGGTGGGGCATCCCACATTTGGACGATGTCCGCACCTGTGTCCGATCAAGACGAGTGCTAGCCCTTGTGCCTGACGCCATCGGACAGCAAAGCGCGGGCTTCCGGCTGGCCGTTGAGCAAGCGGTTGACGCGGTTCTGAACCCGCCAGCCTTCGGCGGTGCGGATCAACTCCCAGCGGTTGGCGCTGGCGCGCTCGATACGCCAATGGTCGCCCTGGTTGAGGTAGACACGTGAATAGCCGGTAGCCACCGCGTGATCGCCTTCGACGGTGACATGCGGCATGGAGATGACATGGGCGCAGCCATCGGCGACATAGTGGATGTGCGGTTCGATGTTGACCAAAGAACCGACCTTGTCGGCGCCGACCAATGGATCGCCGCCGAAATCGTAGGTGCCGTCCACGGCCCAGAGCGCGGCGGTAACATCACCCGTGCGGCTGTCGACCGACGGGCCATAGGTTGCGAGCAACTGATAAATGGCGAGCTGGTCTTCCAGGCTCTTGGTCCGCGCTTCGAGTGCGGCCAGTCGCGTTTCGGTATCCGACATGTATCTCTCCAAAGCCTTGTGTTCGGCTCATAGCGGCGAATAGGCCGACAAACGCCATCGTTCATTTGGAGGATGAAAGGGTTTTTGCCTGCCGCGACGTTGAGCCCGCCGATCAATCAACGGGAAGGTCACGATGGAACTGTCGCAACGTATCGTCGCGGAGCATGAATGCGCAAAGCTTATTCAGCGCTACTGCATTTTGGTGGACGAATACCGGCATGAGGAACTCGTGGGGCTTTGGGCGCAGGACGGGATTTGGGAGACCTGGAAGGGGCCGCTCAGTGGCCATGCGGAAATGCGCGCCTATCTCGACGGCAAGGCGCAGGCCGACACGACGATCCATGTGGCCCATAACATCGTCATCGACGTGGTCGATGAGATCAATGCTTTCGGTATCGCGACATTCACCTACTACGGCATCAGCCGGGATGATCCGAAGGCGACCACACCGCGCGTCGTCGGACGGTATTTCGACCGGTTCGTGCGCACCGCCGAGGGTTGGCGCTTTGCCCATCGGCGCACGGACATGACTTTTCGCGCGAATTGACGGGCTTCAGCCGACTGTCTGGGCGCCGTCGACCACGATGACCGCGCCCGAGACATAAGAGGCGTCGTCGGAAGCAAGATAGGCAAAGGCTCCGGCGATATCTTCCGGTTCGCCGGTCTCGACCTTGCCGAGAAGCTTCGAGGGGCGGACAGAAATGGCCGGATCCTGGTCCTCGATGGGCGACAGGCCGGTGCCGATCTCGGTGCGCACCCGGCCCGGGCAGACAGCATTGAAGCGGACGCCCTTTGGCGCATATTCGGTCGCCAGCGATTTTGTCATGGCGATGATGCCGGCCTTCGATGCCGCGTAGGCAGCGGCATAAGCGATGCCGTCGAGGCCGGCGGTCGAAGCTGTGGAAACGACATTGCCGCGCGCGGCGATCAGTGCCGGCAGCGCCTGGTGTACGACATGGAAAACGCTTTCCAGGTTGATGCCAAAGACCAGTGACCATTCTTCGCCGGTCTGTTTGGCGAAGTGATCGCGGCGGTAGATGCCTGCATTGTTAATCAGGCTGTCGAGGCGGCCATGCAGGGCGAGCGCTTCCTCGACCATGCGGCGAGCGGAGCCTGTGTCTGCAGCATCATAGGCAATCGCGTCGGCGCGCGTGCCGTACTGTTCGGTGGCGGTAGCGCAGACTCTCTGAGCGCCTTCGAGGTTGCGGTCGGCGAGGATCAGCGTCGCGCCCTCGCAAGCCAGCCGAAGCGCAATCGCACGGCCGATGCCGGTTGCTGCGCCGGTGACGAGCACCACCTTGTTGTCGAAACGCTTGAGCCCCATTGTCTCCTCCAGTGAAAATCGCAACCGCCTGATGCCGATTGGCAGGCCGTCCCGCATAAAGTGGCTGCCACGGTGAACGGGCATCCCACATTCGGACGATGTCGCTGGCGTCAGTCAGTGGCATCCGGCATGAAGCGCTTTCGCATTCATTGCCAAGCCCGATAGCTTGAAGCCGCACCTTACGCGCCCGATGGACCCGCATGATCCTTGAACTCACATCCGACCAGCAGATGATCCGAGATGAGGCCGGGCGCTTCCTGCGCGAACGGTCGTCCTCGGAAGCCATCCGGCGCGTCATCGACGCCGGCGCTGCATATGATGCCGATCTGTGGAACAGCATTTCGCGCGAGCTCGGCTGGTGCGCCATGGCGATACCTGAGGAGTTCGGCGGGCTCGGGCTGGGCGCGACCGAGGTGGCAATTCTCATGGAGTTCACGGGTTCGCGGCTTGCCTGCGTGCCATTCTGGTCGACGGTGTGCCTGGCGGCACCACTCATTGGGTCGGTCGGAAGCGAGGAGGCCAAGGCTCGATATCTTGGCGCCATCGCCGCAGGCGAAATGGCCGTGACCGTCGCTTATGCTGAACTTTCCGCAGCCGACCCGCTGGCCATGGTTGCGGTCAAGGCCACGAAAACGGCAGGCGGATACCGGCTCGACGGCAAGGTTGACCAGGTGATCGATCTCGCCGTTGCTGACGTTGTGTTAGTCCCGGCGCGCCTTGAGAATGGTGAAATCGCACTTTTTGCCCTGGCATGCGATGCCGGCCAGAAGATCACGCCGCTTAAAGTCATGGACGGCACCCGCCCGATTGCCTCGCTTGAGCTGGCGGGGCTCGACGTGCCGGCGGAAAGCCGCATTGATGCCGGCGGAGTGGCTGCAGGCAGGTTCCTGCAGGCTTTGTCATTCGCCAGTCTCGGTCTCGCCGCCGAGCAGGTAGGCGCAGCGCAGGGCGCACTGGATATCACGCTCGCTTACATTTCTGAGCGCGTGCAGTTCGGCCGCACCATCGCCTCGTTCCAGGCCGTCAAGCATCGCTGCGCCAGGCTCGTCGTCGACATCGCCGAGGCGCGCTCGCTGGTCTACGGGGCGGCGGCATCACTGGGACAGGCGACTGCTGCGGAAAGCGCGCTCGAAATCGCTGGCGCACGCGTCGTGGCTTCGGATGTTCAGTATCTCGCCGCCGAGGAGGCGATCCAGCTGCATGGCGGTGTCGGTTTCACTTGGGAATACGACCCGCATCTCTATTTCAAGCGGGCACAAGCGAGTTCCGCGCTGCTCGGTTCGCGCGAAGTCCATCTCGACCGCATTGCCGCGGCTGTCTTCAGCGATGGAGGTCGCTCATGAGCGATCTTGACGCGTTCCGCACTGAGGTGCGCGACTGGATGCAGGCGCATCTGGTCGGCAAGTTCGCCGCGCTGAAATTCCGTGGCGGCTCGGGCGAGGGCGATGCCTTGCCGGAAATGCGCAAGGAATGGGAACGCGAGCTGGCGGCAGGGCGCTGGACCTGTCCCGGCTGGTCAGTAGCGCATGGCGGACGTGGACTTTCGGTCGCCGAGCAGGTGGTGTTCCAGGAAGAATACAGCCGAGCTGGCGGGCCGGGCCGGATGGGCCATATCGGCGAGGGCCTGATGGGGCCGACGCTGATCGCTTTCGGCACCGAGGGGCAGAAACAGCGCTTCCTGCCAGGTATCCTGAGCGGCACCGAATTCTGGTGCCAGGGCTACTCCGAGCCAAGCGCCGGTTCGGACTTCGGCAACATCAAGACCCGCGCCAGGCAGGATCCCGTATCAGGCGACTGGCTGGTCTCCGGCCAAAAGGTGTGGACGTCGCTTGCGCATCTGTCCGACTGGATCTTCGTCGTGGCGCGCTGCGAGGAAGCATCGGTCGGGCGCAACGGGCTGGTCTTCTTGTTGATGCCGCTGGAGCAGCCGGGTGTCGAAATCCATCCGATCAAGCAGATCGGTGGCGGCTCCGAATTCAACTCGGTGTTTTTCGATGGTGCGCGGGCCAAGGCCGAACATGTTCTGGGACAACCGGGCGAAGGCTGGAAGATCGCCATGGCGCTGCTCGGTTTCGAGCGTGGCATCTCCACGCTCGGCCAGCAGATGGGCTTTCAACAGGAACTCGACCTGATCGTCGAGATCGCCAAGGAGAATGGTTCGGACCGCTCGCCAGGTATCCGCCAGCGCGTCGCACGCGCCTGGGTCGGCCTGCGTGCCATGCGTTATCTCGCCATGCGCGTGCTGAGCGACGAGCCCTCGGCGGAAACGCGCCGCGAGGCGCTTGCCTACAAATACCACTGGTCGAACTGGCACCGCGATCTCGGCAAGCTTGCCATGGATGTGCTGGGTGTGGACGCCAACGTCGTTTCCGACGATCCGCGCCGCGAGCGGTTGCAGCAGATGTTCCTGTTTGCCCGCGCCGACACGATCTACGGCGGCACCAACGAGATCCAGCTCAACATCATCGCCGAACAGGGGCTTGGCATGCCGAAGGAGCCGCGCGGCAAGCTGTGATGAATACAACCCGCGCTGCCCCTGGCGCGGTTGGGTTTGGGAGGACCTGTATGGGCATTCGTGAGGCGAACCTGGGCGAACTCGCGGCGCGAGACGCACTGCGGCGGCTGGTGACGGCCTATTCGCGGGCGGTCGACCGGCGTGATTTCGCGCTGCTGCGCAGCCTCTACCACGACGATGCCCATGAGGTGCACGGAGAGATGTTCGTCGGCGGGCCGGACGCTTATGTCGCCTTTGTCGAAAAGGCGCTGTCGAACTATGCGGCGACTGCGCACTACGTGGTCAACGCCAGCTTCGAGATCGACGGCGACCACGCGGAAGGCGAGATCTACAAGATCAACTATCACCGCACGCATGGCCCGGATGCTCACGAGGTCATCACCGGCAGCCGCAGCCTCGACCGCTACCGGCGCGACGACGGCGAATGGCGTTTCATGGGCCGTTCGATCACGCTCGACTGGTCGACCAAACGCAGCGTCGATGCCGATGCCTATCGCGATTTCGCCGCTGGCAGTCCGCCCGGGCGTCCGGGACGCGATGACCTGTCCTACGAGGTCCTGAAGTTGTTCGGCCGCTTCGGCGGTTGATCCAGAAAAGTGCAAAAGCGGGCGTTCCGCGCGGAGGAAACATGACTGCACAAACGAGACAATTCGCAGGCAAGATTGCAGTGGTGACGGGGGCCGGCAACGGCATCGGCCGCGCCGCGGCCATCGCCTATGCCCAGGAAGGCGCTGACGTCGCCATTCTCGACCGCGAGGCCGATGCCCTTGCCGAGACCGCCGAAATGGTGCGGGCGCTTGATGTACGCGCGCTGCCGCTGGTCGGCGACATGATGGATCAGCAGGTTGTCGTCGACAGCTTTGCCCGCATCAAGCGTGAGCTGGGGCCGGTCGATATCCTGCTCAACAACATCGGCCAGACAGCGCGTGAAAACTATTCCGAATTCTGGCAGGCCAAGCCCGAAACACTGCAGTTCGTCGTCGGCGTATCGCTGATGACCACGCTGACCTGCACCCGCCAGGTGGTCGAGGACATGCGCGAGCGTCGCTCGGGCAAGATCGTTTCCATCTCGTCCGACTCGGCGATGAATGGTGACATCGGCACAGTCGATTATGCCTCGGCTAAAGCCGGCGTGCTTGGATTTACCCGTGCGCTCGCCCGCGAACTCGGGCCGTTTAAAGTCAACGTCAACGCCGTTTGCCCTGGCCCGACGAACACCCGCGCCATGCAGCGCATTCCCAAGGACGCCTATGAGCGCGCCAAGAACATGATCCCGCTTGGCGAACTGAGCGAGCCTGAAGACATCGCCAACGCGGTGGTGTTCCTGTCCAGCGAAAAGGCACGTTTCATCACCGGCCAGACGCTGATGGTCAATGGCGGCCGCGTCTTCTACTGATCGTTCTCGTTAGTTCATTCAGACGATGTTCCAGTTTGTGCGGCGCATCATTTGAAACGAGAGGGGTGATCGCCCCCATGTCGCAAGGCAATGGGCGGTCGCCGAAAATTCCAGCAAGAGAGAATGACCATGAGCCTGCATACCGTCCTGTGCGAACGCCTCGGCAGCCGCTACCCGGTGGTGCAGACGGCCATGGGCTGGGTTGCCGACGCGAACCTGACTGCCGCCACCTGCAATGCCGGCGGCTTCGGCTTCTTTGCCGGTGCGACGACCGAGCCGGGCGACGTCGAAAACCAGCTCCTTGCCATCAGGTCGAAGACCGACCGGCCCTTCGGCGTCAACTTCCACATGTTCCAGCCCAACGCCGAGGAAGTGATCGCGGCTGTCATCAAGCACAAGGTGCGCGCTGTCAGCTACGGCCGCGGTCCCGACGCCAAGACGATCAAGCGGCTGAAGGACGCCGGCGTGGTCTGCATGCCGACGGTTGGCGCGGTCAAGCACGCGATCAAGGCGGTCGAACTCGGCGCCGACATCATCACCGTGCAGGGCGGCGAGGGCGGCGGCCATACGGGTGCCGTGCCGACCACCATCCTCTTGCCCCAGGTGCTTGACGCGGTGAAGGTGCCGGTCGTGGCCGCCGGCGGCTTCTTCGATGGTCGTGGCCTGGCGGCGGCACTTGGCTATGGCGCTGTCGGCATCGCCATGGGCACGCGTTTCCTCATGACCGAGGAATCGCCGGTCCCGCGTTCGGCGCTCGACCGCTACCTTGCCACCAAGGACCCGACGCTGATCCGCACGACGACCGCTGTCGACGGCATGCCGCAACGCTTCATCGAGAATGCCGAGATCAGGCGCCTTGAAAGCATGGGTCTGCCGGCGCGGCTTGCGATGAGCATGAAATATGCCCGTCAGTGGGGCAAGGATGCCGGCCTGGGGCCCATCGCCATGGCCAAGCTTGGGCTCAAGGTTCTGTCGAGCGGCGAAAACAGCTTTGCCCAGACGGTGATGGCGCCGAACCTGCCGACGCTGGTGCAGCGCGGCGTTGTCGAGGGCAACACCGAAACCGGCCTGCTGCCGAGCGGCCAGGCTGCTGCGATGATCGACAAGCTCGAAAGCTGCGAGGAGCTGATTACGCGCATCGTCGCCGAGGCCGAAGCGCGGCTTAGGGAAATTTCGGCGCTGGTCGCCGCGAAGTGAAGGAGGTTCTCACAATGAGCGATCAGTTCTGGACCAAGACCGAGGCCGGCATCGCCGAGCTGGTGATCGAAAACCCGCCGGTCAACGCGCTCGACAGCATCGGCTGGCGCAAGCTTTCGCAGGCCATCGACGGCCTCAATGCCAACCCTGACGTGCGCGTGATCGTCATCCGCGCCGAGGGCAGGGGCTTCTGTGCTGGCGTCGATATCAAGGAACTGCAGAAGCATCCCGAGCGCATCCCTGAGGTGAACGCCGGCAATTGGGAAACCTTCCGCGCCGTGCATCGTGGCCTCAAGCCGGTGATCGTGGCAGCGCACGGCTACATTCTTGGCGGCGGTATCGGCATCTGCGGTTCGGCCGACATCATCATCTGCTCGCCGGACGCGACCTTCGGCGTGCCGGAAGTCGATCGCGGTGCGCTCGGTGCCGGTGCGCATCTGCAGCGCCTGTTCCCGGTGCAGAAGGTCCGCCAGATGTATTTCACCGGCGAGCCGATCGATGCGGCCGAGGCCTATCGCCTGGGTGCTGTCGAAAAGATCGTGCCGCGTGAGGAACTGCGTGCTGCCGCCATGGAATTGGCAAAGACCATCGCGGCCAAGAGCGCGATCATGATCCGGCTCGCCAAGGAGGCGCTGAACGGCATCGAGGACGGCGATCTCGAGAAGAAGTACCGCTGGGAACAAGGGTTCACGGCCCAGGCCTACCTCACTCAGGAATCGCAGGAAGCTCGTGATGCCTTCGTCGGCAAGCGCGACTCCGACTTCAAGAAATAATCAAGATAGCAGGACGTTCGATCAATGACCGCCACCAAAATCATCCCCGTTCCTCCCTATGTCGAAGGCCATGGCCTGCTCAAGGGCCGCTCGGTGCTCATCACCGCTGCCGCAGGCGTCGGCATCGGCTTTGCCGCCGCGCGCAAGGCGATCGAGGAAGGCTGCCGCGCGATCATGATCTCGGACGTTCATGACCGCCGCCTGGCTGAAGCGGCGGAGAAGCTGCGCGAGTTGTCGCCGACCGTCGAGATCTACAGCCAGCTCTGCAACGTCACCGACGAGGAGCAGGTCCAGGCATTGGTCGACGCGGCCGAGGAAAAGCTCGGCGGCATTGACGTGCTGATCAACAATGCCGGTCTTGGCGGCCTCAAGCCGGTGGTCGAGATGACCGACCAGGAATGGAACCTGGTGCTCGACGTGACGCTGACCGGCACCATGCGCATGACGCGCGCTGCACTGAAAAAGATGCAGCCGCGCGGCAAGGGCGCCATCGTCAACAACGCCTCTGTGCTTGGTTGGCGCGCCCAGAAGGGCCAGTCGCATTATGCCGCCGCCAAGGCCGGCGTGATGGCGTTCACCCGCTGCTCGGCTGTGGAAGCCGCCGAATACGGCATCCGCATCAATGCGGTGTCGCCGTCGATCGCCATGCATGACTTCCTCAAGCGCTCGGCGCCGCAGGAACAGCTCGACGCGCTGGCAAGCCAGGAGGCCTTCGGCCGCGCCGCAGAAGTGTGGGAGATCGCCAACGTCATGATGTTCTCGCCAGCGACTACGCGGGCTACATGGTCGGCGAGATCGTCTCCGTCTCCAGCCAGAGGTCATGACGATGGGGCTCGTCTTCTCGTCGCCTGAAGAGGCGGTGGCGGCAATCGGCCAGAACCTCGGTTCAAGCGGCTGGCTTGTGATCGACCAGAAGCGCATCGACACTTTTGCCGAGGCGACCGGCGATCATCAGTGGATCCACGTCGATCCCGTGCGCGCCAAGGACGGGCCGTTCGGCACCACCGTCGCGCATGGCTGCCTGACATTTTCGCTGATCAACGGCTTCCTGCCCGAGCTGTTCAAGGCCGAAGGCATGAAGATGGGCATCAACTACGGCTGCGACCGGCTGCGCTTTCCTGCACCGGTGCCGGTCGGGTCGAAGGTGAGGGCGGTTGGCGAACTGGTCAACGCCGAGCTGCTGGCTGGCAATGCCGTGCAGACGACAGTGCGGGTGACCATCGAAATCGAGGGTTCGCCCAAGCCGGCCTGCGTCGCCGACATGGTCGGACGGTACTATTTCTGAGGCGCCAAGGGGCCTTCGGCCATCGGAGAGATGACAATGGACACAACGAGCGACGCGCAGGCGGAAATCCTAGCGCGACTGGACAGGCTTGAGTCGCGCGACGAGATCCGTCAGCTGATCTCCAAATATTCGCTGGCGCTCGACATGCGCGACATGAGTGCAATGGCCTCGCTGTTTGTGCCCGATGTCAAGGTCGGCGGTGGCAAGTCGGGCAGGGCAGCCCTTCGCGACTGGCTCGACGAGACGATGCGCAAGCAGTTCGACGGCACCTCGCACCATGTCGGCTCGACGATCATCGAGTTCATCGACGCCGACAATGCGGTTGGCGTCGTCTATTCCAAGAACGAGCACGAATGCGGCGCCGAATGGGTCATCATGCAGATGATGTATTACGACCGCTACGAGCGGATCGACGGGCGCTGGTGCTTCCGCCGCCGCCAGCCGCTCTACTGGTACGCCACCGACCTCAACAAGCCGCCGGTCGGCTCGCGCAAGATGCGCTGGCCCGGTCGCGAACCCTATGAGGGTTCGTTCCACGACCTGTTCCCGTCCTGGAAGGAATTCTGGGCGCGTTCTGGTCCCGAAGACGCGCTGCCCGAGCCGGCACCACTTGAAGCATTCATTGAAACCATGCGGAAAGGCAACGAAGTCCGTGGAAACCGCGTACGCTGACAACATGATCGCCGACAAGCTGTTCCGGCCGATCAAGGTCGGTCAGTTGGAGTTGGCCAACCGCATCGCCATGGCGCCGATGTCGCGCTACTTCTGCGCTGATGGCACCCCACACGAAAAGGTGGCGAGCTATTATGCACGCAGGGCGCTCAATCAGGTCGGCCTGATCATCACCGAAGCCACCTACATTGGCCACCCCACGGCCCCGAGCTATGAGGGCGTGCCTCATTTCGCCGGCGAGGCGGCTCTTGCCGGCTGGGCCAAGGTACTGGCGGCGGTGCATGCCGCAGGTGGCAAGATCATGCCGCAACTCTGGCATACCGGCAGCTTCCGCAACTCGGAAATGGCACCACAACCGGGTGTTCCGGGTGTGGGGCCGTCCGAAAACCTCAACGCTTTCACCGGCCACCCTGAAACGACCAAGGCGATGACCGAAAAGGAAATCATCGAGGTCGTCGAGGCGTACGCCGATGCGGCGGAAGCGGCGCAGCGTCTGGGGTTCGACGGCGTCGAGATCCATGGCGCGCATGGCTATCTGATCGACGAGTTCTTCTGGGCGACGACCAACAGGCGGGCCGATCGTTATGGCGGCGACCGTCGCGAGCGTACGCGCTTTGCGGTCGAAGTGATCGAGGCCATGCGCGCGCGCGTCGGCCCCGATTTTCCGATCTCGTTTCGCTATTCGCAGTGGAAGCAGCAGGACTACAAGGCCGTGCTTGGTGAAACGCCAGCGGAGCTGGCTGACGTTTTGGAACCGCTTGTCGATGCCGGTGTCAGCATACTGCATTGTTCGACCCGCCGCGTCTGGGAACCTGGTTTTGCTGCCGAGGGTGACCTGACGCTTGCGGGCTGGACGAAGAAACTGACAGGCCTGCCGGTGATCGCGGTGGGTGGTGTCGGCCTCGACCGCCCGGGCCTGAATGCGGCGGAGCCTGCGTCGTTGGACGTGCTCGAAAAGCCCCTGGCGCGCGATGAGTTCGATATTCTCGCCGTCGGCCGTGCGTTGCTTGCCGATCCGGGCTGGGCGCTCAAGGTCAAGCAGGGCCGCGCCCATGAAGGCATTGGCTATTCCAAGGAGCAGCTCAAGACGCTGTTCTGAGCTGCCTGACAACAGAACATAAAAAGAGCGCCGGGGACATTGTCCGCCGGCGCTTTTTGTTGGGTCGTCTATCGTATTCCAAAGAGCAGTCCGCTTACGCCGCCTGGCGCGGACCTTGACCGAGAATGACAGCACTGTTCAGCACCAGGCGGACCAGTTCGGTCTGGCGCGTGATGCCGCTTTTCGAAAAGATGGAGCGCAGATGCGCGCGCGCCGTGTTGCGGCTGATGTCGAGCGAGGTTGCGGCATCTTCGAGCGACAGACCAGCTGTCAGGCGGCGGGCGACCGCTGCCTCGGCAGGCGTGAGATCGAAGAGCTGGCGCACGAGTTCGCCTTCGACCTCGGGATTGGTCTCGGGGTCGCGGATATAGACGGCGACCGCGGAATTCGCGGCGGCCGCGTTTCCATTGCTGATGCGGATCGGGCGCACGATCACGCCGAGATTGCGCGAGCCGGACTGCTTGGTCAGCGACAGGCCGCGCGAAACAGTCGCTTCGCCACCGGCCGCGCCCTGCGTCGCCGCCTTGATGGCGTTCTGGAAATCGCGGTCTTCCTTGGCCGATGTCGCACGCAAGCGGTTGCCTTGGATCTGCAAGCCGTCGCGCGTTTCGAGGAAGCGATTGGCAGCATCGGAGGCGCGGATGATCTTGCCGGAATGGTCCAGGATGACGACGCCGACATAGAGCTTGTCCATGACGTCGGAGTAGAGCGTGCGCTCGACCTCGGTCGCGCCCATGCGCCACGACATTTCGATGCCGCGGGATAGCTGGGACACCAGGATTTCGCAGACAGAGGCCGCATCATCGTCGAATTTGGGTCCGGCGCGGTCGCGGAAGAGCCACAAGGTGTAGCGGGCGGACTCGTCGGACGTGAGCAGCGTCGCCGACATCGGCTGGCAGCGCTCGGTGAGGTAGGCCAACTGAGCAGGCCGGCCGAGAGGGGTGCCGGCGGCGTCGGTCATGTTTTCGTCGATCTCGGTGAAGACATAGTAGGTTTCGCCGGTGCGTGCCCGGTCCTCGATGACGACAACGGCCGCATAGGCGTCGAACTGTTCGCGGATCAGCTCCAGCGAACTCCTGAGCGGCGCTCCGTTGAAGACGCTGTCGGAGACGCGGTTCAGGAACAGTCCGAATTCGACGATCGATCTGGAATGAAAGGTCATTGGAACTCTCCGGTATTCTATCGCACGGGCATGTGCGGTGCCGATCCCGAACGGCGATGGCGCCACCCAGGTCGTCAAAGACAGCAGAATTTTCGGCTTGCAAACTCGCGATGATCGCGGGCGTCGACGTATCAGGACGGCGGGAGGAAACCTCGTCGGGCGCGGTGCCGGACGAATGACGATGCAGCCGTGAGAGACATTGTGCTCGAACTGGTCATCGCGCTCCTCCCGAATGCGAATGATTGGTATCGACACATTGTCATTAAATCGACACAGCGTCAAATCCGAAATGGGTAACGTAGAATTTTTGACACCATGTCAGCAGTGGATAAACGCTGTCGCCTCGACCCGCGCAAACGAAACGGGCCGGATCTTGCGACCCGGCCCGCCAATCTCTAAATTTCCGGCCAGAAATCTGGCAGGTCTATGCGCCGCAATCGGCGCGCTCGACGAGACCGTCCTCACGCAACTTGTAGGCGTTCTTGACGACCTTGATCGCCTCGGGCGCCGGCAGGAAGTGGCTTGTCTTGCTCGCCTGGATCGGCCCAATCAGCAGCTCGACCTTGGACGCGTTCTCCTGCAGCCAGGCTGCGATCGACGGACCGTCGGTCTTGCCCGAGCCATTGATCGCCGCCGCAAGCACGATGGGCTGGAGGTAGTAGGGCGTTAGCGCTGGGGCGCCGCCCATGCGGTCGAGTTCGGGAACCGTATCCTTGGCGCGCTTGACGAACTTCGCAAAGGGCGACTCGCCGACGGGATCGCTCGGGCAATAGGTCATGCCGACGAACTGCGTGCTGTAGACATTCGCGAAGGCTTCCTCGCCGATCACCTCGACATTGCCGACGGCATAGTTGGTCATTGTCTGGTTGGCCAGCACCGGAACGTCCCAGCCGATGTCGGCGCGGTTTTCCAGCAACTTGCGCGAGTCGTCGCCGATCGAGTTGATGAGCAGGATCGCCTCGGCACCGGAACTGCGCATCTGAAACAGCTGCGGGGTCATGTCTTCGGTGCGGAAGGCGAATTCCTGTACCGCCGTCGGCTCGATGCCGCGCGACTTGAGGTAGTCGACGATCTCGGTGACAGCTGCCTTCGACATGCCGCCATTGTCCGAGATCAGCGCGAGCTTGGTCAGCTTCAGCTTGTCGAGCGCGTAGTCGATGTTCGGCTTCATCTGGTTGAGGCCGGTGACCGAGCCGGAGAAATGGAACGGACCAGCTTCGGGCGTCAGCTGGGTCGAAGCTGCAGATGAGACCTGGGCAATGCTCTTTTCGGTCGCGACAGGGACCACCGGGATGGTTTCCTGGGATGTCGCCGGGCCGACAAGAACCTGGACCTTCTCGTTTTCGATCAGGCGACGGACTTCGCTGACCGCATGGGTCGGATCAGTCATTGTGTCGCCGAGGACCAGTTCAGCCTTCTTGCCGAGGATGCCGCCGGCAGCATTGATGTCTTCGATGGCGAGTTTCCAGCCGATTTCGGCGGTCTTGCCGATGGAGGCGCCGCCACCGGTAAGCGACATGATGCCGCCGACCTTGACGGTCTCTTGGGCGTGCGAAATGCCGGCCGAAAGCGCCAGTGCAGCCACCGAAACCATTCCGATGGCGGTACGTCGCGTGATGGATTTGTTCCATTGGAAGTTCATGCGTATCTCCTCCGCTTACTTCAATCGCCAGCCAGTCACGTCCAACAGTCGGCGGCATCGTCTGGTCGGACGATGGACGGTCGCAGAAATGCGAAATTTGGCCGAATGAAGAAGGACAGCCGGTCTTCAGCGTTTGCTGGCGATCAAGCGCTGTAGCTTGCTCGTGAACGCTTCCCTACAAGGATGCGATTTTGGGGGCGGGTGGGCGAGGGAGGATGATCTCTCTGTCGCTTCTTCCCCCTGCCACTTCACCTCGCCATAGACCGAATATTTGCCGTCGTTCCAGCTGTCGGAACCGCTAAAACGAGTTGTCTCGTTCCAAGCGGCCGGAGTTCGCCGGCGCGTGGATGGTGGTGTCGGGCGGACAGCCGCGGGCTTCGGCCGCGAATTTCCAGACCGTGCCGGCGCCGCTGGCGGATATTTTGCGCGCCGCGGTCGGGGCGAGCCGTGCGGCGTTCGACGCCGGCTATGTCTCGAAACGGGCGAGGGAGGCGGTCGCCACAGCATGGTTCCGATGGCCCGCCTGGCCGGAACGAGGCTGCTTGAGGTGATGCCTGGAAAGACGATTGTCCACCACAACGGGCAGAAGCGGCCTGACCGAGGCCTGGCAAGGCCGGTACATTTTATAGCAATTCGAGAGAGACGGAATGCTTGAGAAAAACGACAACCACTGGCGCCCGCCGTTGCGTATGCTCGGACTGTTCATCGACGGACGATTTGTCGACGACGGCAATGCCACGACCTTTTCGGTCGAGGAGCCGGCGACGGGTGCGACCATCGCGCATGTCACCAATGCGAGGAGGTCGACCAGGCTGTGCGGAGCGCGCGGCGAGCCCGACGCCAGGTTCGTCATCAACGGTAGGATTGCGTCCACGATCGCCTCGCCAGAATAACTGCCGTGAGAAATGAAATGATCATCGAGAATACCGGGTTGTCCAACTGGATCGAAGAGATCCGTGCTCTTTGCACGCCCGATGCGCTGCATATCTGTGACGGGAGCACCGAAGAATATGACCGCATCTGCGCGGAGATGGTGGCCAACGGATCGCTGATCCGGCTCGACCCGCAAAAGCGTCCCAACTCCTATCTTTGCCGCTCCGATCCAGGTGATGTCGCCCGGCTCGAACACCGGACCTTTGTCTGCTGCGCCGAAAAAGAAGATGCCGGGCCGACCAACAACTGGGCGGACCCGGCGACAATGCGCGCGGAACTCAAGGCACTGTTCGACGGCTGCATGCTGGGACGGACGATGTATGTCATCCCGTTTTCGATGGGGCAGGTCGGGACCGAGCACGCGCAGATCGGCGTCCAGATCACCGACTCTCCTTACGTCGTGATCAGCATGAAATTGATGGCCTATGTCGGCGCTGCCGTGCTTCGGCAACTGGGCGACAGCGATTTCGTGCACTGCCTGCATTCGGTCGGCGCGCCGCTTCGGGCCGGCCAACAGGATGCGCCGTGGCCCTGCAACCCCGACAAGAAATACATCGTCAGCTTCCAGGACGATGGCTCGATCGTCTCGTTTGGCTCCGGTTATGGTGGCAACGCTCTTCTCGGCAAGAAATGCCTGGCGCTGCGGAGCGCATCTCACCAGGCTTTCCGCGAAGGCTGGCTGGCCGAGCACATGCTGATCCTGGGCGTCGAAAGCCCGGATGGCGCCACGACCTATGTCGCGGGAGCTTTCCCATCGGCCTGCGGCAAGACCAATTTCGCCATGCTGGTACCCCCCGCCGGTTTCGATGGCTGGAAGGTCAAGACAATCGGCGACGACATTGCCTGGATCAGGCCCGGCGCTGACGGAAAGCTATGGGCGGTGAACCCGGAAGCCGGCTTTTTCGGGGTGGCGCCCGGCACCAATGCCAAGACCAATCCCAACATGATGGCGGCGCTGCAACGCGACGTCATCTACACTAACTGCGCCCTGACGCCGGATGGCGACGTCTGGTGGGAGGGCCTGACGGAAGAGCAGCCTGCGCGCCTCGTGGACTGGCAGGGCCGCGACTGGACCCCGGGTTGCGGGCGCCCGGCAGCGCATCCGAACGCACGTTTCACCGTGTCGCAAAGCCGCTGCCCCAGCATGGATCCTGCGCGTGCCGACCCGCGCGGTGTGCCGATTTCCGCCTTCATCTTCGGTGGCCGGCTGTCGCATACATTTCCGCTGGTGTTTGAGGCAAGCGACTGGCGCAACGGCGTCTATTGGGCGGCCACACTTGGCTCGGAGGCAACGGCGGCAGCGGCCGACCAGCCGGCAACCCGCCGCGATCCTTTCGCGATGCTGCCGTTCTGCGGCTACAACATGGCCGACTATTGGGGCCACTGGCTGAAGCTCGGCGGCAAGCTTGAGACGCCGCCGGCGATCTTCCGCGTCAACTGGTTCCGCCGCGATCAAGACGGCGCCTTCATGTGGCCGGGCTTCGGCCAGAACATGCGTGTCTTGAAGTGGATCGTCGAACGGGTTCGCGGCACGGCCGGCGCTGACGGTTCGCCGGCCATCGGGTTTATCCCTCGCCACGACGATATCGAGTGGAGAGGGCTCGATTTCGGCCGGGAGCGTTTTGAGGCGCTGATGGCGACCGACATCGATCAGCTCGATGTCGAACTGCGGGACCACCGCACCCTGTTTGAGGTTTTTGGCGACCGGCTGCCGCAAGACATCGAGGCCGTTCACGCTGAAATTTTCGGGACGTTGATCGCGAGCCGGTTGGAGGGGGGCCGGTGCGCTGCGTCCTGAGCAAGGGCGGATAATCCAGACAAGAAAAGAAAATAGGAGAAAATGCCATGAGACGGCTGCTGCGGAATGCTTTTCTGACAGTTCTACCCCTGATATGTGCGTCGCTTCCCCTCAGCGCCGCGCAGGCCGAGGGCCTCGACCTGATCCTTCGCAATGGCGACGTGGTCACGATGGACCCGGGCAATCCGAGCGCCCAGGCCCTGGCCATTTCAGGCGAACGGATCGTCGCTGTCGGTTCGAACCAGGAGATCGACGCGCTGGCCACCAAGGACACTTCGGTCATCGATCTCGCCGGCAAGACGGTCGTGCCGGGATTGATCGACACCCATATCCACGCGATCCGTGGCGGCCAGACCTTCCGCTTCGAGACCTATTGGTATGATGTGGGCACGCTGGAGCAGGCTCTCGAAAGGCTGCGGGCGGCGGCGGAGAAACGCAACCCCGACCAATGGGTGGCGGTCGTCGGTTCCTGGCATCCCGACCAGTTCAGCGAAAAGCGGGCGCCGACGGTTGCCGAGCTGACCCAGGCCGTGCCGGACCACCCGGCCTATGTCCAATATCTCTATGACTATGCCCTGGTGAATGCCAAGGGCATCGCCGCCCTGCGGCTCGACGAGCCGGGTGTCGAACTCGTGCCCGGTATCGTGGTCGAGCGGGACGCACAAGGCCGCGCCACCGGCAAGCTGCTTGGTGGTATCGGCCCCTTCAACGTCTTGTTCGCGCATATCAGCGCAAGCGCGGATGAGCAGAAAAAGGCCAGTCTCGAGGCATTTTTCTCCGAGTTGAACGCGGTTGGCGTGACCGGTTTCATCGACCCTTCGGCTGGTCCAGCGGCAAGCTACGATCCGCTTTTTGCCCTGCGGGACGCGGGTAAGCTGACGGTCCGGGCCGGTTACCGCATCCCAGCACAGCGGCCCGGCAACGAGGCTGAATGGTTCAGCGGGACGATGGCCTTCCGCCAGCCTCATTACAATGACGGCATGGTGAGCTTCCTTGGTCTCGGTGAAGCCCTGGTGTTTGCCATGAACGATGGCGTGACGATGGGACCGGGTTTCAACCCGCCGCAAGCGGCACGCGACGAACTCGTCAAGGTGGCGACGTTCGCGGCGCAAAAGCGCATACCGGTCGAAATCCACGCCTATACCGACGATGCCGCCAAGGCCATTCTCGATGCCTTCGAGACCGTGGCCAAAACCTACCCGCTGAACGATCTGCGCTGGTCCATCGCCCATCTCAACACCGGCTCGGCCGAAACGCTGGAGCGGATGAAAAAGCTGGGTCTGGCCTACACCGTGCAGATGGGCCCCTTCTTTGAAGCACCCGCGATCAAGCAAGCCAACGGCGCGGAGGTTGCCGAGGCGTCGCCACGCACCCGGCTTGCGCTGGACAAGGGGCTGATGGTCGCCGGCGGAACCGACTCGACAAGAATTGGCGTGTTCGGCGTCTGGCGGGCGATCGAATATCAGCTGACCGGCACGTCGCTGGGCGGCACGGTGCAAAGGCGGGCCGACCTGATGCTGACGCGGGCGGAAGCGCTCAAGCTTTACACCGCAAACGCTGCCTGGATCGCTTTCGACGAAAATCAGCGCGGCACGCTTGCGGCTGGCAAGCTTGCCGACCTTGCGGTGCTCGACAAGCCATACATGACGATGCCGGCCACCGAGATACACACAATCCGCTCGGTGCTGACGATGCTCGGCGGCAAGATCGTTCACGATGCCAATGGGAAGGCACCTCAGTAACCTTCAAACCGGTCATGGGGCGCCTCAGTCGGGGTGGCGTCCCATGACGTCCGTTGGCGCGGTTCTCGCGGCCATGAGGTGACATTCGCATGCACGCGCCGAAACAACCTGCCCAAGCCGGGCCAGAAGGGTCGTCATGGGCGCCCTTCCGGCACGGCCCCTTCGCGACGTTGTGGGTCGCCACCACAGTTTCCAACATGGGAATGTGGATGAACGACATCGGCGCGGGCTGGCTGATGATCGGCCTCGATCCGTCACCGGCGATGGTCGCTCTTGTCCAGGCCGCAACGACGCTCCCGGTGTTCTTGTTTGCGCTGCTGGCGGGCGCGATCGCGGATCTGGTGGATCGCCGGCGCATGCTGCTGGTGATCAATGCGCTGACATTGCTTTGCGCGGCGGCTTTCGCCGCGTTGGTGATGGCCGACAAGGTGACCATCGAGATATTGCTGGTCTTCACGTTCCTGCTCGGCACAGGTGCTGCGTTCATGGCGCCTGCCTGGCAGGCGATCGTGCCGCGGCTGGTGCCGCGGGCGGAGTTGCCGGCCGCGGTCGCGCTGAATTCGATGGGCATCAATGTCGCGCGCGCGATCGGCCCCGCGCTTGCCGGCATCATCATCGTTCCGTTGGGCATCGCCGCGCTGTTTGTGTTGAACGCTGTCAGTCGTGTCGGAATCCTGGTCGCGCTGTGCTGGTGGTCGCCAGCCAAGGGGGCGGCGAGCACATTGCCGCCGGAGCCGATCGGCCAGGCTGTTTTCACCGGCTTGCGTTACGCCGCCCGCAGCGCGCCGCTCAAGGCCACGTTTGCGCGCGCTGTCTGCTTTTTCATGTTCGCCAGCCTGTACTGGGCGATGTTGCCGTTGATCGCCCGCGATCAACTGCAAGGCGGGCCGTCGATGTATGGCTTGCTGATGGCGATGATCGGCCTTGGCGCTGTCATCGGCGCAATCGCGCTGCCTGCACTGCGACGAAAGCTGAAGCCCAGCCGCCTCGTTGTTGCGGGTTCTGTCGGCACCGCTGTTGCCATGACCCTGTTTGCGATCGGCCAGCATGCGATCCTGGGCGTTGCGGGCGCGCTGATCGCCGGCGCGTCATGGATCGCCGTGCTTTCGACGCTGAATGTTTCGGTCCAGTCGTCGCTGCCGGATTGGGTTCGCGCGCGCGGGCTTGCGGTTTTCATCACCGTCTATTTCGGGTCGATGGCGGCCGGATCATTGGTCTGGGGGCAGGTCGCCGGCCAGATCGGGGTTGGCAATGCCTTGCTGGTATCTGCGGCAGCGCTCGCTCTCGTTGCGCTGTGGGCAACGCGTTTCGCACTTCCCGACGACAGGGCTATCGACCTGGCAGCATCCGCCCACTGGCCGCAGATCTTGCCACAGCTCGAATTCGATCAAGATCGCGGACCGGTGATGGTCGAGATCACCTACCAGATAGAGCAGGCAGATCGGGCCGGTTTCCTCAGGGCTCTCTATGCCTTTCGCGGGGAGCGCTACAGGGATGGCGCCTATGACTGGTATGTCTTCGAAGACGTCGAAGCGCCCGGCTGTTTTACCGAGTATTTCCTTGTCGGCAGCTGGCTCGATCATCTTCGCCAGCACGACCGGGTGACGGTCGCCGACAAGGACCTGCAGTCTGCCGTTGTCAGCTTCCATTGCGGCGATGCGCCACCAAAGGTCCGCCATTTGCTGGCCCCGGATGTCAAAGGCCACAAGCCAGCCTGATCGCCGGTGCTGGAGTGGGGCGCCTTCCCAGCGTGCGCTGAACGGCTTCCTGCCCTAGCGGAAATATCAGGTTGCATAGGTGATGCATCAGTTGTACGTAGTCATTTCCGATGAGACTATCGGCTCGCCCGCGGCACGTTGTTCGTCGCTTCAGGGGAGTAACAGGATTGTCAGGTGCCGGCCCGGGAAAGCCGCACTGGCGCATGGGGAGTGGCATGTCTTCAATCAGTCGTCGTGATCTCATGGCAGCCGCCGCTGCCACAGCCCTGGCTTCCTCATTCGCCCTGCCCACGTGGGCACAAAAACAGCCGAAGCTCGAATTTCTCTATTCGCCCTACGCCGACTACGCGCCGTTCTTCGTGGCCAAGGAGTTCGGCTTTTTCGAAGAGTTCGGCACCGAGGTGACGCTCTCGCCGAAGGGCGACACGGCCGAGACCATCCAAATGCTCGCCTCAGGCAACATCGAGGCCGGCGGTGCGACCTGGGGCGCCAGCCTCTTCAACGCGCTCGACCGCGGCGCGACGGTTGCGATCATCGCGACCTTGGCCCGGATGCCATCGACGGTTCCATCGCCTTCGCCTTTCATGGTCTCGCAAAAGGCCTGGGATGAAGGCATCCGCACCGTTGCCGACCTCAAGGGCAAGCGGGTCGGCATCCCCGGTCCAGGCGGCTTCGGCATGTACTCCGTCGCAAAGGCGCTGGAGAAGGGCGGGCTGACGCTCGATGACGTCGAGGCGATCTTCCTGCCGCCGCCCGCGACCGCTGCCGCCTTCGCCAATGGCGCACTCGAGGCAGGCTGGAGCATCGAGCCCTTCGCCCATCAGCTTGAGAAGCAGGGGCTTGGCCGTCGGCTGGTCGAGGATCACACCTTCGGCACCGAGCTTGGCCTGATCGCCTTCAACCAGGATTTTGTCGCTGCCAATGAAGACCTGGTGGTGCGCTTCATGGCGGGCTATCTCAAGGCTGCACGCCTGCTCGACAATGGTGGCTGGAAGGACGACAAGGTCGTTACGATTGTGTCGAAATACACTGGGACCGAGCCCGATACGCTGCGCGGTATCCCCTACACCGTTCGTTCCGAGGACGGCGCCATCGACATGGCTTCGGTGCGCGAGCAGGAGGAGTTCTTCCGCAAGCGCGGCACGCTCGAATATGAGGGCCCTGCCGACATTGACGGGGTCTATCGTCTCGATCTGTTGAAGCGCGCCAACGACCTCCTCGCAAGCAAGAAGTGATGACGGCTGTGCGTGAGACAGTGCATCCGTCCGAAGCGGAAGCGGCTCCGCTGGCGGTCGAGGTCAGTCATCTGACCAAGGCCTTCTACGACAGCGAAAGCGACCGCGCGACCGTGGCCGTTTCCGATGTCAGCTTCTCCGTGACGCGCGGCGAGTTCGTCTGCATCGTCGGGCCGAGCGGCTGCGGCAAGACCACAGTCCTGCGCATCCTCGCTGATCTTGAAGAACAGCTCGGCGGCACGGTGACGTTGCACAGCACGACCCCGCCGGCCATGGTTTTCCAGGAGGCGTCCGTTCTGCCCTGGTTGACGGTATCGGAGAACATTGCCTTTCCGCTGAGCCTCAAGGGTGTCTCTCGTCCAAAGCAGCAAGCGCGCGTGCGCGACCTGTTGGCACTGACGGGCCTCACCGATTTTGCCGACGCACGCCCCCATCAGCTTTCCGGCGGCATGAAGCAGCGCGTCTCGGTGGCGCGCGCCCTGGTCGACGACCGCGACATCCTGCTGATGGACGAGCCCTTCGGCGCACTCGATGAGCAGACCCGCCTCGTTTTGCAACAGGAGCTGCTGCGGATTTGGGAGACGACCGGCAAGACCGTGGTCTTCATCACCCACAGTGTCGACGAAGCGCTGACGCTTGCCGACCGCGTGATCGTGATGTCCCCGCGTCCCGGCACATTGGTCGCCAATCTGACGGTTCCCTTCGAGCGGCCACGCGACGTTGTCGAGATGCGACGTGACAAGCGGTTCTGGGATTTGACTTATGAGGTCTGGCGTCTGCTGGCCTCTCCTGCGAGGGACTGAGATGAGCGCCACTCCCGTAACACTGACGGAAGAACAATGGCGTCGGCTCAGGGCGCCGGCGCGCCGCGAACGGATATTCCGCCTTGCTTCCTATTTCAGCCCTCTGCTGCTGCTGTTGCTGTGGGAGCTGTCGAGCCAGTTCAATCTGATTGACCGGCGCTTTTTCCCGCCTCCGAGCGCGATTGCCGGCACCGCATGGCGCATGACCGTGAGCTTCGAACTGTTCGAGCATATCGGGGCTACGCTGCGTCGCGTCGGCATTGGCTATGTCATGGGTGCCGTGCCAGGTATCGCCATGGGGCTTATCCTGGGCCTGTCGCGACCGGTCCGCCGGCTGCTCGGGCCGATTTTTGCAGCGCTCTACCCTGTGCCGAAGATCGCCATCCTGCCGCTGATCCTGCTGATCTTCGGTGTTGGCGATGCATCGAAGTTCGTCGTGATCGCCATCGGCGTGTTCTTCCTCATGCTCTACAACACCATGGGCGGGGTGATGCAGATGCCGCAAATCTACATGGACGTGGCCAAGAATGCTGGCGCGACCAGCCTGCAGACCTTCAGGCGCGTCGCCTTCCCGGCTGCGTTGCCGAGCATCTTCACCGGACTGAAGCTCGCCGCTGGTTCGTCCTATATCATCATTGCAGCCGCCGAGTTCCTTGGCGCGCGCAGCGGCGTCGGCTTCTTCATCTGGGCATCGTGGCAGACCTTCGCGGTATCGCGAATGTTCGTCGGCATCGTAGCGATCTCCGCTATGGGCTATCTCACCATCCTCGCGCTCGAGGCGCTGGAGCGGCGTCTAGTGCCCTGGGCGAAACATTGAGGGGCTGAGGACCAGAGGCTCATGACCGTCGATGCCGACCCGGCCAATACCACCCACGCACCTGTTTCGGAGCGCATCTACCTGGCGCTTCGCCAGAAGATCATGCGCTGCGAGATCGTGCCGGGGACGACACTCGACGCAGCCTCCATTGCCAGCCAATACGAGGTCTCGAAGACGCCGGTGCGCGATGCCATGCAAAAACTCGCCGCCGACGGGTTGGTCACCATTCTGCCCCGCAGCGGCTATCGCGTCGCCCCCATCACGTTCCAGGCGGTGCACGATATCCTCGACATGCGCGCGGCGATCGGACCGCATGCTGCCCGGCAGGCGGCTCGCTACGCCACGGCGGCCGAAATAGCCCTGCTGCGCCAGATCGTCAGGGAATACGCCGCGCCGATGGACATCGGCACCATGCAACAGGTTGCACGGCGCTTTCACATCGCCATTGCCCGCTGCAGCCGCAACAAGCGCGTCGTCGCTCTCTCGGAGAGCCTGTTCGACGAGCTCGAACGCCTCCTGCGCTTCGCCATCGATTTCACGGTCAAGACAGGCGAGCATTCTGACGAGCACACAGCACTTGTCGATGCAATCGAAGCCGGCGACGGCGAGCGGGCCGCCGCGATCGAGGCCGCCCATATCAAGCACAGCCGGGAATTCCTGATCGAACGCCTGATGACGTTGGGCTACCTGTCGGAAAGCGAAATTCAGCTTGGCGGCACAGCACGGAGCCCAGGCGAATGATCGCGATCCCTGACGCGGCAAGCCGGCTATCGGCGGCCCTGGGCGGCGGCCCGGCGGCGAAGCTCGCGGCTTCGGCTCTGGTCGAGGCCGATGCGCTCGGCATGCCGCGCTTTGGCATCGCCATGCTCGATGAATGGACGGCCGATGCCGTCCCGGTGCCGGCGGGCGAGGGCCCGCAGGCCATTGCCTGGCTCGACTGCTCGTCCTGCTTTGCGCCGCTGGCGGTCGCCAGCGCGACGCTCGACCTGGCCGCGACTGCCCGACAGTTCGGCATCGCCGCCGTCTTCCTGCGCGGCGTCAGGGGCTTTGGCCGGCTCGCTCCCTTCGTCCGCCATCTCGCCGATGCCGGCCTCCTGGGTATCGCCGGCGCCGAAGGCCCGCCTTTCGTCGCGGCGCATGGCGGCAACCGTCCGGTGATCGGCACCAATCCGCTGGCGCTTGCCATGGGGCAGGGCGCCACTCGCGTCGTCATCGACGTCGCCACCAGCACGGCCACCATGGCCGATATTCGCAACGCTCGTGTTTCCGGCGCGCCATTGCCTGAAGGGATCGCCCTGGACGGCGAAGGACGCCCGACCAGGATCGCGGCCGAGGTAGCTGCGTTGCTGCCGCGCGGCGGCCAGATCGGTTCGCTGCTCGGGTTGGTGGTCGAGCTCATGGCCGGCGTCGCCGGCGGCGGCCGGGGAGATCCGAAAGGTCGCGGCGTGTTCATCCTCGCCGTCGATCCAGCCCGGGCCGAAGAAAGCATCGACTGGCAAGCCAGGCTCGCCGGGTTGAAGAGCGACTGGACGGACGGCGGCGGTCACTGGCCGCGCGGAGGCAGCCTGTCGTCCGAAGCCGAACTGGACGCTGATTTCGCACAACGTCTCGATGCTCATCTCGCCCGCATGGCTGGGCGCACAGGCCGATGATGCGGCCGACCCACCTGCAGAGATTGTGACCTAAATGATGACAAAGCCTGTTTCCGCACCTGTCTTTTCAATCGAACCCGTCGACGGCCTGATCGACGAGCCGCGCCGAATTGTCGTCTCTGGCCTCGCTCCTGACGAACTCATCGCGATCTCCGCTCGCACGCAGCGAGGCCGTGGCGTGGTCTGGATGAGCCAGGCGACCTTCATGGCCGACGCGCAAGGCGTGGTTGATCTGACCCGTGACGCTCCCGTTGGCGGCGATTATGCGGAAGTGTCGGCAATGGGCCTGATCTGGAGCCAGCAACCGGTCGACAGCGCGAGCGCCGAACTCTTCGCCGACGATGTCATGCAGCCCCTGCAGACGACGCTGACGGCTGAAACTGCCCATGGCACCCAGGCCGAGGTGAGGCTTGACCAGCGCTTCGCAGCACAAGGCGTGGAGCGGCAGGAGATCCGCGAGGACGGGCTGGTCGGCACGCTGTTCACCCCGGCCGGGCCAGGTCCTCATCCGGTCGTGGTGGTGCTCAATGGCTCCGGCGGCGGCATCAACGAACCGCGAGCCGCGCTGCTTGCCTCCCGTGGCTATCAGGCCTTTGCGCTCGGTTATTTCAAGGCGGAGGGCCTGTCGCCCTTCATCACGGAAACGCCGCTTGAGTATCTTGAGACCGGCCTGCGCTGGGCGCGCCGTACTCTCCAGCCCAAGGACGGCTTCGTTGGTGTCAGCGGTCAGTCGCGCGGCGGCGAGCTCGCGCTCTTGCTGGGCGCGACCTTCCCCGATCTGGTCTCGGCCGTGATCGCCTTCGTGCCCGGCGCCATGGTCCATGGCGCCCAGGGCGCCGGCGATCCGGCGCGTGGTGGCTGGCAAGGTACAACCTGGACCAGGGACGGTGTTCCGCTGCCGCACCTGTGGCAAGACAATGCTGCTGTGCATTGGCACCCCTGGGCTGGCGATGCTCCGCCCAACCGGCATCACTCGGTCTTCTTCGAGGGGCTGAAGGATACCGCACTGGCGGCGCGCGCGCGCATTCCGGTCGAAAACATCGCAGGTCCGGTGCTGCTGATCTCGGGTCGCGACGACCGTGCCTGGCCATCCAGCCTCTATTCCCGCATGGTCGCCTCCACCCTGCGCCGGCACGACCATCCTCATCTGGTCCGCCATCTCGACTTCGATGATGCGGGGCATGCCATCAACCTGCCCATCGTGCCGTCGACGCAGCTGAGCCGCCTGCACCCGGTCTCGAAAGTACCCTACACCAACGGCGGGACGCCCTCCGGCAACTCCAGAGCCGACGACGGTTCCTGGCGCGGCATGCTCGCCTTCCTGGGCGAGATTACCGACTCCGCCAGTCAAGGCGCAGCCCACCAGAACCATGCGCAAGCAGACAGCTGAAATCCTTCGAAAGGGAGACGATCATGCCCACAACAGAACATTTGCAAGGCCAGTGGCGTGAATGGCGCTACGCCCATGTCGCCACGATGTTCCGCCCCTACGGCTGGACTTCACTGGTTGCCCAGTACTGGTTGGAAGCAGATGACAAAGACGTCAGTTTCGATCTGCTTCCCGGCACCTGGTCGGTTGAAGATGGCCGGGTCATGTTCACGCCGCCTGCCTCGGGACCGACCCTTTCGGTGAATGGCAAGTATCCCAGGGGCCCCGTCGAAATCGTCCCGGGCCGTAACCAGACCTATGGCCATGGCAAGAGCGAGCCGGTCTATTTCGGCGTGAACGAGGTCGAGACGATCCTGCGCACCAAGCATGACGGCCAGTCGCTGTATGGTGTGCGCGTGCGCGATCCGCGCGAGGCGACTCGTCTAGAGGATGCCGGCGTCACCGATTTCGACTATGACCCGGCATGGCGCATCCCCGGCGTCTATACGCCAACTGCGCTCACCGAATACGAGGCCGAAACAGTGGAAGCCGGCGTGCGTGAATCGACGCCGCGCATCGGCACTTTCACTTTCGAACACAAGGGCAAGAGCTACAGCCTTTTGCTGATCGGCAAGGATACGGCGAAAGGTGTGCAGCCCGTCGCGCACATTCGCGATCTCACCAGCGGCCCCATCACCTATGGTGCTGGCCGTGTCATCGAGCTGCAGTTCGCCGATGACACCAACACCCGCATCGACTGGATCGACTTCAACTACGCCGTTGCGCTGCCCTGCGCCTTCACCAACTTCGTCACCTGTCCGCTGGTTCCTCGCGAGAACCAGCTCGATTTCGAGGTACTCGCGGGTGAGAAGCGCCCCTCACAGGATGTTGTGCGGGCAATGACCTATCAGCCGTGAACAAACGGCGCTCGCATCACTGCTTGCTCCAGGTGTCCATCAAAACTGATGGACACCTGTCCACACGGTGAATAGGCGGCAGTCGGCAACCGCTTGCCGATGATAGACTCTCTGAACCAGTCGAGTTCGCCTGCATGGCGAAAGACGACACGCCGCTGGTCCCGGCAAGCGGCTCAGCCTCCAACCAAGGCCTGCCACGCTTCGGTAGGTGTACGGTAGTCGATCCCGCGTGCAAGGATATGGCACGCGCTGCCGGGAGCAGGGACCGCCCGCCTCGTCAAAGCCGATGCTCAATCCGTCCCCATCAATTTCGGCGTATACGAATTGCCGGCTCTATTTTTTCGGCAAGAGGCGAAACAATGCGCGGATGTGTCAGGTGTTTGCCAGCAAATCATTGACGCGAAGCTGGATTGGGAGCCGGTCATGACGGTCACTCGTTCTACTCCAGATAACACGTCCATCTCGAATGCCATCCAGAGCGGCGGTTCCAGCGTTGGGGAAGGGCATCTTGCCTTGGTGCCGACATGGCTTCCCTTCGGCCTTGCGGCGGACCCGACGGGTTCGCTGTTGTTTGGCGCGGGACAGAACTCGGCTGGCAGCGGTGGCGATGGCGTCAGTATCGGGACCATCAGCAGCACGCCCATAGCGATCTTTTCACCTTCAAACGCGGCGCTCGCTCTCAACGGCTCCTCGGCCGAAGCGCAGCAGGGCAATGAAGCACTGATCAACCAGCACTCCGCCGAAATGGCTGGAATGGGCGGCAGTGGCGGTAGCGGAAATGCCGTGATCGGTGGGGATATCGGACATGCCGGGAGCGGCGGCAACGGCATATTTTACGGAGCGCTCGTCAGTTCCGATGTTGCGGTTTTCGACCCGGTGAACACCGCGGTGGCCGCAGGACACGGCTCGACAGCAACAGCAAGCCAGACGAACAATGCCGCTCTGCTGCAAGGCGGCACCCAGATTGCAGGCGTTGGTGGATCCGGCGGAGACCACAACCTTGCTAGCGGCTACGGGCCGGGAGGCGGTGCAGCCTCGCTGGTCTTTACCGGCGACAATCACGCCGGCAGCGGTGGCAACGGCACGTTTTTCGGTTCGCTTGTCGATGTGAACGTAGCGATCTACTCACCCATCAATATTGCTATTGCCGGGGCCGGCGGCACCGCCCATGCCGATCAGACAAACAACGTCCTCTTCAGCCAGGGCGCCACCCAGATCGCTGGCGTCGGTGGCGCTGGCGGAAGCTTCAACATGGCGTCGGACACGATCTTCACAGGGGGCAGCACGACCGGGACGGGCGGTGACGGCCATTCCGTTGGGAGCATGGTCGGTGTCAATGTGGGATATTTCGAGCCGGTCAATATCGCCGTTCCCGCCGGCGGCACGGCCGAAGCGCAGCAGGTCGACCATGTCTTGTACGACCAGCACAGTCTCCAGATGGCAGGGGTCGGCGGTACCGCCGGTCACTTCAATGTCGTCGACCCCACCCACGCCGATCTCGTCCATGATCTGCTCGTTCATGCCTAGCTGGCACGCGCTCACGTCCCTTCGCGTATCCATTCCCAATTTCTCGTCATCGTCGCAGGGGCCTCAAACATACGGATTGAGGCTTGCGAAAACCGGTGCCCGAACGGGACGGCAGTTCCAATTCCGTCAAGGTTCCGAGCAGACAACCCGGTCAACAGGCCACCCGAACTGATGTGACCGATCTTGTAGCTAGTCGCGCCATGGCACGCATTCCACAGTGAACAGGCAGCCTCTGGTGTCTCTCCGGGAGTACTCGGCGGAAGGGGCTGGAAAGGAGCAACATCATGCCTATCCCCACACTGTCCGACACCATCCAACTTGACGACCCACATGCCGGAAATGCCAGTGCCGGCAATGGCGGCGACGGATACAGCTACGGCGATATCAGCTACAACCCCGTCGCATATGTCGCCAACGTCCAGACCGTAACTGGCGCCGGTATCGATGTGCATAACGGCGACCATGTCGCAGATTGGGCAACATGGGATGCTGGCTTTGGCGGGCACGGTGGTGCAGCTGAAGCGGAAAACGCCACCCTTTCGACCCTTACGAACAATGGCTCCGGCGGCGCCGGCGGCAGCTCGACTTCCAACGGCAGCCTGGGTTCAACAAGCGGTGCTGATGTCGCGGCAGTGAGTGCCGACACCACCGCCACCCAGACCACAACCCTTCTGGCGGATCAGCATGCCACCATCATCGCCGGCATGGGCGGCAATGGCGGTGCAGGCAGCATGGCGCGGGGAGGGGATATCTCTTCCGCCCTCGTGCATACCGACCCCAGCACCACCACCACTACCACTACAGATACAGAATCATTGGCGAACTCTTTCGCCGACAGCTTCAACGCCAGCCACGATTTCGACCTCAGCCATTTGACGGTGTGAGCAGTCCGGGCTGCGGATCGGCGGCCCGCGCCGCCGATCCGGTTTTGCAGAGCCTTGGCCAGACGAAGAGAGTCCAAGAGACTTCCGCTTCGGGTTCCCGCGATGACGTCCTTGTTCACACAACATGTCCGCTCGGCGACGCCGCTGGAAGCTGCTTTGCGGGCGTGCCTGGGTTCGTTCGGCTTGGTCTTCGCGTTCAGTTGCGGCTACAATCTCTTTCTTCTCGCCCCTTCGATCTATCTGCTGCAAATCTATGACCGGGTGTTGTCGAGCCGGAGCGTGGACACGCTGATCATGATCACCTTGATCATGGCGGTGGCGGTGGTGGTCGGATCATTGCTCGACGTCGTTCGCCGGGCCGCGCTTTCACGCATAGCCAGTTGGCTGGACCATCGCTTGCGCCCGACAGTGCTTGCGGCGGCATTCGAATATGCCGCCCGCTCCGATCCGGGCAAGGCAATGGAGGCATATCGGTATCTCGCAGCGATCCGACAGTTTCTGGAATCCCCCGCCAGCGTGCTCCTTTTCGATGCTTTTTGGGCACCGGTGTTTCTGATGCTGCTGTTTATGGTTCACCCCTTGCTTGGAGTGATCGGTCTTGGCAGCGCGCTCCTGCTCCTGTTTTTTGCCATCACCATGGAATGGGTCACCCGGGCGCCGAGCGCGAGTGCAAATCTCGCGCATGCGACGAGCTATGCCCGGCTCGGAACGGCGCTCAAATACGTTCAGATCGTGCGCGCCATGGGCATGCAGGAAGGCGCTGCGCGCTTTGTCTACAAAGACGCCGAGAGTGCGAGGATTGCGCAGGACACCGTATCGAGACGATCGGAGATCGTTCAGGCGCTGTCGAAATCGACCCGGACATTGACGCAGATCCTGATGATGGGGGCCGCCACTTGGCTGGTGCTTTGGGATAACAGCAGTCCAGGCATCATCTTCGTCGCCAGCCTGTTGCTTGGACGGGGGCTGGCCCCGGTAGAGAGCGTGATCGGCGCATGGAGGGCATTCGCTTTCGCCCGCAATGCTTGCGAACAACTCAATCAGATGCTTGTCGCGGTTGCTCCTGACCCTGGCATTCGGGAAACGGCCTTGCTCAACCCGATGGGCGACCTTGTGCTCGACAATGTTGGATTTGCCTCGCCGGTATCGGGCAAACGGGTTCTCCAAGGGGTTTCAATGCGCCTGATCGGCGGTGATTGCCTTGCCTTGATAGGCCCCTCGGGTTCCGGAAAGTCCACGCTGGGGCGCATCATCGCCGGCGTTGCACGGCCAAACGAAGGGCTCGCCATGCTTGACGGGCTGGAACTTTCGACGTTGCGATACTCCGCAGACGCGCGCCGTATCGGCTATCTCCCTCAAGACATTGATCTCTTCGGAGGCGCAATCAGGGATGTCATCGGACGCCTTGATGGCGACGATCCCAAAAAAGTCATCGAAGCAGCCAAGCTGGTGGGCCTGCACGACACGATCATGCGGCTGCCGCAGGGTTACGAAACGGATGTCGGCGAAGGCGGAACCGCGTTGCTTCGCGCACAGAGACAACAACTCGGCCTGGCTCGAGCCGTCTACGGCAATCCGAGCCTTGTGGTCCTCGATGATCCCAACTCGAGCCTGGATTATCGTGGGGAGCGCATCCTGTTCGAGACCATTGAACGGCTGAAGTCCAGACGGGTGACTGTTGTGGTCATCACCCATCGGATGGGGATCCTGCCGATCACCAACAAGATCGCGATTCTGCGGAACGGAACCCTCAACGCATTCGGCGACAGCGAGGAAATCTTCGATGCCCATCTTCGTCCGCCGCCGCAATACGAAAGAGGCTTGGGATCCGGGTGATGACGCTCTCTTCGCCAAATACCCCGATTGTCCTGGCTGGCAGCGCCGCGCCAGCGCAGCGGTCGCGACCCGTGCGCGTTTCGAGCGCCGTGAGCCATGCACCGGGCAGCGACCAATTCATGGGATATGCGGAATTTGAACCGGCGCCACCGGCCCCGAGGCTTCGGGCCGTGGCCTGGACGGGCAACCTGCTGATCGGCTGTTTCGTGCTTGGATTGGGATTCTGGTCGGTTTTGGCGCCGCTCAAGAGTGCTGCGATCGCGTCTGGAATTGTGGAGCCGGAATCGAGCCGCAAGACCATCCAGCACCTGGAGGGTGGGATCGTTCGACAGATACTCGTCAAAAATGGCGATGTGGTTTCTTCGGGACAGGTCCTGATAAAGCTCGACGACGTGAAACCACGTTCACAAAGCAACGCTCTTACGGGCCAGTTCTGGGATGCCAAGATACGTCAAGCTCGGCTGCTTTCCGAACAGGGCGAAAAAGACCACGTCATCCTCTCTGAGGAAATACAGGCTGCGGCGAGCCGCCCGGCGATCCAGGCTATCCTGGCAGGGCAACAAAAAATCTTCGAAACGCGCCTCCAGGTCGCGCGAGCACAGATCGTGGTGATCCAGGAGAAGATGGCGCAAATCCAGCAGGAAATCGTCGGGCTTCATGCGCGGCAGGCCGCGCTGTCAACCAGGGCGGACATCGTGCGAAAGGAGCTGGCTACAGTCACGGATCTCGTCGCCAGGAAACTCGAAAGGCAAAGCCGCCTTTTCGATCTCATGCGCGAAAGTGCGGACGTCGATGACCAGCGCGGCGAAACGGCCGCTCAAATCGCCCGCGCCGAAGAGTCCATCAGCGAGGCGCAGGCCGACCTTTTGAAGTTTGAGAGCGACCGCCAGAACGAGATAGCGCAGAGCCTTCGCGAGACCGAGAGCCAGCTATTGCAACTTGCAGAGCAAATGCGGGCTGCCGATGATCAACTTTCCAGAACGGAGATCAGAGCCTCCGAAGATGGGGTGATCACCGATCTTCGCATTCACACTCCAGGCGGGGTCGTGGGTGCCGGCGAGCCGCTTCTTGATCTGGTGCCAAAAGAGGATCGTCTCATCGTCACCGCGCATATCAGGCCCGAAGACATCAATGTCGTTCATGTCGGGTTGCCGACCAAAGTTCATCTCTTGCCTTACGATCAGCGGCGGGTGCCGCTCCTTTCCGGCACGGTCACCTATGTTTCAGCGGATCGCCTGGTGGATAAGCAAAGCGGCCAATCCTACTATGCGGCGACGATCCGTGTTTCAGATGAGCAATTGGCCAGGATGACGGACGTGACGTTGGTGCCCGGAATGCCCGTGCAGGCGTTGATCGAGACGGGTCAAAGTACCGTGGCGCTCTATGCGCTGAGGCCGGTCCTCGACAGTTTCAGCAGGTCTTTCCGAGAGGATTGATCAGCTTCACCACACGGCGCTGTCTCGCATGGCAAATAGCCACCGGGATCGCCCCGCCGTAGGTCAGCTCGTTCAAACAATAATCTTCGTAGAAAATGAGATGATCCAAGTGGTTTGAGGATTCCTACTTCTGGCTGGAGTTCGCATCATGAGCTGCTCTCTTGCCCAGTCGGATCACGATTTCGGTTCTATTCTGGACCCGCAGCTTACGCATGATGTGCTGGATGTGCATTTTTACAGTGTTTTCGGAAATATTCACGTTGGCTGCGATCACCTTGTTCGAATGACCAAGCAGCAGCTGCGCGAGCACATCTTCCTCGCGATGGGTGAAGCCGGAGGAGATTTCAATAACGTCGATGCTTTCCGAGGCATATGTTTGTCCGTTGACGTGTGTCTCAAGCACGACTGGCTCCTCGACCAGCGAACCGATGGGATGCGGGCAATACACGCCGCCTGCAAGGACAAGGCGAACGCCCGCCAGGGCAACGTCCAGTGACAGCGAAGTGGTGAAAAAGCCTGTGACACCCATACGCAGCGCCTGCACGGCCATGGTCGGGTCGCCTGCATTCGACAGAAGAGCAATCTCGGCTTGCGGGAAGGCTTCTTGCACAGCGGCAAGATCGTCGCGCAACTTAGGATCCTCGATACTCCTCGATCCCAAATAGAACCCAACAATGCGAACGTCCATGCCGCATGCGCTGTCCAGGTTTTCGACGGACTCCATCTCGATGAAATCCCATCCGGGGAATTCACCTTTGAGAAGTCTGACGATAGAGGTTCTTGCGAGTGCGTGATTTCCTACAACGATCATAGCGCATGGGCTATGCGAGGAATGCCGGGGCATTATACTCCCCCCTTGTTGGCACCTTTGAGATACGCAAACAAGCTTAACAACTTATCACGTTCGTCTGTTTGACCAAAACGAAATAATTAGTGAAGTTAAAAATATTAAACAATAAAGCAAAAATCGACAGAATGATTGAGCCTTCAAGTCGATCACCTAGTTGTGCGCACATGGAAGGTTCTGTGCCAATGTTCGGAGATCAATTTCGACCGCGTTTGGCTTCAGCGTTTCAATCTCAAAGTCGCTGACGCGAGCGCGCGGCACGATTTTATTCAAGGGTGTCCAGTCCCCTGAGGATGTCGTCTGGCATGCGGTATTCTTCTATGTTCGCCATGGCGCGAATTGTGGGACGCGGTGAGGCTCGGCGCGCAGATTTCGAACTTTGCGTGAAAATGCAGAGAGAGAAAGTCGCCAGACGCTCAACCGATTGGCGCATCGCCGCGGCGACGGCAAAGCTTGATCCGCCGTGATGAGGTTCGGCATCAAAGCTGGTTCACGGCCTCGCGGCAAACGTTATCAGTGACATGGCAAGGCGCAATCGATGCGCCTTGCCATGCTAAATCCGTCAGTCTTCTGGTGGTACCCAGAGGTCCTCGAAGCCCTTTGCCGGCTCGAGCTGGTCGAACCAGTCAAAGCCGATCGACTTCATGATGCGGCTGTTGATGACCACAACGCGGGCCTCGGTCTGCGAGGTGCAGAAGCGCTTGTGGGCGCAATAGGGCGGGATGTAGATGAAGTCGCCCGGACCCCACTCGGCCTTCTTGGGCGTCTTGTCCCACTCCCAGATGAAGGTGTCCTTGCAGTCGAAGCGTACGTCGTAGTGCAGGTCATGCCCGGTACCTTCGATGACATAGGCCACCTCTTCGGTCAGGTGACGGCTGGTGCCGGTGGCGCCGCCGGCGGGAATGAACTGCATGTAGATGTCGAGGCAGCATTCCTTGGTGTTCATGCGCTCGTTGATGATGTGCTTGATCAGGCCATCGGCCGACCGCTCCATCGGCATATCGTTCCACTTAACGACACCCACGCGCTCGTCGTATTCGCGACGGAATTGCTTGGACGCTTCCAGTGCCTCGGCATAGAAGCTGACATAGTTGTCGCCGGTTCGTGCGCGTTCGCGCTCGATCGGGTCAAGGAAGGGCGGTATTGCTGACATTGGTGTGTTCTCCCTGATTTCGGCGGATCAAAGCTCTGCAGGCGGGGCGTAGTTTTCCTGGCCCGGTGCCGGTTCCTTGGGCGGGAATTCGACCACCTTCTGGAAGATCAGGTGCATGAAAAGGAAGAGCGGCTTGGCCTTCGCGACAAGGACGATGGTTTCGTCATCGTGATCGTCCGAAAGATGCTGGTGCACGCATCCGTTTTCCACGATCAGCGCGTCGCCGGCCTCCCAGTCCAGGCGCTTGCCGTCATGGATGTCGTGGCCCTTGCCCTTGAGGACGAAGAACACCGCACTGTTCATGTGGCCGTGCTTCTGGCCGTAGCCGCCTGGCGCGAAGGCGTCGACATGGGTCTCGATCGACTGGGCGACCTTCACGGCCTGGGGGTTGATCACCTTCTTGCCGAAGTTCTGCGGGCCGCCTTTCCACTTCAGGTCCTTGGTGTGATAGACGCGGGGCTGCGAGAACAACTCGGACATCAGTTCGCCATAGGTACCTTCAAGGCCGCGGACGAAAGTCCGCTTCTTCGTCCAGCGTTCCCAGACCACCTCGCTAGGCTGATCGCCACTATTGTGGCCGGTCTTTGCAACGTCTGTGTCTATCGTCATATGCTCCTCCGAATTCGTCCTGCCCCGTCAACCGCGCAGTCGCTCGTCTGGCTTGCCTTGCACGGGTTTCGGCGAGCTGCGGTTGTGACATTCGCCCCGGGCAAACGCAAACTTTGACCGGACCTGCCGATTGTTAGCGGAGCACGCGCAACATAGACCAATAGACAGAACTGCTGGGTCCCAGATCGAATTACTACTGGCAGCAGGGCCAGTCAGAGTGCTTCAGATATGGCAGAGCGGATCACGATGGCGGAAGTCTATGCGAACCCTGTTGGCTGGGGTTTGGTGACACGACGCTTTGAACGCCGAGCAGATTTCCGAGGGGCCGGACACAGGCGCGGCTACGGAACTCCGATACTGCCTGAGACTGTCCAAGGGAGACGGGAATTGAGAAAATCACTTAAGACAACATCGCTCGCACTTGTCGGTGCGCTCGTGCCCGCTGTGGCCTTCGCGCATACCGGGGTGGGACATGTCGGTGGCCTGGTTCATGGCTTCGTGCACCCGATCGGCGGCCTCGACCATATTCTGGCAATGGTCGCGGTCGGCGTGTTCGCTGCTTGCCTCGGCGGCCGCGCCCTGTGGATGGTGCCGGCGTCGTTCGTCGCCATGATGGCCTTTGGCGGCCTGCTTGGTGTGCAGGGCATCGCTGTTCCCTTCGTTGAGATCGGTATCGCTGCAAGCGTTATCGTGCTTGGGCTGGCTGTCGCCATGCGCCTGACGGTGCCGGTTGCGGCTGCCATGGCGCTGGTCGGGGTCTTTGCCATCTTCCACGGCTACGCTCACGGCGCCGAAATGCCCGTCGATGCCTCTGGCGTGAGCTACGCCATGGGCTTCATGCTTGCGACCGCACTGCTTCATGCGGCCGGTATCGGCGCAGGGCTCGGTGTCGGCCGCTTCGGTGCGCACTCCGGCCTCATGCTGCGCGCCAGCGGCGGCGCCATGGCGACCGCTGGTGTAGCGATCCTGACCGGGCTTATCTGACCCCGATGCAATGGCCCGGATCAGCTACCGGCTGATCCGGGCCATTTGTTGGAACAGCCGCCGCCGATAGGCCTGGCGGCTGTTTTGCATTTTCAGACCTCGATCAGGACGTCGTTACCGTCGACGACCACCTTGTAGGTCCTGACAGGAACAAGGCAGGGCGGGGCGACGACTTCGCCGGTGCGGACATCGAAGGCTCCATTGTGGAAATCGCATTCCACAGTATGCCCTTCGAGGTAGCCTTCCGACAGCGAGCCCGGGCCGTGCGTGCACTGGTCGTCGGTGACGTAGAAGGTGCCTCCCACATTGAAGACGGCAAGCGTCAGCCCATCAGCCTCCACCTGCATCGCGCAGCCGAAATCGACATCGTCGGTGGAGCACACTTTGAGCTTCGTGCGGATGCCCGTCATTTCCAAACTTCCTTCGCCTCACTTGGCCGAGCAGTTGACGCTGAGGATGCCCGGCGCTACGTTTCGCTAAATAAGAACAGCGTTCCGTATAAAGGAACGAACGCGTAGGATAGGCGGTTGGGTGAAAACGTCAACCTGGCCGGTCAAGCCAAATCGGTCTTGCAGGCATCCGTGTTCAAGTCGCCTCTCACCTTGGCCGATGTGCCAAAAGACCGCTGAAAGGGAGGAAAAGCATGCTTCGGAAGGACCAGAACGATCTTTTGACGCAAACGGGCCAGGCCACCCCAATGGGCGATATGTTCCGGTGCTACTGGATCCCGGCGCTGCTGGCCGAGGAGCTGCCCGAGGACAACTGCCCACCGGTGCGGGTCAAGCTTCTCAGCGAAAGGCTGCTGGCATTCAGGGACAGTCAGGGCCGCTATGGCCTGATCGACGAATTCTGCGCCCACCGGGGTGTTTCGCTGTGGTTCGGCCGCAATGAGGAAGGCGGGCTCCGCTGCCCCTATCATGGCTGGAAATATGACGTTACGGGGCAGTGCATCGAGGTGCCGTCGGAACCCGTCGAAAGCGGCTATTGCAACAAGATCAAGCTGAAATCCTACCCGCTGATCAAGATCGGCGACATCCTGTGGACCTATATGGGCCCGGCGGAAAAGCAGCCGCCACATCCCGAATGGGAGTTCGCGCTGGTTCCCGCCGAACAGACCTTCACCTCGAAGCGCTGGCAGGAAAACAACTGGCTGCAGGCAATGGAAGGCGGCATCGATTCAAGCCACGTTTCGTGGCTGCACAGCGGCAGCCTGAACTCCGATCCGCTGTTCAAGGGCGCGCGCGGCAACAAGTACAATCTGAGCGACCAGAAGCCGTTCTTCGAGGTCAGTGACAGCGCCGGCGGGCTTTATATCGGCGCGCGCCGCAATGCCGAGGAGGGGCATTATTACTGGCGAGTGACGCCATGGGTGATGCCGTCCTTCACCATGGTCCCGCCGCGCGGCAACCATCCGGTGCACGGCCATTTCTGGATTCCGATCGACGACGAGAACTGCTGGGCCTGGAGCTTCGACTACCATCCGACCCGCGCGCTGACCGCCGATGAACGGCAGGCGATGATCGACGGCAAGGGCATCCACGTCACTTATGTGCCGGGCAGCTATCGTCCTCGGGCCAACAAGGACAATGACTACCTCATGGACCGCGAGGCCCAGCGCGCCGGCACGACCTATTCCGGGGTCGAAGGCATCGCCATGCAGGATGCCTCGCTGCAGGAGAGCATGGGGCCGATCGTCGACCGCACTAAGGAGAACCTGGTGTCGACCGACAACGGCATCATCATGGCCCGCCACAGGCTGATGAAGGCGGCAAAGGCGCTTCGCGAGAAGGGCGTGCAGCCACCGGGAATCGACCCCGCGCACCAGCGTGTTCGCTCCGCGGCGATCGTTCTGCCGGTCGACAGGTCCTACAAGGACGTCGCCGACGAGGTGCTGAGCGTCATCCCGGGCACCGCGCCGGCGTCGGTTTGAGCCAATAAGAGGGCGCGCGACAAGCGCGACGCTCGTCCATGGAGGAGCCGCAATGCAACTTGCCTTGAGCGAAAGCGCCCGGACAACGACGACCGAGGAAGCGCGCTTTCGCATCGGCGATGCGAATTCCTCGCCGCGTAAGTCTCGGATCATCGCGCTTGACGAACCCGGCCATGCCGCCTTGCGTCGGGTCGAGAGCATGCCCTGGAACGGCGCGCGGTTCTTTCGCTTCATCGAAGCCAAGGTGCCGAGCGAACGGCTTTCCAGCCTGCCGGTGGATGCGGTGCTCGAGTGTTTCGATGGCAAGCGTGTGAGCCTGCTCGATGAGATCGCCGACGCCGATGTCGTGGTGATGTTGACCGGTGGCGCGCCGGCGCCAAACGCGGCCGAAGTCATAGGCAATGCCTGTTTTGTGCGCGGCAAGATGACCACCGGGCTGATTCTCGGTTCCGACGAGAGGGAAGGCGGCCGCACCTTGAGCGCGCTGCGTCCCTATGCGGCAATGCTTGTGGTGTCGGCGGACGAGGAATTCGTCGCCGAAATGCTGACGGCGCTGCGGGTGTGACCGATGCTCGGTCCAGCATTGCTGTCGGCAGGCCGTGGCGTCGAACAGCGGCCCTTGCTGTTAGGCCCTCCAACCGTACCTCGCAAAGCTGTGCTATCCATCGGCCCGGCAACAACGTACGGAGCGATGGCTTGATGAAATCGGCAGCGGCAAGCAGCGTGAAAAAGCCTGCAAAAAAGCAGCGCAATCGCCTGTCTTCGGTGGCAACGGCAATTCGCTTGCTTAAGGCATTTTCGCAGGACGAAGAAGAGATCGGCGTCAGCGCCCTGGCCCAGAAACTCGGCGTCGCCAAGAGCACCGTCCACAGGCTGGCCGTCACGCTGGTATCGGAGGGGTTGCTTGAGCAGAACCCGGAAACCGAGCGCTACCGCTTGGGCATTGAACTGTTTGGGCTCGGCACACTGGTCAGGCGCCGCATGGACCTTTCGACCGAGGCGCGGCCTTACCTGTTCGATCTTCGTGCCCGCACGGGCGAGACCATCCTGCTCGGCATCCCGTCCGATGACGAGATCATGTATGTCTACAATCTCGAAAGCCCGCAGGCGCTGCGCATGCGCTCCGACATCGGTGTCCGCCGCCCGGCCTATTGCACCGCAGTCGGGCGCGCCATCTTCGCCTTCGCTCCGGAAGCAGCGATCGATCGCCTTCTTGCCGGACGCCTCGCGGCGCGGACCCCAAGGACAGTCACCAATCCGGAAACGTTGCGCGCCATCCTCGCCGATGTTCGCCAGCAAGGGTACGCGATCGACGACGAAGAGAGCGAACCTGGCATCCGCAGTATCGCTGCGCCCGTGCGCAATGCGCGTGGCGAAGTGGTCGGCGCAGTGGGGATCGCGGGGCCATCGCAACGCGTGTCGCTCGAAGCGCTGACGGGATTTTCCGAACCGCTTCAGGAAACCGTCGCCGCGATATCGGCGCGTCTCGGGCACGCCAGACGCTAGCAGAATAGATACATGGGGAGACCGGACGCTCAATGACGCTCATCAAGCTGACTGGAACGGAAGTCTCCTGGGGATGCGACGACGGCGACACGATCATGCGCGCGGCCATCCGCGCCGGCCTCGGCTTTCCCTATGAATGCAATGTCGGATCATGCGGCAATTGCCGGTTCGACCTGCTTCGCGGGGAGATCGAACATCAGCGCAAGGACCCGCCGGGACTCAGCGAAAGGGACCAACTCCGTGGACGCCGCCTAGGCTGCCAGTCGGTGCCGCTGGGCGACTGCGAGATCAAGGTCCGCATGTCGCCAAAATATGAGAGCCGGTTCGTGCCCCACCGGCAATCGGCAGTTCTGGTGGCGACGCGCGACATCACGCACGACATCCGCGAATTCCGTTTTCGCCTCGACAGCGCTGCACGCTTCCAGCCTGGGCAATATGCGCTGCTGAGCATTCCCGGCGTTGAAGGCAACCGGGCGTACTCCATGTGCAATACGGGAGAGGACGGCGGCGAGTGGCATTTCCAGATCAAGCGGGTTCCGGGCGGGGAGGCGACAAGCCGTCTCTTTGACTATCTGCAGCTCGGAAGTCGTATCGGCGTCGATGGTCCCTATGGCATGGCCTATCTGCGCGAGGACGCGCCGCGTGACATCGTCTGCATCGCCGGCGGGTCGGGACTGTCGCCGATGATTTCGATCGTGCGGGCCGCTGCAGTGTCGCCCGGATTGGCGGATCGGCGCGTGGACTTTTTCTACGGCGGGCGCGCGGCACGCGACATTTGCGGCCGGGACATGCTGTCCGAGCTGCCTGGATTTGGCACCCGCATGCACTATCACGCGGCGATCTCGGCGGCAGACGAGCTCGACTGGACCGACTACAAGGGCTTCGTGCACGACATGGCTGCAGCTGTGATGGGCGAGCGGCTCGCCGCTTGCGAAGTCTATTTCGCCGGACCGCCAGCGATGGGGGAGGCGGTGCAGCGCATGCTGGTCGAGCGAAAAGTCCCCGCCGAGCAGGTGCATTTCGACCAGTTCTACTGACCGTTTGGGAGGGACCAATGTTGCGATTGTCGCTCGGCTGCTGGGATTATGACCGCACGCGCGCCTTGATGGAACGCACGGTCGTTCCTGACGGCATCGACCTCACCTATCTCAACATGCCGGTGGAAGAGACGTTCTTCCGCATGTTGAGGTATCGCGAGTTCGACGTCGCCGAGATGTCGCTATCGTCCTACGTCGTCTCATGCTTCTCCGACGAGCGCCCGTTCGTCGCGATCCCGATATTCCCGTCGCGCTTCTTTCGCCATTCGTCGATCTACATCAATGCCGGTGCCGGAATCGCCGAACCCAAGGATCTTGTCGGGCGGAAGGTCGGTTGCCCCGAATACCAGATGACCGCACCGGTCTGGATCCGCGGCGTTCTTTCCGACGAATATGGCGTTCGCGTCGAAGACGTGGAGTATCTTACCGGGGGCGAGGAAAGCCCCAATCGATCGGAGAAAATCCCCCTCAGCCTGCCGGAAAAAATTCACGTCAGCCGGATAGGGCCTGAAAAGACGCTGGCGGCGATGCTCGGAGAGGGCGAGATCGACGCACTTTATACGGCGCGCAAACCCTCGACATATGAAGGCCCTGAGGGGCAGGTGCGGCGGCTGTTCGAAAATTTCGTCGAGGTCGAGCGCTCCTATTTCCGCCGCACGGGTATTTTCCCGATCATGCACACGGTCGTCATCCGGCGGGAGGTCTATGAGGCCAATCGCTGGATCGCCCAGTCGCTGTTCAAGGCCTTTGGCGCCGCGCAACAGCGCGCCTATCGCGACCTCAGGGAAACCGCGGCGCTGAAGACGATGCTGCCCTGGCTCGCGGCGCATGTCGAAGATGCCCGCCGCGAAATGGGCGATGACTATTGGAGCTACGGTTTCAAGCCCAATAGGAAGGTGCTCGAGACATTCCTGCGCTATTCATTTGAACAGGGGCTGTCCAAGCGGCTGCTCAAGCCGGAGGAGATATTCGTGCCAGAGACGATGGAATCCTTCGTCATCTGATCGGCCGGATCGTTCGCCATGCGTGGGGCTCATCGCTGCCATGCCATGGAGTATCTTCATATTGCAGTGCAATATGCCTATATGTTTCTTGTGCAATGCAACAAGGAGATATGGGCATGTCTGCAATCACATCTGGAACGAGACGTGGTCGTCGGTCGATCTTCGGCTACATCGCCAATACTCTGGACATGTTTGCCGCAGCCCAGTCGTGCAGCGAAGCCGTTCGTCGCGGCCGCCGGCCGGAAACTTCGGCGCTTCGCGCCCTTGGCATCAGCGAAACATCGTTCGACCAGATCAATTTTCGGCGCTAATTTCAGCTGATTGCCCTGCCCATCATGGCGGCATGGCACTCCTTATCCAGATCGCGCCTTGCCGCTCTCGGTCGCCCCCGACTCATGCGCATGATGATCGCTACGACCGTCATGATGATGATGGTCGTGCCCGTGACTGTGGCCATGATGATCGTGGCCGTGGTGGTGGCCGCCATGATCATGATGATGGATCCTCTGACGCGGACTTGTGCCGCGCGGATCCTCGTTGAACACCAGCGACTTGATCGTCACGGGAACGGTGCGTGACGGCAGCCGGATCTTGCCGAGATCGATGTAGTCGAAATCCCTGAGCTGAAGGCCGTCGATCACCAGCATGTCGGTGTCGACCTGCATTTCCTCGGAGAGAATGCGGCCGAGCGTCATGGCGATGTCGCCATCGAGCATGATGTAGATCGGCATCTTCGCTTCGATGCGCGCCGCAAGCCCGGCGCGAAGCCCTTCAGCCAGAGCGCGGATGCGCGGATATTCCGGCCTGCCTTCCCAGCGTATCGCCAGCACCAGATCGCCGCTGCCGTCCGCTACATCAAACGCCGTGAGATGAGATCGGATCAGTTTGGAGATCTCGGCCGCGTCGATCGCCTCATCCATCGGCAAAGGTGGTTGCAGCACCGGCATATTGCGGCGGGGCAGCAGCCGGCCGGGGCTGGTGATGTGGCTGGTGTTGCCGCTGAGCTGAATGGAATATTCCGATGCGCCAAGTGCGGTCGCGCGAATGCAGGCGCCTGCCGGAAGAAGCGGCCAGGGCAGTTTCGCCAACTCCGCCCTGAAGGCCGCGCCAAGGCGCTTGCCCATGTCGCCGAAGTCGGCATTTTCCCGTTCGTAGACGAATTCCCCGACACCTCCCGACACCATCACACCGTCGATCTGCCCGAAATCCTCGATCGGGTCGGTGAGATAGAGATGCCGGATGTCGGTTGTCAGCTCTCCGCGCAGGGCCGACGCAAGCGTCGATGCCATCAAAGCCGCGACCTTGTCGAGTTCGGCCGGCGTCGCGAAATCTCCCACCCGCAAGTCAACACCGGCCCGGGCAGCATGGTGTCGTCCTGCCGGATCGAGACGCGTGATCTGCCCTGACGCGTCAGTGACCTGCAGCCGCCCACCGATATGGATCGCCCCGGTCGCCTTGATGGCGCCTTTCTCGACGATGGCGAGTTTGGTGGTGCCGCCGCCAATATCGATGTTGAGCAGCCGCTGTCCCAGGTCGTAGGAGGCTTTGGCCGCACCCGACCCATAAGCCGCAAGCATCGCCTCCATGTGATGACCTGCCGTGGCGCAGACGAACTCGCCGCCCTGTTCGGCCAGAACCCGGGCTATGCCTTCGGCATTCTCGCGACGTAACGCCTCGCCAGTCAGGATGACGACGCCGGTATCTATGTCCGCCGTGCCGACCCCGGCTTCGGCATAGGCCTCGTCGATGATCTTGCCGAGTGCCGCATCATCGATGCGCGTCTCGCTGCGATATGGCGTCAGCTGAACCGGAGATTGGTAGATGGTCTCGCGCTTGGCGACGATGTAGCGGCTGGTGAGATCCTCGCCGAGCCTGCGCATCAGCATGCGTGAGAAAATGACCTGCGTGCCCGACGAGCCGATATCGATGCCGACGCTGGTCAGGACGACGTGGTCCTGAATCCAGATCGGGTTTTGCTCGATCGGCCCAAGTGCTTCAAGGCTGTCGTGGTCGTGATCGGAATCGGGGCCGTGGTCGTGATCGAGCGTGTCGCCATACATATGGTCGTCGAGTGTGTGCGACTTCGGCTGGCCTTCTTGGTCAGCTCTATCATTCCCGTCACCCATCTAGCTCTCCTCCCGTCGAACGCAGGCCATTTGAAGACCTCCACATTGTAGGATTGGTCTGCCGCAGTTTCGATCCGACGGGCAAAACCGAATTCGAAAGGGAGCAAGACGCCGATCGCAAGGCCAGAAGAGGGGCCGCTAGGAGCCAATCAATTTCAATATTTCTCGGGTCCCAGCAGTTCGGTTACCGCTAGTCACAGTTTGCGACGGACCCCCATCGCAGCGCGATGGTGTTCTACGAATTGGGAAGGACTTGTTATGGCCGGTGATGCGATTGTCTCGGAAGAACTCGCAAAGAAGTTCGCCACCGAGAAGGAGACGCCCTACACGCGTTGGGTGGCGAAGGAAGGCCTCGACATCATCGGCGCCTTCTACGTACGCAATCTGCACACCGTCGAATTGAAGCCCTGGGCGCGACGCGGCGGCAGCGGCGTTTTCATTAATCACGACGCCTCTCGCACATCGAACGATTGTTACGTCTGCGAAATCCCTGCCGGCGGCAAGCTCGCCCCTCAGCGTCAGCTGTTCGAAGAGATGATCCTGGTGCTCGACGGCCAGGGCTCGACGACGGTCTGGAACGACGCGGGCACGAAGGTGAGCTTCGAATGGCAGAAGGGGGCGCTGTTTGCGATCCCGCTGAACACCTGGCACCAGCATTTCAACGGGTCGGGGCAAAAGCCGGCCCGCTTTGTTGCGGTTACCAACAATCCGCCCGTGATGAACCTCTACGAAGACGAGGACTTCATTTTCAACTCGGCCCACGACTTCAAAAGCCGCTTCAATGGCGAGCCGGACTATTTCGCCAACAAGGGCGAGCAGAAAGGCCTGCTGCTCGAAACCAACTTCGTTTCCGACGCAGTCAATCTGCCGTTGATCACCGCCAAGGAGCGCGGGGCCGGCGGTGGCCATATCCGCTTCAACCTGGCGCGGGGCTCGATGAACAGCCACATCTCGCAGTTCCCGATTGGTACCTACAAGAAGGGGCATCGGCACGGCCCAGGAGCGCATGTCATCGTGCTCAGTGGGGAAGGCTACAGCCTGATGTGGCCTGAGGGCGAGGAGCCCAGGCGCTACGATTGGGAGGTCGGCACGATGATCGTGCCGCCCAACCTCTGGTACCACCAGCATTTCAATACCGGCACCACGCCCGCGCGCTACCTGGCCTTCAAGCACGAAGTGGTTTCGATCCGAAACGCGCAGGGCGTGCCGAAGGCCTGGATCAGCCAGCGCATCGGCGGCGATCAGATCGACTATGCCGACGAGAAGCCGCTGGTCAGAACCTTGTTCGCCGAAGCCTTGTCGCACAACGGAGTGGCAACGCAGATGGAAAGATACTACGAAGCTGAGCAGGCTGATCTGCCGGAATGGAATGTCAGGGCCGCGTCCTGATCCATCACACAGGCGATCACGAGGGAGGGTAAAATGTGCGGTGAAGTCGAAGACGACCGGCAGGCTGACAGCGAATTGGTCGAGCGGCTGCTCTATGTTGCTCGCGCCTATGGCGTCACCCGCGACACACTGACCGCCCGCAGTTCAGCACCCTTGGCGTCGGATGCGGACCGAAGCGGCTATATGAGCGAGTTGTCTCGCCGTGTCCTCAATCACGCAATCAGTGACCTGACTGCCATTCCAGATGGGCTGCGCACGGAGACCATTGCAAACCAGGCGATCGTGTTCGCACACCTTGCCGGCTTCCTGGCCGGCAACCTGCCGGCCGGCGAAGATACGACCCGCATGTTGCTGGAGGCGATGCTTGAAGGTCAGTCAGAGCCTCCGCGTGCCTTTGCTCGGCTGCGCGCGCTCGATCATGGTCACGATCACAGTCATGACCACGACCATGGTGATGGCCACCATCATCACCACTGACGCTGCGCGGCCGCCGATTTCAGTCGGTGGCCGCGAGCACGCGGCTGATGCGTGTTTGGGTCTCCAGACGCTGCCATTGACCGTCGGGCCGCGCGCGCTCGACCTCCACAACTGATCTCAGCGCATCCACTGCTGCCGAAAATGCTTTGGAAATGGATCGCCTGCGCGAATAGGCCAGATGCAGGATTCGCTTGATCTGTGGATCGACGACGAGCTGGCTGCCCAGCGTGTCCTTGTAAGCTGAGTTTGACAGTGCGCCTCTCGGCATCACCGAACACCCCAGGCCGCGGCTGACGAAATCGCGAATGGCGGCCATGGAGTCGATCTCGTGAACGATATGGGGTGATGCGCCAATGTTGGCGGCCAGCCGATCCATCTCCGTGCGCACAAGATGTGGGCGGGTCGGCAGGATCAGACGGTGTTGCATGACTTCGGCCAAGGTGATGGTGTCGCCTTCGCGCACGCCCTCCGACAGCGGGTAGACAAAGTACATGCTTTCGGTGGCGAGCGGTTCGAAGACCAACTGGTCTCCGCCTTCGCGGGCATTGTAGACAAGGGCGGCATCGACGCGGAAGTTGAGGAGGTACTCGACGAGTGTCTCGCTCAACGCTTCCTTGACCGTAAGCTGCACCTCTGGCAGATCGCGCGATACCCGGTCCACCAGTTCGACGGCGACCGCCTCGCGGGCACTTGGCGTCAGCCCAATGCTGACATGGCCGCTCGGCACCTTGGCATAACTTGTAAGCTCAAGCTTGGCCTCGTCGGCGTAGCGGAGGATGACTTCCGCATGCTTGGCGAGCAGCGATCCTGCCTCAGTCGCGCGGATGCCGCGCGAATGCCGTTCAAGCAAGGTGAGCCCCAATTCCTCTTCCAGTTTGCGGATGTGCAGGCCAAGCGCGGGCTGTGCCACGCGGACGCTGTCGGATGCCTTGGTGATGCTGCCGTGCTCCAACACAGCGAGGTAGAGCCGCAGGCTTTTCAGATCCATTCCTATATCCTCCCGAGATATCTGAAATACCATATTGGTCTTGCCGGCACGTCTCCAAGCCAAAAATTGTCTGCCTGGCACACGGATATCCGTGCGGCGGCATGTTCCGCAGGCGATTGCCATATCCGGAGTGCTGGATGACGGTTTGCCGCCAACTCGAAAACCGCAGGGCTCGCCAGCATTATTTGTTTTGGACAAGCTAATGCGATGGCCTCCAATGTGGGGACCTGGCCGACACAAGATCGGCGGTTGTCGTTTACGGTCTCAAACAGGCCGGCGCGGCAGCAGCGAACCAGAAGCCGCAAAGGCACGGTTCGCAATGAGGAGGATTGGGAACACTTATGATTCAGACCATGTTTGGGTCGCTCTACGGCCTGCTGAGCAGCCCGCATATCATGGGGCTTATGCTACTGGCCGTGGTGTTCGGCCTGCTGGTTGGGGTCACGCCCGGTATCGGTGGCAAGCTGTCCATCGCCATGGCCATCCCGTTCGTCTACGGCATGGATATGGTTGCCGGCGCGGTGTTTCTGCTGACCATGCATGCCGTCAACGGCACCAGCGGCCAGATTTCCAGCATCATGTTCGGCATTCCCGGCGACGGCGACGATGCCGCGACCACGCTCGATGGTTATCCGCTTGCCAAACAAGGGCAGGCGGCACGCGCATTGGGCGCGAGTATCACCGCGTCCGGCGTCGGCGGCATCATCGGTGCCGTCGTCTTCGCCGTCATGATTCCCATCCTTGAACCGCTGATCCTGCAGTTCAGCCCGGCGGAATTCTTTCTGATCGCCTTGCTCGGCATCAGCTTCATTGCCTTCCTGTCCAGTGGCGACAAGATCGTCAAAGGGCTGATCGTCGGCTTCTATGGCCTGATGCTGTCCACCATCGGCATGGATCCTCAGACCGGCACCCCGCGCTATGCCGGCGACATGCTGTTCCTGTGGGACGGGGTCAGCGTGGTGACGGCGGTGCTTGCGCTGTTCGCTGTGCCCGAAATGATCGCCCTGGGCACCAAGGGCGGGTCGATCGCTTCGGCGGCAGCGGAAGACAAGAATTTCTCCTATCGCCAACTGTTTTCCGGCGTCATGGAAGTGCCGCGCCACTGGTGGCTGGTCGTGCGCACATCGGTCATCGGCGCCATCATCGGTATGATCCCCGGCCTTGGTGGCTCGGCGGCGGCGTGGCTTTGCTACGGCCATGCGGTGCAAAGCTCGAAAACGCCTGAGCGTTTCGGCAAGGGGGCGATCGAAGGTGTCATTGCGCCGGAGACCGCCAGCAACGGCAAGGAAGGCGGATCGCTGTTGCCGACGCTGTTCTTCGGCATTCCCGGCAGTTCCGGCATGGCCGTGCTGCTCGGCGCTTTCCTGATCCTTGGCATCCAGCCGGGCGCATTGATGGTGACGGAGCATCTCGATCTTGTCTGGACCCTGATCTGGGCCCTCATCGTCGGCAATCTGATGGCCGTTGCCATCTTGCTGGTGGTCTGCCGATGGGTCGCGCTGCTTACCTTCGTCAACGGCAAATATCTCGTGCCCTTCATCCTCGTCTTTGTGACGCTTGGTTGTTACGTGTCCGAGGCCCAGTGGCAGAACCTCGTCGTTTTGGTGCTGTTCAGTGCCATCGGCTACGGTTTCCTGCGCGCCAATTGGCCGCGCGCGCCCTTCGTGATCGGTCTCGTGCTCGGCGGCAACGCCGAAGCCTCGCTCAACCAGGCGCTTCAACTCTGGGGCTATGGCTTCTTCCTGCGGCCGATGTCGCTGGTGCTCATCACGATGATCGTCGCGCTGATGGGATACGCAATCTATCGCAATCTTCGCCCGCGCCGGCACAGCGTGCAGTTTGGAGGCTGAGCCAATGAACAACTTTAGCTCTTGGTTCACGGTCCTGATGTTGGCCATCTTCACCACGATGGTGGCGATCGCCACGCAGTTTCCTGCGGACGCCAGGTTCATGCCCCTCATCGTTGGAATTCCGGGCGTTGGCCTTTGCCTGCTGCAGCTTCTTCTCGACGCCTACCAGGCAGAGGGCGGGATCGCCCATCACTTTCGCCGCGCACCCAAGGCAGGACGTCCAGCCGATGTGCAGGCGGTGGAAACCGCAATCGAAGAGGCCGAATTCGGTCCGCACACGGTGTCGCGCGAACTGGTCATGTGGGCCTATTTTGTCGGCTTCGTCGCTGTGCTGCTGGCATTCGGCTACTACGTCGCCGTCCCGCTGATGCTGGTGACGTACCTGCACCGCGAAGCAGAGGTCAGCTGGCGCAATGCCCTTCTTTTCGGAGGTGGGGCGACCCTCATCCTCTATTCGCTCTTCAGCCTGCTTCTTCAGCTTCGCCTGCATCCGGGGTTCTTGACGCCAGCCATAACAAAAGCGCTGGGCCTTTGATGCACCGCGACGCCGGTCGTCAGATGGCGCCGGCAAATCGGAGCATTCAGGGGGCTCCGATCAATGGGAAACAAAAACGGGAGGAATTTTATGTCGAGCTTTTCGCAGCGACTTCTCGGGTTAGGCACGGCGGCAGTCTTCGGCCTGCTGGCTGGGGCCGCTACCGCCGATGAAGGAGCGGATTTTTTCAAGGGCAAGACGGTCAACTACATCGTCTCCACCGACCCGGGCGGCGGTTATGACACCAATGGCCGACTGGTCGCCGAGTTTATGCAAAAGCATCTGCCGGGCTCGACCTTCGTTGTCCAGAACATGCCCGGTGCGGGCCATCTGATCGGCACCAACTACATCTACGCTTCCGAACCGGACGGGCTCACCTTCGGCACTTTCAATACCGGCCTCATCTATGGCCAGCTTACCGGCGATCCGGGCATCAAGTTTGATCTCAGCAAGATGTCGTGGATAGGCAAGGTAGCGTCCGACCCGCGCGTGATCGTGGTCTCCAAGGAGTCCGGCATCGAGAGCTTCGAGCAGTTGAAGGCGCTCAAGGAACCGGTGAAGTTTGCCTCCGCCGGCGTCGGCAGCGCGTCGACGATCGAGACCACCATGCTGGTGAATTCAATCGGCCTGCCGGTCAAGATCATCACTGGCTACAACGGCAAGGACGACCAGTTGGCGATGCGTCGCGGCGAGGTCCAGGGCATCGTCGGTTCGCGCTCGTCGTTCCAGCAATTCGTCGATGAGGGGCATGGCCGCTTCATCGCCCAGATCGGCGGATCCCAGACCGACGTTCCGCAACTGTCGTCGCTTGTCGACAAGGAAGACGCCAAGCGGGCGATCGCGCTTGTGGCGGCACAGAGCGATATCTCGCGCCTTTCGGCCGGGCCGGCCGGGATTCCCGACGACCGCCTCAAGGCGTTGCGCGACGCCTATGCCGCCGCGACCACCGACCCTGCTTTCCTCGAAAAGGCCAAGTCCCTCGACCTTCCGATCGAGCCGCTGGTCGGAGATGGGGTCAAGGAGGTTGTCGTGCATGCTCTCGACCAAACGCCCGAGACCGTTGCGTTCCTGAAGACGTTGCTGAAGAAAAAGAAAGACTGACCGCCCTTTGCACCGATCAGTGGCCGGCACGAACTGCCGGCCACTGTGGTTAGCAACGACATGGTCGTCTGCCAGGCAAACCGTTTCGGAGAAAAATCGATGAACTGCGTATCTAACCGCATCGCTGCGGTGGGGGTAATGTTGCTGACTGTGCTTGGGCCGGCTTCGGCTCAATCAGGCGCCGAGTTTTTCAACGGCAAGACAATCCGCTACATCGTCGCGACCGATCCGGGTGGTGGCTACGACACGAACGGTCGGCTCGTCGTTGAGTTCATGCAGAAATACCTGCCGGGCTCGACCTTCATCGTTCAGAACATGCCAGGTGCGGGACATCTGATCGGCACCAACTACATCTACGCGTCGGAGCCTGACGGCTTGACGATGGGCACCTTCAACACCGGTTTGATCTACGGCCAGCTGACCGGCGATTCCGGGGTCAGGTTCGACCTGACGAAGATGTCCTGGATCGGCAAGGTTTCCTCCGATCCAAGGGTCTTCGTCGTCTCCAAGGATTCCGGCATCGAAACCTTCGAGCAGTTGCGTGACACTAAGGAGCCGGTGAAATTCGCCACGGCTGGCGTTGGCAGCGCATCGGCCATCGAAACCCTGATGCTGATCAAGGCGCTTGGCCTGCCGATCCAGGTCGTCGACGGCTATGGCGGCAACGAAGACCAGCTCGCCATGCGGCGAGGCGAGGTCAAGGGCGTTGTCGGCTTCCGCTCGACATTCCAGAAGTTCGTCGACGAAGGCCATGGCCGCTTCATCGCACAGATTGGCGGAACCGACGCCGACGTTCCGCAACTGGCCGACTTTGCCACGAATGAAGAAGCAAAAAAGGCCGTGGCCCTGATCCAGTCCCAGGCGAGTATCGCGCGCCTGACCGCTGGGCCAGCGGGCATTCCCGAGGACCGGCTGGCAGCGCTGCGCGAAGCCTATGCAAAGGCGACTGCCGACCCGGAGTTCGTCGCAAAGGCCAAATCGCTGCGACTTCCGGTCGATCCGCTGGCCGGGCAGGTGGTTGGCGATGCCGTGATCAAGGCGCTCGACCAGCCGGCAGACCTTGTGGCCTTCCTCAAGGAAGCGACGAAGAAGAAGTAACCGCGCCGCCGGCCAAGGAGCCGGCGGCTTTTCCTCACCGAGAGCCGGGGGCAACATGCATCAGAAACGCGACAAAGAGCCGTCAGCCGCCACAGATGACGAGGCAGCCGCAGCCTTTGGCTGGCAATCCGATGTCATTGCCGACCTGATCAAGCAATATGGCTTTCCCTTCATCACGCTGAACCCCGGCGCGAGTTACCGGGCACTGCACGATTCTCTCGTCAACCATAATGGCGACAACCCGCCGATGCTGGTTTGTCAGCACGAGAAGATCGCGGTGCAGATCGCCCACGGCTACGCCAAGGCGACGGGCAAGCCGCTCGCCGTCATCGTGCACAATGTGGTTGGCCTGCTGCATTCGACGATGGGCATCTATTATGCCTATACCGACCGTGCCCCGGTGTTTGTCATCGGCGCCACCGGCCCGATGGACGAGGGTAAAAGGCGTCCACGCGTCGACTGGGCCCACACCGCAAATGTCCAGGGCACCCAGATCCGTGACTACGTCAAATGGGATTATCAGCCGGGCGGCATCGACGGCGTTGTCGACAGTTTCGCCCGCGCCTATTCGATCATGATGACCGAGCCGCAAGGTCCGATCTACATGTGCTACGACGCGGCCCTTCAGGAAGCGCCGCTTGAGGCGCCGATGGTTCTGCCCGATCCGGCGTCGGCCAAGGTGCCAAGCCGCATCGCGCCGGACCCGGCTGCCCTTGCCGAGGCTGCGGACAGGCTGGTCGCCGCCGAATGGCCGGTGCTTTTGCCGCAATTCGTCGGCCGCGACGCCAATGGCTATTCCGACATGGTTGGCCTCGCCGAAACGCTCGGGGCACCCGTTGTCGACACGCAGTGGCGGCTCAACTTCCCGACCGAACATCCGCTCGACATGCGCATGAACAAGGAGGTTTTCGGCAAGGCCGACCTCATCACGCTGCTCGACTGCCGGGACTGGGAGCGGCCCACCCATGTCAACGACCGCGTCAACCGCACCTTGAAGCCGCTCTATCCCCAAGGTTGCGAGTGGCTCGATATCGGTTTCGCCGATGTCGAAATCTCAAAATGGGCAACGGATTACCAGAAGTTTCCCGAATGCGCGCATCGTGTGCTGGCCGACACCGCACTTGCCATTCCCGCACTGACCAGGCTCTGCGCCGACCGGATCAAGGCGGATCCGCGGCTCGGCAAGCGCGTTGTCGAACGTGCCCATGCCGTCGCGGCCATGCATGACGCCCAGCGGGCGACATGGCGTGAGGAGGCGCTGGACAACTGGAACACACGTCCGATCACCCTGCCCAGGCTTGCGAGCGAAGTGTGGGACAAGATCAGGCACGAAGATTGGGTGCTGACCACCAATGCCTTTGAGGATTGGGCTCCGAAACTGTGGGATTTCGACCGGCCCTATCGCTGGCCCGGACGGGCACTTGGCACCGGCACGCAGATCGGCATGGCGACCGGTGTCGCCTTGGCGCATCGCGGCACCGGGCGGCTGGTCGTCGATTGCCAGACCGATGGCGACCTGATGTTTGACGTCGGCGCCTTGTGGTTCGCCGCCAAGCACAAGGTGCCGTTCTTGTGCGTGATGCACAACAACCGGGCCTACTACAACGACTGGGAGCATCAGATCACCATCGCGCGGCAGCGCGGCACGCCGGTCGAGCGCGCCTATATCGGCATGGATATCATGGACCCGGCCCCTGACTTTGCCACGCTGGCGCGTGGTCTTGGCTGGTATGCCGAAGGGCCGATCGAGAATCCTGATGACATCGCCGGCGCGCTCGACCGGGCCATCGCCAAGGTCAAGAGCGGCGTTCCCGCGCTGATCGACACGATCACCCAATATGCGGGATAGGCCGGAAATGGCAGCCGCAAAGACCGGAGAAAAAGCATGAAGGTGGGGGTCGTCGGCGCTGGCGAGATGGGACTCGCAATGGCGGGGCACATCCTGGACAAGGGCTTCGAGGTCTCGGCGTTCGACGTCGATCCGATGCGCCTCGCCATGGCCCGGGATCGTGGCATCGGCTCCTGCGACAGCCTTGCCGATCTTGCGGACGTGGCAGAGGTTTTCATCCTGGTGGTCGCCACTGACGATCAGGTGCGGACCGTGGCCGAAGAACTGACGGCGCGCGCAGCGGCAGGCGCAACGATCGTGGTCGCGGCAACTATCAGTCCCGAGACTGTTCGAAGCCTTGCACCCGCCATAGCTGCGCAAGGCAAACGGCTCGTCGATGCGCCGGTCGTTTATGGCGCCTCGGGGGCAAAGGCCGGCACCTTGCTTTCCCTTTGCGGCGGTGAGGAAGCAGACATCGAGCGGATCCGCCTGGTGCTGATGAGCTATAGCCGCGATGTGGTTCGTGTCGGCCCGGTCGGCGCTGGTCAGGTGGCCAAGGCGTGCAACAACCTTTTGCACTGGGTGCACTGTGTCGCGAATTTCGAAACCCTGCTGATTGCCAAGCGCTACGGCATCGATGCGCAGCGCATGCGCGAAGTGCTGCTGGAATGTCCGGGCACCAACGGGACATTGCGGCGCTGGGATACGACAAGGTTCACCTGGCAGGAAAAGGACATGGATCTGACGCTGGATCTCGCCCAGAAAGCAGGGCTGCTTCTGCCGCTGGCCGGGCAAGTCGACCAACTCATCAAGGGCCTGTGCGCCGACGATGTGAAGGCACTGCTCTACGGACCGGAAGCGAGCTATCTCGGGCGCACGATCCGCCCGCTGACACCGGCCGAGGGCGGGCTTGGCTGATCTTGCAACGGCTGCCAGTTTCCTGCGTGGAACCGGTCCGATGGCTGGTGTCGCCATCTATCCCGACCTGAAGGGAAAAACGTGCTAAGGGAAGCGTTCGACCGCTCTTTTTTCATTTTCGCCGCCCTGGCGTTGGTTACCGGCGCCGCCTGCTATTTCAAGCTTGGGGTCGACGCCTTCACGGGAGCGCTGTCGGCGGACGCCGCCATGGTCGGCTTCCTGATCCCCAAGCTGGGAGCGGCGTTGCTGGTGGCTGCATTTGTGCAGGTGCTGCTGCCGCCAAGTTTCTTTGCCCGCCATGTTGGCGAAGAAAGCGGGTTGAAAGGCATGGCGATCGCGTCAGCGGCAGGCGCGGTCACGCCGGGCGGTCCGATGACATCTTTCCCGCTGGTCACAGTGCTGCGTGATGGCGGCACGGGCATCAGCGGCCTCGTTGCCTATGTCACGGCCTGGACCACCATTGGGCTGCAGCGAATCCTGATGTGGGAGGTGCCGCTGATGGGCGCGGAGTTTGCCATCATTCGGTTTCTCGCCTCCGCTCCGCTGTCGATCGTCGCCGGTACACTTGCTCAGTTGCAGACGCGTGCCCGAAAGGGAGGAGGCACGGCTGACTGACATCGGCACGGCCATTCTGTGGGGGCTTGCCGCTGTTTTAGGCGCTCTCGTCTGGCGCCGGCACGGCAGAGCGGCTGCGTGGGATTCTGCCGGCAAGGCCGGCACGCGTGCATTGCGCGTCTTGCCGCGTATCGCTGTTGCCGTGCTCACCGCTGGCTTTGCCGCCCGCCTCATCCCAAGCGGGCTGGTGGCTGAACATATCGGCGCGGATTCTGGTTCTTATGGCGTGTTGCTGGCCATGCTGGTCGGCGGTTTCATCCCGGCCGGTCCGATCATTTCCTTTCCCCTTGTGGTGGTCCTGCATGAAGCGGGCGCCGGCATCGTGCAACTGATCACGCTACTGACAGCCTGGTCGGTGTTCGCCATACACCGCGTCATTATCTACGAGATACCTTTGATGGGGCTGAGGTTCTCGGCGATCCGCCTGGCCTCGTCGCTGCCGTTGCCATTGATCGCCGCGGGGCTGACGGCATTGCTTCTTGCTGCCATCTCCTGAGCGTTCACCAATGGTGCCGGCGCCCTGATGGTGAGCCAAGCCGCGGATGGCTTGGTGCCAAAGGATCAGGGTCTTTGACCGCGAAATGCCCGGCTGTAGTATCCCACTAATTGGGAACATTGTTCCATATAACAGAACGTCGATATCGCAATTTCTGAGGGGGGAGGGCGATTGTCGGCTGGCGGCCGGTATGGCGCCTGCGTGAACGCGCGGCGTACCGGCCGCCGATGAAATGTACGGGGAGGAGAGCTTGAGCGATCGCTTGGTGTTGAGGACCGCTCTCGGCCAGCATGACCATGTCCGGCCACTGAAGGACGGGAGCGTCTTTTCCGACAGGGTGAGGCTCGAATTCGTCGAATTCGAGCCGCTGCCCAAGGCGTTTCGCCACATGGTGCGCGGCGGCGACCTCGATGTCTCGGAGATGGCCGTCGTCAATCATCTTTTAGCGCATCACCATGGCAAGCCGATCAGCGGCCTCGCCATTCCGCTGTGGGGCCGGCTGCCGCATACCAACCTTGTGTGCCCGTCGGGCTCGACCCTGCGTGGCCCGCGCGACCTCGACGGAACCAAGGTCGGCGTACGCGCCTATGGCCAGACCTCCGGCGTGTGGGTGCGCGGCGTGCTCAAGCAGGAGTACGGCGTTGCCCTCGACAGCATCACCTGGGTCACAATGGAGGATGCCCATGTCGCGGAATATGTCGACCCGCCGCATGCCGTGCGCAACCAGTCGCCGCTCGGCCTGCGCCAGTTGATGATGGCGGGCGAGCTTGCGGCCATCATGGGCGAGCGCGAGGTCGATCCGTCCGGCATTCGCACGGTGGTGCCCGACGCCGAGGCTGCGGCCCGTGCCTGGATCGGCAGGACGGGGCACTGGCCGGTCAACCACATCCTGTCGGTCAAGACCCGGTTGCTGAGGGATCATCCCTGGCTGGCCCATGAATTGATGGAAATGTTCGAGCAGGCCCGGCGGATCGCTACCGGCGCCGGTGCTGAACCGCCGCCGCCTTATGGCCTTGCGGCGAACCGCGGCTCGCTGCAGCTGCTGCTCGACTATTCCGCCGACCAGCTCATCACACCGCGCGTCTACAGCGTTGACGAACTTTTTGAACCCGTCTGACCAGCGCGAGCTTGCCATGATCATCGACATTCACGGCCACTACACCACCGAGCCGCAGGCGCTGCACCTGTTCAGGGACAAGCAGCTTGCCGGGTTGGCTGACCCAGCGCGACGGCCGATGACGACCGATCTGGGCATCACCGACGAGATGCTGCTGAAATCGGTTGAACCGCAGCTGAAGTTCCAGAAGGAGCGCGGCAGCGACCTCACCATTTTCTCCCCGCGCGCTGCGGGCATGGCCCACCACGTCGGCACCGAGGCGACGAGCCTGCAGTGGAGCACGCTCTCCAACGACTTGATCCACCGCGTGTGCACCCTGTTGCCCGACAATTTCGCCGCTGTCGGCCAGTTGCCGCAGTTCCCGGGCGCGGCACCCGGGAATTGCATTCCCGAATTGCGCCGCATCGTCACCGAACTCGGCTTCGTCGGTGTCAATCTCAACCCGGATCCGTCGGGCGGTTACTGGACCGAACCGCCGTTGACCGACCGGCAATGGTATCCGCTCTACGAGGAACTCTGCGCCCTCGACGTGCCGGCGATGATCCATGTGTCGTCGTCTTGCAATCCTGCGTTCCATCACACCGGCGCGCACTACATCAACGGTGACACGACGGCCTTCATGCAGCTGCTGCAGGGCGATCTGTTCAGAGATTTTCCGACGCTGAAATTCGTCATTCCCCATGGCGGCGGCGCGGTGCCGTTCCACTGGGGACGCTATCGCGGTTTAGCCCAGGAACTGAAGAAGCCGCTGCTCTCCGAGCACCTGTTGGGCAACGTCTTTTTCGACACCTGCGTCTATCACCTCGCTGGCGTGGAACTGATGGCCAAGGTGGTGCCCATCGACAACATCCTGTTCGCATCGGAGATGCTCGGCGCGGTCAAGGGCATAGATCCCGAGACCGGCCACCACTATGACGACACCAAGCGCTACGTCGACCAACTGAGCGCCCTGACCGACGACGAACGCTACAAGATCTTCGAGGGCAATGCGCGGCGCGTCTACCCGCGCCTCGACGGCCAGCTTGCCGCGCGCGGCCATCCCGGCCGGCCGGTGCCGTCGTGAATACCGTGGCAAGGCCTCAGCAGCAGGCCAGACCCGTGCCATCCGAGATGATCGCGTTCTTCATCCAGTATGGCGGCAGGTCATCCTCGGCCACCTCGGCGAGCGGCTTGAACAGCTTGAAGTCATGGCGGGTGTCGGGTGTGCTCCAGAAGCTGACGACCGTCTCGATCGGCGGACAGCCGGGCAGGCCGCATGCCAGTTCGGCGACGAATACGACATCGTCCTCGCTCAGGCTGAAGCGCTCCCGCGTCCATGCCTTGAGGCGCCTTGAGGCGACGGCCTGCATGGTACTGCGCGCGGTAGATTTCAGCATCGTTACGGACCGGTCTTTTGCCTGCTCTGAACCGGGCAGGCCGTCGCGCAGTATGGCTCGGCCGACACCGCCGGAGAAGCCGTCGATCGCTCTTGCTGACCAACCAAAACCGGACTGGCTCGGCGCGTAGCGAGACGTCAATATCGCTTAAATCTGGGAGTTTTTGAAATGGTCGAACAGGTCCTGGCAGCGGTGAGAACCGGCCCGAGCCGAATGGAATTGCGCGAATACCCGATGCCGGAGATCGCCGCAGATGCCGCGCTGCTCAAGATGGAGGTCGCGGGCATCTGTGGCACCGACGTCAAGCTGTTCAAGTCGCCGCCGAACAACGCGCCGACCATCATGGGTCACGAAAACATCGGTTACATCGCCAAGGCCGGACGCGAGTTCACCCGCCGAAAGGGTTTCAAGGAAGGCGACCTTGTGTTCGTCGAGCATTATGTCATGTGCGGCAAATGCCAATGGTGCCACAAGGGCGAGTACCGCCATTGCGAGAACACCGACTGGCGCAACAATCCCGAGGGCATCCGCTACGGCTACACCTCGGCGGAACGTGCACCGCATCTGTGGGGCGGTTTCGCCCAATATGTCTACCTGCCGTGGAACGCCGTCGTCCATCAGGTACCGCGTGGCGTCACGCCCGAACTTGCCGGTCTCGTCACCCCGATGGCCAACGGTGTCGAGTGGTCGCTGTTTGATTCAGGTGTCGGCTATAATTCCACCGTGCTGATCCAGGGGCCGGGCCAGCAGGGGCTGTCGCAGACGGTCATCTGCAAGCAGGCGGGGGCCTCGCTCATTATCGTCACGGGCACGTCCAAGGACGCGGCCCGGCTCGAAGTCGCCAAGGCTCTGGGTGCCGACTACGTCATAGACGTCCAGAAGGAAGACCCGCTCGCCCGCATCATGGAAATCACCGGCGGCAAGGGCGTCGACATCTCGCTCGACTGTACGGCGGGTGCCGGCACCATCCCGATCTTGCTGGGCATCGAGGCGATGAAGCGCAAGGCCGGAACGCTGCTTGTCCAGGGAGAGATGAAGGAGTTCCCGAACTTCCCGCTGGAGAAACTGACCGTCAAGGCGATCACCATCAAGAGCGCGCGCGGTCACAGCTACCGTGCCTGTGAGCTGGCGCTGGAGCAGATAGCCTCCAACCGCTTTGCGTTGGAAAAGATCACCACGCATCGCTTCGGGCTCAAGGACGCGGACCTGGCGATCAGGTCGGTCGGTGGCCAAGGCATTCCCGATGTCATCCACGCGTCACTGATGCCGTGGACGTGAGCGAACCGGAACGCTGGCCGTGGCATCAGGAGGAGAACGATCATGACAATCGGGTTTCGGGTGCTTGCCCGCGAGAGGAAGGTCGATCCCGCGATCGCGCGCCGCTACCTCGACCTGCCCATCGCCAATGTCAGTGACGTCATGTCCCGGATGAGTGCAGGCGGCGCGCGGTTGCGCCCGCTGCATGCCGGCGGCGCGATGGCGGGTGCGGCACTGACGGTGAAGACGCGTCCCGGCGACAATCTGATGATCCACAAGGCGCTCAAGATGGCCACGTCAGGCGATGTCATCGTCGTCGATGCCGGTGGCGACCTGACCAATGCGCTTGTTGGAGAGATGATGCTGTCGCATGCCGCAGCGCTTGGCGTGGCGGGGGTCGTCATCAATGGCGCGGTGCGCGATTATGGCTGGATCCGCACGCAGCATTTCCCGGTCTTCGCGGCTGGCGTGACACACCGCGGCCCCTACAAGGACGGCCCCGGCGAGATCAACGTGCCCATCTCGATCGACGGCATGATCGTCAATCCCGGTGATCTGGTCATTGGCGATGACGATGGCTTTCTCTGTGTCCCGATGGAGGATGCGGCATCGCTCCACGAACTTGCCAGCGCCAAGCAACAGGCCGAGGCCAGGACGCTCGCCAACACGCAGGCCGGCGTGCTCGATCCCAAACTCTGGGTCGATGAGACATTGCGCCGCTTGGGTTGCGAGGGCGTTGGCTGAGCCGTCCTGCCATCAGCAGCGCTTGCCGCAATATTTGGAGGTTCAAGATCATGGCAACAGCCACCATCGATGGCATCCACACGCGATACGAGGTCTTCGGTTCGGGCCCGCCGATCCTGATGTATTCGCCAGGTGGCTTCGACGCCGCACTGGAGAAATGGACGACGCAAGGGATCTATGCCGACATCAGGTTCCTCGAGCAGTTGCCGTCCAAATACACCTGCATCGTCTTCGACCGTCGGGAGACCGGCCAGTCGGGCGGGCGGGTGGAGCGCGTATCCTGGATGGATTTTGTCACCCAGGGCAGGGGGCTGCTTGACCATCTCGGTATCGACAAGGCCTTCGTCATGGGCGGCTGCATGGGCTGCAGCGCGGCGATCGCCTTCGGCGTGGCCTTGCCGGCGCGTACGTTGGGCCTGATCCTGTTCTGGCCGGTGGGCGGGGCTCGTTATCGCATCACGGGGCATCAGCGTTTCGCCGAGCATCTTGCCTTCGTACGACAGAATGGCCTGGCTGCGGTGGTGGACCTCGCGCGCTCCAGCGACAAGCCGTTCGGAGCGGATCCGCGTGGCGGCCCCTGGGTATCGGTGATCCGCAGCGATCCGGCATTCGCCGCGCGCTATGTCGAGCATGATGCCGACAGCTACCGTTATGTCGTTGCCGGCATGGTCAGGACGTTGCTCGACCGCGACACCGCGCCCGGCGCCGAACCGGAGGATCTGCTGCAGCTGAAGTTGCCGACCCTGATCATTCCCGGTGCCGATGCATCGCACGCCACATCCGCTGCGCGTTACCTGCAGGAGTGCATCCCGGGCGCGGAGTATTGGGACGTTCCGGTTTCGGGGCAAACCAGGGAAGCAACCGGAGGCCGCGTGCTCGAATTCCTCAGCCAGTGCGACCGGGCCGGGTGAGCTATGGCGGATTCGTTGGAAGCAGCCGATCCACAAGGGGATGGGGCCGCCGATGCAGGTCTTTCACGCCAAGTGCCGATGAACGTGCTGTTTTTGGCCTTTCTCAAGCTTGGAGCGTCTTCTTTTGGCGGGGGCACATCGGCTTGGGTGCATCGTGACATCGTTGAAAACCGGAGATGGCTGAGCGAAGAGGATTTCCTCAAAACGCTGACCGTCGCCCAGGTGATGCCGGGCGCCAACCCGGTCAACATCGCCGTTTACGTCGGGCTTCAGCTTCGCGGGCTCGTTGGTGCGGTCGTGGCCGGCTTCGGCATGATCTTTCCGGCATTCTGCATCATCCTGGCGCTCGGAGTGCTCTATCGGAACTTTGGCGATTATCCGTCCGTCCGCACAGTGCTGGCTGGGTTTGCCTATGTCGGCATCGCTTCGGCTGTGACGATGGGTGCCAAGACCAGTCGCCGGCTCAAGGGCCGCTTCGTTGCCATCGCAACTGCTGTCGCGGTGTTTGTCGCCGTTGGCGTGCTGGGGCTGTCGATGGTCGGGGTGGTGCTGGTGGCGACGCCGGCGAGCATCCTTGCTGCCTACTGGTTGGAGCGCGTGCATCGTCATGGATGAAAACAAGCTCCTCGGGCTCGTTCTGCTGTGCCTGCCTCTGTCGTTGCTGTCATTTGGCGGCGGGCAGAGCATCGTTGTCGGCCTTCAGCACCAGACTGTCGAAATCCATGGCTGGCTCACCCACCAGCAATTCGCCGACATGTTCGCCATATCGCGTGCCGCGCCTGGCCCCAGCACATTGATCGCGGCACTTGTCGGCTGGCAGGTCGCCGGCTTCTGGGGGGCGCTTGCGGCGACGCTAGCGATTTTTATCCCCTCGTCGCTGCTGATTTGCCTGGTCGGCGGCTGGTGGCAACGCCATCGCGGTTCGCAATGGACGATTGCCATCGAGCGCGGCCTTGTACCGATCGCTGTCGGACTGATCTTTGCCGGCGTTCTGGCCGTCGCCAAGTCTTCCGATCTGACGCCGATCGGTTTGGCGACAATCGCCGCGGTGGCCGGCATGCTCTATTTCACAAAGTTTGGTCCCTACACGATCCTGACCGGTGTCGGAGCGCTTTATCTGGCGCTAGGCCTCGTAGGTTTGCCAGCCTGACGCCAGTGCCCGATATGAATCGCAAGAAGGCGTCAAGGGACGCCTGACAGTGCTCCTAAGCTCATCAGCCCCCGTTGCGAGATGCAGTGATTGGTCTTGCGGCATGGCGACCGGCACGAACCCAAACATGCGCAGCAGCGCCTGATCGGGTGAAGACATGACGAAAAGCGCGAAGGTGAGCGCTTCCGGCTGGCAATTCCGTTGGCCGGCTCGGTTTGGTCGGGGTAATGAGGTAGGGTTAAACGGATGCGCGGTGCTCCTGATTGACGAATGGCTGCTTTCGGGCAGCAGCACGCCTTCAGACCAGTCGGTCAACCAGTTGGACTGCCCCCACAGCCAATCCCAGCAGCAGGATATTCACCGACCACTTGATGGCGTAATACAGCGGCCGGTTGGTCGACTTCAGCGCCTTGTTACGTGCCAGCAGGGGAGCAAGCCAGGCAAAGACCTTGTTGGCCAGGCCACGACGGTCTTCCGGCGTGTTAGGTACGACTGAGGCGCGCGTTATCCCTTGGTAGAAGAAGTTGAACAGCGCCCCGAGTGGGTTCAGGGGGCGCTTGACGTCGCACATGAGGATGAGGCGATCAGAGTCCGTGTCGTTGCGGACGTAGTGCAGGTAGGTCTCATCGAACATGAGTACCTCGCCATCGCGCCAACTCTGGTTGTGGCCATCCACGTTGATGAAGCAGGCGTCCGAGTTGGGTGTCGCAAGGCCAAGGTGGTAGCGCAGGGATACGGCGATGGGATCGGCATGTCTGGTGAGTTGCGCGCGCGCCGGCAGGAAGGCGAACATTGCTCCATGCACCGCTGGCACCTTCTGCAATATTTCTACCGTCCTGGGACAAAGCCGCATCGCGGAGTGGTGCGTGTAGCCGTACCAATTGAGGTAGAAGCGGCTCCAGCCATACTTGAAGAACGTCCGAAAGCCGACATCGTAGGAGCTTGCGGTGCCCGGACGTTTGGTGGCGTCAAAGTAGCCCTGGCGCACGAGCTCCAGCCCTTCGTCTCGGATGGTCTGCCAGTTCTGACGTAGCAGGGCAATTTCCGGGAACTCGACCGGGTCGAGAACGGCCTTTGATCCACGTCGCAGCGTGGTCATGAAGAGCACGCAATTGAATGGCGTGAAGATCGGCCAGCCCTTGCGAACGTATTCAGACAGGCTTTTGTAACGGGCTTCGCCCCGAAAACGGTAGACGTACACGATACTCGCGGCAGCAAATGCCAAAATGATCACGGAAACGTGCATAAAATCTCCTTGGCAAACCTTCCGTGCGAATGAATAGAGATGAAGCATTACGGCAACATTGCGTGAATGTGCCTCGCTTCAATGCGGCTATTCAGATCGGCTTTGGCATTTAATGTGCGAATGCAATCGCTCTGCTTCTCAAACTGAGCGGGATCCATACTTTTCATTTTCGTTGATCCCTGAAAGTCCACTCGGTGAATCGCCGACCGCTTTGTGCCACCCATCCAGACGCTTGATGAGGGCGAGGAAGCGAGCCTGGTTGGCGAAGTCGAGATGGGCCGACCGACGAAAATCGTCAGGCGACGGGTTCGGCCGCCTTGGCCATGCCGAAATGAACGAGCTCATGGCGATGTCGCCGTGTTCTTTCGCAAGACAGCAGGATCGATGGTAACGTACGCGCCATTCATGCGTTCACCGCAGGCTCGAATCGACGAATGCGCATACTACTGGCTGAAGACAACAGGGAATTGTCGACATGGCTTGCCCGCCTGCTGCGGCGCGACCACTACGTGATCGATTGCGTCTATCGCGGCGATGACGCCGACGCTGCCCTTGCCACGCAGGACTACGCGCTTGTCATACTCGACCTGGCGTTGCCGCATCTTGACGGCATCGAGGTCTTGCGGCGGCTGCGAAGTCGCGGGCGAACCACGCCCGTCATCATTTTGACGGCCAACGATGCCGTGTCGAGCCGGGTTCGCGGCCTCGACAGCGGCGCCGACGACTATCTGGTCAAGCCTTTCAACGTCGAGGAATTCGAAGCGCGCGTCCGCGCTCAACTGCGGCGCGGACGGGCGAATTTCGACCCGCTGGTACGGTTCGGCAACCTTGCCTTCGACACGCAGGGTCGGACCTTCGAGCTTGGCGAAACACCCCTGCACCTCACCGCGCGCGAACACGCCGTGCTTGAAACGCTGATCCTGCGCGCCGGTCGGCCGGTGCAGAAGAACGTACTGGCCGAAAATGTCTTCGGCTTCGACGATGAAACCAACCCGAACGCCGTGGAGATCTGCGTTCATCGCGTCAGGAAGAAACTCGAGGGCAGCGGCATGGCGATCACCACGCTTCGCGGTCTCGGCTACGCGCTCAGAATCGACGATGGCCAGTAGAAGTCTTCAACGCGAACTTCTCGGCTGGCTCGTCGTGCCGCTGACGGCCGTCGTCTCGTTCAACGTCTGGACGACCTACAAGAATGCGGTCGAAACCGCCGATCTGATCACCGATCGAACCCTTGTGGCGTCGGCCCGGGTGATCGCGGAAAACATTCGCGAAAACGACGGCGTGCTGGAGGCGCCGATCCCTCCGTCCTCGCTGGAAATGTTTGTGTCCGATCAGCCCGACCTCGTCGTCTATCGCGTGACGACGCCGCGTGGCCAGATCATTGCCGGCAATCCCGACATTGTCGCACCGCCCGGCCAACCCGTCGATCTCAAGCCGGTCTATTTCAAAACGATGTTTCGCGACCAGCCCGTTCGCGCGGTCGCCATTGCCCAGCCCATCATCAGCAAGCAGAATTCGGGAAACGCGGTGGTGGCTGTCGGCCAGACACTGAAGGGGCACAACAAGCTGATGACCGGCCTGTGGCTCAAGGCGCTTCGCGACCAGGTGCTGCTGGTCGCCGCCGCTGGCCTGCTCGGCGTGTTCGGGCTACGTCGTGGCCTCGCGCCGATCCTGCGGCTTCGCAGGGATGTGATGGAGCGCGACCCAGCGGAGCTGAAGCCTTTCGCGGCCGATACCGTCCAAACCGAATTGCGCCCGCTCGTCGAGGCGCTGAACGAGGCTTTCGATCGCATCCAGCGCCAGATGGACACGCAGCGGCGCTTCGTTGCCAACGCCGCGCACCAGTTGCGCACGCCGCTGGCGCTGTTGAAGACCCAGGTCAGCGTTGGCCTGCGCGAACCTGACATCGGCACCAAGGATGAAGTCCTGGCCGCTGTCGACATGTCGGTCGACGGCATGGCGCACCTGTCGAACCAGCTTCTTTTGCTTGCCCGTGCCGAGCAGGGCAGTTCGTCGTTGAAGAAATCAAGCGTCGATTTCGACGCCGTGGCAAGGGACGCCCTCGAGGGGCTGGCGCAGGTGGCACTGGCGCGCAACATCGATCTTGGTTTCGAGTCCGAGACAAATGACCTGGTCGTTTGGGGCCATCCGACCTTGCTGCGCGAACTTGTCGTCAACCTGGTCGACAACGCTCTGCGCTACACGCCGCAAGGCGGCTCGGTTACGGCACGGATCGTCCGCGAAACGGACTGGATCGTGCTGCAGGTGGAAGACACCGGGCCTGGCATCGCCGAAGGGGACAGGGAAAAGGTGTTCGAGCGCTTTTATCGCGGGTCCGAGCCTGTTGGCGAAGGCACTGGGCTCGGCCTTGCCATCGTGCGCGAGATCGTCTTGTCGCATGACGGTGAGATCGAACTTGCGAACCGCGAGCCGCCGCCCGGATTGAGCGCGCAAGTCAGGCTGCCTGTTCACCAGGCAGCCCAAGCTTGATTGAACTCACTGCGTCTCGTTCAACGGCTGCGGACGCCATTTGGCCAGCCGGTCCTCGACCATTGTCATCAGGTATTCCGCGCCCAGCGCCACAATCATGACGATGACGATCGCGGCATACATGCCTGCGGCATCGAACGATCCCTTGGCGATGTTGATCAGCAGGCCGATGCCGTAGCGCGAACCGACGAACTCGCCGACGATGGCGCCGATGATGGCAAAGCCGAAGCTGACATGCAGGCTGGCGAAGATCCAGCTCATCGCCGAAGGCACGATCACCGAGCGGGTCAGCTGCCAGTCGGAGGCGCCAAGGATGCGGGCATTGGCGATCATCGCCCTGTCGGCTTCGCGCACGCCCTGGAAGGCATTGTGGAAGACGACGAAGAAAACCATGACGAAGGCCAGCGCCACTTTCGAAGCCAGGCCAAGGCCCAGGATCATGATGAAGATCGGCGCCAGCACCACGCGAGGAATGGAATTGATCACCTTGATGTAGATGGAAAAAATGTCGGCGGCCATGCGGTTGCGGCCGAGTGCGACGCCGGTGATGATGCCGGCGACCGAGCCGGTCACGAAGCCGATCGTGGCTTCCTCCATGGTGACATAGAGGTGGTACCAGAGTGGCCCTTCCGACGTTCCCTCCGTCGTCCATTCGTACAGCCGCGCCGCGATCGTGCTTGGCATGGCGTAGAAGAACGGATCGATCCAGGCGAGGCGTCCGGCGATTTCCCACAAGGCCAGGAAGGCGACGAGAATGGCGACCCGCCAGAAGATCACGGTGCGGCGGCGATGCAGCGCCGCTTTCGCGGCGGCCGCTTCGATTTCCGCATCCGAGGTTCCCGGCCTGAAGCTTCCGGTGCTGATGTCGATGGCAGCATCAGTCATGGTATTTCTCCGTTAGGCTGCTGCGCGCGCATAGCTGGTTTCGACCTCTTCCTTGAGATCGGCCCAGATCGTGCGCGAATAGTCGATGAAGCTCTGCTCGTAGCGGATATCGGCGACGACGCGCGGGCGCGGCAGATCGATGGTGTAGACCGACTTCACCGTCGCCGGCCCGGCGGTCAGCACATAGACCTTGTCGGCCAATGCGATCGCCTCTTCCAGATCATGCGTGACGAAGACCACCGACGCCTTTGCTTCGGACCACAGGCGCAGCAGTTCTTCATGCATGAGAACGCGTGTCTGCACGTCGAGTGCGGAAAACGGCTCGTCCATGAGAAGGATCTCGGGGCCGTTGATGAAGGTCTGGGCGAGGGCAACGCGCTTGCGCATGCCGCCCGAAAGCTGGTGCGGATAATGCTGCTCGAACCGTGACAGGCCGACGCGCGCAAGCCAGTCGCGTGCGGCGGCCTGGGCTTGCGCCTTGGACCTGCCGCGGAAGAGTGGCCCGGCCATGACGTTTTCGATCACCGTGCGCCAGGGAAACAGGGCGTCGCTCTGGAACACGAAACCGATGCGCGGGTCTATGCCCTTGACGGGCGCGCCCATGACACGAACCTCGCCGGCGCTTGGGCTTGCCAGTCCGGTGACGAGATTGAGGGTGGTGGACTTTCCGCAGCCGGTCGGGCCGACGACGGCAACGAATTCGCCGCGCTCGACCGTCATGGTGAAGTCGCGCAGCGCCGTCAGCGATTTGCCGGTGGGGGAAAGGAAGCGGCGACTGACATTGATCAGTTCAATCGCAGGTGCGGGCTTTTCGAGGGCCATGATTTGAGAACTCCGGGTCGAGCGAACGCCCTCCGGCAGCCTTGGGCTACCGGACATGAAAACGGACGGCTGCCGGCGCGATGTTGCGCATCGCGCCGGAATTGTCGGTTACTTCGCGTTCTTGACGAATTCCGTGGTGTAGGTCTTGGAGAGGTCGATCTGCTTGCCTTGCAGGTCCTTCGAGAAGGCCGAAAGGACCGTCAGCACCGTCTCCGGGCCGCCTGCCGGCATGACCCCGTCGGCGGTGAACATCGCCTTGCCGGCGTCGAGCGCCTTCACATAGCCTTCCTTGTCGCCGACATAATAATCCTTCGGCATCTTTTCGGCGATCTCAGCACCGCTGTGGGTGTTGATGAACTTCAGCGTCTTGACGAAGGCGTTGGCCAGCTTCTGCACCGTCTCCTTATGCGCGTCGACCCACTCCGTCTGCATGTAGAGGGATGCTGCGGGATAGGTGCCGCCGAGCGCGGCCTTGGTGCCTTCCATCGTGCGCATGTCGACGAGAACGGCAGCTTCGCCGGTCTTGAGAAGTCGGCTGATCGTCGGTTCGGTGGTCATGCCCGCCTGGATCTTGTCCTGCTGCAGGGCGGCGATGAAGGTGTTGCCGGCGCCGACCGGAACCGAGGTGAATTCCCCAAGCTTCAAGCCGTTCTTGACGGCGAGATATTGAGTCAGGAAGTTTGTCGACGAGCCCAGACCGGTGACGCCAAGGCTCTTGCCCTTGAAATCGGCAGGCGACTTGATCTCGGGGTTCTTCGTCGAAACGAGCTCGACTTCGCCGGGCGCCTGGCTGAACTGGACGACGGATTCGACGAACTTGCCCTTGGCTTGCAGATCGATGCTGTGGTCGTAGAAACCAACCACCGCCTGCACGGCCCCGGCCAGCATCTCGTTTTCGGCATCGACGCCGGCGGGTTCGTTCAGCAGTTCGACGTCGAGACCTTCGTCCTTGAAGTAGCCGAGCGCCTCGGTCAGCTTGGCGGGGAGATAGATCTGCTTCTCGTAGCCACCCACCATGATGGAGATCTTTTCATCAGCGTGAGCCGATGGCGCGGTGAAAGCCATGGTGGCGACGAGTGCGACTGTAGCGGTTGAATCAAGCAGTATGCGCGTGAGCGACATGGCCTCTTCCCTTGTACGTTTCCCTCGCCCCTCTCTTTCGCCGCTTCTGCGGCAATGCGGGGACGCACGCCAACATTTATGGCATTCACCTTTCATCAAGCTTTCAACTGGGAACACGGCCCAACCAAGGCCGTCATGGTCGGTATCAACAATCGCAAACCGCCGTGCGGCAGTTCCGGTTTTGGCGAAGATACGGCTGAGGTAGGGCAGGCCATGGTCGCTCGCCAGTGCGCGCTAGCCTTGGGTGAGTACTTTTCACTTGTTCAGCGAAAACTAATATAGATGACCTGGAGCTAGTTTTTGTATAAAATGCCATTTTGTTTCAATTCCATCGGAATCCTGTTGCTATAAATATTCTTATCTGCGAGCGATAATCTCAAAAATACGCCAATGGCGTTGGGGATCTGCTCTTGGTCATGATTGAAAATATTTCGGGGTGCGGTCTGCTCTCGACGACGATACTTGCCCGCCGCATGTTGGCTGTCGCGGGTACAGCCACGGTACTCCTTGTCGGTGCTGCACATGCCGGCGGCGGGCGTGGCGGAGACGAGGTCGGCCAGCCCAGTTCAGGTGGTTCCAGTGGTGTCGACAACCCGACCGGCGTTGGTGGTGCTGGCGGCAACGGTAGCGCTTCCTCCGGCGGTGGTGGCGGCGGCGCCGGTGCGGTCAGCGGGGGTACGGGAGGGAGTGCTGGAGGCGGTGGCGCGGGTGGCGCGGGCGGTGTCCACGGCCATGTCGGCGCGACCTTGCCAGTTGTCGCTGCCACCGGCTCGTCCGGCGCGGCCGGCGGCGCCGGAATCGGCGGTGGCGGCGGCGGTGCAGGCGGTTACGGAGCCGTCGTGACCGGGGCCGGGATGGGCGGGATCATCTCCGGCAATATTACGGCTGGTAACGGTGGTGCCGGCGGCAATGGCGATGGCGCCAATCACGGCGGCTCGGGCGGTTCCGGCGGCATCGGTTTGGCCTTCACCGATGGCAGCAGCACCAGCACGGTCATTGTCAATGGCGTGATACAGGGCGGCAATGGCGGAGCCGGGTCCAACTTTGGCAGCCACGATGGCGCTGCGGGCGCTGGAGGCGCCGGCATTGTTGGTTCGAATCTCAACATCACAAATTTGGGCACGATCACGGGCGGGCTTGGCATCACCCAGGCAGCTGCGATCCGCTTCACTGGCGGCACCAACACGCTGACCTTTGGCAACGCCACATCCGGCCTCACCGGCGCAATCGTTGTCGACACCGGCACGCTGACCTTCGCTCAACCCAGCAATGTCGTCCTCGGTAGTGCCATCAGCGGTGCCGGCGCGATCATCAAGTCTGGCGCCGGTGACCTAACGCTCTCGGGCACCAACACCTATTCCGGTGCGACCCGCGTCTCGGAGGGCCGACTGATAGCCACCAGGGATACGGCGCTTTCCGAACGTTCCGATTACACGATCGACAGTGGCGCGACGCTCGAGCTCGCCGCGCCGGATTGGCATATTGCCACCATCGGATCGCTGGCAGGCGCAGGGAACCTGAAGATTGGCGGCGCCAACTCGACCTTGGCAATCGGAGCGAACAACGCCTCGACGGTCTTTTCAGGCACAATTTCCGGCGCCGGCTCCTTGTCGATGATCGGCGCGGGCAAACTCTCGCTGACTGGAACCGGAAACGTGCTTGAAGGCGCCCTCAAGCTCGAGGGCAGTTCCAGCCCGACCCTGGAGATCGATGGCGGCTCACTCACCTTGGGCACGTCGTCGGGCTGGGCGATGGCCACAAACGAAGTGGCGAGCGGCTTGCTGCGCGTAACCAATGGCGGGACCTTGAACCTGCTCGATCCCATGGGAACCTTGTCGATCAAATCGGCCATGGAGGTCTCTGGAGAGAATTCCACCGTCAACAACGACGGCTACACCGATATTGGCGGCACCTCCGAAGCGTCCCTTGCGATCAAGGGCGGTGCCGTCATGAACAGCAGGCAAGGCGCGATCATCGAAGGCCATGGCACGTCGGCCGTGGTGACCGTCTCCGGACCAGGATCGACCTGGAATGTCGACAACCACATCTTTCTCGGCAACAAATGGAGTGATGGGACTGGCACGCTGGTGGTTTCCGCTGGCGGTACAGTCAATCTTGACGGTTCATTCTACTACGATCACCACCCGACACTTGGCGCTCCAGGCTCCAGCGTGACGGTTACGGGCACAGGGTCCAGGCTCAAAGTCAGTGATGAACTCGTCGTTGGTTTTGATTGCTTCTGCGGCGACACGACAACGTCGGAGCTCACCGTCGCCGATGGCGGCATCGTCGATGCTTGGATGATCTATGTCGGGGAGAAGTCTGTCCTCAATATCGGCGCTGGGCGCCTAGCCGGCACGATCGTCACATCAGAACTCGACAACAGCGGACGGATCGTCGCGGATTTTACCGACAGCACGACAATAGGCGCCGATATTACCGGAATCGGATCGCTGACCAAGCAGGGCTCCGGCAAGCTCGTTCTTACCGGCAACAACAACTACACCGGCGCAACCACTGTAACCCAGGGCATTTTGCAGGTTGACGGTTCGCTGGCCGGTTCAGGTGGTGTGATGGTCTCGGGCAGGGGCATCCTCGGCGGCATTGGCACGCTCGGCAGCGCCGGGTCGACCGTCACCATAGCTTCGGGTGCGACGCATGCGCCCGGCAAATCGATCGGCACCCAGACTGTTGCCGGCAACTACGTCAACCACGGCACCCTGGAGATCGAGGCCACGCCGACGAATGCCGACAAGCTGGTCGTCGCCGGTAGCGTCGACATATCTGGCGCCACGCTGGACTTGCTGCTGTCGCCAGCGGCAGTGCCCAATTGGAACATCAACAACGGCCCGTTCACGCTCATCGACAAGCAAGGCGCGGGCGCCATTACCGGCGTGTTCGGCCAGGTGACCAGTGACCTCATCTTCCTCGCCCCAACGATCGATTACAACGGCGGCGACGGCAATGACGTGACGCTTCAGCTTGACCGCAGGGATCTTGCCTTCGCCGCCATCGGCCAGACACGCAACCAGATCGCCACCGGAGCAGCGATCGAGGCGCTGCCCACGACAAGCGCCGTGTGGCAGGCGATCGTGGTTTCGACAAGCAAGGACGCCGCGCGGGCGGCTTTCGATCAACTTTCGGGCGAATTCCATGCCAGCGCCAAGACCGCGTTGATCCAAGACAGCCATTTTGTCCGCAATGCGGTCAACGACCGACTGCGCGCGGCCTTCGAAACAGCGGGAACAGCAGCCGCACCGGTACTCGCATACGGTCCTGGAGCGGTGTCGACCGCAGTGTTGGCCGCACATTCCGGCCCGGTCTTTTGGAGCCAGGGCTTCGGCGCCTGGGGTTCGATCGGCGGCGACGGCAACGCCGCCAAGCTCGACAGTTCGACCGGTGGAGCGCTTGCCGGAGCCGACGTCCTTGTCGGCGACTGGCGCGTTGGCCTGGCTGCCGGCTACAGCCATTTGAGCCTCGACGCTGACGCGCGTGCCGCCCGGGGAACGAGCGACAACTACCATCTCGGCATCTATGGCGGCAGCAAATGGGGTGCTGTCGCCTTCAGGGGCGGCCTTGCCTACACCTTGAGCGACTTCGACGGCAGCCGGACGGTCGGCTTCCCCGGCTTCTCTGACGCGCTGCGGTACAGTTATCGCGCCGGCGCTGCGCAGGCCTTTGGCGAGTTTGGCTATGGCATCGACGCCGGCCAGAGTGCCTTCGAACCTTTCGCCAATCTCGCCTACATCAATCTCCACACGGATGGCTTTGCCGAACAGGGCGGTGCCGCGGCCCTCGCCGTTGCAGGGGGCTCGACCGACGTCACCTTCACCACAATCGGGCTGCGCGCTTCGACCGTGTTTACGCTGGCGGGAATCGAGGCGACGGCGCGCGGCATGCTTGGTTGGCGGCACGCTTTCGGCAACACGACGCCTTTGTCAGCCAATGCCTTTGGCGGGTCGAGCACCTTCTCTGTCGCGGGCGCACCGATCGCCAGAGACAGCGCCATTGCCGAGGCTGGGCTCGACTTCGACATCTCTGCGACGGCAAGCATCGGCCTTTCGTATCAAGGCCAACTGGCATCCGACGCACAGGATCATGGCTTCAAGGCAAACCTTGCGGTGCAGTTCTGACCGTCCAGGAACACCCGCTTCAAGCCGGTCATCCCTGCCGCCTCTTGCGATAGCGCCAACATCCAGTGTTGTGCCGGTCTGATCTAGCCGTTGCGACCGCTATTTTCCGGGACCTTCACCTCGGGCATCGCGCCGATCAGCATGCGGGCATATTCGCTCTTCGGAGCGTCGAAGATGTCGGCGCAATCGCCCTGTTCGACGATTTCACCACGGTTGATCAGCGCCACGCGATCGCAGAGGTAGCGCACCACCGCCAGATCGTGGCTGATGAAGAAATACGTCAACCCGAGGCGATCCTGCAACTCGCACAGGAGATTGAGGACCTGCGCCTGCACCGACACGTCGAGCGCCGAAGTAGGTTCGTCGAGAAGCAGCAGCTCAGGTCCCGACGCGAGGGCACGCGCTATGCAGATACGCTGGCGCTGGCCGCCGGAGAATTCGTGTGGGTAGCGATGCAGATGCTGCGAACCCATGCCGACGAGCGAAAGTAGCTCGGCGGCGCGGTCGCTGCGCTGCTTGCCAGTCAGGCCGAGCGTTTCGTGGTGGATTATCAGGGGCTCGGTCACGATGTCGTGCACCGACATACGCGGATTGAGCGAAGCATAGGGATCCTGGAACACGATCTGCACGCGCGCGCGCAACCGCCGCAACTCGGCGTCGGAAAGTTTGCCCAAATCCTGACCCTGCACGCGAATGCTGCCTGATGTCGGCGTTTCCAGGTGCAGGATGGAACGCGTGAGGGTCGTCTTTCCCGAACCGCTTTCGCCGACGAGGCCGAAGCTCTCGCCCTTGCGCACTGTAAGCGAGACATTCTTCAGCGCGTGGACTTCGGCCGACTTCCCGAAAATCCCGCGACGTCCGGGATAGATTTTCGAGACGTTGTCGATTTCAAGCATGTTGTCAGACACGGGCAAGCGCCTCCATCTCGGTCACGCGAATGCAGGCGGCTGAATGCTGGTTGCCAAGGGGCACGGACGCTGGCGTCTCCGCTGTGCAGGCGGGCAGGGCGAATTGGCAACGCGGAGCAAAGCGGCAGCCCGGCGGCGGCACAATGAGGTTAGGCACCGATCCCGCCAGTCCGCGAAGCGCGCCGCGCTTGGTTTCCCGGGTTGGGATCGCCGACATCAGGGCGCGCGTATAGGGATGGACGGGATTGCCGATCACGGCTGCGACCGGACCGCTTTCGACGATGTTTCCCGCATACATCACGGCGACATGACTGCATGTCTGGGCAACGACGCCGAGATTGTGGGTGATCAACACGACGCCCATGTCGAAGTCGTTGACGCTGTTTTTGATCAGTTGAAGGATCTGTGCCTGGACCGATACATCGAGCGCGGTCGTCGGCTCATCGGCGATCAGGAGGTCTGGCCGGCCGATCAGCGCCATGGCGATCAGCACCCGCTGGCGCATACCGCCGGAGAACTGATGCGGGTAGTCGTCGAGCCTTGCCAGGGCATTTGGGATGCCGACGCGAACCAGCATCTCGCCGGCCAACTGCCGCGCGGCCTTGTGGCGCTGGCGTCGGCCGGCGTTGGGCGGACAGTCGATCACCGTGGGATCGTGCTCCGCTGCCGCCAATGCCACGTCGACCAGTTGTTCGCCAATGCGGAAGGCCGGATTGAGGTTGGTCGTTGGATCCTGGAAGATCATGCCTATGCGGTTGCCGCGCAACCGCTGCATCTGGGCCGGGCTGAGCTTGAGAAGGTCCTGGCCCTCAAGCAGGATTTCACCGGCCGTGTAATGCGCTGGCGGTGTTGGCTGCAGGCGCGAGACCGACAGGCCCGTAAGCGATTTCCCACAACCGCTTTCCCCGACAAGGCCCCAGATCTCGCCCCGGTTCACGGTCAGATTGATCCCGTTCAGGACATGCGCCCGGCCGTCGAAACTCGACATACGAAGGTGAAGGTCGCGGATTGAAAGTAGAGGGGCGGTCATCTCAGCGCCTCGCTTTCGGATCGAGGATGTCACGCAGGCCGTCACCCAAAAGATTGAAGCCGAACACCGCCAGGAACATCGCCATGCCCGGCGCCATCGCCGTCCACCAGTAATCGGGCATGTAGGAACGCGAGACCGAAAGCAGCGTGCCCCATTCCGGTGTGGGCGGGCGGACGCCGATGCCGATGAAACCAAGGCCTGCCACTGTGAGGATGGCAAATCCCATGTCGAGCGACATCTTGACGATGATCGGCGAGACGACGTTGGGCAGGATATGGCGGAAAAGGATGCGCTTGGGCGTGGCGCCGAGCGCGCGGGCTGCCGTCACATAGACCTCCTCACGCGCTGCCAGCACCTCGCCGCGCACCAGTCGCGCATAGCCGGGCCACCATGACAGCGCTATCGCGATGACCATGTTGCCGAAGCCCGAGCCGAGTGCCGCGGCAATCGCCATGGCAAGGATCAGTCCGGGTATGGTCAGCGTAAGATCGGTCAGCCGCATCAGCACCTCGTCGACCCAGCCGCGGGCGAAGCCGGCAACCGCGCCGACAAGCGTGCCGATCACCGAGCCGATGAGCACGACGCCGAAGCCGGCGAGTATCGAAACGGTGGTGCCGGCCATGACGAGCGAAAGCACGTCCTGGCCGAGCTCGTTGGTGCCGAAGGGATGGGCCGCCGACGGTGCCAGGAAGCGTGATGCGGTATCGACACTACCTGTGACGTGACTGGGGTAGGGGGCGAGTACGGTGCCGAAGACGGTGAAGAAGATCACCACCGCGACAATGACCGCGCCGAGCATCGACAGCTTGCTCTGCGAAAAGCGGAAGAAAGCGCGGCGCAGCCTGTCGCGGCGGGGCGTGCCGAGGTCGTCTGCGGTGTTGTGCTCAGTCGTGGTCATGAATAGCGGACCTTGGGGTTGATGACGCCGTAGAGCAGGTCGATGACGAGGTTGGCGAAGACGAAGAGCAGGCCGATGACCAGCGCGACGCCAATCACCGGCATCATGTCCTGCGAAACGATGGCCTTGGTGGCGTAGAGGCCAAGGCCTGGCCAGTCGAACACGGTTTCGACCAGCACAGTGCCGCCGAGCAGCCAGCCGAAATAGAGGCCGATCACTGTCAGCGTGGCCGAGACGGCGTTGCGGGCGACGTATTTGGTGATGATCTTCGTCGACGGCAGGCCGAGCGCCCGCGCGGTCATCACATAGTCCTGCTGCATGACCTCGATCGTTGAGGCACGCATCATGCGCATGATCGTGGCGAGCGGGGAAAGCGACATGGCGATGGCGGGGAGCGCAAGGTGGCGAAGCGACATGAAGAAGGTATTCCAGTTGCCTGCGATCAATGAATCGATGGTCAGGAAGCCGGTGACGAAGCGCGGTGGGATGACGACGATCGGCAGGCGTCCGCCGAGCGGCAGCCACATCAGCCACATGGCAAAGCAGAGCTGCAGCAGCAGGCCAAGGAAGAAACGTGGCATCGAAATCGCGCCGATGGCGCCGACCTGGGCAAGATAATCCGGCCAGCGGTTGCGCCATACGGCGGTGACGAGGCCAAGCGGGATGCCGACAGCGACCGCGATGAACATCGCCGCGAAGACGAGTTCGAGGGTGGCGGGAAGGTAGGCTTTGATATCGGCAGCGACGGGACGGCGCGTGAGCAGCGACGTCCCGAGGTCGCCATGGACGAGGCCGGAGACATAAGTGGCGTACTGCACCCAGATCGGTTTATCCAAACCGTATTCCACAGCGAGTGCTGCGATTTCAGCTTGCGTGGCGTTCGGACCTGCGGCGAGCGCCACCGGATCGCCCGGCAGAAGGCGAGCGATGGCGAACATGATGATCGTCAACCCGACGATGACGGGTATGAGCAGCAGGAGCCGCCGCAGGATGAAATGCAGCATTGCCGATGTCCTCTGATTGGAGCTTTGGCGGGCCCGAAAGCCCGCCAAATGTTCGACTTAGCCGAGCGACAGGCCCCAGGCCTCGATCGCGTTGGAGGCGACCGGCGTGAAATGGTAGTCCTTCACGTTGTCTCGCATCGCAAGCTTGCGGCGCTCCAGCACGCCGAAGATGTCAGGCGCATCCTCGACGACCTTCTTTTGGAATTCACCGTAGATCGCCACGCGCTTGGCCTGATCGATTTCCTTGCGCCCGGCCTCGATGAGAGCATCGACTTCCGGGTTCTTATAGACGGCGTTCTGCCAGGCGCCATTGCGTGACGAGTGGTAGGCGGCGTAGGCGATGTTGTCCGGGTCGCCGTAATTCGCCGTCTGATAGACGGGGAACAGGTCCGGGAAGGTTTCTGGCGACTTGCACGCCGTCACCATGTCGGGCCAGTTCATGGGCACGATTTCGAGTTCGATGTTGAGCTGCTTGAGGCTGTCGAGCATGATGAGTGCCCAGCGGCGCTGCTGCTCAAGTCCCGAGACGTGATACATCTTGAGCTTGAAGCCGCCTTCCGGCTTGGCCGACTTTGCCAAGTACTCCTTCGCCTTGGCCAGATCGGTGCCATAAGCGACGAGATCGGGATTGAAGCCGAGGATGCCCTTGGGCAGCGGGCCGTTCATCGGATCGGCATAGCCTGCCGCGTCGAGGATCGCCTGATAGTTCGTGGCATAGGAGATCGCCTTGCGCAGGTTGATGTCGGCGCAAGGGCCATGCTGCGTGTTCATCTTGATCGAGAAGGTACGGTATTCCGGCTCGATGACGCTGACAACGCCGGGCGCATCCTTCAGCGCGTCCATGTCCTCGCTGGTGAGATCGGTGGCGATATGCGCCTCGCCGCGCTGGACCATCAGCCGCTGTGTGGCGGTTTCACGCACGATCTGCCAGATCACGCCTTCCAGATTGCCGCCATCGGCCTGCCATGCCTCGGGTGCGCGGGCCAGCTGGTACAGCGTGCCGACCTCGAAGCGGGCGACAGCAAACGGACCCGAGCCGGCAGTATTGGTCATGAGATAGGTCTCGCCAGCATCGCTGCCGAGATTGGCCTCGACCACCGCCTTTTCGACGATGAAGATCCACGGCAGCACCTGCAGGAACGGCGCGAAGGGCGTGGTGAGCTTGAATTTCACGGTGCCGGTATCGACCGCAGTCACGCCTTCGGCGATGACGATGTCGCGGATCATCCAGGAGTTGCCCTTGGCAAGCTTCAGCGCACGGCCAAAGGAATAGACGACGTCGTCGGCCGTGACAGCATTGCCGGAGTGGAACTTCGCGGCCTTGTTCAGGACGAATGTGTATTCCGTTCCGTCAGCGCTGACGGTCCAGCTCTCGGCGATGCCAGGTGCGGGCACTGGCGGATTGCCGGAGATGCGCACGAGCGGGTCATAGACGTTGCGCATGAAGAAGGACGAGGAATAGCCGGTCGCGGTGTGCGGATCGAAATTGGGGATGTCCTGGCCTGCGGCGATGATCAGGACGCCACCCGATTGCGCAAAGAGTGCGCGGGGAAAAACTGATGTGGCGAGGCCCACGCCGGCCAGGGCCAGCAGGCCGCGCCGCGAGATGTTGAACTGGTCAGAGGTCATTGCATTGCTCCTGTCGGATGTCTGGTCGTCATTGCAAATGGGCGGCGCCAGATGGCCGGGCGCCGCCGGATCTCGATGGGGCTCACGCCCAGGCCACGTTCTCTTGCGGCGTCACGGTGCCCGGCGTTCCCGGTTCTTTGCGGTAGTTGAGCGCGACGTGGTCCGGTGTCACGAAGCCGAGTGCGAGGTCGCGGGAAATTGCCGCTGCATCGCGCTCCGCGGAATTGCCGTATCCGGAGCCTCCGGCCAGGACGAGTTCCACCACCTGGTCGGTCCGGTGCAGCGAAACGAGTTCGCCCGTGCCGCAATCGCGCAACACGCTGCCATCGGTTGAGAGGACGCGTCCACGCGCCCCGCCGCCGGCCTGTCCGCCGAACAGCCCGTCGATCGGATTGTCGACGCCCTCGGGATAGACGGAGACGAGCATCTCCAGCCCGTCATCGTCACGCTTGCGGAAGCGAATGACCTGGCCAAGTCCGCCGCGCATCTTGCCGGCGCCGCCGCTGTCTGCACGGAATGCCTTCTCCAGCACCAGCACCGGCACGCGGCTTTCCATCAGTTCGATGGAGGTGTTGGCTGCCGAGGTCGGCCAGAGAAGTGACGAGTGGCCGTCGCCGCGCTCGGAGCCGCCCTGACCGCCGCCGCAGAAGAGCATGTCCGAATAGAACTGCCCGTCCTTGGTCTGGCCATAGACATTGGCGGCCACGGCAAGTCCGGTAAACGACTGGACCATATCGGGCGAAGCCGATGCGAGTGCTGCGAAGATGTTCGGGGCGAGATACCAGCCGGTACGGGTGCGCAGGTTGACCGCTGCCGGATAGGTCGGGTTCAGGATCGAGCCTTCGGGCGCGGTGACGGTGAACGGGCGATAGCATCCGGCATTGCCGCGCACCGTCGGCGTGAGCATGCACTTCAACGGGTAGGTCGCATGAGCCGCCGTGTAATTCAGCGTTGAGTTCAAACCACCCTGGGGCAGTTGCGGCGGGGCACCGGCGAAATCGACGCTGATGCTGTCGCCTTCCACCTTCACCAGAACCGGGTAGCTCATCTTTTCGCCGAGCGGGTTGTTGGTGATGACGGAGCGGTATTCGCCGTCGGGCAGCGCACGGATCGCATCGCGCATGGCTTTTTCGGACAACCCTTGGACGACTTCGGCCAAGGCGCCCAGATCATGCATGCCATAGTCGTGCATGAAGGCGTCGAGCCGTTCCGCCCCGAGCTTGTTGGCTGCGACGAAGGAGAAGATGTCGCCCAGCACCTGCTCGCCGTTGCGGACGTTCTGGCGAATGAGTTGGATCAGCGTCTCGTTCGGCTTGCCTTCCTCGAAGATCTTCATCGGCGGGATCTGCAGCCCTTCCTCGTAGATCTCGCGGGCATGGAGCGAATCCTTGGTGCCCCCGATATCCGAGACGTGGCCGACAGTGCCCATCAGGCCCACGAGCCGGCCGTTGCGGAAGGCAGGCGTGACGATGGCGATGTCGAAGAGATGGCCAGCGCAGAGCCATGGATCGTTGGTGATCAGCACGTCGCCGGGCTTGAGCGTCTCTGCCGGATAACGCGCCAGCAAAGCCTTGACCGCGCGGGGAAGCGTCAGGTTGAAGACCGGCATCGCGCGCGGGCTATGGGCAAGCGTTTCGCCATCCTTGTCGAGCAGTTCGCAGGCAAAGTCCTGCGCCTCGGCGATGACGAGCGAAAACGCGGTCCGGCACACAGTCAGCCACATTTCCTCAACGACATTGACAAGGCGCGACCACATGATCTCGAGGCCGATCGGGTCGGCCTTGATGCGTGCGACGGCATCAGCCCTCGACATGTCTTCAGTGACAAACGCCTCAACGGCCTTGAGCGCGCCGACCTGGACGCAGAGGTTCTGGCTTGCGTCAATCGTCACGCTGTCCGACGGGCCGACGACGGTGGTGGATTCCCGTTCCTCGATGATTGCCGGTCCGGGGATCGTGTCGCCGCTCCGCAACGCGTAGCGATCGTAGACAGCGGTCTCGAACTTTCCTTCGTCGAACCAGCAGACGCGATGCCCCTTGATCCGGGCGGCGGTATCGCCGCCACCGGTAGCACCGGTCAGCGAAAGCTGCGGCGTGGGGCCTGCCACACGAACGCGGAAGTTGACGGATTCAAAGCGCGCTCCCTCGAAAGGCTCGGCATAGCGGGCCGAATAGGCGCGAACGAAGGCCTCCCGTATCGCCGGCAGGTCGGCTTCACTCAGCGCCGAAGCAGGAAGCGGCACGCTGATGTCATGCATCTGCCCGACGAGGCGCATGTCCGCGCTGCGCTCGACCACCATGTCCCCTGCAGCGATGTCCGAACGTGACAGCTGGTGGCGCCCCTCGTCTTCGAGGTCCGTCAGCACGCGATTGACTGCTTCCGCGTCGAAACCGGACTTCAGCTCGACACGCAGCGACCGCACGCCCTCGAAGGAAAGAGGAGCGGCGAGGAAGCCGAGCGCCGATGCCGCGCCCGATGCAGGCGGGATCAGGACGGAACTGATGCCCATGGCACGCGCCACGTCGACCGCGTGCGCGGGGCCCGCGCCGCCGAAACCGACCATGGAATATTCGCGCGGATCCTTGCCGCGCTCAACCAGATGCACGCGCGCTGCCGAGGCCATGCTCTCGACAACGACCTTGTGGATGCCGAGTGCCGCCTGTTCAGTCGTGAGATCCAGCGGCCCAGCCACGCGTGCGATTGCCGCGCGGGCAGCCTCGAGGTCCAGCTTCATGCGGCCGCCGAGGAAGAAGTTGGGATCGTAGTAGCCAAGCGTGAGGTTGGCGTCGGTGACCGTGGGCTCCTTGCCGCCCATGCCATAGCATGCCGGACCAGGATCGGATCCCGCCGACTGGGGGCCAACCTTGAGCAAGCCGACGTCGTCGATTGCGGCGATCGAGCCGCCGCCTGCGCCGATCTCGATCATCTCGATCACTGGCGCCTTGATCGGCAGACCGGAGCCCTTGACGAAACGGTGGACGCGCGCGGCCTCCATCATCGGCGAGATTTCGGCGCGGCCGTTCTCGATCATGCATGCCTTGGCGGTGGTGCCCCCCATGTCGAAGGAAATGACATCGGAAAGCCCGGCTGCCTTGCCGAACAGGGCGGTGGCGAGCCCGCCGCCCGCAGGACCGCTTTCGAGCAGTCGGATCGGAAAGTCGCGCGCGGTCTCCAGAGACATGAGTCCACCGGCAGAATGCATGAGACGAAGCGGCCCAGCGAACCCGACGCTTCGCAAGGATTTCTCCAGCTTGGTCAGGTAGCGATGCATCAGGGGCTGCACGAAGGCGTTGGCGCAGGTCGTAACCGTACGCTGATACTCGCCCATTTCGGCCACGACCTCGCTCGATATCGAGATCGACAGTTCCGGGAAGGCAGCGCGGATGATCTCGGCGGCGCGATGTTCATGGGCAGCGTTGGCATAGGAATGGATGAAGGCAATGGCCACTGCCTCGCAGCCTTGCGCGACCAGCGCTTTCGCCGCCAGCAGAACCTGTGCCTCGTCGAGACGGGTTTCCACCTCGCCTGCGGCAGTCATGCGCTCATCGACCTCGCGGCGCAGGTCGCGGCTCACCATGGGGTCGGGGAACGAGACGAAAAGGTCATAGATGTCGTAGCGCTGTTCGGTTCCCATTTCGAGCAGGTCCCGGAAGCCGCGCGTCGTAATGAGGCCGACAGGAGCACCCTTGCGCTCGATGACAGCATTGGTGACCAGCGTTGTGCCGTGAACGATTTCGCCAACATCCCCGTGAGTGATGTTCTGCAGGGCAAGCAGCTCCTGCAGGCCGAGCAGTGCGGCCTCGGACGGATCGTGGGGGGTGGTCAGTCGCTTGTGAAGCGTGACCGAATGATTTTCGCCGTCATAGAGCACGAAGTCGGTGAAGGTCCCACCAATGTCGAACCCCACGCGCCAGCGGTTGGGCAGATCACTCATTACATGATGTCCTTTTCTTCAAATCCGGGGGGCGACGAAAGCGCCGTCGCCCAGGTCCTCGGCAATGCGGGCGGCCCCTCTGGCGAGGGCGGCTATCATCTCGTCGCGGCCTTTGGTGTCGACGAGTGCATGGGGGTAGACGATACAGAGGCTGACGGCTTCGTCGGTCCGAGGATCGGCCACTGATATCGCGATGGCATCGACGCCGGGTGTCGCCTCCTGGCTCGAATATGCGAAGCCTTGATGCCGTACTTTCGCGAGCTGCTCGGTCAAGTCAGCAAGCGCGCCGTGTCCGGCGTAGAGTGCAAGCACCTCATTTTCGGTGAGCCGCGCCAGCAGCGACCGACCCGTCGCGCTGAGGTGGGCGGGCAGGCGCCTGCCGATATTGCTGACGACGCGAAGCGCGTTTGTGCCCTGGAAGTCGGCCACGGCCGTCACCTCCTTGCCATCACGCACGGAAATGTAGCCGGTATGGCCAAAGGTTGTGCTGGCTTCGGCGACCACGTCGCTGGCGCGGCCGATCAGCAATGAAGAACGACGGTATGCGGCGGCAAGATCGAGCATCAGGCGGCCCGGGCGATGCCGGTGGCTGTCACCGATCGTCTCCAGCATGTTGGCCTCACGCATCGCCTTCAAGAGACGCGACGCGTTGGCCTTCGGCATGCCAAGCAGCCTCACGACATCCGAGACCGTGAGGTCGGGACAGTCGTTGCCAAAGCATCTCAGCACATCTGCGGCATTGTTCAGGACCGACATTGCTCCTCCGAGCCGTTCCATAAAATGGAACCCGAGTTCCATTTAACGCAACTAATGCTCCCGCCTGTTCATTCGGTCAAGCTAAAAAATGAGCCGACTTCTCGATGCCATTAAGCGGACAGCGCGACGGACGGCGAAGGCAATGCTTCGCCAGTCCCGAAAGCGTGGCCGGGATCGGGCGAATTCCTCAGACCAAGAAATTGATTTTGTTAGCGCAGGCGCCGTCAGGCGGCGCCCCGGACCTCGACGAGGCGGGCCAGCAGGCTGGCGCCGACGGGCAGGATCGTGTCGTCGAAAATAAATCCGGAATTGTGCAGTGGAACCGTGCCGCCGTGGCCCAGATTGAAGAATGCGCCGGGCACGACGCGCAGAAGGTCGGCCATATCCTCCGACCCCATGGTCAGCTCGGCATTCGGTTGCGCCTTGTCGCCGACTATCTGTTGCGCGACCTCGATGAGGTTATCGACCCGCTCCGGATCGTTCGACAGGACGTCGAAGATGTTGCGGATATCGGCCACGATCTCGATCTCGTGGGCGAGGGCAAAGCCGGCGCAGAGCTTGCGGATGCGGTTTTCGATCAGTTCGCCGTCAGCTTCGTCGAAATAGCGGAAGGTGCCGCGAAGGACCGCGCTTTCCGGGATGACGTTGTAGGCCGAGCCGGCATGGAACTGTGTGACTGAAACGACGGCAGGATGCGTCGGGTCGGTGTTGCGCGAGACGATCTCCTGCATCTCCTTCACCAGGCCCGAGCCGATGGTGATCGGATCGCGGCTGGCCTGCGGCATGGCGCCATGGCTGCCGCGGCCATGAAGGGTGATGTCGAAGAAGCTCGCGCCAGCCTGCGCCTTGCCCGGCCGTATCGTCAGCTGGGAATGCCCCTGGTACGGAGAATTGTGCATTCCATACAGCTCGTCGCAGGGGAAACGGTCGAAGAGGCCGTCGCGCAGCATCGCCCTGGCTCCGCCAAGGCCTTCCTCCGCCGGCTGGAAGATCAAGACGGCGCGACCTGAGAAATTGCGATTGCCAGCGAGATATCGCGCAGCCCCCAGCAGCATCGTGGTGTGCCCGTCGTGGCCGCAGCCGTGAAACACGCCGGGGTTCTTCGATGCATAGGGCAGGTTGGTCAGCTCATCCATCGGCAGGGCATCCATGTCGGCACGCAAGCCGATGCTGCGGCCCGGTCGGGTCCCCTCGATGATGCCCACCACGCCGGTTCCACCGATCCCGCGCTCGACGGCAATGCCCCAGCTCTCAAGCAACTCCGCCACGCGCTGTGAGGTGCGATGCTCTTGGAAGCCAAGCTCTGGATGCTGATGGAAATCCCGGCGTATCGCGGTGAGATCGTCGGCGAACTGGGCGATCTGTTCTATTACAGGCATGGCGGACCGTCATTGTTGGTTTTGGCCAGTCTGTCGCACCTGCATCTTGTGAAGGCAAGCGTTTCATCCTACGGCGTCGAAGACGTCGGCGCACAAGCGTCGGAGACCTTGTCGCTGCGCTGCGCGGCGAAGCTGAGCCAGCCGGAAGAAAGAGGAAGAGATGACGACCCCAGACACGATTGCGACGATTGCCGAAGAAGCCGTCCTGTGGCGCCGCCATCTCCACCAGCATCCCGAGCTCTTGTTTGACCTCCCCGTGACGTCGACCTTCGTCGCCGACAAGCTTAAGTCGTTTGGCTGCGATGATGTCGTCACGGGCATCGCGAAATCGGGCGTTGTCGCGGTCGTGAAGGGGAGGCTGGGCAGCGGCCGCACCATCGGCCTGCGGGCCGACATGGATGCGCTGCCGATGAGCGAACAGACAAATCTGGCGCACGCTTCGAAGACACCGGGCAGGATGCATGCGTGCGGCCACGACGGCCATACGGCGATGCTGCTCGCCACCGCTCGCCACCTCGCCACCACAAGGGATTTTGCCGGTACGGTCGTGCTCATCTTCCAGCCGGCGGAGGAGGGCGGTGCCGGTGGGCGCGTGATGCTCGAAGAGGGGCTTTTGGAACGCTTCGGCATCGAGGAGGTTTTCGGCATGCACAACGAGCCGGGCCTTCCTGTCGGTTCCTTCGCGATCCGCCCAGGCCCGATGCTGGCGGCAGCAGACCGCTTTGTCGTGACCCTGCGCGGCAAAGGCGCCCATGCCGCCTCGCCGCATGATTCGCGCGACCCTGTTTTGATCAGCGCGCATTTGGTGACGGCGCTCCAGTCAATCGCCTCGCGCCACGTCGATCCCTTCGACCCCGTTGTCGTGTCGGTCACCTATCTCGCCGGCGGCAGCGTCGATGCGCTCAACGTGATTCCGGAATCGACGATCGTTGGCGGAACAATCCGCACGATCGACCCGAAAACACGGAAAGCCGTCGAGCAGCGTTTCCGGGATATCGTAACCAACACCGCGCGGCTCTTTGAAGCGCAAGCCGAGATCGACTGGCGACCGGGCTACCCGGTCACTGTCAACGACCCGGACATGACGAAGGTCGCGATAGCGGCCGCCTCCCAAGTCGCAGGAACAGATCGTGTCGACGGTAACTGTCAGTGCACAATGGGTGCGGAAGACTTCTCCTACATGTTGGAGAAGCGCCCCGGGGCGATCATCTGGCTGGGCAACGGCGATTCCGCCGGGCTTCACAATCCCGCCTACGATTTCAACGACGACGCAATCATCCACGGCATTCGCTACTGGAAGGCGCTCGTCACTGACAGACTGGCGCCACCGGCGGAATGATGGGAGTGACGTGATCAACAAATGACATGATCAACAGTTGGCGCCCGGCGCCGATGCACTGATCCCAGGAAACTGAACCGTTCGAAACAGCAGTTTTCCGCGCTCCCCTTGGCTGGGAGGAGCGGAAGACGAAGAAGGCAACGACGTTTTCGGACGCCCACAAGGCGTTCATTGTGAAGCTGGAAGCCGCGGCCGTCGGGTTTGTTCATCGGGATGTAGCGGCCCCTTGCGCTGCGCAGGTGCAGTGGCGATAGCGCCCGTACTTGCCGGTGCCCAGCGTCATGCCACCGCCGAAGTGGCTGGAAGTGACGCTTGAGCTCCACGCCTGCGGTTCAGTCGCCAGACATGCTGCGCCTGCGCGTGAGATGACTGATGAACTCGTCGAAGGCGGCGATGTCGCCGGGCTCGGCTTGCTGGCCGCTGAATGCCAGGAGATAGGCCGGAACATGCGAGACCCTGACATCGAGCGCTTCGTCGACGTCGAGCGTATAGTGGCCTATCTGCATGAAATAGAGCACGCGGGCGCGGATGAAGGCGTTTTCCCGGTCATAGCCGTAGCGCTGGTACATGGCCGTGATCGCTTCAATGCGGCGTTGGTCGGCTTCGTCGATGACGGTACGGATAGATGTATCGCGACGAGCCCAGATCCGCACGGCAGTGTCCAGTTGCGGGTCGAAAATGCTGTCGTCGATCCAGCACTGGAAGACGTTGAGGATGGCCCGGTTGATGCTGGCTGCTGGCCGTTGCGCGTGGTTGACCACGGGGTCCGTGTTGCGGCGCAACCAGTTCTGAAGCAACTGGTCATGCAGATCCTGCAGGCTTTCAAAGAACCAGTAGAAGCTCGACCGGGAAACGTCGAGTTTCTTTGCCATAGCCTGAATTTTGACCTGGTCGATGCCATCGTCGACCAGCGTCCTGATCGCGAGGTCCAGCCAGTCCTGCTTTGTGGTACGTGACGAGCCGTCAGGCACTGCCGGTTCCTGCTTCATACCTTTTGGAGAAAGAGTTGGCTTTCTTCCTCTTTCCTGCACCGTCGTCTCCCCCTTTTTGTTTGACCTTTATACAGGCGGCCCTTGCCTGTGGCGCAAAATTTCAGCCGAACGACGCTGCCATGGTTATGGCGTCAGGTGTAGCTCGCTGCGCGTCACCTGACGGTACGCCAAACGTGACGGTTGGCCGTGCCGAGGTTACCGAACGTGACTGCAATGGGTCGTGGGTCGTACGCCACTGTCCAACTAGGAAATGGACAGGATTTCGAGTTCGCGTTGGCCTAGCAGGACAACGTCGCCAACGGTTTTGCCGATCAGCGCGATGGCAACCGGTGAACCATGCGATATGGAAGCTTGAGACGGGTTGGCCTCATCCTCGCCGACGATGCGGAAGGTCTGAGTGCGGCCATCGTCACGCTCGAAGGTGACGGTGTGGCCGAAGGCGATCACGACATTGGACGTGGGCACCGACACAAGCTGAGCTGTACGGACGCGCTCGGCATAATAGCGCATATCTCGAACCGGAACCGCCGACTGCCGTCGCCTCTCATTGACATCTTCCAGCAGGTTAGCGGCCCCAAGAGCCTGCTGAGCGCGGGCCAATTCATCTTGCAGCATCTGGAGGCCCGCCTCCGTGACGAGGTTGATCCGATCGGAGATAGGGCGAGCCGGCAGGATGGTTTCCGATGCTGCCTCGGCGCTTTCCTCCTTGGCGAATGCTACGCTCAATTGGTCGGCACTCCCTGTCGAACATTGTTGGCTACCGGATAACCTACGGCCGACAACAAAGCTGCAACAATTTGACGGCTGGCTTCGGCAGAAACGGAATGCAAGGGGTGGATTCCAGTCATTCAGGTTTCAAAAAATCGGCCGCACAACGCGGAATTTTTGCGAGCGACATATACGATGCGACAGACAATCTCTTGAATCAGGACGTCGGCTTTCCAGCCCGTTTATCCCGAAGGCGGACCATCCGCTCGCGGCACCTACAAGCCCGCTCCAGCCAACCGGAGAGACGCGCGCAAGGAAGTAAGCTGGCTCGGTCACACTCCGCTGGCCCCGATAAATTCAGGTCCGAGACCCAATTTGCCTACTCGGGGCCTCCAGCGGCTATTTTGCGCAACTTCGACGATCATGCTTGATGCCGCCTATATTTCACTGCACATCGGTCAGCATGAAGGATGAGACAAGGGACCGACGTCGGGACTTGTTGTGGGCCTTGCCCGCATCGCTGATCCTGCATGCGCTGTTCATCGCGATCTTGGTGGTCCAGCCGTCGCCCCCTCATCAGCAGCAGGAGGAGCAAGCGGTAAACGTCACGCTCGTGCCTGCGCCCGAACAGCCAAAGCCGAAACCTGCTCCTTTGCCGTCTTCAAAACCCAAGGCTGAAAAGCCTCCGGAACCGAAGGCAGAACAACTGCCCACCCCGGAACGGCAGCCACCCAAGCCGGCGCCAATCGAGGTGCTCAAGCCTGTTTTCCGGTTCGGGGACAAGGATGCCGGCCCCACCAAATCGCCGGAGGGGGGCGGCGTTCAAGACACCTCGCCGTCGCCGGCGAAGGTTGACGATTCGAAACCGCCTCTCGAAGCGAAGGGTTCACAGAACAAAACCGCCACGTCGCCGGGCGCCGAGGAGGTGCTGGATCCAGTCAACGACGCCGACAAGCAGGCAGCCGCAGCCAAGAATATCGAACCCACGAGTGAGGCAACCTCAAACCAGAACGACGCTGACAAGCAAACAGCCGCGGCACCAACGCCGTTGGGTGCTGCCGGCAGCGACGGTGAGGTCGCACTTCCCGCGTTGGCCAAAGCGCCACAGCCCAGACCCGCGAATGCGCCAAAGCCCAGCCCTGCAAAGGTCTCGAAGCCTGGGAGCGGGAGCGCCGGGAGGCCAAACTCCAGGGATGTGGATGTTGCCACATCGCAGGGATTTTCGGGATTGCCGGGTGTTCGAAGGCCCCAATCGCAAAGTGCTACCGGCGATATGTTGGCCACAAGCTCGATGGCTGGCGTGCCTCGCGACAAACGGATTGCCAAACTTTGCGCCAGAACCTTGCAGCAGCGACTGCTGGACGCCTCTTATTCCCCCGACCTGGTGCCAATTTTGCCGCTGAAGGCCGGCAATGTCCTTGACGTCCAGAAGGCTGCTTTCCGCACGCAAACAACATGGCACGATCTCAGCTTCCGATGCGAGGTCGATGATGCCGCGACGAGCGTCTTGTCGTTCTCCTTCCGTGTCGGCGCCACGATCCCGCGCGACCAATGGGCGCGTCTCGGATTCCCTGGAAGTTACTAGGTCGGTAGAGGCTGGAGCGCGGCGTTGGGGCAGCGCTGGGGTCAAATTTGTAGTAAAACTCCACAAATGTTGACTGTCTGTAGTTTTGATGCATATCGTGTCGGACTCCCGTTGGTTGGGGGTCGGTGAGGGGGAAACATGATCAAACTTCGTACAATCTTTCTGTCGGTAGGCGTCGCGCTGGCGCTGTCGACGACAGCTTCCTATTCGCAGGATTTGACCGCTTATTGCCCAATGTCTGAAGACGATTGTGCATCGGTGCTCAAGGCTTTTGAGGCCGAGTCCGGAATCTCGGCAAGCTTTGTCCGCATGGGCGCCGGTGAAGTTCTGGCGCGCGTAAGGGCAGAAGCCGCGAACCCGCAGGCCGGTCTGTGGCTCGCGGGGACAGCCGACCTCTTCATCCAAGCGGCAAGCGAAGGCCTCCTTGAGGCACATGCCGCAGCCAATATCGGCAAGGTCGATGCCAAGTTCCGCAGTGAAGACAATAGCTGGACGCCAATGGCGATCTCGCCGATCGCGTTCTTTTACAATCCCAAATATCTGGCCGAACTCGGTGCCGAACCGCCCACCAGCTGGGAAGACTTCGCCAATCCGGTCTTCAAGGGGGCCGTCGTTCTGACCCATCCGGCGTCCTCGGGCACGGCCTCGGTGGTTCTGGCCACCATGGTGCAGATCTACGGCGAGGACAAAGCCTTTGAAATCCTCAAGGCGACCGATCCAAACGTCTTGCAGTACTCGCGTTCCGCCGGCTCGCTCACGCAAATGGTCGCGTCGGGCGAAGTCGCCATCTCGCAGTCCTTTACCCACGGACTTGAGGCGGCCCTCAAGCAGGGTTATCCGATCGAGGTGTCATTCCCCAAGGAAGGCACCGGCTATGAATTGAACTCGGTCGCCGTGATCGCCAAAGCTCCGCAAGCCCAGCGCGATGCCGCCAAGAAGTTCCTCGACTGGGTCCTGACCGATGCCGGGCAGAAGGCGCTCGGCGCGACCCATCGTGAATCGGTGATCCCAGGCTTTGAGAATCCCGATCTCAAGATCAAGACCACGAACATCAAGCTGATCGACTATGACTCCAAGTGGGCCGGCGCAAACCGTGCTCGCCTGCTGCAGCGCTACGAAGCTGACGTGCGCGACGCCTCGGCCGCGAAGTAAGCACTCTCCGCAGTGTGGGAAGGCGTTCTCGGCGCCTTCCCACCTCTTCCCCATTTGCTGAGAGGCTGGCATGGCTGAGGCCGTCACGCGGCAACCGCTTTCCGCGGGTGTCAAAAAAATATTGGCCGATCCCTGGCTGTTCGGCATCTTCGTCCTTCTGACGATCACGGTGCTGATTTTCGGCATCCTGCCCATCCTGAGCGTTCTGAGCCTGGCGGTTTCGGGCGGGGAGGGCGACGTGGTTGGCACGATCGTCGACCGCCTGACATCGCCTCTCGTCCTCAGGGCATTCGGCAATACGCTGATGCTGGGAGCGACCTCGGCCGTGGTGGCCACGCTGGTCGGGTTTGTCCTCGCCTTTGCGATGACCCGCACCAATATGTGGGGCAAGCGCGCGGTGCATCTGATCGCGCTGCTGCCAGTGATTTCGCCGCCATTTGTCATTGCGCTGGCAATGATCCTGCTGTTTGGCCGTTCGGGGCTCATCACCCGGGACCTGCTGGGCATCCGCAACAGCAACATCTATGGCTTTCATAGCCTCGTGTTCATTCAGGCCCTGGCGTTCACGCCGATCGCCTACCTCAATATCCGCGGCATGCTGGAGGCAATGGACAGCGCGCTGGAAGACGCTGCCGCCATGTTGCGCGCATCGCAGTGGACCATCTTTCGCCGGATCACATTGCCGCTGGCGATGCCGGCGATCCTGAGCTCAATGCTGCTGGTGTTCGTGAAGTCGATAGAAGATTTCGGCAACCCGTTGGTCATCGGTGGCAACTTCAACACCTTGGCGGTCGAGGCCTATTCCCAGCTGATCGGCTATTTCAATCTTCAGGCGGGTGCATTGCTGGCCAGTGTTCTGCTGTTGCCATCGCTGCTGGCCTTCATGGTCCATCGCTACTGGGTCAGCAAGCGCAGCTACGTGACCGTCACCGGCAAGCCCGGCACCCAGACCATTCGCATTGTCCATCCAGCCATCGTCTTGCCGCTGGCGCTGGTGTGCTACGCGCTCGTCGGCGTTATCGTCCTGCTCTACAGCACCATTGTCTGGGTGAGCTTTACCAGAATCCCCGGTATCGATTGGGCGCTGACCTGGGAGCACTATGAAAAGATCGCCGCCACCGGCCTGCAGCCGCTGTGGAATTCTCTGACGCTCGCCGCTTTTGCCACGCCGATCGTCACTATTGTCGGTGTGTTGATCGCCTATTTGTTGTCGCGCCGCAATTTCCCCGGCAGCTTCATTCTTCGCTTCGGCACGCTGCTGGCCTTCGCCGCGCCGGGTACCATCATTGGCATCGGCTATGTCTCGATGTTCAACACCGCGCCGCTGCTGCTGACGGGCACTGCCTTCATCATCGTGGCGGCCATGGTGGTGAAAACGCTGCAGGTCGGCATTGAAGCAGGCACCAATCAGATCCGCCAGGTTGACCCGGCGATCGAGGAGGCCGCTTCGGTGCTCGGTGCCTCGAACGCGCGTGTCTTCACGCGGGTGACGCTTCCGCTGCTCAAGCCGGCGCTTTTTGCGGCGATGTCTTATGCGTTCACCCGTTCGCTGACGACGCTCAGCGCGATCATCTTCCTCGTGTCGGCCAATTGGACGCTCATCACAGTGACCATCCTCAACCAGGTGGAAACGCTCAGGATGGGTCTCGCCGCCGCCTATAGCGTCATTCTCATTGCAATCGTTCTGACCGTATTGGCGGTCATGCAGCTGCTCGTTGGACGCAGCCACAATCAAAGGTAGCCCGCCATGTCCCGCGTCACACTCAAAGGCATCAACAAGGTCTATCCGGGGCGCAACGGGCGGCCGGACGCCCATGCGGTCAAGGATCTCGACCTCGTCGTCGAAGACGGCAGCCTGGTCACGTTGCTGGGACCGTCCGGCTGCGGCAAGACCACAACCCTGCGCATGCTGGCAGGCTTTGAAATTCCCACCACCGGCCAGATCCTGATCGATGACCGCGACATCACCACCACGCCGGTCAACAAGCGCGGCATTGGCATGGTGTTCCAGTCCTATGCGCTGTTTCCGCATATGTCGGTGCGCGAAAACGTAGCGTTCGGGCTCAAGGTGCTTGCCCTGTCGTCGGCTGAGGTCGAACGCAAGGTCGCTGAAATCCTGGCGGTGATGGACCTGTCCCAGCTTGCCGATCGCCAGCCCTCCCAGCTTTCTGGTGGCCAGCAGCAGCGCGTGGCGCTCGCCCGCACAGTGGTGGTCGAGCCGCGCGTGCTGCTGTTCGACGAACCGCTCTCCAATCTCGATGCGCAGTTGCGCGAGCGCATGCGTGACGAACTGCGCTTGCTCCAGCAGCGCTTGGGGATCACCAGCCTTTACGTGACCCACGATCAGAATGAAGCCATGGCGATTTCGGACCGCGTGGTGGTGATGCGCAATGGCGTCATCGAACAGGATGACGCGCCCAACAATATCTACGCCCGTCCGAGCACGGCTTTCGTAGCTGATTTCATGGGCAAGGCCAACATCATCAAGGTGCGCGCCGACCTCGTGGCGACCGGCCACATCGAGGCCAATATTGGCGGCGGTCGTGTGCAGCTTCCGACCAACGGCCTGAAACTGAACGTGGGCGATCTTGTCGACTATGTCATCCGCCCCGAGCAGATGCTGATCGCCGGGAGTGGTCCGGTGTCGGCTGTGGTCGAGCGCGTCGTCTATCAGGGCGCTTACACCGAATATCAGGTTGCCATCGACGGCCAGCCTTGCACCGTTGTCGACTACCGCCACCATATGCACGGCGTGCACCCCGTTGGCTCGAAGCTGCGGATCGATCTTGCCTCATCGGTACCGTGGCCGCTGGCCGCCAGGACGGGGGCGTGACATGACGACATTGACGGACGCATTCATCGCCCAGGTCGCGGAAGTCGCCGCCCTGGAGGCCGGAGCCCTCATTCGCACATCGTTCCTCGATGCGGCGCAGGGAGCGGTCCTGGGCGTCGAGGAGAAACACGGCTATTCCGATATTGTCACGCTCGTCGACAAGCAGTCCGAGCAACTGATCTGGCGGGTGATCCGCGAGCGCGTGCCCGACTCGCGCATCCTTGGCGAAGAAAGCGGCTGGCAGGGCGAGGGCAGGGTGGTCTGGTATGTCGACCCCATCGACGGCACCAGCAATTTTGCTTCCGGGCTTCCCTTCTTTTGCGTGTCGATCGCGGCCTTTTCTGCTGACGGCCGGCCAATCGCGGGCGTGGTCTATGACCCCATGCAAGATGAGATGTTCACGACCCACTCTGGCCAACTGTTGCTCAATGGCGATGCTGTAAAACCCGCAATACGCGCCAGGAGCGACAGGGATGCTGAATTGCTGACCAATCTGCCACGCGAGGGTAGCCGTCCGAGCCCGGCGGAGCTTGAGCGCTTCGGCGATCTTGTGCTGAATTTCCGTGCCGTGCGCCGGCTCGGCTCGGCTGCCTTGCAACTGGCCTATGTTGCCATTGGGCGCGCGGCCATCAACTATGACGAGGGTTGCCATCCATGGGATATCGCCGCCGGCCTGCAGCTTGTCGCCGCGTCGGGCGGGCAACTGTTGTGCTGGTCAAAAAGGGACGGCAAGCTCATGAGCGATCCGCTGCGTAATCTTGAGCGTGTGGGCAAATTGGTTGTCACCACACCGGGCTATGACGTCAGGAATTCGGCAGTCTTGAGCGGGTGGGCTTCAGTTTCTTGAGCCAGAGCGCTAAGTGCGGCGGGCGATCTTAGGTGTCGAAAACGGGGGGACCGGCATGCTGGCCCAGATCAGAGCATCTCTCAACGACATGACGCCGGCCGAACGGCGTGCCGCCGAGACGATTCTGGGCAACCCCCAGGCCACGATTGGCTGGTCACTGGCAGACGCCGCACGCTTTTCCGGCGTTAGCGAACCCTCGATCATCCGCTTCTGCCGGCGCCTGGGTTTTGACGGCTATTCGGACTTCCGCCTCAAGTTCGCGCAGGCCGTGGCGTTGATCAGGCAGGACGACCAGCCCCTGCTGGGGGCCACCGACGATCCGGTCAAGGCGAGCATCCTCGACAATTGCAATCGCGCCATCGCGTCGATCAACGACCTCGCGCGCGATATCGACAGCGCTGCGGTGTCAAAGGCCGTCGACATCCTTTTGAAGTCCCGGCGCGTGGAGCTCTACGGTCACGGCGGCTCAGGTTTTCTGGCGGGCGAGGCGCAACACAGGCTGGCACATCTGGGTATCGCCAGCGTCGCCTATTCCGACCCGGCGCTGCAGATGTTTTCGGCGCTGGCACTGGGGGCCAAGGATACGATCATGGCGTTGTCCTTCTCAGGGGTGACCACGCACATGATGCCGAACCTCGAGATTGCCCGCAACGCCGGCGCGAGGATCATTGCCTTGACCCCGACAGGGTCGCCGATCGCCAAAATGGCGGACGTCAACATCGCCATCAACGCCTATCGCCAGAAGAAGAATGCAGGCTTCCTGCCGAGCGAGCGCGTGTCGATGTATGTCATGCTCGACGCCTTGATCGGGCTGATCAGCGCCCAAAAAGGGGCATGACCGGGGGCGTGCGACGCAACTCGTGAGCCGGCCCCGTAGCCGCCGGACCTAGGACGCGCTACTTAGGTGCCTGGCACGCCATCGCTTCGGACATGACCGAGGCAATGTCCCGGACGTATATGCGAAATGCGCTTTGGGGCACGAGGCCCGCCGCGCAACGACACCTATTTCCTGAGGCGCGGGCTCCTTGCGCTGTGATAGGGGTCGCGGTTTGGAGTCGGCGGCGTCTCTATGCTGCCTCAGCTACGCGCGGGTTTGGACAAGGAAAATGGCATTGACAGAACCGCTAGACCAAGCAGAACTCATCGGGTTGGGCTGGTCTTCCTTCTTTGGTGATCAGGTCGGCGAAGAAGAGGCCGGCCTTGTGCCAGTCCGCATCGCCCATGTTCATCGCGCGCGAATGAGCGGGCAATCCGTCAATGGTGCGGTCCGTCTCACCTTGCCGGCTAACAGTGCCACCGGCGATTATGCGGTGGGCGACTTCGTGCTCGCCGAGCCAGGCGATTTCCTGGTGCGGCGGCGGCTCGCTCGCACTTCGCTTCTCACGCGGCGTATGGCGGACGGCAGCACACAGCTGTCCGGCGCTAACATCGACGCACTGTTCATCGTCACCTCCTGCAATGGCGATTTCAACGTGCCACGGCTCGAGCGCTATCTCGCCATGGCAGGCCAAGCGGAAATCGCGCCGGTCCTTGTTCTGACCAAGGCCGACACGGCCAATGACGCCGCTCCCTTTCTCGCGCAAGCCGCCGAGCTGGCGCGCGACCTGCCGGTGGTGGTTGTCGATCCGCGAAAGCCCGACGCGTTGACAAAGCTCCAGACCTGGTTCGGCTTGGGCAGGACGGTGGCGCTCACGGGGTCGTCGGGGGTGGGCAAGTCGACACTCGTCAACACGCTAGCCATTTCGGGCGGGGATACAGCCCAACTCACCGGCGCCATTCGGGTCCATGATTCAACCGGGCGGCACACGACGACGGCGCGCTCGCTCCATCCGGTCGAAGGCGGTGGCTGGGTGCTCGATTCTCCCGGGATTCGCACGTTGCATCTGGGCGAGATGGCCGAGGGGCTGGATGTGGTGTTCGCCGAGATCATCGAACTGGCGGCCCAGTGCAAGTTCAGCGATTGCACGCACTCCCACGAGCCTTCCTGCGCCGTGCTCAGCGCCCTTGCGCGTGGCAGCATCGATCCCAAGCGCTTTTCGCGCTGGCGTAAGTTGCATGATGAGAACACAGCCGCCAGCGCGCCGAAACGTGGCCGCCGCTGAAATCGTCCCCTTTGCACCAAACGGGCGACATGTGCCCCGAAGCGGACTTTCCTCCTGAACAGGCAGGTCTTGCCGGTATTCGATTGGAGCTCTCGGCCGAAAAGCCCAGGCGCCGCCAAGCGCCCGGGCTGTCGATCAAGGACGATCGGTTCAGTTCTTGCCGGCGGCCGCCTGTTCGATGAGGTCGGCGACAGCCTTGGGGTTGGAAACGTAGACGGCGTGGCTGCCGGGCACTTCCACCGTCGTTGCCTTGGCGCGGGTTGCCATCTGGCGCTGCGCCGGCGGCGGGATCATGTGGTCATCGGTGGCGACGAGATACCAGGACGGCTTCGCCTTCCAGGCCGGCGCGGTGACCTTGCCTTCGAGCGCGGCCACGCCCCAGGGTACCTGCGAGTCGGCCATGAGGGCAGCGAGTTCAGGCTTTACATCGGCGGCGAAGGAGGCAGCGAACTTCGCCTTGTCGAGCATCAGGAAGCCGTCGACGGGCGGCAGGATCGGCGGCACCGGCGCACCGGCCGGCGGGTTGGCGATCAGGCTCGATACCGACTCCCCGGCATCCGGCGCGAAGGCAGCGATATAGACGACGCCTGCCACCTTGGGATCGGTGCCGGCTTCCGACACCACGACACCACCGTAGGAATGGCCGACAAGGATGACGTTGCCGGGCGCGGAAGCGATGGCGCGCTTGGTCACCGCGACATCGTCGGCGAGCGAAGTGGTCGGGTTCTGGACGATGGTGACGTCATAGCCGTCCTTCTTGAGGATCTGATAGACCCCGTCCCAGCCGGAACCGTCGACAAAGCCGCCATGCACGAGGACGACTGATTTCACCGGCTGAGCATGTGCCGACAAGACTGCAGATGCACTGACGCTTAGGGCCAGGGCTGCGGAGGCGATGATTGCTGTGGTGTTCGACATGTGAGTTCTCCTTTTCAAATTGCTGTTGAAGCGGTTGTTGCAGGAGGACTATGCGACGGAGCTGCCGGGCCTGCTTTCAGGCGACTTTCAGGACCTCTTGATTTTCCATGGAGATCGCTTTGATTTTGCATCCACGACGCGATTAAAGTGTAATTCGCCGTGTGCTCTGGAGCGAGCCGTCTTGTCGTATCATTTCGAGAATTTTACTCTGGACGGTGATCGGCGCGAGCTCCGTCGCGGCAACGACCTGATTTCTGTCGAGCCGCAGGTGTTCGATCTGCTGCAATATCTGATCCGCAACCGCGACCGGGTGGTCAGCAAAGACGATCTGATCGACGCAGTCTGGCAGGGGCGCATCGTCTCGGATGCCACTCTCTCCAGCCGCATCAATTCCGCCCGCAATGCGCTCCATGACAGTGGCGAGGAGCAGCGTCTCATCCGCACCATTCTGCGCCGGGGCCTGCGCTTCGTCGGCGCCGTTCGCGAGGACGGTAGCGCCCCTACGACGACGGCAGAGCAGCCGACGCCTGACCTTGCTGCTCCCGACCGGCCATCCATCGCCGTGCTGCCCTTCGTCAACATGAGCGGCGATGCGGAGCAGGATTATTTCGCCGACGGCATGGTGGAAGACATCATCACAGGACTGTCGCGCATCCGCTGGCTGTTCGTCATCGCGCGCAATTCGTCCTTCACCTACAAGGGCAGGGCTGTGGACGTGAAGCAGGTCGGGCGCGAGCTCGGCGTGCGTTATGTGCTGGAAGGCAGCGTTCGCAAGGTGGGAAACCGCGTGCGCATCACTGGCCAGCTCATCGATGCCGAAGACGGCGGCCATCTGTGGGCCGAACGCTACGATCGCGACCTGACCGACGTGTTCGCGATACAGGACGAGATCACCATCAGCGTTGTCGCGGCAATCGAGCCCAATCTGCGCCGGGCCGAGATCGAGCGCGTCAAACGCAAGCGTCCCGACAGCCTGGACGCCTACGATCTCTTGTTGCGCGCGTTGCCCGATGTCTACACCTTCATGCCACAGGAAGCGGCAAAGGGCCTGCCGCTGCTCGACCAGGCTCTCACCATCGAGCCGAGCTACGCGCTTGCGCATGGCTTTGCCGCCTGGGCGCATCAGACCTTGTTCGTACGCGGCGGCATGTGGGCAGAGCACCGCGAGAAGTCGCTCCGCCATGCCCATGCGGCGATCGAGCACGGTTCGGGCGACGCGATGGCGCTGGCGCTCGCCGGCTTCACCATCGGCCTGGTGGAACATGACCGCAGGCTGGCGGACGAGGCCTTCGCGGAAGCCTTGGCGCTCAGTGCCTCCTGTGCCTTCGTCTATGCCTTCGGCTGCGTGCCGGTTGCCTATGGCGGCGATACAGCGCGCGCAATCGACTGGTGCGAGCGGGCAATGCGGCTGAGCCCGCTCGATGCCATGAGCTGCGTGCCCCAAGGCATCATCGGCTTTTGCAATTTCCTGTCCGGCCGACCCGAACAGGCCGTGGCAGCGGGGCGGCGGGCGGTGGAACTGAACCCCGGTTTCAGCATCCTGCACGGCTGGCTGGCGGCGCCGCTTGCAAGGCTTGGCCGGCTCGACGAAGCAAAGGCATCGGCCGCACGGCTCATGTCACTCGACCCGCATTTCACAATCGGCCGCTGGTCGGCAGCCGTTGGGCTTGTACCGGCCGTCCTTGACGACGTCACCGACGCCATGCGGATAGCGGGCCTGCCGGCATAGCTGGGATGAAATGTGCGGTCCGATTTTGGATCGGAGCCAATATACTGGGCCTCGCCGGCACTCCCCAAATTTACCAATTGCATTCAACGGCAGGCCGAATTCATTTGCCTGCCGGAAGGAAAGGCGGAAAACTCCGGCAAGCTGCCCCGCTGGGCAAGCCCAGCGTCACCTGATCAATTCCAGCAGCCGTCCTTTGAAGGAGGGAGAAAATGGCCGGCAGTCATTCGGATGCGAGCGGACCGGATCTCGCCCATGGCATAGCGATCGCCGATCTTCCCGATGGCGGCAGGTTTCTCGGCCATCGCGACGGCGAGCCCGTACTGCTGGTACGCAGCGGTGGGGAGATATTCGCTGTCGCCGCTGCCTGCTCGCACTATGGCGGACCGCTGGCCGAAGGCCTCGTTGTAGACGACACGGTGCGCTGCCCCTGGCACCACGCCTGCTTTGACCTGCGCACCGGAGAGGCGTTGCGTGCGCCGGCACTCACGCCTCTTGGCCTTTGGTCGGTCGAGCAACGCGACGACAGGATATTCGTCGGCGAAAAGCGCAAGAAGGTCTCGCCCGGTCCCCGCGCAGGCGACCCCGCGATGCCGAAGAATATCGTCATCGTCGGCGGCGGTGCCGCTGGATTTGCCGCCGCCGAGAGGTTGCGGCGCGAGCAATATCAGGGCGCGATCACCATGCTCAGCGACGACGAGGCGCTGCCAGTCGATCGCCCCAACCTTTCCAAGGACTATCTCGCCGGCACGGCGCCAGAGGATTGGCTGCCGCTGCGCAAGGAGGGCTTTTATGCCAAGAACGGTATCGATCTGCGTCTTGGAACCAAGGTTGCCGGCCTCGATGTCGGCGCCCGCGAAGTCGTGCTCGCCGATGGGACCAGGCTCGCCTTCGACAAGCTGCTGCTCGCCACAGGCGCCGAGCCGGTCCGGCTGACCATACCCGGCGCCGACCAGCCCCATGTCCACACGCTGCGCTCGCTCGCCGATAGCCGCAGCATCATCGCCCAGGCCGGCGCGGCGCGGCGGGCCGTGGTTCTCGGCGCGAGTTTCATCGGCCTCGAGGTCGCCGCTGCCCTTCGGACGCGTGGAGTCGAAGTGCATGTGGTGGCGCCCGGCAAACGACCGATGGAACGGGTGCTCGGCCCGCAGATGGGCGAATTCATCCGTATTTTGCATGAGCAGCACGGCGTCATCTTCCACCTTGAGAATACCGCGACGAGCATCGGCCCAAGACAAGTGCAGCTGAGCGGCGGTGGAACCGTGGCCGCAGAGATGGTGGTGGCCGGCATCGGCGTGAAGCCGCGGTTGGGCCTCGCCGAAGCGGCCGGTCTCGCCATGGATCGCGGCGTGCTTGTCGACGCCTGTCTCGAGACCAGCGTGCCGGGCATTTTCGCGGCCGGCGATATTGCCCGCTGGCCGGATCCCCATAGCGGCGAAAACATCCGGGTCGAGCATTGGGTGGTGGCGGAGCGCCAAGGTGCAACTGCTGCGCTCAACATGCTTGGACAGCACAAGCCATTCACGGATGTGCCGTTCTTCTGGAGCCAGCATTACGATGTGTCGATCAACTATGTCGGACACGGAGAGGGATGGGACGCAATCGAGGTCGAGGGCGATATTGCCGCCAGGGACTGCCTCCTGCGCTTCAAGCGCGGCGGACGCGTGCTGGCTGTCGCCACCATCTTCCGGGACCTGGAAAGTCTCAAGGCGGAATTGGCGATGGAGCGCGACGAGGTCTAATGCATCGAGCCATGGCCCACGCGTCAGCGCGACGTCGAAGCTGACAAACCGACCGAAGCCGCAGCAAGACCCAAAAGCCTTTACGTCAGGGCCGTGAAACCGGTGTCACTTTCACCTGGTTGACTCCGAGGCGCCCGACGACGGCAAACACCGTTTCCCTGCCGATCTTCTCGGCGTCCAGCATCCGCACCAGATCGTCGACGCCGCCGACGGCGTGACCGTCGATGGCGACGATGACGTCGCCTTCCTTCAACCCGGCTTTCGCAGCCGGTCCGCCCGCCTCGACCGAGCGCAGCCGCACCGCCGCGCGGCAGGTCACCCCGGCAAGCAGCGCCACGCGGCGTGGCAGGGCGACAGTGTCGGCCGACACGCCAATGAAGGCACGGCGCACGCGGCCAAAGCGAATGATTTCGCCAATGACGAAACTGGCCGTATTGGAGGCGACAGCGAAAGCGATCCCTTGGGCGCCGCGGATCGTGGCGGTGTTGACGCCAATCACCTCGCCGCCCGACGATACCAGCGGTCCACCTGAATTGCCTGGGTTGAGCGCGGCGTCGGTCTGGATCACGTCGTCGATGAGCCGGCCGTTCACGGCGCGCATCGACCGGCCCAGGGCCGAGACGACGCCGGTCGTCACCGTCCATTCAAAGCCAAGCGGATTGCCGATGGCGATGGCGATCTGGCCACGGCGAAGGCGCTTCGAATCCCCAAGCGGGGCGATGTCGGGAAAATGTCCGTCGGCACGCACCAGGGCAATGTCGGTATCGGCGTCGCTGCCAAGCACGCGCCCTTCGGTAGCTGTGCCGTCGGGCATTGCAACGCGCACGGCGCGTGCCTCGCCGACAACGTGGAAGTTCGTGACGATCAGCCCGTCCGGCGCAATGACGAAGCCCGAACCCTGGCCGCCCGTGGCGGTCGCGGGGCCGATACGGCACACGGCCGGGCCGATGCGGTCGACAGCATCGGCAACGGTGGAAGAATAGGCGTCAAGCAGCCCGGGATCATGGGGTTGCGGGTCAGTCGCGGGCAGGGCCATTGGGGGCCTCCATGTCGGTCGAACAATCGATGCCTATATGTGCTGTGTGCCCGAGCACGGCGCGACCTGACCTGATGGCTAGTGGCTGCGGTTCCTAGCCGTTCGGCGAGTTGGAAGTACGACACCGTTCGGCAATATCTGGTTCTGAAAGTCCCAACCCAGGAGTGTGTGATGACCAGGTTCGACCTTGCCGCCTTTTCCAATGCAGTCGCCGACATCGCCGGACAAGCGGCGTCTGTGACTGCGAGCTTTTTATCCCATCATGGCCGCACCGCGACGGCTTTCCACTGGGGCGAGGGCCTCTTCGTCGCCGCCGAGGAGGCGGTCGAGCCGGACGAGGAGTTGCAGCTTTCCCTGCCCAGTGTTGAGTCGGTGAAGACCGAACTGATCGGTCGCGATCCTTCGACCGGGATAGCCCTGCTGAAGCCTTTGACGGCCGTCATCGGAACTAGCTTCAAAAAGGCCGGACCGGTGCGCATCGGCGATGTCGTCGTTGCGGCCGGGCGTGACGGCGCTTCGCCTCTTGCCGTGCTCGGCACCGTGGGCGAGGTCGGGCCGATGTGGCGTTCGCGGCGCGGCGGCGCCATCGACCGCCGCATCAACCTCGCAGTGCAGGCTGGCGCGCGGTTCGAGGGCGGACCGGTGCTCGATGCCGGTGGCGGACTGGTGGGCATGCTGCTTTTCGGGCCGCGCCGCCGGGCGCTGGTCATCCCCTACGAGACAATCGAGCGTACCGTTGCGACGCTGCGCGAGAAAGGCCACGTCCTGCGCGGTTATCTCGGCGCCAGCCTGTATCCCATCCATCACGGCCATGTGCAGGGCGCCATGGTCATGGGGCTCGACGATGAAGGGCCGGCCAAGGCTGCCGGCATTGCGCTGGGCGACATCGTTACCGCCTGGAACGGAGAGCCGCTACATGGACCCCGCGACCTGATCCTTCGGCTGGGGCCGGACAGCGCAGGCACGGCGGTCGTGCTGAATATCTTGCGCGGCGGGGAGACGCGTGACGTGGCGGTCACGATTGGCGAAAAACCGCTGATCTGAGAGGGCCGGGTGCTGGCTATGCCGGAGACGCAACACAGGCTGCTCGTTGTCGTGGCGCTCGGCGACGTGGCGTCGAGCGAGCAGCTTGCCCTTCGCCTGTCGGAGGACGACGGACTGATGCCGGTGACGGCAGAGGATCTGGCCGAAGGCGACCACGCCGACGTGGCGATCGTCGATGACGACACCGCAAGCCGCATGCGGATGCAAGGCGTGCCGCTACTTGTCCTCGCCTCCCGAACGGCGCAGCGGCCGGCGGCTGTCGCGGCGGTGCTGGCGTGGGACGTGGACACGGTGCTGATCGCGGCGGCAGCACGGCTTGTCGCTGCGGGCTATCGCATCGACCTTGCATCGGCCGAAATGGATGGGCGCGACAGGAGCCTCGGCTCGGTCGATGACCGCCTGGGTGGCGGTTTGCTTAACGGTGGCGAGGCCAATCACGAGGCTTCCCCGGTCCGATTGTCACCGCGCGAGGCGGAGGTATTGGCACTGCTTGCCGAGGGCGCATCAAACAAGGTCATCGCGCGGCATCTCGACATTTCCGTACATACCGCCAAGTTCCACGTTGCGGCGATCCTGGTGAAGCTCGGCGCGGCCAACCGCACCGATGCCATCGCCACAGCGATGCGCCAGGGGCTCGTGCTGGTCTAGCCGGGGACGGAAGAAGGTCGAGATGCTATTCGCCCATCTCAAGCGCAGCCTGAAGCTCGATCGCGATCAATGCGACGCTCCGCTTCAAGAGCCCAGCGTCGTGCATCATCGAGCGGCGGCGAGGTGCGTAGTTGGCCAAGGGCCTTCCGGGAAGCGGGTAAGCTGCGATCCGTTGCTTGCAGTCGGACGATTTGGCCTTGGTGGCCTTGTCGTGTTAGGGAGCGGCCTTATCTGAAGGCCACCTCAGCGCTGGCGCAAATTCGAAGAACCCATGACCAAGCTCTACGCCGACGGCGCCCAAATACTCGCCATTGCACCCATGATGGACTGGACTGACCGGTGCTGCCGCTATTTTCACAGGCAGATCACCGGGGATTCGCTGCTCTATACCGAGATGGTGGTGGCAGATGCGGTCATCCATGGGGCGCGCGAGCGGCTTTTGGGGTTCGACGACTGCGAGCATCCGGTCGCCTTGCAGCTGGGTGGTTCCGATCCGGGCAAGCTCGCCGAGGCCGCGCGCATCGGCGCGGATTTCGGCTATGACGAGATCAATCTCAATGTCGGCTGCCCGTCGGATCGTGTGCAATCCGGTACCTTCGGGGCGTGTTTGATGAAGACGCCGGATCTGGTGGCCGAAGGCGTTGCGGCGATGAAGGGCGCGGTCAAGATTCCCGTCACCGTGAAGTGCCGCATTGGTGTCGACGACCAGGATCCCGAAACAGCGCTTGATACGCTGGCAGACGCAGTCTTTGCGGCCGGCGCGGACGCGCTTTGGGTGCACGCCCGCAAGGCCTGGCTGGAGGGGCTGAGCCCGAAGGAAAACCGCGATATCCCGCCGCTCGATTATGGCCGCGTTTATCGTCTCAAAGCCAGAATGCCTCACCGATTCATAGGTATAAATGGTGGAATTAAGACTCTGGACGAAACACGCGCACATCTCGAAAATGTCGATGGCGTGATGCTCGGCCGCGCTGCCTACCACACGCCGAGCGTTCTGGCTGGCGTCGATGCAATGTTGCGCGGCGAAGCTGCCAAAGACTTCGATTTCGCAGCCTTGATCGAGACCATGGCGGACTATGCCGGTCGCCATATCGCAGCCGGTGGCCGCCTCGGCCACGTCACGCGCCATATGGTCGGGCTGTTCCATGGCCTGGCCGGCGCGCGGCGCTTTCGCCAGATCCTGTCGACCGAAGCCAACAAGCCGGGGGCGGGGCCTGAGGTGCTGCGTGATGCCTTCGCCGCTGTCGACATGAGCCGTACAAGCGAAGCGGCGTAGCACTAATCGCGCAAAATCATCCGGTCGCCGCGCACGTCGAAGCCCGACAGCGAGCCGATGAAATTCATGCCGAGCAAGCTCTGCTCGAGCCCCTGATCGGCGACGAGCATCGGCAGGTTCTTGCGCTCGATCGCTCCAAGCTGGACGCTGCCTGCGGTAATGCGCGCTGCGTGCGCGATGCCATTGGCGGTCGAGACCGGAATGGTGAAGCTCAGGCTTGCCGGATCAAAGCCAGCCTTGCGGGCGTCGGCAATCGTCAGCACGGTGCTGGTGGCGCCGGTGTCGACCATTGCCTGGATCGTCGCGCCGTTGATCTGCATGCGCGCGCCAAAATGCCCGTTTGGCAGCTTGTCCAGCGTGACAGTGGCGCGGCCGTCGCCATCCAGCGCCGACATCGGGCTGCCCGGCACCAGCCCTGCGGTCACGCGGCTTGCGACATCCTGCAATTCGTAGCGGTACTGATAGCCGGCGACAAACACCAGCACAATCAGCACCCACAATGCGAGGCTGCGCATGGTGTCGCCCAGGCGTGTTCCACGGCGCAGGATGCCAGCACCGATGACAAGGGCCAGCGCGCCGGCATAGATCAGCTGTCCGAAGCTGTCATTGTTGAGACCAAGGGTTTCTCCAGAGGAGTGGTTGAACAGCAAAAGTAGCAGTCCGCCGCCGAGCAAGGCTGTGACGACCCAGTAAAGGCGGCTCATGTCTACTGGATATCCTCAGTTGGATGCGTTTTCGCGGGCCATGCGCGAACGGCGGGTTTCGCGGCGCGGCTTGCGCTCGATGGTTTCGAGGCGGGCGGGCAGGGTGGCCATCACGGCGCGGCGGGTTTCCGGCGTCATACCAAGCCAGGCACCGATTTCCTCGCGCGTGCGCCCGCAGCCAAAGCAATAGCCCGTCGTATCGTCGACCGAACACAGCATGATGCAGGGAGATTCAATGGCGGTCATCGCGTCGTCCGTGGCGGCTATGCTTTGCGCCGATGTATACACTGGGCCAATCACAGATGATGTAGCCTGTGCGGCATTGCAAGCGCTTTCCCGCGACGTCACATCAACGTGCTGCCTTTCCACGAGCGCTTTGTCGCGATTGTTTTCGCGCGCTCAGGCGGCTATGCCGCGCGTGACGATGACGAACAGCAGGTAGCTCCGCATGACCAGCGCTTCCCCCTTTGACGATTTCCGCAATCTGTTTGCGCATCTGCCCGAGGGCGATGTCGCACAGGCTGGCAAGGTGTGGGCGCTGTTTGCCAAAGCCGACAAGCCAAAAGGCTCGCTTGGCCGCATCGAAGACATCGCGGCCTGGCTGGCGCGCTGGACCGGGCGTGCGCCGCCCTCGGTGCTCAAGCCGATGGTCGCCATCTTCGCCGGAAATCATGGCGTGGCTGCCCAGGGCGTGTCGCCAAGGCCGATGGAAGCGACGGCGCGGCGCGTCGAACTGTGCGCCGCCGGTGGGGCTGCGATCAACCAGATCTGCCTTGCCAACGATCTCGGCCTGAAAGTGCTTGATCTGGCGCTGCATCTGCCGACCGCCGACATCACGCTTGAGCCCGCGCTCGACGAACGCGGCTGTGCCGCCACCATGGCCTTTGGCATGGAGGCGATTGCTGGGGGAACCGATCTGTTTTGCATCGGCGACCTCGGTGTCGCCAACACCACCGTTGCGGCGGCACTTTGCGCCGCATTGTTCGGCGGCAAGGGTGCCGATTGGGTCGGGCCTGGCTCCGGAGCGGACGCCGCAATGCAGGCGCGCAAGGCTGAAGTGGTCGACAGCGCCCTGGCTCTGCATGGCCCGCATCTCAAGGACCCGTTCGAGGTGCTGCGTCGTGTCGGCGGGCGTGAATTCGCCGCCATTGCCGGTGCCATCCTTGCGGCGCGCATGGAAAAGATACCGGTGCTGCTCGACGGCTTTGCGACGTCTGCCGCAGCGGCTGTGCTTTACGCGGTCAATCCGACGGCTCTCGACCACTGCATGTTCTCACATGTCTCGACCGAGCCCGGCCATGCCCGCCTGCTCGCAAAGCTCGGCGCGAGGCCTTTGCTCGGCCTGGGCATCGATCATGGCGAGGCGGTGGGAGCGGGGCTGGCGGCTGGCCTCGTCAAGACCGCTGCCCAGATCAGCTCGGGGATGGCAGCAGCGGTCAGCTGACGCCAGTTACGCGGACCTTCGGTTCGGGATCACGCTCTGGCGGCGCCGCGAGGTTCCATCTTCGGCAAGCCGTCGATCACCCGCGCCGCCGGGAATATGGCGATGGCCTCGGTGCCTTCGCGCAGCTTTGAACGCAGTTCGAATTCGCCGCCATGGAGCGAAAGCAGGCCCTGCACGATGGGCAGGCCGAGGCCTGTGCCCTGTTCGGCGCTCTTGATCGCGATCGAGCCCTGGCCGAAAGCCGACAGCACGACAGGGATTTCCTCGGCCGGGATGCCGGGGCCATTGTCCTTGACCGAGATGTATTGTCCGCCACCGGCGGTCCAGCCGACGCGAACCCGGATTTCGCCGCCCGTGGGCGAAAACTTGATCGCGTTGGACAACAGGTTGAGCGTGATCTGGCGAATGGCGCGTTCGTCGCCGAGCAGCCGCGGCAGCGCAGGCTCGAATTGCTCGACGATCCGCAAATCCTTGTTGCGTGCCTTGAGCTCCATCATGTGGCAGCAGTCCTCGACGACCGAAAGCAGCATCAATGGTTCTTCGTTGAGCTGGTAGCGGCCCGCCTCGATGCGCGACAGGTCGAGGATCTCGTTGATGAGATCGAGCAGATGCTGGCCCGAATCGTGGATGTCGCGGGAATATTCGCGGTAGGTCGGGCTGTTGATTGGCCCGAGCACTTCGCCCGCCATCACCTCGGAGAAGCCGAGAATGGCATTGAGCGGGGTGCGCAGTTCGTGGCTCATCGTTGCAAGGAAGCGCGACTTGGCCAGGTTGGCGTCCTCGGCGCGGCGGCGTGCCTCGTCGGACATGGATTTGGCCGTTTCCAGTTCGGCAATCAGCGCGTCCATCTCGGAGCGGAACGACATCAGCATCAATGCCGACCGGTTCTTGAGCTTGGCGACCTGCGAGAAGAAGGGAAGGGCAACGACCAGCAACGCCACCATGATCATGCCGAGCGGCTCGGACAGCCTGACGCCAAAGGCGGCATAGGCAGCGACCGGAACGAGGAAGGTCGCAGTCAGGGCGCCGCGCAACGAAGATGCCACGATTGCTGTCGCGGCCATGGCGACAAGCAGGAATACGCCTTTGACGATGGCCAGCAGATCAGGCGCGCAGGCGGCACATGTCATCGCAGCCAGGTAGGCCCAGGCAAGGCCGGTGACGAAATGGCCAACGAGGAAGTTGCGGCGCATGGCCGACGGGGACATGGCAGCCGGTGCGGCCTCATCGGCGCGACGGGCAAGCAGCGCCAGGCCGCCATAACCCAAAATCGCGACGAGCGCCCAGGTGAGGATGTCCCCTTCCGCGCCGAGCAGCAGGCCAATGCCGGCAAAGATGACGACCAATAATGGGAGGGTGGCTGAATTGGCCCTGATCGAGGCGGCATGGAGCTTCAGCAGTTCACGGTCGAAGCCCAGCCCGCCGGGTTGCTGCGCCAGCTGATCACGTGTTTTGCGCACAGCACGCGCGACATCGCTGTTGCGATGGCGTTTCCTGCGGTCCACAATGATCTTGTCCGCCGTGTTAGAGCGTTGCAACGGCATGTGATAATTCGATTTTCGCGCGCTTATCTCAAGTCTGCACGCTACGTCCGAATGATTAAGGGATTGTTTGCCATATGAGCCGTTCGTGGTCGGGCAGGCCGCGACAGCGGTATTTTCAGCGTCCGCGCAGCCGTTGGCGCAAGATCGCTGACTATGCGCTGACGGCCGCGATACTCGGCACCCTCATCCTCGTGTCGGCGCGCCTCGACAGGGTGGAGACACGCAAGACCGAGGGGGCCGCAGTCATCAACGACGGCGATTCGATCACCTTGGGTAACGAACGCATCCGTCTGCGTGGCATCGATGCGCCGGAATATTCCCAGATCTGCACGAAGGACGGCGCTGAGTATCCCTGCGGCCGCCGTTCGCGCGAGGCGCTGTCGAAACTTGTCGCTGGACGTCAGGTGACATGCACCGGCTGGGAGCGCGACAGATACGGCCGCCTGCTCGGCGAATGCAGTGTGGCGGGCACCGATCTCAACCGCACGCAGGTCGAAGCCGGCTGGGCGATTGCCTATGGCGGCTACGAGGCTGAAGAATCCGCTGCTCGCCGCGACCATAGGGGATTGTGGGCCGGGGAATTCGACCGGCCACGCGACTGGCGCAACATGCATGGCGACATGACCGAAATCGAGCACGGCAGCTATGGGCGGATACTCAACTGGCTGCGGGAAATCTTTCGATTCTCGTAGCTTGCGGCCTATAGTTGCGAGATCGCAGCAACCGAGGAGAAGCAGATGAAGCTGTTTGACGGAGGCCGCGCGCCGAACCCCAGGCGGGTGCGTGTGTTCCTCGCTGAAAAGGGCATCGAAGTGCCGATGGTTTCAGTCGACATGGGCGCGATGGAGCACAAGAAGGCGGACGTTTCCACGCGCAATCCGCTGCAGCGCCTGCCGGTGCTCGAACTGGACGACGGTACAATCCTCACGGAATCCGTCGCCATCTGCCGCTACTTCGAGGAACTTCACCCAGAACCGGCGCTGTTTGGCCGTGGGGCGCTTGGCAAGGCGCTTGTCGAGATGTGGCAAAGGCGCATCGAGTTCAACCTGTTCCAGCCGGTCGGCTTCGCGTTCCGGCACATCCATCCGGCAATGAAGGAGTGGGAGGTGCCGCAGGTGCCGGAATGGGGCGAGGCCAACAAGCCGAAGGTGATCGCGTTCCTGGCGCTGCTCGACAAGGAGCTTTCGTCGCGCGAATTCGCCGCCGGCGACGACTTTTCCATCGCCGACATCACCGGGCTGATTGCCATCGACTTCATGAAGCCGGCGCGCATCGTGGTACCGGAAGAGTTCTCCCACGTACTGCGCTGGTATCGCATGATTGCCGCCCGACCGAGTGCCGCGGCCTGACAATGTCCGCCGAACTCGATCAGCTCGTTGTGGAGATCAAGGCTTGCCGCATCTGTGTCGAACAGCCATTGGGCAAACCCTTGCCGCATGAGCCGCGGCCGGTGGTTGTGCCCTCATCTCGCGCACGTATCCTCATCGCTGGGCAGGCGCCCGGGACCAAAGTGCATCTGAGCGGCGCGCCTTTCACCGACGCTTCAGGCGACCGCCTGCGCGACTGGCTGGGCGTTTCCCCAGAAGCTTTCTACGATCCGGAAAAGTTCGCCATCGTGCCGATGGGCTTCTGCTTTCCGGGGCAGGATGCCAAGGGTGGCGACCTGCCGCCGAGGCGGGAATGTGCGCTGGCCTGGCACGCGCGGCTGATGGCGCTGATGCCGCAGATCGATATGGTGCTGGCGATTGGCCAATATGCGCAGCGCTGGCATATGGGAGCCGCGCGTGGCGCGTCGCTGACCGATACGGTTGCCGATTGGCGCTCAGTCTGGGAGCGCTCATCAGGCCCGCATGTGCTGCCATTGCCGCATCCCTCCTGGCGCAACACTGGCTGGATCAAACGGAATCCGTGGTTCGAAATGGAATTGCTGCCTTTTCTCCGGGCGGAAATCCAACGTCGTCTTTCCTAGGCCGCTTGGAAAGCGATACCGAAAATGTAGGGTGTGCGGAGAATTCCTTTCTTGTATGATGGGGTAAATCACAGGATTATGGCGAACCTTTTCTAACGGAGCCTGCATATGGATCGCCTCGACCGGAAAATCCTTCGCCTCCTTCAGGAGGACGCGACCTTGGCTGTGGCCGACGTCGCCAAGAAAGTCGGCCTGTCCACCACGCCGTGCTGGCGCCGAATCCAGAAGCTTGAGGAAGAAGGCGTCATCAAGCGGCGTGTCGCCATCCTCGATCCGGTAAAGATCAATGCGCGCGTCACCGTCTTCGTGTCGATCCGCACGAACTCTCACAGTCATGAGTGGCTGCGCCGCTTCTCCGAAGTGATCCAGGAGTTCCCCGAGGTCATCGAATTCTACCGCATGAGCGGCGATGTCGATTACCTGCTTCGCGTCGTCGTGCCCGACATCGCCGCTTATGACGCCTTCTACAAGCGCCTGATCGCCAAGATCGAGATCCGCAACGTGTCGTCGGCCTTCGCCATGGAGCAGATCAAATACACCACCGAGATGCCGCTCGACTACATGACCCTCGACAAGGAAAGCGGTGCGTCAGCCGCCTGATCGGCGCTTCTGAGCGTGCAATCGCTCAAGCGTCTTTGGATCGGTAAGTTCGCGCACCGCGTCCTTGCCGATCCATCTGGCCGTCTTGTCAGACGAGCCGGCAAGCTTTTCCGACAACGCGAGTGCGGGGACGTGCAGGGCCGGCGAACGCTTGCCGACCTGGCGCAGCGCCCAGTTCACTGCTTTTTTGACGAAGTTCCTGCTGTCGGTTGAATACGTTTCAACCAGGTCGAGCCAGCCGATGAAAGTCTCGTCCGGCTCCTTCTTCAGGTGCACCGCAGCCGTGGCGATGGCCGAGAAGGCAGAACGGCGGACGAATTCGCGCTCGTCCGTGGCATAGGCTGCGATGAGCTCATGCGCGAGCCCGGCATCGCAGAACAGGTAGACGGCATGGTCGACGATCTCCCAGCTGTCGAAATCGGCGGCCATGGCGTTGGCTTGCGCACGCGTAACCTTTTGGGGCTCATCAGTGGCAACCGCAAGGATACGCGCTTCGCGGATACCCGTGGCCCATAGTGCCAGCGCGCGGTCGTGATCCTGCTTGAGCGCCTTGGCGAGTGGCCGCAGCACGGCATTGGAAATGCCGAGCGCCTGGTCGTTGCGGATGCCGAAGCGAGCGATGCCGGCGCGGTCTTCCTCCGAGCCGAGCGTGCGCAGATGCGCGACGATCTCATCGACGGTCGACTTCGGCGACAGCGTCACGGCGGATGGCTCTATTTCTCGAGGCGCGCGAGCAGCGAGGAGGTATCCCAGCGCTTGCCGCCCATGCCTTGCACGTCCTTGTAGAACTGGTCGACAAGGGCTGTGACCGGCAGTTTGGCGCCGTTGCGATCAGCCTCGTCGAGACAGATGCCGAGGTCCTTGCGCATCCAGTCGACGGCAAAACCAAAGTCGTACTTGCCGGCGTTCATGGTCTTGTGGCGGTTTTCCATCTGCCAGGAGCCGGCTGCCCCTTTGGAGAGCACGTCGATGACCTTTTCGATGTCGAGGCCCGCTTTCTTGCCGAAGTGGATGCCTTCAGCGAGCCCCTGGACGAGGCCTGCGATGCAGATCTGGTTGATCATCTTGGTCAGCTGGCCAGCACCGGCTGGCCCCATCAGGCCGACCATGCGGGCAAAAGAATCGATCACCGGCCGTGCACGGTCAAAGATGGCCTGTTCGCCGCCGACCATGACCGTCAGCACACCGTTTTCAGCGCCGGCCTGGCCACCCGACACCGGTGCGTCGAGAAAATGGAAGCCACCGGCCTTGGCTGCTGCATCGAGCTCGCGGGCGACTTCGGCCGAGGCGGTGGTGTTGTCGATGAAGATCGAACCCTTCTTCATCGAACGGAACGCGCCTTGTGCACCTGTCGTGACTTCGCGCAGGTCGTCGTCATTGCCGACGCAGGCGAAGACGAAATCCTTGTCCTTGGCGGCTTCCGCAGGCGTTGGCGCAAAGGCACCGCCATGCTGGGTGGCCCATTTTTGCGCCTTTTCGGTGGTGCGGTTGTAGACGGTCACGTCGTGACCACCCTTGTTCTTGAGATGCCCTGCCATGGGGTAGCCCATGACGCCAAGACCAAGGAACGCGACCGATGCCATGGTTCACCCTTTCGAAGTGCAAATGTTGTGGTGCCCGAGGTCTATGACATCAGGCGGATTCGTCAAGGCGATCGTGGTTGGGCCAGGGTTTGCTCAGCGATGCAGATGGCGGGTGATGCGACGTTCGATCCAATCGACAAAATGGCGCAAGGTTTCGACCAGCGAGAGATAGAGCAGGGCAGCCCAGAGATAGGTCTGGAAGTCGAAGGTGCGTGAAAAGGCACGGCGTGTCTCGCCCATCAGGTCGTAGACGGTGATGATGGCGACGATGGCCGAGCCCTTGATCATCAGGATGACCTCGTTGCCATAAGGGCGCAGCGCTACGATCAAGGCCTGCGGCAGGACGATCTTGTAGAGCGTCTGCAGCTTCGACAGGCCTAGCGAGGATGCTGCCTCCCACTGTCCCTTGCCAACGCTTTCAATCGCCCCGCGCAGGATTTCGGCCTGATAGGCCGCCGTGTTGAGCGCAAAGGCAAAAACCGCGCAATACCAGGCTTCGCGGAAGAAGCCCCACAGGCCGATAGCCTCCAGCTGTGGCCTGAACGAGCCGAAGCCGTAGTAGATCAGGAAGGTCTGGGCGAGCAGCGGCGTACCGCGGAAGAAATAGACATAGCCGTAAGATATTGCGTTCAGCACGCGGTTCTTCGACATGCGAGCATAGCAAATCGGCAGCGACAGGATGGCACCGAGGACAATGGAGATCGTCACAAGTGTCAGCGTTACGCGTAGGCCGGAGAGATAGGACGGCGCGTATTTGGCGAAGAGGTCGGGATTCCAGGCGCTGAACAGATAGGTGACAAGGCCAAGGCCTAGCGCGATCCAAAGGGCGACAAAGACCCAGCCGAAGATACGTTCGCGCGACCATCCGCGAGGCGGTGCCACTGGCCGCAGTGCCTTTGCCGTTGGCTCACTGGTCGAGCTCATCGTTGCGCCTCCCGCTTGCCGACCCAGCGCTCTATGGCGTTGATGCCGAAGGACGAGATGATGGCCAGCACGAGATAGATCAGGCACGAGACTCCGAAGAACAGGAAGGCATGCTTGGTTGCCCTGGAGGCGATGCTGGCTTGGCGCAAAATGTCGGTCAGTCCGATTGCCGACACAAGAGCCGTGTCCTTGAGCAGGATGAGCCAGAGATTGGCCAGGCCGGGCAGGGCGATGCGCACGAGCTGCGGCAGGATCACCAGCCGCATGGTCTGGCGCGGCGACAGCCCTATCGAATAGCCGCCTTCATATTGGCCGCGCGGGATGGCGCGAAAGGCCGAGAGAAAAACCTCGCTGGCGTAGGACGAGAACACCACGCCGAGCGCGACCATGCCGGCGACGAAGCTGTTGATATCTACAGTCGTGCCAGGGCTGATAAATTGTACGATCTGCTGGATGCCGATCTGCGCGCCATAGAAAACCAAAAACAGCGTCAGCAGTTCCGGCAGGCCACGGAAGATGGTGGTGTAGATGTTGCCGGCGAGCCGCATCGACGGTTCGCTCGACTGCTTGGCGAGTGAGACCAGGAAACCGATCAGCAACCCCAGCGGCAACGTTACCACAGCGAGCGAAACGGTGACGAGCACGCCATAGGCGAGCGCGTTTCCCCATCCGTCGGGCCCGAAACCCAGAAGCGCCCAAACGCTTTGCATCGGTAGACTATCCCCATTGCATTCCCGCTGCGGGAATGCCGCCGCCTTCAATGACGGCTTGTTGTTGTGCCTATGTTAGACAAACGGCGGGAACTTGTCCCGCCGCCTGTTCAATCTCGTCAGCCTCTGGTCGGCTCAATCGCCATAAACGTCGAACTTGAAGTACTTGTCGTTGATTTCCTTGTACTTTCCGTTGGCGCGAATGGCTGCGATCGCCGTGGTGAACTGGTCGGCAAGCGCGGTTTCACCCTTGCGGACGCCGACGCCGGCACCTTCGCCATGGATTTCAGGCATGTTCGGGATCGTGCCGACGATCTTGCAGCAGGCGCCATCTGGGGTGTCGAGCCAACCCTGGATGGACACGAGGTCATCGCTGACTGCGTCGACGCGGCCGTTGATGATGTCCAGCTTGTACTCTTCCGCGCTCGGATAGGACTTGACCGTGCTGTCGGTGAAGACCTTCTCGGCATAGTTGTAGTGGATGGTCGAGCCCTGGACGCCGATGGTCTTGCCAGCGAGGTCGGCCTTGGTCACGCCCTTGATGTCGGTGTCCTTGGGAGCGGCGATCACGGCGGGGGTGTTGATGTACTTCTTGGAGAAGTCGATCTTTTCCTTGCGCTCGGGCGTGATCGACATCTGCGCGATGATGGCGTCGAACTTGCCGGCCTGGAGCGCCGGAATCATGCCGTCCCATTCCTGGGCGACGATCTCGCACTTGACCTTCATCTCGTCGCAGAGCGCGTTGGCGATGTCGACGTCGAAGCCAACGAGCTTACCGTCGGGGGTCAGATTGTTGTAGGGAGGGTAGGCGCCTTCGGTGGCGATCGTGAGCTTCTTTTCTTGCGCCTGAGCCATGCCGATGGTCAGCGCGAGTGCTGCCGAGGCGGCCAAGGCGATCCTGGAAATACGCATAATGTTCCTCTCTGTTACCGTCCGGCCGGTTCCTGTCCATTGCGGCCGTTGGGCGGATGATCTCCGCCGATGGCGGGGATACTCCCACTGTTTTCAGTTAAAAATCAATCGTGAAAAGGGCTTTTGCGATGCTGGCACTATGCAACTAAGTTGACGTAGCGTCAGTGATCTTCAGGCCGCACCGCTTTTCGACAAAGTCGGCAATCGCCATGATGTCGTCGATGCCGAACACCGGCACCAGCTCTCCCTCGACCGGATGATCCGATGCAATCGCAACGATCGCCGGATCCTTGGAGGTCAGCGGCGAGCGGTCCTTGGCCTCCAGCCGGCGTGCCTCGATCTTGAGATGGTTCTCGCGCTTGTAACCCTCGACCAGCACCAGGTCGCAAGGCGCGATCCGCGCCAAGACCTCGTCGAGTGTGGGCTCGTCCTCGCCGCGCAATTCGTGCATCAGCGCCCAGCGGCGACCTGACACGATGGCGACTTCGGTAGCGCCAGCCTCGCGATGGCGAAAACTGTCGGCGCCTGGCTTGTCGATGTCGAAATCGTGGTGGGCGTGCTTGATCGTCGAGACCCTCCAGCCGCGCGCGACGAGTTCCGTCACCAGGCGCTCGGTCAAGGTCGTCTTGCCGGAGTTCTTCCAGCCGGTGATGCCGAATACCCGATGCGCCATTAGTTGGCTCCGCCAAAAAGGCGTTCGGCCTCAGCGAGTTCTTCGGGCGTATTGATGTTGAAGAACGGGTCGACAGTGGTTGCGCCGCGTTGTTCGATCGGGAAATCCACCACGTCTAGGCCTGCCTGCTCGATGAACGTCATCACCCTTCGGGTATCGCCGCTTTCCAGAAAGGCTGCAAGCGCTTCACCAAGCGAAACCGGCCATAGCGCGAAAGTCGGGTGCACGCGCCCGTTGGAGGCTGCCACGGCTCCCCCTTCAGCAGCGCGCGCGGCGAGTTGCCGGGCAAGATCGGTCGGAAAGAATGGCGTGTCGCCGGCAACGCTGAGGAGGTGAGTGACACCAGTCTTGCTGGCCGCCCATTCCAGCCCGGCAAGAATTCCCGCAAGCGGTCCCTGATAGCCGGCAATCGTATCGGCGATGATTTCCACACCGAGGCCAGCGAACTGAGACGGATCAGCGTTGGTGTTGATGACAACCGGAGACACCTGCGGCTGTAGACGATCGAGCACCTGGCGGATCAAAGGACGCCCAAAGAGCGGCAGCAATGTCTTGTCGTTGCCGCCCATCCGGCTCGAACGGCCGCCGGCGAGGATCAGACCTGCGATCTGTATCGCCATGACTACACCCCGTCAGGCGCCATAGAGGCGCTTGTGCTGTCCGCTGCCGGTCGACCCTTGCCGACGACGCGTTCGCGATAGAGCGAATAGAGGCCGGAAGCGACGATGACTGTGGCACCGGCGATCATAGCGAAGTCAGGGACGTCGCCGAAGACCACGATGCTGAGCGTGATCGCCCAGATGAGAGCTGTGTAGCGAAACGGCGCGATGAAGGAAATTTCGCCTTCGCGCATCGCCATGATGACGAACTGGTAGCCAAACAGCACCAGCACCGCCGCCCCGGCGAGGAACAAGACGAGGTCGAATGTCATCGGCACCCAGCCGCCGAACGGCACGATCGTCAGTGCGCCGGTGATGGTGATGATGATCGTCGTGGTGGTCGAGACGAACAAAGAAGGGATGTGTCCGGGGATTCTGCGCGTCGCAAGGTCGCGCACCGCGCAAAAGGCAACCGAAAGCAGTGCCAGCACTGAAAAGGCGTTGAAGCCTTCAAAGCCGGGACGCACGATGATCAGCACGCCGCCAAAGCCGGCGGCGATTGCCAGCCAGCGGCGCCAGCCGACACTCTCGCCCAAAAACAGTGCCGCGCCCATGGTGACGGCGAGCGGCAGTGCCTGGAGCACGGCGGAAATGTTGGCCAGCGGCAAATGCGGGAGGGCCACGAGAAAGCAAACCGTGCCGCCGACCTCGCCGACAAGGCGCAGCAGCACCATGTGGTGCCAGTATTGCCGAAAACCCTTGAGCGCGCCCTGTTGCCAGGCCAGAAGGCTGATCAGAGTGGTGGCGAACACCCCACGCACCAGCATCAGCTGGCCCGGATTGATCGTCTGGGACGCAAGCTTGCTCAGCGTGTCGTTGAAGGTGAATGCGGCCATCGCGACCACCATGAACATGGCGCCGCGAATATTCGAGGAAAGTGGCAATTGAGCTTTCCGTTGCTGCTGTTTCTACGGCTTTAGCACCGGTGCGCGAAACAGCAATGCCAATCGGCTGGACCAGGCATCATTCGGCGTCACGGCCCGTGTCGGCTACGGCGCTGCTTAGCCGCCAGTCACGCTCATATGGCGGGAGACGGACGGACGATTGGTGCGGCGGTCAATGATGAAGTCATGGCCCTTGGGCTTGCGCCCGATCGCCTCATCGATGGCGTTCGACAACAGGTCGTTGCCCTCGGAGGCACGCAGCGGCGCCCTGAGGTCGGCTGCATCCTCCTGGCCGAGGCACATGTAGAGAGTGCCGGTGCAGGTCAGCCGCACCCGGTTACAGCTCTCGCAGAAATTATGCGTCATCGGCGTGATGAAGCCGAGCTTGCCGCCGGTTTCAGCAACCTCGACATAACGCGCCGGACCGCCCGTCTTGAACGGAATGTCGGTCAGCGTGAACTGGCGCTCGAGATTGGCTCTCAGCAGCGACAGCGGCATATACTGGTCGGTGCGGTCGGCGTCGATCTCGCCCATCGGCATGGTTTCGATGACGGTCAGGTCCATGCCGCGGCCATTGGCCCAGCGCAGCATTTCGGGGATCTCGGCGTCGTTGAAACCCTTGAGCGCAACAGCATTGAGCTTGATGTGCAGGCCGGCCGCCTGGGCGGCGTCGATGCCTTCCATCACTTTGGCAAGATGGCCCCAGCGCGTGATGGCGTGGAACTTGTCGGGGTCGAGCGTGTCGAGCGAGACATTGATGCGGCGCACGCCGCAATCGGCCAGCTCCTGGGCGAAACGCGACAGCTGCGAGCCGTTGGTGGTTAGTGTCAATTCCTCCAGCGCGCCGCTTTCGAGATGGCGCGACAGCTGGCGGATCAGGTGCATGACGTTCTTGCGCACCAGCGGTTCGCCACCGGTCAGACGCAGCTTCTTGACGCCCTTTTCGATGAAGACCGTGCAGAGCCGGTCGAGCTCTTCGAGCGACAGCAGGTCCTTCTTGGGCAGAAAGGCCATGTCTTCGGCCATGCAATAGGTGCAGCGGAAATCGCAGCGGTCGGTCACCGACACGCGCAGGTAGCTGATCGAGCGACCGAAAGGATCGATCATATCCATGGTCTGCGCTTCCGTTTCCCGTTTTGTGGCGTCTTGTTCGACGCCCGTATATTACGGCTATGTTGTACGCATGAGCCTGTCAATCAAGATGAAAGTTTGTTGCCCTGGGGTAGCGCCGCACTCTTTGTCTCGTTGGCGCGGTGATAGTGCTTTTCGCGGCGTTCGAAGCGCAGTAGTGAAGGGCAGCTCAAAACGGCAGGACGGATCATGACGGCACCGAAGGAATTGAGGGTCTCCAAGGACCGCAAGCTGTTGACGGTGACCTTTCCGGACCATCGCCCGTTTGAGCTTTCAGCCGAGTTGCTGCGCGTGCTTTCGCCCTCGGCCGAGGTGCAGGGCCACTCGCCGGAGCAGCGGGTGACGGTTCCCGGCAAGAAGGAGGTTGCGATCCTCAAGATGGAGCCGGTGGGCAACTACGCCGTGCGCATCACCTTCGACGATTTCCACGACACCGGCATCTTCACCTGGAATTACCTGCACACGCTCGGCCACGAGAAGGACAAGCGCTGGCAGGAATATGTCGACGAGCTGGCGCAAAAGGGGCTGAGCCGCGAGCGGTAACTGTCTTTGGCAGTTCACATTGGCCGGCTAAGGGCAGCGGGAGCAAAGCAAGAGGGGCAAGCGATGTCGGTCATTTCAACGGTCGAACAACTCGAAACGCTTTACGGCCTTCCCGGCGAAACGTCGCTGGTCAAGGAACTCGACCACGTCATTCCCGAATACGCCGCCTTCATCGAGGCTTCGCCCTTTGTGTCCTTGGCAACCAGCGGACCTGAGGGGCTCGACTGCTCGCCGCGCGGCGATCTGGCTGGCTTCGTTCGTATTTACGATGCCCGTACGCTGATGATGCCCGATCGGCGCGGCAACAATCGCGCGGATTCGCTGAAGAACATCATCCGCGACCCGCGCGTGGCGCTGCTGTTTCTGGTGCCGGGGTCGGGTACGACACTGCGGGTCAACGGTCGCGCCCACATCAGCGTCGATGCCGAGCTGTGCGCGTCCTTCACCGTCGAAGGCAAGCCAGCGCGCTCGGTGACTGTGATCGAAGTCGATGCGGTCTATTTCCAGTGTGCCCGCGCCATCGTTCGTTCCGAGCTGTGGAACCCCGAACGCCATGTCGATCCGAAATCCTTGCCGACACCCGGGCAGATCCTTGCCGTCACCAGCCGCGAAAGCATCGACGGCGAAACCTATGACCGCGAATGGCCCGAGCGCGCCAAAAAATCGATGTGGTAGGCTGCTGCCTTACACGTGAGTGCTTCCATGACCCAGAATATCTACGACAATCCTGATTTCTTCGAAGGCTATAGCCGCCTCAACCGATCCGTCGAAGGCTTGGCAGGCGCGCCGGAGTGGCCGGCCTTGCGTGCACTTGTCCCTGATCTCAATGGCCGAAGGGTCGTGGATCTGGGTTGCGGCTTCGGCTGGTTCAGCCGCTGGGCGCGCGAGCAGGGTGCTGCCGAAGTGCTCGGCCTCGACGTTTCGGAGAAAATGCTGGCCCGCGCCCGCGAGATGACGCCCGATGCGGCGGTCACTTACGAACGCGCGGACCTCGAAAAGCTTGCGCTGCCGGAAGCCTCATTCGATCTGGCCTACAGTTCGCTTGCATTCCACTACATCGAAAATCTGCCCGCGATGTTGACGAATGTGCATCGGGCGCTTGTGCCCGGCGGTCGGCTGGTCGCCTCGGTGGAGCACCCGATCTACACCGCACCGACGCATCCGGGCTGGTCGGTCGATGCCGATGGCAACAAGACCTGGCCGGTCGACAACTATCAGCTGGAGGGGCGCCGCAGCACCAATTGGCTCGCCAAGGGAGTGATCAAACAGCATCGCACGATCGGCACCTATCTCAATCTGTTGATCGGCCTTGGCTTCACCATTGCCCATGTCGAGGAGTGGGGACCGAGCGATGCCCAGATCGAGGCGTGGCCAGCATTGGCGGAAGAGCGGCTGCGGCCGATGATGCTTCTGCTTGCGGCCCATCGCTAAGCCTCAAAACAAAGTGATTGCGGCCGGTGTAACTCGGGCGGCTTTGGCGACGTATACCGGCAAAACTGCTGGAGCTTTCGCATGACGCCTTGGACAGACCGCGCCGGAAAATTCTCGCCGTTAAAAGCAACGGCATTTGCCGGCACATTGATGCCGGTTTTGCTGCTCGCCTACTACGCGCTCGCAGGCTTTCCGAAAGGGGCCGGCGCCGGCACGCTGCTTGGCCCGCGACCGTTCACGGCGGCGATCCATGAAACCGGCGACTGGGCGATCCGTTTCTTGCTGTTGTCGCTGGCGGTGACGCCGCTGCGGCGCATCGGGCAATGGCCGAAGCTGATCCTCATCCGCCGTATGCTCGGGGTGGCGGCGCTGTGTTACGCGCTCGGGCATCTGGTGCTCTATTTCTTCGACCAGAATTGGGATGTGTTGCGCGTGGTCAGCGAGATCGCGCTGCGCATCTATCTCACCATTGGCTTTGTCGCGCTGGTCGGATTGGCCATTCTGGGTGCGACGTCGACCGATGCGGCGATCAAGAAGCTCGGGCGCAACTGGAACCGGCTGCACAAGATCGTCTATGGCATCGGCATCCTGGCGGCGCTGCATTTCTTCATGCAGTCCAAAGCTGACGTCTATCAGCCGACCTTGATGGCAGGCTTCTTCATGCTGCTGATGTTTTACCGGCTGGCGCAGTGGCGCGGTTTCAGCCTGACGTCGCCGCTTGTGCTCATCGGCATCGCAGTTGCAGCGTCTCTTTCGACTGTCGTGGTCGAGGTGGCCTGGTATGGGCTTGCGACCGGTGTGCCGCCCAGCCGGGTGCTCTGGGCCAATCTGCAGTTTTCCTACACCATCCGGCCGGCATGGTGGATCCTGGCGACAGGCCTCGGCGCGGCTGCGCTCGGCTATGTCAGATCGCTGGGCAAGGCCGAAGCGCCACGGGGCAGGCGGGCTGCCAGGGCACCGGCCTGAGCAGCTATTCCTTCAAGGCGTCGGCGACGCGCAGCATGTGCGCCCCGATCAGGTCGCATTGCTCAGGCGTCGAGGCACTCATCGCCTTTTCGATCAGCGCGCCGTAGGTCTTCAGCGCCCGCATCAACAGAGATTCGCCGTCTCCGGTCAGCGTCAGCCGCATAATGCGGCGGTCCTTGGCGTCGGCCTCGCGGCTGACCAGCGCGCGCTTTTCCAGTTGCGGCAACAGCATGGTGATGTTGGAACGCCCGACCAAAAGCTTGCGGGCGAGATCGTGCTGCGACATGCCGGGATGGCGGTACAGGTTCATCAGCACATCGAGCTGTGCCGGCTTGAGGTCATGCGGCTGCAGCGCGCTCGCCAAGGCACGCTCCATCGAGTGGCACGCTTTCGCCACCGCGACCCAGTTGCGGAACCGCGGGTTGTCCCACGGCAAATCTTGCTTATTGTTCATGATTGAACTATTATGTTCATGATTGAACTTATGGATGGGCGATCACTATGGCATCAATCGGGCTGAAGGTCATCCAGCGGCTGTTCGCTATGGCCGAGCTGGTTTCGCCACGTCTCGCGGGCCGTGTGGCATTTGAGCTTTTCCGGCGCACGCCAAGCGAACGATCTCTGTCCGACGGCGAAAAGCGTGCCATCGCCAAGGCCTCCGATTTCATGGCGGAGGCCCGCCATCACCGAATCAAGACACAACGCGGCTGCGTGGCGATGCATGAGTTTCGTGCTGCTCAGGGCAGCCGTGATCGAGGCACGGTGCTCGTTATCCACGGCTGGCGCTCGCGCACCGAATATATGCGGGCCCTGATCGAAGGCTACCGGGATGCCGGCCATCGGGTGATTTCGCTCGACCTGCCGGGCCATGGCGGCTCACTCGGCCGCGCGCTCGACATGGCCAAGGCGGTCGAAGCCGCTGACGTCGCTGCCCAGTGGTTCGGCCCGTTTGAGGCGATCGTCGGCCATTCCTTCGGTGGGGCGGTTGCGGTGAACGCCGCTGCCGGCACGGTCAAGGGCTTCGCACCGCTGGCAACAGCACGGCTTGTGCTGATTTCAGCGCCCGATTCGATGCCCAAGCTGTTTGAGGATTTCGGCCGCTACATCAAGCTTGGACCGAAATCGCAACATGCCATCGCGAGCCAGGTCGAGCGCGTCACCGGCACGCCACTCAGCCATTTTGTCAGCCATAGGCTGCTGATGCGCATGGCAGTTCCGACGCTCGTCATCCACGCACCCGACGACAGGGAGGTGCCGGCCACGGACGCGCGCGCCATCGCTGGCGCGGGCGGCCATGTCAGGCTTCTCTGGGCCGACGGACTCGGTCACAGGCGTATCTTGTCTGCCGCGAAGGTGGTGGACGAGGCGGTCGGTTTTCTCGCCCACGCGCCCGAACTCACCAACGTTCAATAGCGAAGGCTCACGCCCGCATTCAGTTTTGTTTTTGCAATGCCGTACGCAACATGTCGTAGGTCGGCGCCAGATCACGAAGTGCTGCCGCAGCCGCCGCGTCGTTGCCGACGACCAGCGGATGTTGCATTGCGCCGATGAGGCGCGCCTGCCTATCCGCAATCTGCGCCGCCTCGGCATAGCCGGCGCGCCCAAGGCACGTCGCGGCGTCGGCGGCGCGGCGGGCACCGACCCTGACCGCGAAATGGATCATATGGCCGCGCAACGCGTCATCGCATCCGGCGTCGATGCGTGCCGCAAGCGCTTCGGCAGCTTGGCCATTGCCGAGGCTCCCCGCGGGCATGCCGAGATCGCCCTCCATCGACAGCCAGCGGATCGCCGCTGGGATCGACGCCTTGATGGTGTCGATTTCCGCGATTTTCGCAACCTGTTTGAAATCCGTCCGCATGGTGTAGGGCGTGCCATAGATCAGCGTCTTGGCGCTCCAGGCTGCCATGAAGTCGGCGACCGGCAGGCTGGCGTAGGGATAGCCCTGCGGATCGTGCATCAGTACGCGCTCGTCATCGATCTCGATCACGGCGACATAGTGGTCGGCCTCAATCGGACCTCGCATGTTGGGCTGGTGACGGAGATGCCCCATCTCGACCGGGCCGATCCACACCGGTCCACCAGCAAGTGCCGCCTTGAGGCGGGCCAGGGCCTCGTCAGCCTCGCCGCCCTGGGCGACTGTCGATGTCCAGCCAAGCGCCGAAAGCGCGTCTTCAAAACCTTTTTCGGGATCCCAGCCATAAGGATCGAAGAACGGCAACGTTCCGCCGATCATCTGCATGCCGAACGGGCTGCCGGTGGCGACCTCGATGACGGCTATGGAGGGGGCCTCGGCCCCGAACATCATCGCGAAAGAATTGGCGTAGCAATACGGGCCGGAGCCCGCGTAGGAAAAATGCGTCATGGTGGGGTCTCTCTTACTGGGTGATCGGATAGGCGACATCGAAACGTGCGCCGGCTGTTCCGGGATAGGTCTCGTAGGGGCTGTCGATGCAGTTCAGATCGCTTCGTGCGTCGAGCCACGCTTCCAAGGCGTCGTAGACGCGCAGGATGAGCGGAAAATCCTCATAGGCCTTGGGCACCGGCATATAGACCTCGCGCTGCGCCTGATGCAGCCTGATGCGCAGGTCGTCCGCTGGCTCGAGGCTGCCTTGATAGGCGATGGCGACCTCGACAAGGCCTTCGTTGTCGCGGCTGATGAGGTCGTGAAAATGCACGCTCATCGCCCCGTCGTTCGGCAATGACTGGGCATGCAGATGCGCGCGGATATCGGTCTCGGCGCGGGCTATGAAATCGTCCAAGGCCTCGACGCAGACCTGGCGTTGGCGGGACACGACCTTGCTTGCCGCTATCTCGCGCAGACCGATCGCCGCGACCAATGCCGGTTCACCGCCATCGGCTTGCCGGGCAAGCGCCCGCACACCCTCAGCTTGCTCGGCCAAAAAATCGTTTTGCGCGGTGAGCCATGTTTGCAGCTCGACCACGCGCGCCTGGGGCGTGAGCTCGACGAGATGTGCGACCCGCGCCACCGGCAGGCCGAGCCGCCGTAGCCTGGCGATCAGCCGCGCACGTGGCGCCTGTTCGGGGGCGTAGTAGCGATAGCCCGTCTGCGGATCGACATAGGCCGGCACCAGCAGGCCTTGTTCGGCATAGAGCCGCAACGCCTTTGGCGACAGGCGTGTGGCGGCGCCGAAACGTCCGGCAAGAAGATAGGAATCGGTCATGAGCCATGTCTAGGGTCAGCCCCTGGGGCGAGGTCAAGCGCTCGGCAAGGCTTCGCCGTGGCGGCTTAGCTTAGCTCTTCTTGCCGCCCGGTTCGGTCGGCAGGCCGGCGGCGCGCCAGGCGGTGAAGCCGCCGAGAATGTGCCTGACCGGCTCCAGCCCCATCTCCTGCGCCGTCTTTGCTGCAAGCGCTGAGCGCCAGCCGCCGGCGCAAAAAAACACGAAGCTCTTGCCACTCGAAAAGAACAGCTTGTGGTAGGGGCTTTCCGGGTCGATCCAGAATTCGAGCATGCCGCGCGGGCAATGCTGGGCGCCCGGAATCTTGCCCTCGCGCTCGACTTCACGCGGATCGCGCAGGTCGACGAAGATGGTGCCGGCATCGTCGAGCAGCGTTGCCGCTTCCTCCGGCGACACCACCTCGACCACCGCATTGGCCTCGTCGAGCAACTCCCGATAACCCTTTTTCATCGTTCCCTCGCGTCGATCCTGTTGAGCGTCGTTCTTGTTGCCCAAATGATCGCATGAAGCGGCAGGACCTGCCATCCTAACTGTGGCTTGTGCCCTCGGTCTGGCTGCCTCACGATGATGTGAAACTGTTCGGCAACAGCTATCGGGAAATTTATGGAAGCTTAACGTTATCGGTATGAATCGAGACAGTCGCGCCTTACATCAGCCATGCGGCGACTGGAATTCTTCCACTGGCGCGTGGAGATTCCGATGCAATTTCCGGCGAGGTTGGGTGTTTTATGACGTTTTCTTTCCTGAAAAAGCCGATTTCGTTTCCGCTGGCCGCCCTGGCCGCGACGCTCGCCATGGGCGCCCCGCAGGCGGGCGCGCAGGGTTTGTTCCAAATGCTTTTCGGCGGCAACAACAGCCGCGAGCCGCGTCAGCCGCAGCGCGAATTTCCTCCAGCTCCCTCGCCGCAGAAGAAGCGGGCGCCAGCCCCGGCAGCCAAGATCAGCGCGCCGTCCTACTACACCTATAAGACCGACCCGATGGTGACTGTCGATTTTTCCAAGCTGGTCGCTGGCACACAGTCGGTATCGCTGGACCCGTCGCTTGCCGGTACCGCTTTCCGCGAAGCGCTCGCCGGCCTCAACGCGTTCGACCTCGTTGCCGAAAAAGACATCGCCAAGGCGCTGCTCGACTATTATTCGGCCAATCCCGATTTCATCTGGGTGAGCGGCCACGCTGCCAACGCCCGCGCCGAAGAGGCGATCCGCACCTTGAGCGACGCCGCCAGCCATGGGCTGATGCCGGCTGACTATGCCGTTTCGGTGCCGCCCGCCGCTTACGCGACCGACGATGCGGCAGACCGCTTGAAGACACTGATCCGCTTCGAAATGGCGATGTCAGCGCGCGTACTTCGCTATGTGCATGATGCGCAAGGCGGCAGGATCGATCCGAACCGCATCTCTGGCTACTACGATTTCGCGCCCAAGCCGCTTGACATGGTGGCCACGCTCAAGGCGCTCAGCCAGACGCCGGATGTTCGCGCCTTCCTCGAATCGAAGCACCCGCAGAACCCGGAATACAAGGCGCTGCGCGTCGAGCTCGAAGCATTGAGGGCGAGCGAGGAAAACGACATTGTCGTTGACCCCAAGCTGCTGCTCAAGCCGGGCGAGACCAACCCTGAACTGCCCAAGCTTCTGCATCTGATCGCCCGCGATCTCGACGACGAGATGGGCGGCGAATATGGCGAGACCCTTGCCCGGCTCGCCAGCAGCGAGGTCTATTCTCCCGAGTTGGTGCCGGTCATCGAGGCGGTGCAGAAGCGGGCAGGGCTCAAGGCCGACGGCGTCGTTGGTCCGCGCACGGTGTCGATCCTTGCCGGCACGTCCAAGGCCGACCGCCTGGACAAGGTGCTTGTCGCGCTCGAACAGCTGCGCTGGCTGCCGTCCGATCTCGGTAGCCCGCGCGTTTTCATCAACCAGCCAGCCTACACGGCGAGCTACATCGACGGCGGCGTCGAGAAGCTCAAGATGAAGACGGTGATTGGCAAGACCACCAACCAGACAAGCTTCTTCCAGGATGATGTCGAGCAGGTCGACTACAATCCCTACTGGGGCGTGCCGCAGTCGATCATCGTCAACGAGATGCTGCCGCGCCTGCGCAACGATCCGAGCTATCTCGACCGTGCCGGCTACGAGGTCACCGATTCCAGCGGCAGGCGCATTCCCTCGTCAGCGATCGACTGGGGCCAGTATGGCGCCAAGGTGCCCTACAGCGTGCGCCAGGCCCCGAGCGAGGCCAATGCGCTGGGGGAACTCAAGATCCTGTTCCCAAACAAACATGCGATCTACATGCACGACACGCCGCAGAAGGCGCTGTTCGACCGCGACAACCGTGCCTTCAGCCATGGCTGCATCCGCCTGTCCGATCCGCGCGGCATGGCAGCGGCCGTGCTTGGCACCGATGTCAACCACATCGCGGCCAAGCTCAAGCAGGGCCACTCCTCTGAGAGGGTGACGCGCAAGATCCCCGTCTATGTCGCCTATTTCACCGCCTGGCCTGATCTCAACGGCAAGGTCGAATATTTCGGCGATGTCTATGACCGCGATGCACGGCTGAAGGAGGCCATGACACGCACCGACGCTGCACGGGTGCCGAGCATCTGATTTTTTTGTCTAACGCGTCATCCCTCAGACCGGCAGGCCACCGCGTCCGCTTTTGGTCGTGACCATCCACGGCGCGACCGACACGGGGCCTTGCTCGAGGATGTTTGCCGACCTTGCGAAACTCTGCACGGCACTGCGCGCGCCTTCGATCGGCAACTGACCGCTGCGCGCTGCCTGGCAAGCGCGTGCAGCGACGCTGTAGATCGGTCCCCGGCGTTTTTCGGGCCAGTCTGCCAGAAAGGCAATCGCGTCGGTGATGCAGGCGAGTTCGCGAACGACGTGTTCGTGCTTGACGAATAGCGGGCGGTTGAAAGCCTTGGCTCTCATCACTTCCTCCATTTTCTTGGGCGTGTTTTGAGCAAGCGAAAGCTGCCGACTTTCGGCAGCTGCCAAAGAAAGTGGGGCGATGACGAAGCAGGTCAAGGGCAGGCGCTTGGCTCTGCCTTGCGGATGAGGGGTGGTCGGTTGCATTTTGAGGAAGAAGCTGGCGGATGGCCGACGCCACACTCATTTAGAAGATGTACGGCGTCGCGTCGGCCGCTCCATCCGCCCAGATGCAAATGTTGCGCTTTAGGGGCCTCATTTGCAATTAGCTCAATGGATTGAGGCGTGGTTCTCCAAGGGGTGAGGGGACCGCACAAAGGTCGCCTGATCGCGTAAAATCCACGCCAATCCAGCACTTGCCGCCTGCTGGGCCTATTTTCAACACAATGCATCCCCATCGGGCGGCGGCGGGCAAGTTTGAGTTCCCGCCTCAGGCAACAGCCCCGCTGGCTTCGGTCGGCGGGGTTTTGCATTTTCGAAGGTTTAGGAGTGGCCGGCGCACTGCGAACGCCGGGCGGGGAGCATCAGTGCGTCGGCCACAGCGGGAAAACGGCTCCCAGCTATCACAATCATGACATCAGGCGCACACGCGATGCATCTGCTCCATTCGGGTTAGGCCGAACTATCTGGCCACTCAAATGGTGGTGAGGTTGTTGCCGTTGGAGGTGCCCGTTACCGCACAAGCGGGAGGTTTTTACCCGAACCTGGCCGCCGATGCGTTCAACGGCCATCAACGCTTCGTTGTCAGATAGCGACTGAAGTCGCGCAATCACGCCAACCGAAATTGCACGCTACATCGAACGACGAACATTTTGACGGCTGAAACTGTGCGGAAACTGTGCAAGGGAAATTTCAGAATTGGCTAAGTGCTTGAAAAAATGGTGGGCGATGCAGGGATTGAACCTGCGACCCCACCCGTGTGAAGGGTGTGCTCTCCCGCTGAGCTAATCGCCCGTCCGAGGCCTCAAGGGCCGAACGTTCGGGCGATATAGGGGAGGGCTGGGAGTCGTGTCAAGGCGACTTTAGCGACTTGCTGCGTCAATCAGCTTTTGTGCCATGCCAAGCGTCAGTTCGTCATAGTGCGAGATGATCACCGAAGGCTCGAATTCACGCACATGGCGCTCGGTGTAGCCGAAATCGACGGCCACGACAGGAATCCCGGCTGCCTTGGCCGTATCGATGTCGGTAACCGAATCGCCGACCATCACGGCACGCGACACGTCGCCGCCAGCCTTGGCGATGGTTTCCGTCAGATGCCTGGGGTCAGGCTTGCGGATGCCGAAGGTTTCAGGACCGGTGATGGCAGCAAAGCGGTCGGACAGCCCAAGTGCCCCAATCAAGCCCCTGGCGAGGTTTTCATATTTGTTGGTGCAGACAGCGAGCAGGTAGCCGGCCTCGGCAAAACGGTCCATCGCCGCAACCACGCCAGGGTAGGGTAGCGAGCGGCCCGGAATGTTGACCGTGTAATGATCGAGGAAAATGTCGTGCAGGCGATCGTGCTCGGCGGCTGCCAGTTGCTTTTGCTGGGCTGTATAGGCGCGCTCGATCATCACCCGGCCACCTTGACCAACAAAACGACGGAAAGCGGTGTCGTCGACTTCCGCCAGGCCACCGGCGACAAGCGTGTGGTTCAGGCTGTCGAGCAGGTCGGGAGCGGTATCGACAAGCGTTCCGTCGAGATCGAAAACGATGATCGGTTTGGACATTGCTCACTTTCAAAAGTTTGCGCGTTGCACAGGCGATAGCCCCGGGCCGGTCATGGCGCAAGGCAGGGGTCATAAAGCCTTTGACCCAACGGGCAAAAATGCTAGGAGCCAAGCCTGATATTCGAGGATTTTACGAACAGTCATGGATGCCAAGGCTTTGAAGATCGAGGCGGCACGCGCCGCCTTGGGCTATGTCGAGAGCGGAATGCGCCTCGGCATCGGGACTGGTTCGACGGCCGAGGAGTTCGTCAGGCTGCTCGCGGTGAAGGTCGCCGCCGGCATGCAGGTCATCGGCGTGCCGACGTCCGAGCGCACCGCAGCGCTGTGCCGCGAACTTTCGGTGCCGCTGTCGACGCTCGAGGAGACGCCCGAACTCGACCTCACTATTGATGGTGCCGACGAGATCGATCCGGCCCTGACGCTGGTCAAAGGTGGCGGCGGCGCGCTGCTGCGCGAAAAGATCGTGGCTGCCGCTTCCGCGCGCATGGTGGTCATTGCCGACGAGACCAAGCTGGTCGACACGCTTGGGCGTTTCCCACTGCCGATCGAGGTCAATCCGTTTGGTCTCAGGGCCACCGAAATCGCCATCGCCAAGGCTGCCGCCAAGCTCGGGCTTTCGGGGCCGCTCGTGCTGCGCAAGGCAGGTGGCGAAACCTTCGTAACCGACGGTGGACATTTCATTATCGATGCATCTTTTGGCCGCATTCCCGATACAAGAGCGCTTTCCGATGCCCTCCATGCCATTCCCGGCGTGGTGGAGCACGGTCTCTTTCTGGGTCTGGCTACCGTTGCCGTCATCGCCGGCTCGGATGGTGTCAGAACCGTCCATCCGACCCGCTAAACAGGAGTTCTATTCATCATGATTTTGACAAACCGGCTTCGCCGCTTCTCCGTCATGGTGGCGGCTTCGGCATTCGCGGCCGTCGCATTCTCGGCCCAGGCCCAGGAGATCGGCGAATCCCACCTCAAGGCAGCGCATGCGGCGATTGCTGCGATCCACGCAACCGACAGCTTTGATGCGATCCTGCCGCAGGCCGCCGCTGCCCTCAAGCAGCAGCTGATCCAGCAGAACCCCGATATGCAGGAAGTGATCACCAATACCGTCGACGAAAAGACGCTGGCGATGGCGTCGCGCCGTGCCGACCTCGAGCGTGAGTCGGCACTTGCCTATGCCAAGGCTTTTTCCGAACAAAACCTCACCGATATCGCCGCCTTCTACAATTCGGAAGCCGGCAAGAAGCTGATCGAAAATGGCCCTATCGCCTCGCGTGAATTGGTCAAGGCTGCCGAGATCTGGCAGAACGGCATCGCCCGTGACCTCTCCGAGCAGGTTGGCGAGCAGCTGAAGGCCGTTATGGGCAGCGCAGCGCCTGCTGCAACCGACGGCGCGGCCCCTGCTGCCGGCACCGCACCGGTTGCTCCCAAGAACTGATCCGCCGCGACCAACGGTCACGATCCAGGAGCCCGGCAATTGCCGGGCTTTTCTTTTGGCGCTGCTGCCACTACCTGTGACCGGACCGTCGGCGCATCAAATGCGATGCGCAATTTCAAAGACTTGGAGCGACTTTTGCGCGAGCATCAAATGCGCGCGCTGGCTCTGACCGCAGGAAGGACATCATGCCCCAGTACGACTACGATCTCTTCGTCATCGGCGGCGGCTCGGGCGGGGTGCGCGCAGCGCGCGTTGCGGCGGCACTCGGCAAGCGCGTTGCACTGGCGGAAGAGTTCCGTTTCGGCGGCACCTGTGTCATTCGCGGCTGTGTGCCCAAGAAGCTCTATGTCTATGCCTCGCAGTTCCCCGAGCATTTCGAAGACGCTGCCGGCTATGGCTGGACCGTTGGCGAAGCCAAGTTCGACTGGGGCACGCTGGTCGCCAACAAGGAGCGCGAGATTTCGCGGCTCGAGGCGATCTACAAGCGCAATGTCGAAGGCTCGGGCGGCGAAACGATCCAGTCGCGGGCTGTGCTGGTCGACAGCCACACCATCCGGCTTGAGGCGGAAAACCGCACCGTGACCGCCGATCAGATCCTGATCGCCACCGGTGGACGGCCCGCCGCGCACCCGGCACTGCCGGGGCATGAGCACTGCATCTATTCCAATGAGGTCTTCGACCTTCCGGTATTGCCCAAGGCGATCATGATCGAGGGCGGTGGCTACATCGCCGTCGAGTTCGCCAACATCTTCCACGGGCTCGGCGTTGAAACGACCCTGGTCTATCGCGGCAAGGAAATCCTCAGCCGCTTCGACATGGATCTCCGGCGCACCTTGCATGAAACGATGGAGCAGAAGGGCATCAAGATCCTGCTGCATTCCGTTTCGCAGGAGGTGGTCAAGCGCGGCGACGGCCGGCTCGACGTCAAGCTCAGCTCAGGCCAGTCGCTGACCGTCGACCAGGTGCTTTTGGCCATCGGCCGCACGCCCAATACCGAAAACCTCGGGCTCGAAGCTGCCGGCGTGGCGATGGACAGGGCGGGCGCGATCGTCGTCGACCGTCTGTCGCGGACCAATGTCGAGAATATCTGGGCCGTCGGCGACGTCACCAACCGCGTCCAGTTGACCCCGGTCGCGATCCACGAAGCGATGTGCTTCATCGAGACGGCGTTTAAGAACAACCCGACCGAGCCTGATCACGATTGCGTGGCGACCGCGGTGTTTTCGCAGCCCGAGATCGGCACCGTCGGCCTGTCGGAAGACGACGCGGCCAAGCGCTTCAAGCATCTCGAAATCTACCGCACCAGCTTCCGCCCGATGCGCCATACGCTTTCGGGACGCCAGGAAAAGATGCTGATGAAGCTGGTTGTCGACGGTGACACGCGGCTGGTGCTTGGCGCCCATGTGCTGGGTCCGGACGCCGGCGAAATGGCGCAGCTGCTGGGCATTACGCTCAAGGCTGGACTGACCAAGGACGATTTCGATCGCACCATGGCGGTGCACCCTACGGCCGCCGAAGAACTGGTAACGATGTACAAGCCGACCTATCTGGTGAAGGACGGTGCGCGCGTCGACGGTTGACGTTGCGGCCACTTGTAACCTTCCGCAGGGAAACGTTCGATCTCGGGCATGTTCCGGGGTAGATTAGGGGCTCCTCATCGTGTAAGGAGCCGCGTTCCCGCAATGGCGGGCTATGGCGCGGGTGAGGTGCCCGTTAGCGAACTTTTTAGGTGCGAACATGACGAAATGGTCACCGAATTCCTGGAGAAGCATGCCGATCCAGCAGGTCCCGGCTTATCCGGACTTTGCGGCGCTCGCAGAAACGGAAGCCCGTCTCGCAACCTTTCCCCCCTTGGTTTTTGCAGGTGAGGCCCGCAAGCTGAAGAAGCAGCTTGCTGCCGTTGCCAATGGCGAAGCATTCCTGCTCCAAGGTGGCGATTGCGCCGAAAGCTTTGCCGAGCATGGCGCCGACAACATCCGCGATTTCTTCCGCGTCTTTCTGCAGATGTCGGTCGTGCTGACTTTCGCCGGCGCGCAGCCGGTGGTGAAGGTCGGCCGTATCGCCGGCCAGTTCGCCAAGCCGCGTTCGTCCGACAATGAGACCAAGGGCGACGTGACGCTGCCAAGCTACCGCGGCGACATCATCAACGGCCCGGCCTTCGACGAGAAGTCGCGCATCCCCGATCCGGCGCGCCAGGAGATGGCTTACCGGCAGTCGGCGGCAACGCTGAACCTTTTGCGCGCCTTCGCCCAGGGTGGCTACGCCAGCCTTGAGAACGTGCATCAGTGGATGCTCGGCTTCGTATCGAACAGCCCGCAGGGCGAGCGTTACGAGGCTCTGGCCAACCGCATCACCGAGACCATGGATTTCATGCGTGCGGTGGGCATCACGTCCGAGACCAACTACGCGCTACGCGAGACCGATTTCTACACCAGCCATGAGGCGCTGCTGCTTGGTTACGAGCAGGCGCTGACCCGCGTCGACTCGACCTCGGGCGACTGGTACGCGACCTCGGGCCACATGATCTGGATCGGCGACCGTACGCGCCAGCCCGATCATGCCCATGTCGAGTACTGCCGTGGCGTCAAGAACCCGCTCGGGCTCAAGTGCGGTCCCTCGCTGACGCCTGACAGCCTGCTGAAGCTGATCGACCTGCTCAACCCGGAAAACGAGGCCGGCCGTCTGACCCTGATCGCGCGCTTCGGCCACGACAAGGTTGGCGATCACCTGCCGAAGCTGATCCGCGCCGTCGAGAAGGAAGGCCGCAAGGTTGTGTGGTCGTGCGACCCGATGCACGGCAACACGATCACCGCTGCCGGCTACAAGACGCGGCCCTTCGACCGCATCCTGAGCGAAGTGCAGAGCTTCTTCGACATCCACCGCTCCGAGGGCACGCACCCGGGCGGCATCCATGTCGAGATGACCGGCAACAATGTCACGGAATGCACAGGCGGCGCCCGCGCCATTTTGGCGGAAGAGCTGCAGGATCGCTACCACACCCATTGCGACCCGCGTCTCAACGCCGACCAGGCGATCGAGCTCGCTTTCCTGGTTTCGGAACTGCTCCGCAAGAGCGCGCCGACGCCGGTGAAGAAGGCCGCCAACGCCTGATCCGCAAGCGCGGTTCAAAGAATCGAAAAGGCGCCGGTCTCGACCGGCGCCTTTTTCATTTCCGCTGCCAGCGCATGTGCTGAAGGCGTGGATCGGCCGCGAAGGATGTTCGGTCAAAGCCGATGCGGATTTCGGGGAATTCGCAGATGGCCTGGACGCCTGACGGGCCGAGCCGAATGCGCCAGGTCTGGCGCTCCACAGGTATGGGTTTGGTGAAGACCCGGCAGGTCAGCAAAGCGACATTGGCGCCGCCAGCCGGCGCGCGCACCGAGCGGTAGCGGATTGCCTCGATGCCGGCCTCGCGGGCCGTATCGGCCAGTTGCTGGCAGGCGGCATAGTCGGTCGGATGCGTCCAGCCTTCCGAGTGCTGGGCAAGCGGCGGTGCGGTCAGGTCAGTGGCGCGTGCCGTTTTGAAAGCTGCCGAAAACGCCGTGTACTCGGCGGCATCGCTCGGCCAGGGTGTATCGGGCGACTCCGAAAAAAACAGCAGTCGGTAGAAGGCCATTTCCGAGACCGCGGTTTCCACCTTTTCCGCCGCATAATAGACGCCGAGTGTCTTGCCTGAGCGGCGGAAACGCGATCCGCTGGGATAGTTCGAGCCATAGCGGAACGGCGTTGCCAGGAGATAGTGCAGGTGCCGGCATTCGAGCGGAACGACCGGCTTGGTCGTTTCGATCAGCTCCTCGAGCGCTGCCTGCTCATCGAGATCGTCGACAAGCTTCAAGGTCGAGACGCGGTGCTGTGCTTCGACCAGCCGCCAGCAGCGGCCGTCGAGAGTGCGTACCTCAGATGAGAGCGCGGCGGGCGTCCAGATAGGCGATGACATCGACAAGCCCGGCTATGGTCACGATTTTTTCGAGCGGTACGGCACCAAGTGCCGTGTTTTCGTTGCGCAGCCATGCCCGGGCTATCGGGTCGTCGCCGCCGACGATGGCGTCGAGTGAGCGGAACAGGCGCACGAACAGCACGGCGAGCTCAAACGGTTTGCTGCCGGCGTCCAGCGCGAACTCCTGCTTGCGCATGCGCGAGACTGTGGCTTCGGACACACCGATGATCGAGGACAGCACCTTGGCGGTGATGCCGAGCAGATCGGCGGCGCGCAACGTCGCCTTGGTGATGACCGCGCTGGGTGCCGTGACTGTCTCTCGACCTGGATGACTTCGCATCGAACTCTCCATTTCTCTGGCAAATATAGTCCAGAAATATTCCCATGGAAAGAGGCGGGCGTTGCGAGGGCGAGCCTCGCGTCAATCCTTCTTGTAGAGCATCCAGTTCTTGCCCTGGCGTTCGGCGATCGTCGAGTAGCGGGTGACGCGGTTGCGGCCGATCAGCTTGGAACGGTACAGCGCGCGGTCAGCCTTGGCATAGAGGTCTTCGGCGCTCTCTGCGTCGGATGCCATGCACACGCCCATCGAGACCGTCACCTGACCACAGTTCACGCCCGGCTGGATTTCCTTGAGTTGCGTCTGCGCAACCAGCAGGCGAACCCTGTCGGCGATCTCGAAGGTGGCTTCCTCGGTGGTGCCCTCAACGATAAGCGCGAACTCCTCGCCGCCAGTGCGGGCAACGAACATGTCGCGATGAACGCTGGACTGGAAGATGCTGGCGATGATCCGCAAGATCTTGTCGCCAACCGGATGGCCGTGCCGGTCGTTGATGTCCTTGAAGCGGTCGATATCCGCCAGGATCAGCGCGCTGAACAGGATGCCCTTGTTGTCGTTGTAGATTCTGGCGATCCGCTTGTCGAAGGCACGGCGATTCCAGATATGGGTGAGGGGGTCGGTGTCGGCGAGCTTCTTGTACTCTTCGAGCTTCGACTTGACGCTTTCGAGTTCGCTCGACTTGTCGCCGAGCGTGCTTGCCACGTGTTTGCCGTGGTCGATGGTGGACGCGGTCGCCACTGACATCACGCCGACGATCTTCTGCAGCAGTTCCTGCGACATGGCGGTGCGGCTGTTCAGCCCGCTCGATGTCTCGTCAAGCACCTTGCCGTAGCGTTCCAGATGGGTGCGCTCGTTGCGCAGCAGGCTGGCGACGCCTTCCAGTTCGCGGGCAAGCACTTCACGTGCCTGCTCGACAATGCCCTGGCCGTGATTCTGGGCGAAGAACTTTTGGCCAAGCAGGTCGAGCTGTTCCTGGGTTGGGCGATTGCCGAGCGCGATGACCTCCAGGGAGAGCGCCGGATTGGCCCCGGTCAGCGCCTCGTAGAAGATCTCGTAGTTGCGCGGCAGGCCGATGACGCCCATCTGGCCCATGGTTGCCACGACAGTGCTCGCAATATCGTTGCCTCGGTCTGTCGGGGCGGCTGCAGAATGCATTTATGTCCCGTTTCAGTTGGCCAAGCGGCCGGCGGCGCGCCGGCGTGAAGCTGGCGGGCAACCGGTCGGGGGCGCGAGCGGCGTGAAAGAGAAAGCTTGCAATGGCGCAGGTCCCCTCTGCGCTCCTCGCTTGCGTTGATATCTAATTTAGGCTTGCTAAGGCTTCCTTAATTTGCGGCCCTGTCACGGCTATTTTTCTACCACAGGGTGTATTTTCACTCTGCCAGCTGTGGTGCGGCGTGGGCCAGTATGCCCAATATCGCAAATCCTCGCGCATGGTTTCTCGACCAGGATCAATCCAGGTCCGGCTCGTGGGGGAGAAGGCTGTGGACAACTCGCATCAGGGATCGCGCCTGTGCGCGGCTCGACGTCGCCTTGGCGGAAGATTGAACGAAGGTCTCGATCCTGTTCTCAATTGGTGAACGCTTCGTCGCTTGGCAGCGGTCTGCTCTAAACAATCGATGACGCATATATTGCAGGCAAGGAGAAAGAACATGAGCTCGTTGCCCACACTATTCATTTCGCATGGCGGCCCCGATATCGTTTTGGCCGAAACGCCGGCACGCCACTATCTCGAAACCGTCTCGCAGCTGATGCCGAAGCCCAAGGCGATCGTCATCGTATCTGCGCATTTCGAGACCGATGGCGTTGCCGTGGTGACCGACCCCAAGCCGGGCATGATCTATGATTTCGGTGGTTTTGCTCCGGAACTCTACAAGATGGTCTATCCTGCGTCGGGCGAACCCGCGCTTGCGGCGAAGGTCTTCGGCATGATCGAGGCTGCCGGGCTCAATCCGCACACCTATGAAAAGCGTGGCTACGACCACGGCACCTGGACGCCGATGAAGCTGGCGTTTCCGGATGCCGACATTCCGATCGTGCAGGTGTCGATCGACCCCAATCGCGACGCCGCATGGCACTATGCCATCGGCAAGGCATTGGCGCCGTTGCGCGACGAGGGCGTGCTGCTGATCGGATCGGGCCATATCACGCACAATCTGCGGGCCTATTTCAGCCGGTTGCGACGTGGGGCGGAGCCCGATCCGGCGCTCGCCGGCAAGGTTCAGGCCTTCACCGACTGGTTCGCCGGCAAGCTTGTATCAGGCGATACCGCAGCGCTTTTGGATTGGCGCGCCAAGGCGCCGTTCCCGACCGACAACCATCCAACCGACGAACATCTGATGCCGATCTTCTTTGCCTATGGGGCGGCAGGCGAGGGTGCCAAGGGGCGCCGCGTGCACGATTCGGTCGATCACGGCTTCTTTGCCAACGATTCCTATCTGTTCGACTGACCGCCGAGCCGCTACATGATGCCCTTTCGAAGATGTTGAAAGGGCATTCCATGGAGCGGCTGGCCAAGGCTTTCCAGAATTCGGTGCGCGCGTTTTCGCGGCTCATCCGCACCGAAGCGGCATTCCAGCAGGAGATCATGCTGCTCATCGCAGCATTGCCTGTCGGCTGGTTCGTCGCCGGCACCTGGAGCGGTTACGCGCTGCTGATCGGCTCGATCTTGTTTCTGATCACTGTCGAAGTGCTCAACACCGGGATTGAGGCAGCCTGCGACGCTGTCAGCCGCGAATTCAACATCGACATCCAGCTCGCCAAGGATTGCGGCTCGCTCGCCGTGCTGATCTCGATCGTCATCGTTCTCGGCTTCTGGGGCTTCGCCATCGTCGAGCGCGCGCTCGGTCTTCCGATCTGAGGTGCGCGTTCCCATATGTCGGTCACCAAAGGAGACCGACATATGGCTGATCTGGCCAACACTCATCATCTCGAAGCCCGACTTGGCTTGCCCGAAGACCTGCGCTGGCTGGTCGAGAAATATCCGCGCGAAGACTGGCGCGCCCACGACAACGTCCATGGCATGGCATCGATGTGGCTGCAGCGCCACGACATGTTCCGCGAACTGGGCGGGACGCTGACCGGAGGCATTGGCGACTATCGCGAGGGTCGGCTCGACGCGCCTGAATTCGCCAACTGGTTCGCGCCGCGGCTCAACTTCTTCCTCGGCAATCTCGATGGCCATCACAATGTCGAGGACCAGCATTATTTCCCGGCCTTCGCCAATGCCGAGACGCGGCTGAAGCGCGGTTTCGAGATCCTCGACGCCGACCATCATCTCATCCACGAGGCGCTGGAGCGCAACGCGGAAACCGCCAATGCGTTTCTCCGTGCGCTGCAGGAGAGTGAAGACAAGCAGCGTTTTGCCGCCGACGCTTATGCCGATGAAAATGCGCGGCTGGTCGCCATGCTGACCCGGCACCTCGACGACGAAGAGGACCTGATCATTCCGCTTATTCTCGACCGTGGGGACCGCGCGCTCGGCGTCGGCTGACGTCTATTCGCGCGGCTCTTTCTTGGCGATGTGGTGGGCGAGCAGCCATGCCACGATCGCGACAGCCACACCGATACCCAGCCCTATCAGCAAGCGGTGATGACCCTTCAGCGTGTCGCCGATGATGTGCTCGGCGCCGAGGCCGAAAACATAACCCAGGCTGACGAAGATCGCGGCCCAGACCAGCGCTGACAGCGCGTTGAGCACAACAAAGAGCATGATCGGGATGCGTGAAAGGCCGGCGGCGATACCGCCTGCCAGCCGCATCCCGTAGATGTAGCGGTTGGCCAGCACGAACAGATTGGGGTGGGCCTGCACCATGTTATAGGCATGGCTGAAGCCGGGCCGGCGCCTGAGCAGGCGCACCCATTTATGGCCGGAGAATCGGCGACCAAGGACAAAGAACAGCGTGTCACCCAAAAAGGCGCCGACGGATGCGACTGCAAAAACCTGCCACGGTGCGAATATCTGCTGGTGGGCGAAAAAGCCGCCGAGGATCGCCACGCTTTCGCCTTCGGCCATGCAGCCGATGAAAACGGCCAGCAACCCGAAGCGCTCGATAAGATGGTGGAGGGTCTCGATCATTGCGCGGATGCGTTGCCTGTGACTGGCGTTGCGATGCGTCCGAGCTGCTTGCCGATTGCATTGAGTTTTTCGCGCAACGCCATGATCTCAGCCCCGGCCGTGATGTTTACTGCATAATCGCGTTCGGCGTCGATGCGGTTCCGCGTGCCGGTTCTGCGAGGGTCCATCTTCCACTCCGCAATGAAGGCGCAAGCTTGGCAGCCGCATATCCATATACCAAGATGATGGCATATCGCGCTGCGATGCGGCGAGGAGGGAAGACCAGATGGCAGATTTCGCAAAGATCAGGGCGCGGGCAGCCGAGCGAAAGGGCGGCGAAGCGGTGCTGAAGTCGCTGCTTGGCCCAGCGTCCGACAATGCAATGCTCGCCAAGATCAGCGACGATCGTATTCTTTCCACCATGGCCGAACGGGTCTTTGCGGCGGGCTTTGTCTGGCGCGTCATCGAACAGAAATGGCCGGGCTTCGAGGAAGCCTTCCTCGGCTTCGAGCCAAAGCGCCTGTTGTTCCAGCCCGACGATTTCTGGCACGATCTGGCTTCGGACAAACGCATCGTGCGCAATCCGCAAAAGATCAGGTCGGTGCGCGACAACGCGGCCTTCGTCGAACAAGTGTCGAAGGAGTATGGCGGCTTCGGCAAATTCCTGGCTGCATGGCCTGCCGACGATCAAGTCGGCCTCACAGCCTATCTCGGCAAGCACGGCAGCCGGCTTGGCGGCAACACCGGCCAGTATCTGTTGCGCTGGCTTGGATGGGATACGTTCATCATGTCGCAGGACATGATCCTGGCGTTGCGCGACGCCGGGCTCGACATAGGTGCAAGCGCCACTTCCAAGAAGGATCTCGCCAAGGTTCAGATTCAGATCAACGAGTGGGCGGCGAAGACCAAGCTGCCACGGGCACATATCTCGCGCATCCTGTCGATGTCGATCGGCGTCAATCACTCGGCCGACGAGTTGCGCTCCTATATGGGCGAATGATGGTCCAATCGAACGGCATTGCCCGACACAGATACGCAGGCTAAATCGCTGACATGACGAAAAAATCCATTCCCGACGTCCTTCGCATCGCTGTCGCCCAGCTCAACCCGACGGTCGGCGACATCTCGGGCAATCTTGCAAAGGCACGCGAGGCGCGGGCGGACGCGGCGCGTCAGGGTGCCGATCTGGTGCTGTTCACCGAACTCTTCCTGGCAGGTTATCCGCCGGAGGATCTGGTACTCAAGCCGGCGTTCCTAGCGGCCTGCGAGCGTGCGGCGCAAGATTTTGCCAAGGACACGGCCGACAATGGCCCCGGCGTCATCATCGGCGTGCCGCTCAAGCGCAAGAGCGGGGTGCACAACGCGATCATCGTCGCCGATGGCGGCAAGGTGATTGCCGAGCGCTTCAAGGTCGACCTGCCCAACTATGGCGAGTTCGATGAAAAGCGCGTCTTTCAGCCGGGTCCCGACATGCCCGGACCGGTCAATTTCCGCGGCGTGCGCCTCGGCATCCCGATCTGCGAGGACATCTGGGGCGAACTCGGCGTTTGCGAGACTCTGGCCGAAAGTGGTGCTGAGATTTTGCTCGTGCCCAACGGCTCGCCCTACTACCGCGCCAAGATGGACGTGCGCCATCAGGTAGCGATCCGCCAGGTCATCGAAAGTGGCCTGCCGCTGCTTTATGCCAACCAGCTCGGCGGCCAGGACGAACTTGTCTTCGACGGCGCATCGTTTGCGATCAACGCCGACCACTCGCTGGCCTTCCAGATGAGCCAGTTCGAAGAGGCGTTGGCCATGACCACATGGAAGCGCAGCGATCAGGGCTGGTCCTGTGTCGAAGGCCCGATGTCGAAGATCCCCGAGCGGGAAGAGGCCGACTACCGCGCCTGCCTTCTTGGCTTGCGCGACTACGTGAACAAGAACGGCTTCAAGAACGTCGTGCTCGGTCTTTCCGGCGGTATCGATTCGGCGATCTGTGCTGCCCTTGCCGTCGACGCGCTCGGCGAAGAGCGGCTCAGGGCGATCATGATGCCCTATCGCTACACCTCCGGTGACTCGCTGAAGGACGCCGAAGATTGCGCCCGTGCGCTCGGCTGCCGCTATGACATCGTACCCATCCATGAACCTGTCGACGGCTTCTCGCACGCACTGACGCAACTGTTCGAGGGCACCGAAGAGGGCATCACCGAAGAGAACCTGCAGTCTCGCGCGCGCGGTACGATCCTGATGGCGGTGTCCAACAAGTTCGGTTCGATGGTGGTGACCACCGGCAACAAGAGCGAGATGTCGGTCGGTTACGCCACGCTTTATGGCGACATGAATGGCGGCTTCAACCCGATCAAGGACCTCTACAAGATGCAGGTCTATGCCCTGTCGCGCTGGCGCAATACCCATGTGCCGCCCGGTGCGCTCGGTCCCTCCGGCATCGTGATCCCGCAAAATATCATCGACAAGGCGCCGTCGGCGGAACTCAGGCCCAACCAGACCGACCAGGATTCGCTGCCGCCCTATCCGGCACTCGACGACATCCTGGAATGCCTGGTCGAAAACGAAATGGGCGTCGACGAGATCGTGGCGCGCGGCCATGACCGGGACACCGTCCACCGCATCGAGCATCTGCTCTATATCGCCGAATACAAGCGGCGGCAGGCAGCGCCGGGCGTGAAGATCACCAAGAAGAATTTCGGTCGCGACCGGCGCTATCCGATCACAAATAGGTTCAGGGATCGCGGATAAGGCTCTGACTCTGAACAATATATTGCGGTAAGCGCCGCCGGAAGGAATGCCTATGACTGCGGTCGAGATCAGCTTTGACCTGTCGCGTATCGATTTCGGCAGGACGTCGGAAGTCATCAAGGCGAGCTATTGGGGTGCGCGGCGAAGCGACGATCTCAATCGCCGCGCCTTCGAAAACTCGCTCTGTGTCGGCGCCTATTTAGACGGGCTGCAAGTAGGCTTTGCCCGCGCGGTCACCGACTATGCCTGCTTTGCCTATGTCTGCGACGTCATCGTCTGGCCCCAACATCGCGGGCTGGGCATCGGCAAGAAGCTGATGCAGGCGTTGCTCGATCATCCCGACCTTGCGACCGTGACGGGCTGGAGCCTGCGCACCAGCGACGCGCATACCCTCTACAACAAGTTCGGCTTCGAGGTTTCCAACGACGGCATGTACATGCGCCTGACGCGGCAGCCGGCCGAATAGACAGAGCGCGTGTCTTACATAGCCTTCGTCCGAGACAACCCGCGCTGGCTGGCCGGCGGGTTTTTGCTCACCTTCTTTTCGACCTTTGGCATGACATCGTTCATTGCGCTGTCGGCCGGCGACATCCGCCGCGATTATGGGCTGTCGCATGGCGAGTTCGGCACGCTTTACATGTTCGCGACGCTCGCCAGCGCGTTGAGCTTGCCGCGCCTTGGCCAGATCGTTGATCGCTACAGCGTGCAAAAGGTGGTGTTGTTCGTTGTGCCGATGCTGGCGCTCGCAAGCGCATCGATGGCGCTGTCCCAGCACCTCGTGCTTTTGTTTGTGACCATCTATCTCCTGCGCCTGTTTGGCCAGGGCATGATGGTGCATTCCGCCTACACCGCGACCGCACGTTGGTTTTCGGCCCAAAGGGGGCGCGCGCTTTCGACAGTTATTCTTGGGCATAACGCGGGCGATGCGATCATCCCGATGGGGTTTGTGCTGCTCGCCACCTCCGTTGGCTGGCGCAACAGCTGGCTGCTGGCGGCAGCTGTGCTGGCGTTGATCGCGGTGCCGGCAATCGCGTTGCTGGTGGCTACAGATCGAAAGCCGCGCTCGTCGGATCCCGTGGCGCGCCGGATCGACGCGCGCGACTGGACGCGTGCCGAGGTGGTCCGCGATCCGATTTTCTACCTGTTGCTGCTGGGCGTCATGGTGCCGGGCTTGATCGTGACGACCCTGTTCTTCCATCAGGTCTATCTGGTGGAATTGCGTGGCTGGTCGCTTGAGGTCTTTGCTTCGTCCTTTCTGGTGACGGCGGTGGTCAATGCCGCCTTCACGCTGGTTGTCGGCCAGCTCATCGACCGTTTTTCCGGCGTATCGCTGCTGCCTTTCGTGTTGCTGCCCCTGGGCTTCGCCTGCCTGTTGCTGGGCCTCGTCGACGCGCAATGGGGTGCCTTCGGTTTCATGGCGCTGCTTGGCGTTTCGAACGGTTTGTCAACGACGCTGTTTGGTGTCGTCTGGCCCGAAGTCTACGGCCTGAAATATCTCGGCTCGATCCGGGCGCTGATCGTTGCGGTCGGCGTGTTCGCCTCGGCCATCGGCCCGGGCCTGACCGGATATCTGATCGATAGTGGCGTCAGCTATCCCGGCCAGATCGTGGCCATGGGCATCTACTGCTTCGCCGTTTCATTTGTCCTGTTGCTGGCTTCGCGGCGAGTGCGCGCGCGAAGCCAGGTCTCGGCGGTACCTGTCGAGGCTTGATTGGAACCAGCTACTTTGCCGAAAAGCCTTCGACGGTCTCGCGGCGGTCATAGACGTGGTCGACCAGACCCCATTCCTTGGCTTCGTCGGCGGTGAAGAAGAAATCGCGGTCGAGCACGCGCGTCACTTCTTCCTCCGTCCGGCCGCAATGCTCGGCGTAAAGACGCGTCATCCGGCGCTTGAGCTTGATGATGTCTTCGGCATGGCGCTCGATGTCGGAAGCCTGGCCGCGAAAGCCGCCGCTCGGCTGATGCAGGATTACGCTCGCATTCGGCAAGGCGATGCGCTTGCCAGGTGCGCCGGCCATCAGCAGGAACGAGCCCATCGAACCCGCCGTGCCCATGCACAGCGTCGAAACAGGGCAGCGGATGAACTGCATCGTGTCGTAGATGGCAAAGCCGCTCGTCACCACGCCGCCGGGCGAGTTGATGTAGAACGAGATTTCGCGGGTAGGGTTTTCGGATTCGAGAAACAGAAATTGCGCGCAGATCAGCGACGCTGAATTGTCATCGACTTCGCCGTTGAGGAAGACGATCCGCTCGCGCAAAAGCCGTGAAAAAATGTCGAATGAGCGTTCGCCGCGTGGCGACTGCTCCACCACCATAGGGACGAGTTGCATCGTGTCGCGCATGCGCGAAATCCTTTCGATCGTTGATTTGTTCGGGGCTTAGGCGGCGAGACGCATCAGCGGCGGGCTGTTCGAATTTGCCGGGGCCACAACGGTCCGCGCCACGTCCACACTGTGGGTCAGGCGGAACGAGGTTCCACCATCAGGGTTCAGCGACAGGTCGAAGGTGACGAAGCTTTCCGATTCGGTCGTTGCCCTATCGCTCCAGGCGTAGCGCACGCGCGAATAGGGCAGGGCCTCGACAATCCGATAGGCCGGTCCAGCCTCGTCACGGTCACCGATTTCGACTGCCGGCACGTCCAGCCATGTCGCGACGAGCTCTGGCACGGTCAGCGCCCGCCAGACTTTTTCCGGAGTGGCCTCCAGCTCGCATTCGACAACGATATCTTCGCCGCTTTTGTCCTGCCAGTGAGCGTCCATCATTGGTCCATTTCCTTGAGCAGCGTCTTCAGCCTCTCGACACGGTCCGGCCAGAAAGCACGGTAGCGTGTCAGCCAGTCGAACAGCGGCCGCATCCCATCGGGATTGACGGAGTAGTTCACATGCCTGCCGGCACGTTCCTCTTTGACCAGGCCGGCACCGCGCAGCACGGCGATGTGTTGCGAAACGGCCGGCTGGGAAATCTCCAGGCCTTCGCGCAGCTCGGTGGCATTTCTGGCACCAGCAATCAGACGGTCGAGCACGGCGCGGCGGGTCGGGTCGGACAGGGCACGGAAAACATCGGATTCGTTCATGCGTTGAGATAAGCATAGACTTATCTATCGCACAAGAGGGCTCGTTTCGCGTGTCGTTTCTGGCACAACAGGCTTCGGTCCAGAGCGGGGCTTGGCTAAGCAAAAATGCTCAGTTATAAGCAAACTCTTCGCGGCCACTAGCAGGGAGGTCTGAATGCCAGAATATGACATGTCCTCCCGAGGTTCGAACCGGGGTCACTGACCCGGCGAACAGCTTTCGGCGTCCATTATTTCCGACGCTCCCGTACCGCGACTTCCTGATTCGACACGAATTATTCGTCGCGCCTTTGAACATCTATTTCTAGGGATGGCGTCGGTTCCGGCGCCTCAATGGCATCATGGCTCGTTTTGGTATCGATCTGCGCGGCGGTGCGTTTCGCAGTGTTTTAGGGTTCACTTTCAAGCACTGGCGGCATCAGCCTGTGCGGATCGTCTTGATTGCGGCGACAGTGCTCATCTCGACGATGGCCGACGTTTTGACGCCGCTCTATGCGGGCAGGCTGATCGATGCTGTGGCAAGCGGTGCGGCGACAAACGAGGTCGCCTGGAACGCCGCTCTGTCGGCGTTCTTCACGCTGCTCGCACTGGCGACCGGTTCGCTGGTGTTTCGTCACATCACCTTTATCGGCATCATCGACCTGACGTTGAAGATGATGTCCGACATCGCCCAGGACGCGTTCCATCGCATTCAGCGCTTTTCGACCGACTGGCACGCCAACAGCTTTGCCGGATCGACAGTGCGCAAGGTGACGCGCGGCATGTGGGCGCTCGACCTGCTCAACGATACGCTGCTGGTTGCGCTGCTGCCGTCCTTCGTGATGCTGCTCGGCTCGACCATCCTGCTCGGCTGGCACTGGCCGCTGATGGGCCTGATCGTTGCCGCCGGCTCGGTCATCTTCATCGCCCAGACAGTGGTGATGTCGCTCGGTTTTGTCGCGCCGGCCGCGAGCCTCGCCAACCGTTGGGACACGCGGCTCGGCGGTTCCTTGGCCGATGCCGTCAGCTGCAATCAGGTGGTCAAGGCTTTTGGCGCCGAGGAGCGCGAGGAAGGGCGGCTCGCCAAGGTGATCGCCAAGTGGCGTAACCGCACCGCACGCACTTGGGTGCGTGGTACGATCAACGGCACGGCGCAGAACGTCACTCTGGTTCTGCTGCGCGCGGCGATCATCGGCTTTGCACTGATGCTGTGGGCCGGCGGGCGGGCAAGTGCAGGCGACATCGCGTTCGTCTTGACCTCGTTCTTCCTGCTTCAGGGTTATCTGCGCGATGTCGGCATGCACATCCGCAACCTGCAGCGCTCGGTCAACGACATGGAAGAGCTTGTCGACATCCAGGGCCAGCCGCTCGGCGTCGCCGATCGTCCTGGCGCCAAGCCGATCCAGATCCGCGACGGCGGCATCGAGTTCGACAATGTGACGTTCCACTATGGCACGCACGCGCTTCCGCTCTACCGGGATTTCTCGGTGTCGATCAAGCCGGGCGAGCGCGTCGGTCTTGTCGGCCACTCCGGCTCGGGCAAGACGACGTTCGTCAAGTTGATCGAGCGGCTCTACGATGTCGGCGGAGGCCGGATCACGATCGACGGGCAGGACATCGCCAAGGCGACACAATCGTCTTTGCGTTCGCAGATCGCCATCGTCCAGCAGGAGCCTATCCTGTTCCACCGTTCGTTGGCCGAGAACATCGCCTATGCCCGGCCGGGCGCGACGCAGGCTGAGATCGAACACGCGGCAAAGCTTGCCAGCGCGCATGATTTCATCGAGCGCCTGCCCAAGGGCTACGGCACGCTTGTCGGCGAACGCGGCGTCAAGCTGTCGGGCGGCGAACGCCAGCGCGTGGCGATTGCCCGCGCCTTCCTGGCCGACGCACCGATCCTGATTCTCGATGAGGCGACGTCCAGCCTCGATTCGGAATCGGAGGTGCTGATCCAGGAGGCGATGGAACGGCTGATGGTCGGGCGCACGACGCTGGTCATCGCGCATCGGTTGTCGACCGTTCGTTCGCTCGACAGGTTGCTGGTCTTCGATCGCGGCAAGATCGTTGAGGAAGGCCGCCACGAAGCGCTGGTCCGGCGCGACGGCGGCATCTACCGCCGCCTGTTCGAACGCCAGGCGCTCGAGCTTACCAAAGGGCTTGTTTGAGCCGCAAATGGGCCGCGAGAAATCGTGGCCCATTTTTCATTTCGGGCAGGTGTCGGCCCTTTGGCCGGCTTCCATTCAAGCTGAGCTTGCGTTAATTCTGAAGGTCAGGTGCGGGGGCGCTGCCTTGTCAACAAACGAGCCATCCGCTACGCCCCGATCATGACAGTTACAGTTCGCTTCGCCCCTTCTCCCACCGGCCGCATCCATATCGGCAATGCGCGCACGGCCTTGTTCAATTGGCTGTTTGCCCTCAAGCACCAAGGACGTTTCGTCCAGCGCTTCGACGACACCGATGTCGAGCGTTCGCGCCAGGAATTCGCCGACTCGATTTTGTACGACCTGCATTGGCTCGGCATCTTCCCGGATCAGACCGAATACCAGTCGCGCCGCTTTGCCAGCTATGATGCGGCGGTCGACAAGCTCAAGGCGGCTGGCGTGCTCTATGCGTGCTATGAAACGCCTGAGGAACTCGACCTGCGCCGCAAGGTGCGCCGCACACGCGGCCTGCCGCCGGTCTATGGCCGCGAGGCGCTGAAACTGACCGAGGCGGAACGTGCCGCCTACGAGCAGGACGGGCGCAAGCCGCATTGGCGTTTCCTGCTGCCGAACTTCAAGTCCGACCCGTTCGAAACCGAGCGGACCGAGGTCCATTGGAACGATCTGGTTCGCGGCGAAGAGACAGTCGATCTGGCGTCGCTCTCCGATCCGGTGCTGGTGCGCGGCGATGGCACCTATCTCTACACGCTGCCATCTGTGGTGGACGACATCGAGATGGAGATCAGCCACGTCATTCGCGGCGACGACCATGTCACCAATACCGGCGTGCAGATCGCGCTGTTCCAAGCGCTCGGCGCCGAGCCGCCGGTGTTCGGCCACCACAATTTGCTGACCACCGCCTCAGGCGAGGGCCTGTCCAAGCGCACCGGCGCATTGTCGATCGAAAGCCTGCGTGAACGCGGCATCGAGCCGATGTCGGTTGCCTCGCTCGCGGTGCTCGTGGGCACGTCCGAGAATGTGACGGCGGTTCCCAATCTTTTGGATCTTGCCGAAAAGTTCGATCCGGCGGCGACCTCCAAGTCGGCCTCCAAATTCGATCCCGACGAGCTGGTCGTCCTCAACCGGACGCTTCTGCACCACATGTCGTTTGACGAGGTTCGCGACCGGCTGTTGCTGCTCGGCGTCAGCGGCGAGCATGCCGAGGCGTTCTGGGTGGCGGTGCGGGGCAATCTCGACCGGCTGTCGGATGCTGCATCCTGGTGGCGCATCCTGCGCGAGGGACCACAGCCGGTGGCAGAGCTCGCCGAAGAGGATCGCGAATTCGTTGGCCAGGCGCTGGACCTTTTGCCGGAAGAGCCATGGGGCGCCAACGTCTGGAAGGACTGGACGGCCACGGTGAAGAAAGCGACTGGCCGCAAGGGCAAGGCGCTGTTCATGCCACTGAGGCTTGCGCTCACCGGGCTGGAGTCAGGCCCGGAGCTCGCAGATCTGTTGCCGCTTGTGGGTCGGGAAGGAACGCTGGCCCGACGGCCCTGACCTTGCGGTTCGCATCAAGCGCCGGGCGCGGGGCGACGGCAACAGGGGCCTCCACCACCGGCTTGGCCTGCGGGGCGCTCGGAACTGGGCGCCCTTCGCCGGCGATGACGGAAAAACTCCTGTTTTGGCTGACATTGCAGCCGCATGCCGGCACGCGCGGCAGATCAACCCGCTTGTAGCGGTAGGCCGTCGGCAGGTTTCGGTAGGGCTGGCCGGAACGGGCGGAGACCATGCTGTCCTGCAGCTGCCCCTCATTGAGGTGATAGAAAAGCTCGATCTCGGTTCCCGGGCAGCTCGCTTCGCAGTTCTTCTCATCGCGCTGGAAATCCTGGAGACCGGCAGCGTTGGACATGGGAAAGAAATAGCCGTCGCAGGTTCGCACACAGAGCGTGCGGTAGTCGCCGTTGGCCTGTTCCTGGCTTCTGCTGATCACGATGTGCTGCGGATAGCTCTCGGTGGGGCTCAGGTTTTCCACACTGCCGCCACGGATGATCGCCTCACGGATCTGGTCTTCGAGCGGTTCCGTGCTGGTGGCAGCGTCCTCTTGCTCGTCGTCTTGGTCGTTGCAGCCCGCCAACTGCATCGCATCGAGAATGCGGATGCGCTCGCGCCGCGCATTCTTGTTCGGCCGCATCGGCTGTCGGTCGAGTTTGCCGAGATTGTTCTCCATCTCGGCGATCTTGGCATTCAAGGCGGCGCATTGGGCGATCATGTCGCCCGCAATGGCGCGGCCACAGCCGAGATCCGAGGCCTTTATGCGGGCCAGGTCGATCTGGTCCTGCTGGGTGTTGGCAGCAACGGCAAATTCGTCTGATTGAACGAAACTGCTGGTCGTCTGCGCGGGCAGGCGGGCCAGTTCGGCCTCCAGATTGAGGCATTGCGGCGAGGCGGCAATCGACGACCCGGTCGCAAGCGTCAAAAGGGCTACCGCCAGGCAGGCCAAGCCTGGCCGCATCATCGACAATCCTGTTGTGCCGAGCCCGAGCATGCCGCTCCTTGCAAGGGTAGACTCAACCCTAGCGTCGATGAGGTTAACCGTTTCCTTGGAAACGGCTAACCTCGGATTGGAGGTCAGTTCGTCGCGTGCGCCAGCTGCGCCGCCTCAACGACGGCCAGCGCCGTCATGTTGACGATGCCGCGCGAGGTGACGGACGGCGTCAGGATATGGGCGGGCTGGGCGGTTCCGAGCAGGATCGGGCCGACATGCAGCGCATCCATCATCGTCTTGACCGTGGTCAGCGCGATGTTGGCGGCGTCGAGATTGGGGAAGACCAGCAGATTGGCTTCGCCCTTCAGCGTCGAATTTGGGTAGACGCGCTGGCGCAGCACCTCCGACAGCGCGGAATCGCCATGCATCTCGCCGTCGCTGGCGAGTTCGGGGGCGATGCGCTTTAGGATGGCTGCTGCTTCGCGCATCTTTTGCGCGCTCAACGAATCGCGCGAGCCGAAGTTCGAGTGCGACAGCAGCGCTGCCTTGGGCTCGATGCCGAAGCGGCGGATTTCGTCGGCCGCAAGCATCGTCATCTCGGCGATCTCTTCGGCGGTCGGGTCGACGGTCACATAGGTGTCGGTGAAAAACAGCACCCCGCGTTGCGTGATCAGCATGGAAAGCGCTGACAGGTCGCGATCCTTGACGCCATCGCGGGCGCCGACGATCAAGGTGACGTTGCGCAGGTGGCGCTCGAAACGCCCCTCCAACCCGCAGATCATGGCGTCCGCGTCGCCGCGCTTGAGGGCGATGGCCGCGATCACCGTGTTGTTGGTGCGCACCATGGTGCGCGCGGCCTCAGGCGTGATGCCCTGGCGGCCGCCGAGGTCGATCAGGTGGTCGACATAATGGCGATAGCGCGGATCGTCCTCGGGATTGATGACCTCGAAGTCGATGCCGGGACGGATGCGCAGGCCGTAGCGCTTGAGCCGCACCTCGATGACGTGCGGACGACCGATAAGGATCGGCTTGGCCAGGTCTTCCTCGAGCACCACCTGGGCGGCGCGCAGCACGCGCTCATCTTCGCCGTCGGCATAGATGACACGCTTGGATGCTGCCTGCTTGGCATTGGAGAAGATCGGCTTCATCACCAGGCCTGAGCGGAAGACGAAGCGGCTGAGCTTTTCGATATAGGCGGTGAAGTCGGTGATCGGGCGGGTCGCCACGCCGCTTTCGCAGGCAGCCTTGGCCACGGCCGGCGCGATCCTCAGGATCAGCCGTGGGTCGAAGGGCGAGGGAATGAGGAAATCGGGACCGAAGGTCGGTGTTTCACCGGAATAGGCGCGCGCGGCGACATCGGACGGTTCTTCCCGCGCCAACGCCGCAATCGCGCGCACGGCGGCCATCTTCATCTCTTCATTGATGGCGCGCGCGCCGCAGTCGAGCGCGCCACGGAAGATGTAGGGGAAGCACAGCACATTGTTGACCTGGTTCGGGAAATCCGAACGGCCAGTGCAGATCATCGCGTCGGGACGGGCGGCGCGTGCCTCTTCCGGCATGATCTCGGGTTTTGGATTGGCCAGCGCCAAAATCAACGGCTTCTCGGCCATCTGGCTGAGCAGTTCGGGCTTCAGCACACCGGCGGCGGACAGGCCAAGGAAGACGTCGGCTCCGCCGATGACATCGGCCAGCACACGCGCATTGGTGTCCTTGACGTAAGGATCCTTCCAGCGGTCCATTTCCTCGACACGCCCCTTGTGGGCGACGCCGAAGCGGTCGGTGACCCAGATATTCTCGACCTTGGCGCCGAGCGATACCAGAAGGTTGAGGCAGGCGAGCGCGGCAGCGCCTGCACCTGACGTCACGATCTTGATGTCCTCGATGTTCTTGCCGGCAAGCTCCAGGCCGTTGAGCACAGCGGCTGCGACGATGATCGCGGTGCCATGCTGGTCGTCATGGAAGACCGGGATGCGCATCTTGGCCTTGAGCTGCTCCTCGACTTCAAAGCATTCGGGCGCCTTGATGTCTTCGAGGTTGATGCCGCCGAAGGTAGGCTCCAGTGCCGAGATCGTGCTGACCATCTGGTGGATCTCGGGCGCGTCGATCTCGATGTCGAAGACGTCGATGCCGGCGAACTTCTTGAACAAGACAGCCTTGCCCTCCATCACCGGCTTGGACGCCAGCGGGCCGATATTGCCAAGACCGAGCACGGCGGTGCCATTGGAGATCACCGCGACGAGATTGGCGCGGCCGGTGTAGTCGGCGGCGGTTTCGGGATCGTCCTTGATGGCGAGGCAGGGCGCGGCCACGCCCGGCGAATAGGCAAGCGCCAGGTCGCGCTGATTGCCAAGTGGCTTGGTCGCCTGGATTTCGAGCTTACCGGGAACCGGGTACTTGTGGAAAAAGAGCGCGGCCTGATCGAGATCGGAGAGCGCTTCCTTCTTCTTGTTGTCCCCGGTCATATCTAGCTCCTTACAGATTCCGCTTCAAAGGCCGTTATTAGCACGACCATGGCATTTTTCGAGGTGTCAACGACCAGACGGCAGTTGAATCACTTTCAATTGTTGGAATGGCAATCATTCCAACCGCTTGACGTAATTTGCTGAGATGTCGTTTCAGCTTTCGTGGTGCTCAGAACGAGCTGACATAGAGCCCGCCATCGACCGGGATGTTCTGACCGGTCATGTATCCGGCATGAACCGAGCACAGGAAGGCGCAGATCTGGCCGAATTCTTCCGGCGTGCCGAGTCGGCCAGCGGGAATTTCCGCACTCAGCCTTGCCCGTCTTGCTGCCCCTTGCGCCGGGTCCTCGATGCTGCCCGGCTCATGCGGTCCGCGCAAACGGTCGGTGTCGAGCTTGCCCGGCAGCATATTGTTGATAGTCACGTTGCGGTCGGCGACTGTGCGCGCCACGCCCGCGAGAAATGCCGTGAGGCCCGCGCGCGCGCCCGACGACAGGTCGAGGCCGGGGATGGGCGTATAGACCGACAGCGAGGTGATGTTGACGATGCGCCCGAAGCCGCGCTCGGCCATGCCGTCGATCACCGCTTTGACCAGCTCGATGGGGGTGACCATATTGTTGGTCACGCCTTCCAGGATCTTGGCGCGGTCGAGTTCGCGGAAATCGCGATAGGGCGGCCCGCCATTGTTGTTGACCAGGATGTCGGGAGACGGGCAGGCGGCGAGCAGTGCCTTCTGCACCTCGGGGTTGGAGACGTCGCCTAGGATTTCCGTCACCTTCACGCCGAATCGCTGGCGGATTTCCGTCGCCGTTCGGCTGAGCGCGCCGGCGTCGCGGCCATTGAGGAAAAGCTCGCAGCCCGCTTCGGCGAGTGCGATCGCGCAACCCTTGCCGAGCCCACGGCTCGACGCGCACACGATTGCCTTCTTGCCCCGGATTCCGAGATCCATGATGTCCGTCTCCTGTCGGTGATGGCCCACCCTATGTCCAAGGGGCGACTGCCGCAACCGTCATACGCCTGTTGCATGAATCTGGGCATAGCCACCGCGACAGCAACGGGTGGAATGCCATGTCCGGCACCAGCACACGCAGATTCCGAACGCTTTTCATCTCCGACGTCCATCTCGGCTCGAAGGCGGCGAAGGCCGAGTATCTGATCGACTTCCTGCGCCACCACGAAGCCGAAAGCATCTACCTCGTTGGCGACATCGTTGATGGCTGGCGTCTGCGCCGCACCTGGCACTGGCCGCAGGCGCACAATGATGTCGTGCAGAAATTGCTGCGCCAGGCCCGCAAGGGCACTGCCATCACCTACATCGCCGGCAACCACGACGAGTTCGCCCGCATGTTCCAGGGCGTGCATTTCGGCGGCATCGTCGTTGCCGACCGCGCCATCCACGAGGCCGCCGACGGCAAGCGCTTCCTGGTCATCCATGGCGACCAGTTCGACGCCGTGGTGCAGAACGCGCGCTGGCTCGCCTATCTCGGCGACTTTGCCTATGACGCGGCCATGGCCCTCAACCGTCTGGTGGCGCGCTTTCGCCGCACCTTCGGCATGCCTTATTGGTCGTTTTCGTCCTGGGCCAAGGTCAAGGTCAAGAAGGCCGTCAACTTCATCGGCGCCTTCCAGGACGTGCTGACCGACGAAGCCAGGCGCTCGGAGGTTGACGGCGTCATCTGCGGTCATATCCATCATCCGGCGATCGAGAATTTCGGCGGCATCGCCTACATCAACACCGGCGACTGGGTCGAAAACTGCACAGCGGTGGCGGAAGATTTCGACGGCACCTTCGTCATCCTGCGCTGGCCGCATGTCCTGGCCGGCAAGCTGGTCAACGAACCCTTCGCGCCAATGGTCGTCGACCAGCGCGTCGACAAGGCCGCCTGAGCGGAAAAGCAGCCATGTGTGATTCGACTTGCATCTCGCGCCAAAGGCGGGCGGGACCCGGCCATGCCGACATCGGTTCGTCGCGCCCAACGCCGTTCGTGTTGCGGCGGGCACAACGTCTCGGCGTGGACGAAAGTCCCGCGATGAAACTTGGTCGACACTGCATCAGGTGTGTGGCCCAACCTTTGCTTGCTTCGGCAGGTCCGGCGGCTTTCGTGCGGCTGGCACCCATGGTAATGGATCAGGCAAATCGGTGAGGCTTGTTTTGTTCGGGTCGCGCCCGGACACGCATACTCGCCATGAAGCTTCCGCCACTCACGCCAGAACAGCAGATCAAGCCGCAGCGCTTCGAACTGCGTATCTCACTGCTTTTCGCGGCACTTTTCGTGCCGATGGGCGTGCACCTGCCGTACTTTCCGCTGTGGCTTGAGGCAAAAGGCTTCGATCCCGAGCAGATCGCCATCGTTTTGTCGGCGCCGATGTTTCTGCGCGTCATCACCACGCCGCTGATCGCGGCCATGGCTGACCGTGCCAAGGACCGTGCCAACGTCTTCATCTTCCTCGCCGCCTCGGCTTTGCTGCTGTCGCTGGGCTACTTCCTGGAACCGACTTATCTCATCGTACTCGCCGTTTCGCTCGCGCTTTCAGTGGTGTGGACACCGCATTCGCCGATCGCCGATTCGCTCGCGCTCTCAGGCGTTCGCCGCTTCGGTTCCGATTATGCGGCAATGCGGATCTGGGGCTCGATCGCCTTTCTGGCTGGCAGTCTTGGCGCGGGTTTCATCCTGTCGCTGACAGGGGCCGATGCCGTGCCGGTAATTATCTCCATCGGCCTGCTCGGCTGCTTCTTGATGTCGTTCATCACGCCACGTCTCGGCCGGCCCAGGCTTGCCTCGCCGCTGTCGGCGACCGACATGCAGCAGGCGGCGCCCAAGCTGTTCAACCGTTATTTCCTGCTGATGGCCGCAGGTACCGGCGTCATCATCGGAAGCCACGGTTTTCTCTACGGCTTCGTGTCGATCTACTGGAAATCGCTTGGCATCAACGAAACCGTGGTCGGCCTGCTGTGGAGCTGGGGCGTGGTCACCGAAATCGTCATGTTCATGTTCTTCACGCGCCTGTTCGGCTCCAAATCCACTGCCTCAGTGCTCATTTTGGCCGGCATCGGCGCGATCATGCGCTGGATTGCCTATCCGCTGATCTGGCCGCTTGGGCTCGGCGTGCCCGGCTTCTTTGCCGTGCAAAGCCTGCATTCGGTGTCGACCGCGCTGGTGCTGATCGGCGTACAGAAGCTGATCGCCGAGTCGGTACCCGAAGAGCGCACGGGTGCTGCTCAAGGTGTTGCCTACTTCGCCAATGGCATGTCGATGGCGATCGTGACGCTGCTTTCAGGCCCGCTCTACCAGCGGTTCGGCGCCGACGGCTTCTATTTCATGGCCGTCGTCGCTGCCTGTGCCATCGTGCTTGTGGTGCTGGCGTCCCGTTCAGCCCCAAAGCTCGGGCAGGGGCGGCGACACCATTGAGCCCTCGTAGATAAGCCCGGGCGAACGGTCGCTCGCCAGAAGCAGCGGACCGTCGAGGTCGACGAAATCGGCGCCCTGGGCGAGCAGCACAGCAGGCGCCATGGCGAGCGACGTTCCGACCATGCAGCCGACCATCACCTTGAAGCCAAGGGCGCGAGCCTGGTCGCGCAGTTCGAGGGCGGCCGTCAGTCCGCCCGACTTGTCGAGCTTGATGTTGACCGCATCGTATAGCCCTTTGAGCTTGCCGAGATCAGCGGCGATGTGAACGCTCTCGTCGGCGCAGATCGGCACAGGATGCGGAATACTGCCAAGGATCTGGTCGGCGCCGGCCGGCAGCGGCTGCTCGATGAGCGCGATGCCGAGTTCGGCTGCCGCGGCAAGGTTTTCGACGATATTGGCATCGGTCCAGCCTTCATTGGCGTCGAGGATGATGCGGCTGTTGGGAGCTGCTTCGGTCACCGCGCGGATGCGGGCAATGTCATTGTCGCCGCCGATCTTGACCTTGAGCAGAGGCCGCGCGGCGTTGGCACGTGCTTGTGCTGCCATCGCGTCTGGTTCGCCAAGCGACAGCGTATAGGCTGTCTCAAGTGCGCGCGGCGCGGTAAGGCCGAGCCTCGACGTGACGTGTGTGCCGCTTGTTTTCGCCTCCAGGTCCCACAAGGCGCAGTCGACGGCGTTGCGGGCCGCGCCCGCCGTCATGAGGCTCAGCAGGTCAGTGCGGGAGGCGCCATCTTCGACAGCGCGGCGCGCCGTTTCGATCTGCTCCCGCACGCTTCCCAAGGTCTCGCCATAGCGCTTGTAGGGCACACATTCGCCGCGTCCGACAAAGCCTGATTCGGCAATCGTGCAGGTGATGACTTCGGCTTCGGTCTTGGAACCACGCGAGATGGTGAACGTTCCGGCGATGGGAAAGCGCTCATCTTCGACCGAAAGGACACGCGACATGAAAATCTTCTCCGTTCAACTGCTTGGCGCGGTTGCGAAAATCGACATGGCGCAGCCGACGCGTTAAGTAAGGTGCCATGTTCACCATCGGCAAACGGGAAGCAAGCGGCGGGGCAGCCGACGGCCAGGATCACCGACCGCAGGTTGCGGTGGCGGAGCGTGAAGGCGTGCTTGCCTGCGTGTTCACAGGCATCTGGACCACCCGCACGGTTGCCTTCATCGATGCCGAAATGCGCAAGATCGAGGCGCGCAAGGGCTTTGCGACGCTGGCGCTCGACCTTTCCGGAATCGAGAAGATGGACACCGCCGGTGCCTGGGTCATCGACCGGCTCGTCTGCGCCAACGAGAAAAAGGGCGTTGAGGTCAAGATGGAGGGCCTCAGCGATGTGGCCAGGATCCTTCTCGGCGCCGTCAGCGATGCGGTGCGGCGGGAAGGCGAATCGGCCGGGGCAGGCGCACCCAATGTCGTCATGCGTTTGCTCGAGGCCATGGGTCGCCGCGTCTACGAGATGCGCGACGATTTCCTCGCCTCGATGAACATTCTTGGCGCGACCATCCGCGGCGCCCAGATGAAGCTCGGGCGCGGTCATGCAGTCAACCCGGCCGCCATCTTCAACCAGATCGATCGCATGGGCGTCGGCGCCATTCCTGTCGTCGTGCTGATGTCGGCCATCGTCGGCGGCATCGTCGCCCAGCAGGGCGCCTACCAGCTCAGCTATTTTGGCGCTGACATCTTCGTCGTCGACCTCGTCGGCGTGCTGGTCCTGCGCGAACTCGGCGTGCTGATGACAGCGATCATGATCGCTGGCCGCTCGGGCAGCGCGATCACCGCCGAGATCGGCTCGATGAAGATGCGCGAAGAGGTCGACGCGCTGACCGTGATTGGTCTCAACCCGATCGGCGTGCTCGTCTTTCCCAGGTTGGTGGCCCTGGTGATCGCATTGCCGTGCCTCACCATCATCGCGAATTTCGCGGCCCTCGGTGGCGGCATAGTGGCAGCCTGGCTCTATTCGGGCATCCCGCCGGCCGCCTTCATCGATCGCCTGCGTCTGGCAATCGACCTCAGCACCATCTCCGCCGGCCTGATCAAGGCGCCGTTCATGGCGTTGATCATCGGCACCCTTGCTTCTGTCGAGGGCATGAAGGTAGGCGGCAGCGCGGAGTCGCTTGGGCGTCATGTCACCGCATCGGTGGTCAAGTCCATCTTCGTCGTCATCATCCTCGATGGCCTGTTTGCCATGTTCTACGCAGCGATCAGTTTCTGACATGGCAAGCCGCGCAAAGACCATCCAGGCGTTGAGCCAGATCCAGGACGCCCAAGGCGAGGTGCTGCTTTCAGTGCGCGGCCTGACGGTCGCCTTCGAAGACAAGGTCATCCTCGACAAGCTCGATCTCGATGTCAAACGTGGCGAAATCCTCGGCTTCGTAGGTGCTTCAGGTTCCGGCAAATCGGTGCTGTTGCGCACTGTCCTTGGTCTGGTCCGCAAAAGGTCCGGCACAATCAAGATGTTCGGCGTCGATCTTGAGACTGCGAGCGAGGAAGAGCGGCTCAGGATCGACATGCGGCTCGGCATGCTGTTCCAGCACGGGGCATTGTTTTCGGCGCTGACGGTGCTGGAAAACGTTCAGGTGCCGATGCGCGAATATCTCGATCTGCCCAGAAAGCTGATGGACGAACTCGCCATGCTCAAGGTCGAGTTGGTGGGGCTGCCGCCGGATGCGGCGCGCAAGTTCCCCTCCGAACTTTCCGGCGGCATGATCAAGCGCGCGGCCCTGGCACGCGCACTGGCGCTCGATCCCGACATCGTCTTTCTCGATGAGCCGACGTCAGGCCTCGATCCGATCAGTGCGTCCGAGTTCGACGAGCTGGTCGGCAAGATGCGCGACACGATGGGGCTGACCGTCTACATGGTCACCCACGATCTCGACAGCCTGTTTTCGGTCTGCGACCGGGTTGCCGTGCTCGGCAACAAGAAGGTTCTGATCGAAGGCACGATCGACGACATGCTTAAGAGCGAAGAACCGTGGGTAAGGTCTTATTTCCGCGGAAAACGGGCACGGCAGCTTGATCTTGCCGCAAGGGCATAGAATGGAATGATGTGATGGAGACCCGGGCCAACTACGTCATCGTCGGCATCTTCACGCTGTTTTCGATCCTGGCCGCCTTTGCTTTCGTCTACTGGACGGCGGCAATCGGCGATCGTGGCGAAACGGTGACGTTGCGCGTGCGCATTCCTGGCTCCGCGTCGGGATTGGCCAGGGGCAGCTTCGTGCTGTTCAATGGCGTCAAGGTCGGCGATGTCCGTCGCGTCTATCTCGACATCACCAACCCGCAGGTCGCCATTGCCGACACCGAGATCGACAAATTGACGCCGATCACCCGGTCGACCCAGGCCGATATCGGCCTGGCCGGCCTGACCGGCCAGGCCAACATCGAGCTCAAAGGCGCCAACGTCAAAGAGCCCAACCTGCTCGACCAGGCCGAGGCGGAAGGCAAGATCGCCGAGATCATCGCCAATCCGTCCGCCGTCACCAACCTGCTCCAGACCGCACAGGACATCTTCAAGCGCGCCGATACGGTGCTGACCAATCTTGAAGGCTTCACCAACGATGTCCGTGGTCCGCTGACCGATACCGTCAACAACGCGCAGAAATTCTCCGAATCGCTGGCGCGCAACGCCGATGGCGTCGACAAATTCCTGGCGAGCGTAAGCGCGCTGTCGGAGGAACTGTCGGGGGTCTCGGGCAAGCTCGACGGCACGATCACTGCGGCCGAAGGGCTGCTCAAATCCGTCGACCCGGACAAGGTCAAGAACATCGTCGCCAGCGTCGACACCTTCACCAGGAACCTCAGCGCACAAAGTGACCAGCTCGACGGCATCGTCAAGGGCGTCAACACTGCCGTCGCTTCGATCAACGATTTCGCCCAGAAGACCCAGCAGACGCTGACCAAGGTCGACGGTGTGCTTGAAGGCGTCGACGCCGCAAGCGTGCGTGCATCGCTCGACAACATCCGACAGGCCAGTGAAAACGCCAACAAGGCCGCCGCCGACGTGGCCAAGGTCACCGACAAGTTCGGCAACCGTGCCGACGACATCGACCAGATGATCTCGGACGCCAAACAACTGACTTCGCGCCTGAACCAGGCTTCAGTCCGCGTCGACGGCGTGCTTGCAAGGGTCGACACGCTGCTTGGCTCGGGCGAGGCGCAGGGCGTGATGTCCGATGCCAGCGCGACATTAAAATCATTCAAGCAGGTTGCCGACACACTGAACTCGCGGCTCGCGACCATTATGGACGGGCTTTCGCGTTTCTCGGGTCAGGGACTACGCGATGTCGAGTCGCTGGTGCAGGACAGCCGCCGTTCGATCAGCCGTATCGAACAGGCAGTCTCTGATCTGGAGCGCAACCCGCAACGCATCATCACCGGTGGCGAAGGCAGTGTGCGCGAGTTCGACGGACGGGTGCGTCGTTGACATCGCCGGCATGCCGCACCATGAACGTGGTTGAGGGTGGTTCGCGCACGACGCGGCTTGAGTCTTGTTCGGGGACAGCACGTGAAGGCTGCTAGATCAACATTGCTGCTGACAGCAGCCGCGCTTGCGCTGTCTGGCTGTACCTCGTTGTTCGTTGCCACGCCGCCGCCGCTCGACACCTACGAGCTTACGGCGCCTGCGGTGAGTGGGCGCGGCGGATCGAGCCATCGCCAGATTCTCATCGCCGAACCCTCGGCGCTCAAATCGCTCGACGGTCAGAGCATCGTCATCAAGCCGTCGCCCGGCTCCATCCAGTTCCTCAAGGGTGCGCAGTGGTCCGATCGGCTGCCGCGAATCGTGCAGGCGCGGCTGGCGGAGACGTTCCAGCGTGCCGGCGGCTTCATAGGCGTCGGCAAGCCCGGCGAGGGCCTTGCAATCGACTTTCAGGTTGTCGTCGAGTTGCGCAGCTTCGAAATCAAGGTCAACGGCGGCGAACGCGCCGAAGTCGAACTGTTCGTCAGGCTCCTGAACGATCGCACCGGCCAGGTGCGTGCCTCGCGTGTCTTCACCACCAGCGCGCCGGTTTCAGGCACCGGCAACGGTGCCTATGCGGCAGCGCTTGACCGGGCCTTCGGCCAGGCCGCGTCCGAAATCGTCAAGTGGACTGAATCCATTATCTGATTGAGGCAGTGAGGGAATAGGGCAGTAAGCACAAAGTCGCTGCCGTAAGCCAATCCCTGTTTTGATCGCATTCCCGCCCTTGGCGGCCGCCTGGACGACGCGCAGTCGCGCGTGTCGCGAGACACCCCGCCACCCCCAAAGCACGAAGCGCAGATAGCAAAAGGGCAGCAGGTACCGAACCTACTGCCCTACTGCCTTATTGCCATACTGCCTTGCGGCTTGCCGCCGCCTTACTTTAGGCGGCCCGCCGCATGTGCCAGCATGGTGTAGACCTTGCCCGTATCCGAAGTCAGGTAGGTCTTGGTCATGACGTTGTCGCGGTCGTTGCGCGAGACGTCCTTGAGCAGCTTCTCGAAGTCGTCGCAATAGCGGTCGACCGCCGTGCGGAACTCGCCATCGGACTGATATTTGCGGCGGATCTCGTCGAAGGTCTGCTGGCCCTTCAGCGTGTAGAGACGGCGGGTGAAGACGTCGCGTTCGCCGCGGCGATAGCGATCCCAAAGCTCGATCGAGGCATCGTGATCGATGGCGCGGGCGATGTCGACCGACAGCGAGTTGAGCGACTCGACCACATGCATGGGCGAACGCTGTGCTGGCACGGCGCGCGGTTCGGGCTGGCCTGATGGACGAGCCGGCTGTTCCTCGCGCGATGCACCGGTCAACAGGTCACGCACCCATCCACCTTGCTGGCCGCGGCTGGTCGGCTCACGCGCCGGCTGCTGTTGCGGCTGGGCGGGAGCAGGGCGCTCGATGTCGAGCGCGCCACGCAGGGCCGTGCCGCCCAAAGGTGCCGGCGGCTCACGACGCTCGGGCTGCGGAGCAGGACGGCGCGTCGGCTGCGGCTGCGGGTTACGCAGCGAGGCATCGGAGACATCGACGGTGCGACCCGACTTGGCAACGATCGCCGACAGTTCCTTGAGCGCATTGATCTGCTCGGAAACGGCACGGCGGATGGCCGTGGTCGATTCCTTGGCCTCGGCAGGCATGTCGAGCACGCCCTTCTTGAGCTCGGCGCGGGTGCTTTCCAGCTCGCTCTTGATGGAGCCAGCGGTGCGGCGCATGTCTTCGGTGGCGTCGGCGAAGCGCTTGGTCGCGGTTTCGACGACGTCGGCGATGGCGAGCCGAATCTTGTCCGCCGATTCCATGGTCTTGCCTTCGGCGTTCTCCAGCGTCTGGCCGACAAGCCGCTCGAACGACTGCATGACGCGCTCGAGGTCTTCCGACTTCTTGACCAGGCCGACGGCGAGGTCTTCCAGCGACGACTGGCGCTCGAGCGTGTGCTCGAGGTTGCTCTGCGCCGAAGACAGCAGGTTGGAAGCGCTCGACAGCAGGCGGCTGTGCTCGTCGAATTTGGTGGCGATGGAAGCCACTTCGCGCAACGTTGTCGACGACAGGTCGGTCAGGCGATTGGTGTTGGTATCCACCAGTCGCGCGGCACTGGAGAAGGTCTGTGCGGCCTTTTCCGTTGTCGCGGCGAAGTTCGTCGTGCTGCCGGTCAGACGATCGTCGACATTCGCGAGGTTCGCGGCAGCCTGATCGATAAGATTGCCGAGCTGCGAGCTGGACGCCGTCATGCGGCCGATGAGATCGGCCACGCTTTCGGCGAGCGTCGAGCGTGCGCCTTCGACAGCGGACAAGGTCTCGGCGGTGCGGTTGGCAAGCGCCTCGACAAGGACTGCGTTTTCGCTGCGCAGCTTTTCGGTGGCACGCGCGGTGACCTGTTCCATGCTGCGGTGCAGCTCGTTGCCGCTTTCGGCGAAGCGATCGACCAGCGGCCGCGCCGTCTCGTCGAGGATCTTGGCGATCTCGTTCGACCGTTCCGCCAGCATGGCGTTGAGTTCACGCGTGTTGGTGCCGATCGTGCGAGCGGCCTCGTTGGTGCTCTGGCCGATATGCTGGCCGACCGCGGTGAAGGTCTCTGCCACCACATTGGCGCGGGCGACGAGTTGTGCCTCGGCCTGTGCGACCTGCTCGTTGAGCTTCTGGCCCATCGATTCCGCGCCGTAGGCGAGGCGGGCTTCGGCACTCGTCAGGTGCTCGCCGATGCGAGCCGCAACACCTTCGGCGCCGGCTGCGAGGCGCTCATCGACATTGGCCAGCGTCTCTTCGATGGCGCGAGCGCGGGCATCGAGATCGGCTGATGTACGATGGGCGCGGGCAACGACGCGCTGTTCGGTTTCGGTGAACGCGTTGGCGATCAGCGCGGCATTCGCTCCGATGCCCGAGGTGCTCTCGGCGATGCGGGCTGCAAGCTGCTGGCCGGCTTCGTCGAATGCCTGGCCGATCTCCGAAGCGCGCCCAAGCAGAGACTGCGAGGTGCTGTCGACGCGCGCGGCAATCTTGTTGTCGGCTTCATCGAAGGCGCGGCTGATCTCGCCGGCGCGTCCAAGCAGCGAATCGGCCGTCTTGTCGACACGCGCGGCAATCCGGCTGTCAGCCTCTTCGAAGGCACGGCTGATCTCGCCAGCGCGGTTAAGCAGCGAGTCGGCTGTCTGGTCGATGCGGGCGGCGATCCGGCTGTCGGCTTCCTCGAAGGTCCGGCCGATTTCGGCGGCGCGGCCAGCAAGGGTGTCAGCGGTTTGCGTGGCGCGTGCGGCGAGCCGTTCGTCAGCCTGTTCGAAGTTGCGCACGATTTCACCGGCGCGGCTACCGAGCGTTGCCGAGCTGTCGGCGACACGAGCGGCGATGCGCTCGTCGGCTGCGTCGAAGATGCGGCTGAGTTCGCCGGCACGGTTGCCGAGCGAATCCGCACCTTCGGCAATGCGCGAGGCGAGCTTTTCGTCGGCGGCGTCGAAGATGCGACCGAGTTCGGCGGCGCGGGCTGCAAGTGCGTCAGCGGATTCGCCGATGCGCATGCCGAGCCGTTCGTCGGCGCTGTCGAAGTTGCGCAGGATGTCGCCGGCGCGGGCCGACAGTGCATCCGCCGTTTCGATGGCACGCGCGATCAGCGAACGGTCGGCTGTATCGAAGGTGCGTGCGATCTCGCCTGCCTTGGCCGACAGTGTGTCGGCGGTTTCTTCGGCACGTGCCAGGAGGGCGTTCGAGGTTTCGTTGGCGCGCGCTGCAAGACGGCTGTCGGCGTCGTCGAAGGCACGGGCGATGTCTTCGGCACGGGCGAGCAGGGCGGTCGATGTCTGCTCGGCGCGCTCGGCGATGCGGCGGTCGGCGTCGGTGAAGGCGCGGCCAGCTTCTTCGTTGAGAGCTGCGGTCACTTCCATGACCTTTTCGCGCAGGGCGCCGGCCACGAAGACCGCGCTCTTTTCAAGCACGCCGCGGACATTGTCGACGCCCAGCGAAAGCGCCCGTTCCATGGTGCTGGTGCGCTCTTCGATGACGCCGGTCTGGCGGCGGAAGGTTTCCTCGATCTTTTCGATGTCGCCGGCAATCGCGTCGGAGATGTCGACGCGGCGTGCCGCGATCTGATCGATATGGCCAGCGATGGCGAGATCGATGTCGCGACGTGCATCGCCGAGCTTGCCGAGATCTTCGTCAAGCGCGCGGGCCATGGTGTCGCGACCCTCGGCGAGCTTGCCGACATGGCCAGCGACGATGTTGTCGATGCTGGCGCGGCTGTCGTTCAGCATGGCCAAATCGGCTTCCAGCGCTCTGGTCAGCGTATCGCGGCCGGCGGCGAGCTTGTCGACCTGGCCGAGCATCATGCCGTCGATCCTGGCAAGGTCGGCCTCCAGTGCGCGGCGAAGGATGTCGCGGCCTTCGGCGAGCTTTTCGACCTGACCGGCCACGAGGCCATCAATGCCCGAGCGGCTTTCGGCCAGCTTGGCGAGATCGTCCTCGAGTGCCATGGACAAGGTGCCGCGCTCGGCGACGAGGCGTTCGGCGTGGCTTGAAACCAGGCTCTTGACGCTGTCGAGATCTGCTTCGAGCGAACGCGCAAGCACCGCGCGGTCCTCGGCAAGCTTCTCCGATTGCGAAGCGACGGTGTTGCGGATGGCATTGAGGTCGGCTTCGAGCGCGCGCTTGAGGATATCGCGGCCTTCGGCCAGTTTCTCGACCTGACCTGCAACGAGCCCGTCGATGCCCGAGCGGCTTTCGGCCAGCTTGGCAAGGTCGTCTTCCAGCGCCCTGGAAAGCGCGCCGCGTTCTGCAACCAGCCGCTCGGCATGGCTCGACACCAGGCCTGAGACATTGTCGAGATCGGTTTCGAGCGAACGTGAAAGCATCGCGCGGTCTGCGGCGAGCTTCTCGGAGTGCGAGGTGATCGTGCTGTGGATGGTGTTGAGATCGGTTTCGAGCGCACGCTTGAGGATATCGCGGCCTTCGGCAAGCTTTTCAACCTGGCCGGCAACAAGGCCGTCAATGCCTGCGCGGCTGTCCGCCAGCTTGGCGAGGTCCGACTCCAGGGTCTTGGAGAGCAGGACGCGCTCGTCTGCGAGCTTGCCGGCGTGTTCCTCGATAAGGCCATGGACGGCTGCGATGTCCGTCTGGAGGCTGTCGGAAAGGCTGGCGCGGTCAGCTGCGATCTTGGACGAATGGCCGTCAACGAGGGCCTGGATTCCGCCGAGGTCGGTCTCTAGCGCCTTGGAAAGCTCGGCGCGGTCAGCCGCGATCTTCGACGAATGACCGTCGACCAGCGTCTTGATACCGGCGAGGTCGGTCTCAAGCGCGTTGGCGAGGATGGCGCGGCCTTCGGCGATCTTTTCGACCTGACCGGCGACCAGGCCGTCAATGCTGCTGCGGCTGTCGGCGAGTTTGTTGAGGTCGGCTTCAAGCGCACGCGAAAGAATATTGCGGCCTTCGGCCAGCTTGCCGACATGGCCAGCGACCATTTCGTCAATATTCGTACGAGCTTGGACGAGTTTCTCAGAGTCTTCGACGAGCGCCTGCGCCAGCTGTTCGCGGCCCTGGGCGAGCTGACGGAACTGGCTGCTGAGCGTGTCGTCGATAACCTGACGCGACTGGTCCAGCTTGCGCATGTCGTCATAGAGGGCCTGCGTGATCAGGCTGCGGCCCTCGGCGAGCTTCTGCACCTGGAAGCCGACGGCGGCTTCGATGCTGGCGCGTCCCTCGGCGAATTTGCTGAGGTCGTCCCTGAGCGCTGCGGCCATGCGGTCGCGCGCCTCGGAAAGCTTGCGGGTGTGGTCTTCGACCGCCTGTTCGATGCCGACACGGGCGTCGGAGAGACGCTGGATGTCGCCGTCGAATGAACTCGACACCTGATGACGAGCGGCTTCCATCCGGCCGGCGAAATCGCTGGCGCGGGTTTCGAGCATTGTCGAGGTCGAGGTGATGATGTCGGCGAGGTCGGTGCCGATCTGGGCCTTGCCCTGGTCGATCACCGCGGTCAGCGAGTCGCGACCCTGGACGAAGGTCGAGGCGATCTCGCGAGCACGTTCGACCAGCGTCTCATTGATCTGGCGGGCGCGGGCTTCGAGCGCGGCATTGAGCTTGGCTGTGCCGGTGTCGAGCGCCTCGGCGCGCGTCTGGAATTCGCCGATCAGCGCCTGGCCACGCTCGGCCAATGTACGTTCGATGCCGTGCAAATTGGCCTCAAACTCGGAGTTGAGCGTCTTGGCGGCGCCGCCGAGCAGAGAAACCATGCCCGAGGTACGGTCGTCGAGCAGCTCGGTCAGCGACCGGGTCGCCTCGTCGGTGCTCTGGGTAAGTTTGGCGATGCGCGTGTCGAGCAGGCTGGCGAAGGCCTCGCCCGAAGTCGACAGGCGGTCTCCGAGCGTGTCCATGCGGTTGTCGATCGCCTCGAACAGGCCCATGCCGCCTTCGTTGATGCGGTCGATGAGCGTGTCGCCGGAATTGGTGATCGTCATCGACAGCTTGGTCGAGGCGTTCAGGATGCTATCGCGGATGATATCGCTTGCCGAGCCGAGCTCGTCACGCAGCGTCTCATGCGCGCCGGAAATCGACGCACGGACACGTTCGGCATGCGAGACCACGGCTTCGCGCTCGTTGCCGAGGCCATCGACCAGCGAACGGATACGGGCGGCGTTTTCCGAGTAGGAGCGTTCGATCTGGTTGACTTCGGTATGGACGAGGGTTTCGAGCTCGACAGCACGAGCCAGCGTCCGCTCGATGCCTTCGCCCATGGCAGCCACTTCGCGACGCACGGCCTGGCCGACCATCATGACGCGATCCTGCGCCATGTTCTCCGGCTCGGCCAAGCGGAAGGCCACTTCGGTCATCGACTGGGCGGCAATACGCATTTCCTGGGCGCGGCGGATCATCGCGGCAAAGGCCCAGAACAGGGCGATCGGAACGATGGTGGCGACGACGAGCATCAACAGGCCCGGGCGTGCCAGCGCGTCGTCTACCGAGCGGATGGTCCAGATGCTCGGCGTGACGATACGGTCGGCAAGCGCGACAGCGCCCGCGACCCAGGCAACCGACACAAGCCCGACCATCCAGTAGATGGTGCTGGAGGCGCGGCGGTTGAGGCTGTGCAGCAGCGACTTGTAATCCTTCTGGCGGTCGTCATTGGCCGGCTTGAAACCTTCCGGCTGCAACGGCTTGGTTTCGACAGCGCGCAACTGTGCCTGGGGCTGGGGCTCTGCTGGAGCGCGCGCGGCTGCGGGTGCTGGGGGCGCCTTGGGCGCCGCCGGCTTGTGCTTGTCGCTTTCGCGCGCCAGTTCCTCGGCTGCCTGGGAAATCTGCGCTTCGAGATCGTCCATCGACGCGGCCATGTCGAGGCCGCCATCGCCGCTGCTCAAATCGAGGTCGAGCGCCTGCTCGAGCTCCTTGGCTACGTCGAGATCGAAGCTTTTTGTCGGAGTGGATTTTTTCGCCATGCCTACGCTACCCTGTACTAAAGACGCGGAATCTCTGGACTTTTTGTCCTATTTTTGACCGCGTCCGAGGCTCAATATGGACCGCCCGTATCGTAGTGACACAATCGGGTAAAGAAAACATGCATTCGCCCCGATACGTAAAAGTTTAAATATAAGGTTAACACTGGCGTGATTGTTGGCCTCGATTCCGCAGGCTAGCGGGCTTTGTCGGGTTAACGGGTTATCCACATGGTCGCCCTAGGTTACCAACCCATGGGCGAGTGGTGAGGCAAGGTTGAATGGTAACGCGCGAAACCGGTTCGGTGGCTTTCGGCATGCCGGGAGGAGAATCCTCGACCGCAGCACATGCCCGCCCCATTGACCTTGAACACCTCTCTCGCCAGACAATTGGTGATCGCGATGTCGAGCGCGAGGTGCTCGACATGTTTGTTCATCAGGCCCTTTCGGTTCGTGACGCGATCGTCACGGCTGATTTGGCCGAGCGCCTCAGGCTTTGCCACGCCCTCAAAGGTGCGGCGCGCGGCGTCGGCGCATTTCCGATCGCGGATTGCCTTGGCAAGATCGAGGCGCATCCTGACGACGCGGTGCTGATCAAGCGGCTTGCCCGTCTGATCGACGAAGTCAGGGACTTCATCGCCGCGATCAGCCGCTAGATCGCAAACCCGACATCAGGCGGCGCTTTCGCGCGGCAGTTGACTTGCACGGTGGAGTGATTATCTGCCGGGTGACTTTTCTTAGGAACGAGCATGACCAAGCTGACCTACATCGCCCATGACGGCACGCGTTTCGAAGTTGAAGCCGAAAATGGCTCGACCGTGATGGAAAACGCCATCCGCAATGCTGTGCCGGGCATCGAGGCCGAGTGCGGCGGTGCCTGCGCTTGCGCGACGTGCCATGTCTATGTCGACGAAGCCTGGACTTCGGTCGTCGGCGAGCCTGAGGCCATGGAAGAAGACATGCTCGACTTCGCCTATGAGGTGCGTCCGAATTCACGCCTGTCGTGCCAGATCAAGGTCAGGGACGAGCTCGACGGCCTCGTCGTCACCGTTCCGGAGCGCCAGGGCTAGCCCCACCGATCCGCGCCGCGCTTGGCATGGCGCAACATGTCATGCACATTCTCCATATGCATGCGTGAGCGGCGAGGCGGTTTTGAGCGATATCACCACTACCGACGTCCTGATCATCGGTGCCGGCCCGATCGGCCTGTTTGCCGTGTTCGAACTCGGCCTGTTCGACATGCGCTGCCATCTTGTCGATATTCTCGACCGGCCTGGCGGGCAATGCGCCGAGCTTTACCCGGAAAAGCCGATCTACGACATTCCGGGTTATCCCGCGATCGGGGCGCAGGAACTGGTCGACAAGCTGTTGCAGCAGATCGCGCCGTTCAAACCCGGCTTCACATTCAATCGCATGGTCACTGCCCTGGAGAAACTTGAGGGTGGCGGCTTTCGCGTCACCACCGACGAGAACGAGGTTTTCGAGGCCAAGGTGGTGGTGATCGCCGCCGGCGGCGGCTCGTTCCAGCCCAAGCGCCCGCCGATCCCCGGCATCGAGGCCTTTGAGAGATCAAGTGTTCGCTACGCCGTCCGGCGCATGGAAGAGTTCCGTGGCCATGATGTGGTCGTGGTCGGCGGCGGGGATTCAGCACTCGACTGGACGCTCAACCTGCAGCCCATCGCCAGGCGCGTCACGCTTGTCCATCGCAGGCCGGAGTTCCGCGCAGCACCCGACAGCGTCAACAAGATGCACGCGCTGCGCGACGCGGGCGCCATCGACCTGGTGATCGGGCAGGTGTCGGCGCTCTCAGGCGAGGGTGGCGCGTTGCGGGCGATCACGATCAAGGGTGCTGAAGGCGACGTCGAGGTTGCCTGCACGCGGCTGTTGCCGTTCTTCGGGCTGACGATGAAGCTGGGGCCTGTGGCCGAGTGGGGCCTCAACCTTCACGAAAACCAGATTCCGGTCGACACCGAAAAATTCGAGACATCGGTGCCGGGCATCTTCGCCATCGGCGACATCAACTGGTATCCGGGCAAGCTCAAGCTGATCCTGTCGGGTTTTCACGAGGCAGCTTTGATGGCGCAAGCGGCCAAACACATCGTCAGCCCCAAGGAACGCATCGTCTTCCAGTACACAACCTCGTCGACCAGCCTGCACAAGAAGCTCGGCGTTCCCGACTAAGGCTGTCTTGGAGGCGGCGATCAGCCCCTGATCTTGCCGGCGTCGATCCGCTCCATGCGATAACGCAGCAGCCTGATGATGCGGCTTTCGAAATTGATGCCTTCGATGCGGTCGAATTCTTCCTGCGCGCGGTCATGGTCATTGAGAATGCGGTTGCTCGTCGCCTTGGCCTTGGTCGCGGCGATTTCGCAGGACTTCTGCTTGCCGATCGCTTTCAACGCCTGCTCGAGCTCGCGCGCATGGTTCTTGGCGATCACCACATGGCTTTCCTCGTGGCGCTTGATGTCGGCCGACAGCGTGTTCCAGATCAGCTTGACGTCCTGGGGCGTCTTGCCGCTCTGGCGCCAGCGCGGCAGGATCACCTTGGCCTTGACGGTGACCTGGGCCGAAACGATGGCGCAGCCGCCCTTGACCTCTGCGTAGCCGATGCGGCTGGTGAACTCCATTTGCGTCGCGCCGGGATGGCGGCCGCCAGTGCTTTTGACCTCGGGACCACGCGTCATCAGCTGATGTTCGATCTCGTCGAGCGTCTTACCGGTGATGGTAAAATAGCTGTAGGATTTCGAAACGGTTGCTGCCTGGGCGGGCATGCAGATGCCCCCGGCAAGCAAGGCAGCGAGGAAGAGATGCTTCATTGTGTTGCCTCTTGGCCGACCTTGCGTTAGGGGCGTTGGCGGCGCAATGAATGGATTGTGCCGCAGAAGTGACCGTGCAGTGAGTTGAAGCTGCAAGCGTTGATATTTCGTGACGTGGTCTGTGCTCTGGAATTCTTTTGTGGCGACGGCATGACCGACAAACGATGGCAATTGGCGCATGGGCGCCATATCGACCTCGGCGACAGGGCGCTTGTCATGGGCATCCTCAACGTCACACCTGACAGTTTTTCCGATGGTGGCGCCTTCAATGCGCCCGAGCGCGCGCTTGAGCAGGCCCGCCGCATGGTGGCCGAAGGTGCGGTGATCGTCGATGTCGGCGGTGAATCGACGCGCCCCGGTGCGGCGCCTGTTTCCGCCGCCGACGAACAGGATCGCGTGCTGCCGATTATCGCTGCGCTTGCCAAGTCGGGCGAAGTGCTGATTTCGGTCGATACCTATCGCGAGGAGACGGCGCGGCTTGCCGTTGCCGCCGGCGCGCATATCGTCAACGACGTCTGGGGCCTGCAGCGCGAGCCCGGCATCGCCAAGGTTGCTGCCCAAACCGGGGCGGGGCTTGTCGTCATGCATACCGGCCGCGATCGCGACAAACTGCCCGACGTGATCGACGATCAGTTTCTTTTCCTCCGCCGCTCGCTTGAGATCGCCGCCGAAGCTGGCGTCAGCGACGCGCAGATCATGCTCGATCCAGGCTTTGGCTTCGCCAAGGACGCGGACGAAAATCTCGACCTGATGGCGCGCTTTTCCGAGCTTTCCGAGCTTGGCTACCCGCTGCTCGCCGGAACGTCGCGCAAGCGCTTTGTCGGCCATGTCACCGGGCGCGACGCTGTCGAGCGCGATGCCGGCACGGCGGCGACGAGCGTCATACTCCGCATGCAGGGCGCGCATATATTTCGCGTCCATAATGTCGCAATCAACGTGGACGCGCTGGCATTCGCCGATGCTATGCTGGCGCGCCAGACCAACCTGCCGGGACGCTGACCCAGATGTATCTTATCCGAATGAAAAACTGCGCCTTCTTTGCCCGGCACGGCGTGCTCGACGAAGAAGAGACACTTGGCCAGCGCTTCTATGTCGATGCCGAACTGACTGTCGATCCGGACCGTCCGCTGGAGGACGATTCGATGCAGAGCACCGTCGACTATGGCGTCGCCTTCCAGGTCATTGAAAAGATCATCACCGGCCAGCGCCGGTTCCTGATCGAAGCACTGGCACAGGAATGCGGCAGGGCGCTTGCCGCGCGTTTTCCGCAGATCAAGCGCGCTGAAATCACGGTTCGCAAGCCCAATGCCCCGGTGCCCGGCGTTCTGGATTACGTAGAGGTGACCGTTGTCTGGCCAGGTTGAGGAGCGAGCCTTTCTCAGCCTCGGCGGCAATCTCGGCGATCCGGCGAAATCGATGGCTGCAGCACTGCATCTGCTCGACGCCAGCGGCAGTACGCATGTGGTTACTGTCTCCTCGCTTCATCGCACGCCGCCCTGGGGCAAGGTCGATCAGCCCGATTTCCTGAACGTCACCGCCGAGGTCGCGACCTCGCTGGCGCCGCTTGAACTGCTCGATCTTTGCCTTGAGGTCGAACGCAGGCTCAAACGCGTGCGTGTAGAGCGCTGGGGTCCGCGACTCATCGACATTGACGTGCTGTTGCTCGGCAACAGCAATGTCAGCGATGTCGGGCTGGAGATACCGCACCCACGCATGCTCGACAGGGCGTTCGTCATGGTTCCGTTGGCCGAAATCGCGCCGGATCTGATGCTTGCCGGCAAATCGGCGACCGAATGGGCGGCAGCACTTGATAGCGCCGGCATCGAAAGGCTCGATTCCGGACGCGACTGGTGGCGCAGCCTGGGCGAATATTAGAGCCCGAGGGCCGCGGCGATCTTCGGCGCGGCTTCGGCCCAATCGTCTGCAATGACGATGCCGTCCGGCATGGGCGGCAGCAGCAGCCGCATCTCGCGATAAGACATCAGATTGAACAGATGTGCGTCGGCAACCGCGTCTCGCACCGAAACGAGGTTGTGCGGAATGTCGTCGACAAAGGCGACCTGGCGACCGCTTTCACCCCGCAACTGCCTGAGTGCCGGTCCCTTCGCCGCTTCCGTGGTCAACAACGGGTAGGGGAAGCCCAGCGCATCGAGATGCAGCCGCCTGATGTCGCGATGGCGATGCGGCATCGCCGTCAGCATCACCACCTCCGCATGGCCAGCCAGGCCGGCCACGGCGTCGGCAGCACCCATCGCCGCTGTCTGCCATTCGCGCTGGGCGTGGAAAAAGCCGTCGAGCAGGGCTGATACCGCGGCTTGTTCAAGCGGGGCCTGGGTTTTCTGCTCAACGATGTTGCCGGTCAGGCGGAAGGATTTTGCCAGGAATGCCAGTCCTTGCGCGTCGAGGAAGCGCATGAATGGAACCATGAACTCCAGCAATACCTCATCGACGTCGAGCACCAGCAGCGGGCGTGTGTCGCGTGAAAGCTCGGCGATCTGGCGTGCGGTTTCAGGATCTTCGCTCATGCCGAATGCTCGTGATCGTTGTCGCCTAGGGGTAGCGTGCGCGCGGCAACTCCGACGTCACCAGGTGCGATGCCGGCTTCTTGCGAAAAACGCAGCAGCGTCGGCTCGTGGGCAAGGATGAACTGCAGCACGCCGGCAAGGAAGCCCGGCTCTTGCGCCGCGCGGCGGATGTGCTGCGCTTCAATACCTGTGATGGCCAGAAAACGCGGCAGAAGCTCGGGGTCGGAGGCAACGAAAGCCAGGGCCTGAATGGCCAGAGCCTGGGCGCTCTCTTGCGATTGCTGGTTCTTTTGCATCGGGTTCCGCTTCGTTCGACCTGCCTCGGGAGTAGCCGCAAGCGGGCCTTGCGGCAACCTGTAAAGCAGCCGCGCAACGATCCGTGATTTGGCAAGGGCGTTTTACGTTTCGTAATGTTCTTGAGTTAACGTCGGATTCGGGGTTGGTGTGCGCGTCCGGCGCGCATGATGATTGCCGCTACGACGTGGTGTGCAATCGAGGCGGAACGCTATGGCTAAGAAAGTGATGATCGTCGAGGACAATGAGCTCAATATGAAGCTCTTTCGCGACCTCATCGAAGCAAGCGGCTATGAGACCGTGCGCACGCGCAACGGCTTGGAAGCGCTCGACCTTGCGCGCACGCACCGCCCGGACCTCATCTTGATGGATATCCAGCTGCCTGAGGTTTCTGGCCTCGAAGTCACCAAATGGCTGAAGGAAGACGACGACCTCCACACGATCCCGGTCATCGCCGTCACCGCTTTCGCCATGAAGGGCGACGAGGAGCGGATCAGGCAAGGTGGCTGCGAAGCCTACATTTCAAAGCCGATCTCGGTGCCGCGCTTCATCGAGACGATCAAATCTTATCTGGGCGATGCCTGATGTGCTCGCCGGCTCGCTCGAGGCATTAGTATGACCGCGCGCATCCTCGTCGTTGACGACATACCGGCCAATGTGAAGCTGCTCGAAGTCAGGCTGCTCGCCGAATATTTCGAGGTGCTGACCGCTTTCAACGGTCCCGACGCCATTGCCGCCTGCGAGGACGGCAAGGTCGATGTCGTGCTGCTCGACGTGATGATGCCAGGCATGGACGGCTTCGAGGTTTGCCGCCGCCTGAAGGCCGATCCAGCCACGGCTCACATACCCGTCGTGATGGTCACGGCACTCGACCATGTCACCGATCGCGTGCGCGGGCTCGATGTCGGCGCGGATGACTTCCTGACCAAGCCGGTCAACGACCTGCAGCTGATCACGCGGGTGAAAAGCCTGGTCCGCCTCAAGGTTCTGACCGATGAGCTGCGGCTGCGCGCCTCAACCACCCACAACATCGGCATGGACGAGATGCTGGCCCGCCCCGACCTGCTGCAGGGAGCGTTGCCGAAGGTCCTGTTGATCGACGAGATGACATCGTCAGCGGCTCATATCTGCGCCCTGCTGGATGGTGCGGCCGAGGCGCATATCGCCGCCGACCCGCAATCCGGGATTTTCAATGCCGCCGAAGGCACCTACGAGTGCGTCATCGTGTCGACAGGATTTTCCGAGTTCGATCCGTTGCGGCTGTGCTCGCAGCTGCGATCCCTCGACCGCACCCGCTCGTTGCCGATCGTGCTGCTGGTCAACAAGGGTGAGGACGAACTCATCATTCGTGGTCTCGAGCTCGGCATCAATGATTATCTTGTGCGTCCGCTCGACCGGCAGGAACTGATTGCACGGCTGCGCACGCAGGTGCGCCGCAAGCGCTACAATGAAGAGCTCAGGCAGAGTGTCAGCCAGACCATCGAAATGGCGGTGACGGACGGTCTGACGGGGCTGCACAACCGCCGTTATCTCGACAGCCACCTGCCGCGGCTTGTCGAGCGGGCAGCTGCACGTCGCAGGCCGCTCTCCCTCATGATCACCGATCTCGACCGCTTCAAGCGTATCAACGACACATTTGGTCACGATGGCGGCGACGAGGTGCTGCGCGAATTCGCTCGGCGCCTGAAGAAAAGCGTACGAGGCATTGATCTCGCTTGCCGATTTGGCGGCGAGGAATTCGTCATCGTGATGCCGGACACCGAAGCAGCGCTTGCCGAAATGGTGGCCGAGCGCATCCGCGCGGAGGTCGCAAAGACACCATTTGCGATCGGCGGCGCCGAGATGGGCGTGTCGGTTACGGTCAGCGTCGGTGTCTCGTCACTTTGGCCGGAAGGTGATACGGTCGCCGGGCTGATGAAGCGCGCGGACTTGGCACTTTACGATGCCAAAACGCGTGGTCGCAACCGTGTGGTCGCGCGTGCGGCCTGACCGAGAATCGCGCGCCGACGGTCAAGTGCATTAAGCTGAATTGTTTACCTTAACCCCAGAGATTTGGTAGCTGTGGTTAAGAAAGTGTTGATTTTCAAGAAGTCTTGCGCGACTGTGGAGTGGAAAGAAGGACGGGCGTCGGCGCGAGGAGCACAGGCCGGAGAGCCCAATTCATACCCCATGATGCTCAGGTCCGCCGCATCTCCTGGGTCCGTGGGGTCGGCCGGCCGGCACTGGCACATAGTGGCCTCCTCGTACCGCTGTCAGACGCCGACCGGCCCCCTTATCTCTTTTTCAAATCAGTTGATTTTCATACGGTAGTTTCACCTGCTTGGGACATCGGCAGGGTTGGGATTGACTGTGTCGATGCGTCTTTTGGCGACACTCCTGTTTCTGCTGTTTTCTCCAGCCGCTTTCGCGCAGGAATGCGTGGTGATGCTGCATGGCCTGTCACGCAGCGATACGTCCTTTCTCCTGATGGAAGAGACATTGGGCGCCGTCGACTACGCCGTCGTCAATGACACCTATCCTTCGACCGAAGCCCCCATCGACAAGCTTATCGCCTACGTCGATGCGTCGGTGGCGAAATGCGGGAAGGCCAGCAAAGTCAACTTTGTGACCCATTCGATGGGCGGCATACTGGTGCGGGTCTGGCTGATGCGGAACCGTCCCGAAAATCTCGGCCGCGTCGTCATGCTCGGGCCGCCCAACCACGGTTCTGAAGTGGTGGACACATTCGGGAGCCTCAGGCTCTTCAAAATGCTCAATGGTCCAGCGGGGGGCCAACTCGGCACTGGGTCGAACAGTCTACCCAACAAGCTGGGCGCCGCCGATTTCGAACTCGGCATCATCGCTGGCGACCGTTCGGTCAACCCGATCCTGTCGGGCATGTTCAAGGGCCCGAATGACGGCAAGGTTTCGGTCGCAAGCACGAAGCTTGATGGCATGAAAGACCACATCGTCCTGCCGACGACGCACACCTTCATGATGAACAATCCGCTGGTCATCGCGCAGACGCTGAACTTCCTCCGCCACGGACGGTTCGATCACGACCTGACGCTTCGTGAATTGTTGCGTCGCGTGTTCGAAAACTGAGCCCATGGGTGCTGCTGTCGTCGGCACTGTGGCGACGCAACACGTCCGGACGAGGCGTCGGCGAGAGGCGCCAGCCGGGTCCAACTATTGACGTACCGCAGGCCAAGAGAATCAAGACAAACAAAAACGCCGCCCAATGGGCGGCGTTTTGGAATTCCGATCGGCAACCAGATTACTTGATCTTGGTTTCCTTGAATTCGACGTGCTTCCTTGCAACCGGGTCGTACTTGCGGAACGACAGCTTTTCCGTCTTCGTGCGGCTGTTCTTGCTCGTCACGTAGAAGAAACCGGTGTCGGCGGTCGACAGAAGCTTGATCTTGATGTTTGCAGCCTTGGCCATGATTCTCGTCCGTTAATTGTCTGGAGTTGCACCCGCCTCAGGACGGGAAAACAACCCGGACGCGGAAAACCTGCGGGACACATAAAGAACGTACCTAGAAAGTCAAGCCTTGGAGCGTTATCCACGCGATTTCACGGCAATTCGGCCCAGTCCGATGGCGATATATCCGCCAAAGAACACGGCCAGCGCCCAACCGAAACCGTTGGGACCGAAGACGTCCATGAAGATACCGATCACCTGTGGTCCCAGAATCATCCCGAATCCGTAGCAGAAGATGAAGGCAGCGTTGGCCGAGGCAAGGTCGCGGCCTGAAAGCTGCGAACCCAGATGCGCGAGGCCGACCGTGTAGAGCGCTGCCACAACGCCGCCCCAGACAAACAGCATGCCCGCCATCAGGTGCCAGTTGACCGTCAGAAGCGGCATCGCCAAGGTGCCTGCCAGCCCGACGAGGGCGCAGATCAACAGCAGCTTGCGGCGATCGCCGATGCGGTCGCTCAGCATGCCGATCGGAATCTGCAGCATGAAATTGCCAAGGCCGATCATGGTGAGCAGAAGGGCAGCGTCAGCCTCGGAATAACCGATGCGCTGGCCATAGATCGGAAACAGTGCGAAGCCGCCCGTTTCGACAGCACCGAAGACAAGCACTGCCGCTGTCGCGGTCGGTACGATCCAGATGTAGCGAAAGAAACCACCTGTGCCGCCCGTGGACACGATCTTGGGGCTTTCGCTGCGCGCGAGCAGCACCGGAATCGTGGCGATCATGACGAAGCCGAAGGTCAGCCCGAACGGCAGGAAGCCGCTGCTGCCGACTTGCGAGAATAGCCACGGACCTGCCGCGAAGCCCAGTGACAGCACGGTGGCGTAGATGCCGAGCACCAGGCCGCGCCGATGCGGTGGGGCACAGGTGCTGATCCAGAACTCCGACAGGATGAACAGCACAGTCAGCGCAAAGTGCAGCACAGCGCGCAAGGGAAACCACATCCAGAAGGATTGCGCGAAATAGAATCCGACAAAAGCCAGCGCGCCGACGACAATCATAGCGAGCATCGTCCAAACGACGCCGAAACGTATGGCGATCGGCGTTGCAAACGGCGCTGCCGCAATCGAGGCAATGCCGGCGACCGCCGTGTTGAGGCCGATCATCGAGGATGAGTAGCCGCGCGATTCGAGAATCACGCTGAGCAGCGGTATGCCAAGTCCGATAGCGATGCCGACGACGCTGATCGAGGCGATCGCCGCTGAAATCGAGCGCCAATGCACGCGTTCGAGGTTTTCAGCCTGCTGGATGGTCTCAGTCATGCAAAGCCTAAAGGATGTCGCGGCGGAAGCGTTGGTTGAACATGCGGTAGAACGGCACTTCGCCGCCTGGCCTAAGCCCGGGGTCGATCAAGAGCCGCTGCCGGAGATCGCCGAGAACCGATTGGGTGATAGCCGGAATGTCGGCCTGCATGGCGTCTGCCAGCTGCAGCCAGACCAGCTCCTCGAGTTCGTTGGTCGGCCCGCCATCTGGCAGTTCTACCGCGACGTCACTGCGCCAGGCCGACAGGAAGCGCGTGTCGAATCGGCGGACGCGTCCCGGAGGGGTCACCGCACGCGCGATGAAGCGCAAGGAGGCCAAGGCAGGTGCCACGCCATGTTCGGCAAAACCTTGCCAGTCGGCCTTGGTGGTCGAAAATGTGGCGCGCCGGCCGATCAACAGGCCCGCTTCCTCATAGGTCTCGCGAATCGCCGAAAGTGCAATCGCGCGGGCACGGGCAACGCTGACACGGCCCGTGCCGGCGCGCAGCTTTTCGGCTTCATCGGGGTGAAGCTCATCAGCCACCTTGATTCGGCTGTCTGCAGGGTCGGTGCGGCCGCCTGGAAAGACAAATTTTCCCGGCATGAAGGCATGCTTCATGTGGCGCCGGCCCATCAGCACCAGCACGTCATCGCCCTTGCGGTCGAGCAGGATCAGCGTGGCGGCGTCACGCGGCCGCAGGGGGGCAGCGCTTTTCGCCATCTCCCTGGCTTCGAGCCTGTCGAGTTCTGCTTTGCTAATGCCATCCATCGCGGCTGTCCTAACGGAATGTCGGAGTGGACGGAAGCGCTTGCTTGCCCTTGGGCATTGCGCCAGCGCTTGTTCAGGCTTCGGGATGCGCCTCGATCACGTCGTCTTCGCCACCGAAGCCGTGCATATACATCGCCCACTGCATGCCGACCACAGCACCTTTCATCGGCCGCAGCAGGGCGAGCGCGGAGAAGATCGTCAGGGGCACCCAGATCAAGAGATGCTGCCACAGCGCCAGCGTGCTGGTCGCCTCGATGGCCATGAAGGCGCCGACTACGATGTGGCCGACGATGACGACCACCAGATAGGCGGGCAGGTCGTCGGCGCGATGATGGAAGATCTCTTCGTGACAGACTTCGCAGCGGTCGACGGTCTTGACGAAAGAGGCAAACAGCCTGCCCTGGCCGCAATTCGGGCATTTGCAGAACAGGCCGCGCTTGATCGCCTGCCACACCGGGCGCGGCTCACGCGCGACCTGCTGATGGTCGCCGCCGAATACCTGTTCAGTCATCGTCATCTCCTGCCGTGCGGTCCTCGCCGTGGCTGGGAGGCGCGGGCACGCGTTCGCTGCCCCTTGGTCTTGTGGAAGGACCGCTTCGAACCGGGCAGGGGCTTCGGTTCGGTCAGCATTTCAAAGCGCATGGCACCGGCCAGCGGCGCAATCTCGACCAACTTGACTTCGACGCGGTCGGCGAGTTGGTAGCCCTTGCCGGTACGCTCCCCGAAAAGGGCGCGGGCGGCTTCGTCGAAGTGGTAATAGTCGTCACCCAAGGATGATACGGGGATGAAACCATCCGCGCCGTATTGAGGCAATTGGACAAATAGTCCCGCCTTGACCACGCCCGAGATGCGCGCGTCGAAAGTTTCGTCGACGCGCTCAGCCAAAAAGCCGGCGACCAGCCGGTCGACAGTTTCGCGCTCGGCCGCCATGGCGCGGCGTTCGGTCTGCGAAATCAGGCCGGCGATCTCTTCCAGCCGCGCTTCTTCGGAAGCCGTCAGTCCGCCGGCGCCCAAACCCAGCGAGGCGATCAGCGCGCGATGGACGATCAGGTCGGCATAGCGGCGGATCGGCGAGGTGAAATGCGCGTAGCGGCGCAGATTGAGGCCGAAATGGCCGATATTGTCGGGGTTGTATTCGGCCTGGCTCTGCGAGCGCAGCACCACCTCGTTGACGAGCTGTTCGTTGTCTTCGCCACGCACGCGCTCGAGAATGCCGTTGAACTGGGCAGGCCGCATCTCGGCACCACGCGCTAGCGACAGGCCGATGGTCTGCAAGAACTCGCGCAGCGATTCCTGCTTGGCGAGCGATGGGCCGTCATGGATGCGGTAGACGAGCTTCTGCTTCTTGTTTTCCAGCGTCTCGGCCGCGGCGACATTGGCCTGGATCATGAACTCCTCGATCAGCTTGTGGGCGTCGAGGCGATCGGGAACGATGACACGATCGACTGTGCCATCCGGCTTGAGCAGGATCTTGCGCTCGGGCAGGTCGAGTTCGAGCGGCTGGCGGCTCTCGCGCCCGCGCTTGAGCACGTCATAGGCCGCCCAGAGCGGCTTGAGGATGGTCTCCAGGATCGGCCCGGTCTTGTCGTCGGGCATGCCGTCGATGGCAGCTTGCGCCTGCGGATAGGCGAGGCGGGCCGAAGACCGCATCATGATGCGGTGGAAGGCATGCCTGACCTTGCGGCCCTCCGCCGAAAACGTCATGCGCACGGCAAGTGCCGGACGGTCGACGCCTTCGCGCAGCGAGCACAGATCGTTGGAGATGCGCTCGGGCAGCATCGGCACGACACGGTCGGGGAAATAGACTGAATTGCCGCGCTTCAAGGCCTCATTGTCGAGTGGCGTGCCGGGCCGGACATAGGTCGCGACGTCGGCGATGGCGACAGTGACGATGAAACCGCCCGGGTTTTTCTCATCCGTATCTGGCGCGGCATAGACCGCGTCGTCATAGTCCTTGGCGTCGGCTGGGTCGATGGTGACCAGCGGCACTTCGCGCCAGTCTTCGCGATGATCAAATGTTGCCGGCTTGATCGCTTCGGCTTCGGCGAGCACGTCGGCGGGGAAGATGTGAGGAATGTCGTGGGCGTGGATGGCGATCATCGAGACCGCCTTCTCACTGGTCAGCGAACCCAGGACAGAGACCACCTTGGCGCGCGGCAGGCCGTAGCGGCTGGCGCGTTCGGGGACCACTTCGACGAGGTCACCCTCCTTGGCGCCGTTCTGGGAATCCTTGTCGACGACAAGCTCAGGCTGGCGGCGCTCGACCGGCTCGATGCGGAAGGTACCATCTTTTAGGATTCGGAAGATGCCGAGCGCGGTGTCGCTGCGCTTTTCGAATATCTTCATCACGCGCGCGGTGTAGGCCGGCTCGTTGTCGTCGCCGAGGTGATCCTCGATGGGGAAGGTTTTCGCCAGCACGCGGTCGCCGACGCCAGGCGTCGGGCCATTGCCGCCGCGCGACAGCTTGATGGCGACGATCGGGCCGTCAGGCTGTTCGGAGGCGCGCGCCAGAAGCGTGCCTTCAGCGTCTCGGCCAAAAATGTCGAGCACGGCGACATGTTGCAACGCACCGACGCGCGACAGCCGCTTGCGGCTCTTTTCGAGCAGGCCCTCGTCCTGCAACTCACGCAGAAGGTGCTTCAGCCAGATGCGATCGTCGTTCTTGAGCGCGAAAGCCTTGGCGATGTCACGCTTGCCGCTGCGGTCTGGATTCTCCGCGATATAGCGCAGAATCTCGTCCCTCGATGGGCGATAGACGTCCTTGCCACGGACCTCGTCGCTTGCGGCGCGTCTGGTGCCGGCGTTTCGTCCGGTGATCTTTCGCGCCAAGGCCGTCAGTCCTTCTTTTTGGCTTTGCTGGCGGGTTTTTTAGCTGCGCTGCTGGCCGGCTTCTTGGCTGCGCTGCGGGCCGGCTTCTTGGCCCCGCCGCCTTTCGCTTCTTTTTCAGCGATCAATGCAAGTGCATCTTCCACCGTAACAGTGGACGGATCCTTGCCCTTCGGCAAGGTAGCATTGACCTTGCCGAAATTGACATAAGGACCGTATTTGCCATCGCGCACGGTGATGCTGCCACCGCCGGCCGGATGCTCGCCCAGGTCCTTGAGCGCAGCCGGCGTACCGCCGCCACGGCCACCTTTGCCCTTGGCCTGCTTTTCGGCAATCACGGTCACGGCGCGGTTCAGGCCGATCGAGAACACGTCCTCGATGCTTTCGAGATTGGCATAGGCGCCGTCGTGCAGCACGAACGGGCCGTAACGGCCGAGACCGGCCGAGATCATCTTGCCGGTTTCGGGGTGCTGGCCGACGTCACGTGGCAACGCCAGCAAAGCGAGCGCCTTTTCATGGTCGATGGATGCCGGCGTCCAGCCCTTGGGCAGGCTGGAGCGCTTGGCTTCCTTGCCGTCGCCACGCTGGATGTAGGGCCCGAAGCGACCGCTGCGCAGCGTGATCTCTTCACTGGTGTATGGGTCGGTGCCCAGTACCTTGGTGCCGTCTTCGAGACCGCCATTGTCGCCATTCGCGCCGGGGCCGTCGAGCTGACGGGTGAAGCCGCATTCGGGATAATTCGAACAGCCAACGAAGGCGCCGTACTTGCCGAGCTTGAGCGACAGATTGCCGGTACCGCATTTCGGGCAGATGCGCGGGTTCGAGCCGTCCTCGCGTTCGGGGAAGACCAGCGGCGCGAGTTCTTCGTTCAGCGCGTCAAGAACGTCAGTGACGCGCAGTTCCTTGATCTCGTCCACCGCGCCGGAAAAGTCTTTCCAGAAATCGCGCAGCACGTCGCGCCAGGCGAGCTTGCCGTCGGAGACTTCGTCGAGCTTTTCTTCAAGCGAGGCAGTGAAGTCGTATTCCACATAGTGGCGGAAAAAGCTCTCCATGAAGGCGGTCACAAGCCGGCCCTTGGCCTGGGGCATGAGCTTGCGGTTTTCGATCTTCACATAGTCGCGGTCTTCAAGCGTCTTCAGCGTCGCCACATAGGTCGAGGGACGGCCGATGCCGAGCTCTTCCATCTTCTTGATGAAGCTCGCTTCGGAATAGCGGGGCGGCGGCTCGGTGGTATGGTGCGTGGCGTTTATGGCTTCGCGCTTGAGCGTCTCGTCGGCGCGGATCTCGGGCAGGCGACGGGTTTCCTCGTCCTCTGAATCCTCATCCTTCTGCTCGGTATAGGCGGCGAGGAAGCCGTCGAAGCGGGTGACGGAGCCGATGGCGCGCAAGCCGGCGGTCCTGGCGCCATTGCGCGCCTCGATCTCGACGGTGGTGCGCTCGATCTCGGCCGGCAGCATCTGACTGGAGATGGCGCGTTTCCAGATCATCTCGTAGAGCCGCGCCTGATCGGCATCGAGAAACTTGCGCATCTCGCTTGGCGTCCGCGAAAAATCAGTCGGCCGGATGGCCTCGTGCGCTTCCTGGGCGTTCTTGGCCTTGGTGGTGTACTGGCGCGGCTTTTCGGGCAGGTATTTTGCGCCGAACTCCTTGCCGATCGCCTCGCGGGCGGCCTCGATCGCTTCGGGTGCCATCTGCACGCCGTCGGTACGCATATAGGTGATAAGACCGGCGGTCTCGCCACCGATCTCCATGCCTTCATAGAGACGCTGCGCGACCTGCATGGTGCGGCTTGCGGAGAAGCCGAGGCCCGAGGATGCCGCCTGTTGCAGCGTCGAGGTGGTGAAGGGCGGTCCCGGATTGCGCTTGGTCGGCTTGGCTTCGACCGACATTGCCTTGAAGCTCGCCCCATCGAGCATCGCCTTGATGTCGTCGGCCATTGCCTGCGAGGAGATGTCGAGCTTCTGCAGCTTCTTGCCGTCAAAGACGGTCAGCTTTGCGTCAAAATTTTCCGCGCGCGGTGTGCCGAGGATGGCTGCGACCTGCCAGTATTCTTCGCGGATGAAACGCTCGATCTCGGTCTCGCGGTCGCAAACAAAACGCAACGCCACCGACTGGACGCGGCCGGCCGAGCGAGCGCCCGGCAGCTTGCGCCACAAGACAGGCGAGAGGGTGAAACCGACAAGATAGTCGAGTGCGCGGCGCGCCAGATAGGCGTCGACCAGCTGAGGGTCGATCTCACGCGGATTGGCGATGGCTTCGAGCACCGCCTGCTTGGTGATCGAGTTGAAAGCGACGCGCTTGATCGTCTTGTCCTTGAGCACGCGCTTTTGCTTCAGCACCTCGAGCACGTGCCAGGCGATTGCCTCTCCTTCGCGATCCGGATCGGTTGCGAGGATCAGGCCGTCGGCCTCCTTGACGGCCTTGGCAATGTCGTTCAGCCGTTTCGCCGACGCGGCGTCGACTGCCCAGGACATGGCAAAATCGTCATCCGGCTTGACCGAGCCGTCCTTCGCCGGCAGATCGCGGACATGGCCGAACGAGGCCAGAACCTTATAGTTCCGACCCAGATACTTGTTGATGCTTTTCACCTTGTTCGGTGACTCGACGACAACGACGTCCATATGTGTCTGATTTTCCAGTGAAGCGCCAAAACAACGGCTACGGCGCGTGGCGAAGAATTTTCAATTCGCACGTCACATGGCCGCGCTTTTCGGTTCGGTCAAGGGGAGGGACCCAAAAACGGCAGCGGATGGCGGGAATACAACCCAGGGTGTATTAATTGTCTGCATTGCAATTGTTAGTAGATTTGATACGTTTCTGCCATTGCCGGTTGAGGCCGTTTTCTGCGTCTGGATAGGCTCTGGATCGGAGCTGAATCTCGCGCTTCAACACGCGGCGGCAGAGGGAAAGCCATTGATGCACAAGCCGGCGCCAACACAAAGGCGAGCCGAAACGCTAGACTACATCCAGTCGATGCTGGGGCAACTCCGCATCATGGCGGATGCCGAAGGTTGCGGCATGCTCGCCTATCTGATCGAGATGGCCTATGTCGAGGCCGGCGATGTCGCCCGCGGCGAGCGGCCGTCAAATGTCGGGATCAACAAGCGAAACACGTCCGCCTGAGTGGCGTTCGAGCCGGCCAGCAAGATCGAGTTCCAGAAGGATCATGAAAATCTGCGCCGGGTGCAGCCCGGTGTGGCGGATCAGCTCGTCGACTTCCACTGGTACCGGCCCCAGCGCCTCGATGACACGGGCACGATCGCCATCTGCCGGCGGCGGTGTCGCAGCAAAGTCCGGCGGCTCTTCCAGGCTGGTTGGCAGCAGGGGCTTGCCCCCCACAAGCGGCACCAGCGCCTCCAGGATGTCACCGACCTCCGTCACCAGTGTTGCACCATCCTTGAGCAATCCGTTGGTGCCGGCGGCGCGCGGGTCGAGCGGGGACCCGGGCACGGCAAAGACCAGCCGCCCCATTTCGCCGGCAAGCCGCGCGCTGATCAGCGATCCCGAACGTTTCGCTGCTTCGACCACCACCAGCCCAAGTGCTAAGCCGGCGACGATGCGGTTGCGGCGCGGAAAGTCCTGGGCGCGTGGCTCCCAGCCGAATGGCATTTCGGAAACAATCGCGCCGCGCTCGGCGATCTCGTCGCAAAGATCGGCATTTTCAGGCGGATAGGGGCGGTCGAGCCCGCCGGCGAAAACACCGACAGTGCCGGTGTCGAGACTGCCTTGATGCGCCGCCGTGTCGATGCCGCGGGCCAGGCCCGAAATGACGGAGTAGCCATTGCGGCCGAGCTCAGCTGCCAGCATGCGCGCCATCTTGATGCCGGCAAGCGAGGCGTTGCGCGCACCGACAATGGCCACCGGTGGCAGACCGAAGACCGCGCTCGTGCCTTTGACCGCGAGCAGCGGCGGCGGATTGTCCATGCGCTTGAGCACCTGGGGGTAGTCGTGCTCGCCGATGGCGACGAAACGCGCCCCGCATTTGCGAGCCAACTCCAGTTCCGCTTCGGCTTCGGCGACGGAGGGAATGCGAACCAGCCGGTTCGCGCCGCCCGACATCATGACCTCGGGCAGCATTTCGATTGCGGTTTCGGCGGAGCCAAAACGGTCGATCAGCCCGCGAAAACTCGCCGGGCCGACATTTGGGGTGCGAATGAGGCGCAGCCAATGAAGCCGCTGCCGGTCGCTGAGATGCGGCCCGGCAGCGGATTGGCTCATCCTTTTGACCCGATCCGCGATTCTGTTCCGGCAAGCAGCCGCGAGATGTTGGCGCGGTGCCGGAAGAAGACGATGACGCTCATCAGCGCCAGCAGGCCAGCGGCCTTGGGCATGTCGATCATATAAAGTGCGATCGGCACCGCAACAGCCGCAGCCAGCGCGGCGAGCGAGGAGTAGCGGCTGGCGAAGGCGACCAGCAGCCAAGTGACAGCGAAGACCAGCGCGCCAAACCCCGACAGGCCAAATAGCACACCGAGATAGGTGGCGACGCCTTTGCCACCCTTGAAGCCGAGCCAGACAGGATAGAGATGACCGATGAAGGCGCCGAAGCCGGCGGCGATGGCGGCGTCGTGGCTCCAGCGCGCGGCGATGACCACGGCTACGGTGCCCTTGAGCGCGTCGAGCAACAGCGTTGCGGCCGCCAGCTTCTTGTTGCCGGTACGCAGCACGTTGGTTGCGCCGATATTGCCGGAGCCGATCTTGCGCACGTCGCCGAGGCCGGCCGCGCGCGTCAGCAGCAAACCAAACGGAATCGAACCCAAGAGATAGCCGAACACGGCAGCGGCAATCAGGACATGCAGCGCCGTCGGAAAAATGTCATCCGGCATCAAGATACGTCTACTCCCCCGTGGCCGGTCAGGCCGAAAACACTGTGCGTCCGGCGACCAAGGTTTTCAAGACCTTGCCTTGCAGCCTGGCGCCTTCGAAGCAGGTGTTCTTGGAACGCGAGCGAATGTCGGCCTCTCGCACCACCCACGGCTCGTTGAGATCGACGAGCGCGAGATCGGCCATGGCACCCGGCTTCAGCGTGCCGCCGGGCAGGCCGAACAACTTTGCCGGAGCGGTCGAAAGTGCTTCGATGATGCGCAACAAAGGCACGTCATCATTGTGATGCAGCCGCAATGCCACGGCGAGCAGCGTCTCCAACCCGATAGCGCCCACGGCGGCATCGGCGAAGGGCAGGCGCTTGGTGTCGACGTCCTGCGGATCGTGCGAGGAAACAATCAGATCGATCGTGCCGTCCCTCAGCGCCTCGACCATGGCGATGCGGTCTTCCTCGGCGCGCAAGGGCGGTGCCAGGCGGAAGAAGGTGCGGTATTCGCCGACATCGTTTTCGTTGAGCGACAGGCTGTTGATCGAAACGCCCGAGGTGACCTTGGCGCCGTCAGCCTTGGCGCGCAAAACGGCAGCTGCCGCCATCGCGGTCGAAATCTTGGCGGCGTGGTAATTGCCGCGCGTCAGACGGGCGAGCGCAAGGTCACGCTCGAGCGGGATGGTCTCGGCCTCGCGCGGAATGCCCGACAGCCCGAGCCAGCTGGCGTAGAGGCCTTCGTTCATCACGCCCGATGAGGCAAGGTCTGCGTCCTGAGTCTCATGCGCGATCACCGCGTCGAAGTCGCGTGCATAGGTCAGCGCCCGGCGCATCACCATCGAACTGGCAATCGTGTGACGGCCATCGGTGAAGGCGACTGCACCCGCTTCGCGCAGCAGGCCGAACTCGGTCATCTCGTGGCCGTCGAGACCCTTGGTGATCGCGGCAGCCGGAAAGACGTTGACCGATGCCGTCTCCTTGGCTGTGCGGAGTACGAACTCGACCAGCGCGACATTGTCGATCACCGGGTCGGTGTCAGGCATCATGACGATGGACGTAACACCCCCTGATGCTGCAGCGATGCTTGCCGAGGCAATCGTTTCGCGGTGCTCGCCACCCGGTTCGCCGATGAAGACACGGCCGTCGATCAGTCCGGGCACGATCGCCTTGCCCGCGCAATCCACCACTTCGGCACCGCCTGGGATGCCCTGGTTGAGCGCGTCGGCGCCGGCAGCCACGATCTTTTTGCCGTCGACGATGACCGAGCCGGTCTCATCGATGCCGCGCGAGGGGTCGACGATGCGGGCGCGCTGGAAAACCGTGATGCTCATGCGTTGTGTCCGTCGCGATTGCGGCGTGGGTCGAGCAGCGCTTCCATCACCGCCATGCGGACGGCGACGCCCATTTCCACCTGTTCCTGGATGACACTTTGCGGACCATCGGCGATCTCCGAGGCGATCTCGACGCCGCGGTTCATCGGTCCCGGATGCATCACCATCGCGTCGGGTTTCGCAGCCTTCAGCTTTTCGGCGTCGAGGCCATAATAGCGGAAGTACTCGCGCACCGAGGGCACGAAGGCACCGGCCATGCGCTCGCGCTGCAGGCGCAGCATCATGACGACATCGGCATCCTTGAGGCCGTCGGCCATCGACTGCGTCACCTCGACACCCATCTGGGCGATGCCGGAGGGCAGCAGCGTCGAAGGTGCGACGACGCGGACGCGCGCACCGAGCGCATTGAGCAAGAGGATATTGGAGCGGGCGACGCGCGAATGCAGGATGTCGCCGCAGATCGCCACGGTCAGGCGGGCAATGCGGCCCTTGGCTCGGCGGATGGTGAGCGCGTCGAGCAGTGCCTGTGTCGGGTGTTCATGCGCGCCGTCGCCGGCATTGACCACCGAGCAACCGACCTTCTGCGCAAGCAGGGCTGCGGCTCCCGCCGACTGGTGGCGGATAATCAAAATGTCGGGCCGCATCGCGTTCAGCGTCATCGCCGTATCGATCAGCGTTTCGCCCTTCTTCACAGAAGAGCTTGCCACCGACATGTTCATGACGTCGGCGCCGAGGCGCTTACCCGCGAGCTCGAACGACGACTGCGTGCGCGTCGAGGCTTCGTAGAACAGATTGATCTGGGTGCGCCCGCGCAGCGTCGACGTTTTCTTCTCCGATTGGCGCGAAATCGACACGGCCGCGTCGGCGCGGTCGAGCAATATTTCGATATCCAACGGGGAAAGGTCGCGGATGCCAAGAAGATGGCGGTGCGGGTAGGGCGGCAGGGACGAAAGGTCTGTCATCTCAAGGCGGTGCTATAGGCTGTGCTTAAGTGACCCGCAAGCCGGCATTTCAATGATGAAAGTTCTCCCACGGGATTTTCGTCGCTTCCAAGCTGGGCCATAAGCTATCGATAAGCATTTCGGCTATAAAGCCGGCCATGGCTGCGGATTCGTGCCCGTTGCCCACACCGATGAAGGACAAGGCGTGACGCAGGACGTGCCGAACCAGCCCCCTCCGCTGACGGGCAGCAATGCCTGGCGCGGCGATCCGCTGCTGATCCAGATTGCAGAGAGCTTTTCCGAGCCGGTCCGACGCGACCTGGACGGGCTTGGCCGTTTCGTGCTGAACCAGGAGGCGCAGGACCTCGCGCGGCTGGCCAACAGCGAGGTTCCAAAGCTCAAGACACACGACCGTCAGGGCCGACGCATCGACCAGGTCGAGTTCCACCCTGCCTATCACGCGCTGATGCGCCGCTCGATATCAGGTGGTCTGCATTCGTCCGTCTGGGAAAACGGCGGCACCGAGACCGGCCGCCGCCACCAGGTGCGCGCCGCGCGCTTTTATCTCACCGCGCAACTCGAATGTGGGCATCTGTGCCCGATCACCATGACCAACGCTTCGCTGGCCGCATTGATGGCGAGCCCGAAGCTGTTTCGTGAATGGGCGCCGCGCGTCACCACCCGCAAATACGACCAGGCGCAGAAGCCACCGATCGAGAAGGCCGGGCTGACGCTTGGCATGGGCATGACCGAAAAGCAGGGCGGCACCGATGTGCGCGCCAACACCACCAAGGCCGAACGCGCCGGTGGCAGCTTCTATCGGCTCAATGGCCACAAATGGTTCATGTCGGCGCCGATGTCCGACGCTTTCCTGATGCTGGCGCAGGCGCCGGAGGGGCTTACCTGCTTCCTCGTTCCGCGCATCCTGAGCGACGGCTCATCCAACGGGCTGGAATTCCAGCGTCTCAAGGACAAGCTCGGCAACCGCTCCAACGCTTCCGCCGAGGTCGAGATCCAGGGCGCCATCGGCGATCTGGTCGGCGAGCCCGGCGGCGGTATCAAGACGATCATGGACATGGTGACGCTGACGCGGCTCGACTGCGCGGTCGCCTCGTCAGCGCTCATGCGGGCTGGGCTCGCCGAGGCTGTCCATCACACGCGTCACCGCCAGGTTTTCGGTGCCAATCTCGTCGACCAGCCTTTGATGCAACGTGTGCTGGCCGACATGGCGCTCGATGTGGCGGGCGCCACGGCCCTTGCCTTCAGGCTGGCGCGTTCGTTCGACGAGGCGGCTTCCGACCGTGGCGAGGCCGCCTTTGCGCGCGCCATGACACCTGTCGTCAAATACTGGGTCTGCAAGATCGCGCCGGGACTTCTGTATGAAGCGATGGAGTGCCTCGGTGGCAACGGTTATGTCGAGGAGGCGCCGCTGGCGCGCTACTACCGCGAGGCGCCGGTCAACGCGATCTGGGAAGGTTCTGGCAACGTCATGGCGCTCGACGTGCTGCGTGTGCTTCAGCGTGCGCCAAGCCTGTTCGAGGACGTACTTGCCGGTATCGAACGTGACCTCGGCGCGGGTGGGCGCAGCATATCAGGCGTTCTGAGGGCCGCCATGCAGGTTGCGAGTTCCGACGAGGGCTCGGCACGCATTCTCACCGAGCAGCTCGCCATCTCGGCAGCCGCCGCGGAGCTGCGTCGCATGGGGGCAGGGCGCATCGCCGACGCCTTCATCGAGACCAGACTCGCCGGCCAATGGCGCGGCACTTACGGCATGCTTGATGCCCGCCATGATTCGCGGTTGATCATCGACACGCTTTATCCACAGGTCGGCTGAGAGCAGACGCCGCCGTTTTCGCGGCGGCATGGAACGGCTCGCATCCCGTTAACCTTAATAAATGGTTTACGTTGCATGGTGCGAACGCAGGGCTCACTGTCTTTTTCAAAGAAGCAGGATTCCCGATGCGGGCCTTTGCCACCCACTTGCCGGACACTGAAGTCGCGAAGCCGCGTGCGGAGGAGTGCGTCTGATGCGCTACATACTCGGCATTTGGGCTGCACCGCTGGTGCTTTTCTGGGGTTGGTTCTTCCTGTCGATCAACGATCTCAACTTCGGCTACCCGCTGCTGAGCCGCGCATTCAACCTGGCGATCTTCGATCTTTATGGCGAATTGCTCGGGGTTGATCCGACGACGATCCCCTGGATGATGGGCAAGGCCTTCTTCCTCGATACGCTTATCCTGCTGTCGATCTGGGCGTACCGCCGCCGCAAGCAAATCGCCGAGAAGGCCAGAGTGTTGCGGGCGCGCTATTTTTCGGCCGAATCGGCGCCTAGCGTCTGAAGCCGGTCAAGCACGCCCTGCAGGATGAAAGCGGCTGCGGCCGAATCGATCCGCTTACTACGCTTCTTGCGTGACACATCCATCTCGATCAGCACCCGTTCAGCGGCAACAGTCGATAGCCGTTCGTCCCAGAAGATGAATGGCAAGTCGGTCAAATTGGCCGCGTTGCGCACGAAAGAGCGCGATTTTTGCGCCCGCGGGCCCTCGGAACCGTCCATATTGATCGGCAAGCCGATCACGATCGCGCCGGTGTTTTCCGTGGCCAGCATGGCTAGCAGTGCCGCGACATCAAGCGTGAACTTCTTGCGGATGATGACCTGGCGCGGATGCGAGAATGACAGACCGCGATCGGAGACGGCAACACCGATCGTCTTGTCGCCGAGGTCGAGCCCGGCCAGCGTCTTGCCGCCGGCTAGCAGCGCGGGCAACTCTTCAATGGTGGCTATGGCCAAGCGGCTTTCCTTTTGATTTAGCCCCTTTGACAGAGGCTTGGCGCGTTCTATCCTTTAGACAACGAAATTGCGAGGAGTGCCGAAACAATGAAGCTGACCTGGTACGGACATTCGGCGTTCCGCATCGAAGTGGCTGATGCCAAGATCCTGATCGACCCGTTCCTGAGCGGCAACCCGTCATGGGGCAAATCCTGGGAGCAGGCGGCGGAGGGCGTCACCCATGTGCTTTTGACCCACGGCCATGACGATCATATCGGCGATGCCGCTGCCATCCTGAAGAAGACGGGTGCCATGCTCGTCGCCAATTTCGAGATCTGCATGTATCTCGTGGGCAAAGGCGTCAGCGACAAGGCGATCAATCCAGGCAATATCGGCGGCACTGTCGATTGCGGCAGCTTCACCACCACCTTCGTTACGGCACAGCATTCGTCTTCGGCGAGCGGGCCTGGCGGCACCAACACCTATCTCGGCAATCCTGGCGGCCTGGTGCTGCATTTCGCCCAGGAGCGCACGCTCTACCATATGGGCGACACCGACATCTTCTCGGACATGGCGTTGATCAACGAACTGCATGAGCCTGCCATCGGCATTGTGCCGATCGGCGACCGCTTCACCATGGGCGGTGCGGTGGCGGCCCTTGCCTGCCGGCGTTTCTTCAAATTCGAAACCGTGGTGCCGTGCCATTTCGCCACCTTCCCGATCATCGACCAGACCGCGGAAAAATTCGTCGATGGTCTCGCAGGCTCGGGCGCCGATGTGGTGCTGCCGAAAGTGGGCGTAGCTATAGATATCTGATCGAGCGCGGTGGGCCGCGGGATGGGGGATTGGCGATGAAAAACTGGCGATCTGTCCTGGCGTTTTCTGTTGTCGTGTTCAGCGTCTCGACGGCATCCGCCGAGGACGCCATCAAGGGCGTCTACCTGCAATCAGAGGAACTCTGCGCCCAGGCCAAGAAAGAATCGCTACAGACGGTGATCGACGCCGGGAGCTTGGTGCTGTCGGCACGCGGCATCGAAAGCGTCGAATACAATTGCGAATTCCTCAACGTCACCAGGGCAACGCGCTCGCCTGCTTGGGCGGTGACCGCTTTGTGCCAGGAGCCCGGGCACCTGTTTCCCGACGTGCTTTCCATCCTTGAACTGAGCCCGACCCAACTGGAACTCTCCTCGGTCCGCGACGTCGATCCCGAGGGTGGCCAGACCGACAATGCCGGCACTTATTACCTGTGCGACGGCGTCACCATGCCGTGAGCATGATCATCCATGTTGCGCGCGCCGCGCCGCGCCGTTATAGCCCGACCAGACCAATTTACCGGCTTTCCGGAGTTTTTCGATGACCGTTGATCTCAAGACCGTCAAGCGCGTTGCGCATCTTGCCCGTATTGCGGTGAGCGAGGACGATGCCCAGCGCATGACCGGCGAATTGAACGCGATCCTGGGCTTCGTCGAGCAGCTCAACGAGGTCGATGTCTCCGGCGTCGAGCCGATGACGTCGGTCACGCCGATGGACATGAAAAAGCGCGCCGACGCCGTCACCGATGGCAACAAGGCCGCCGACATCGTCGCCAACGCGCCGGCCACCGACGAGAACTTCTTCCTCGTGCCGAAAGTGTTGGAGTAGGCCTTGGCTATCACGATCGCCGTTGAAAGTCCGCTGCAGGACGAAGTTCGCGACCTTGTCGCCGAGCTGAATTCTGTCCTGCATGCGCTTACGCCGCCCGAGGCCTGCTATCATCTGACCGTCGAGCAGATGGCCGAGCCATCGGTCACTGTCTGGATCGCGCGCGATCAGGGCAAGGTCATCGGGTGTGGTGCGCTGAAACGGCATTCCTCGTCAGTCGGCGAAGTGAAGCGCATGTTCACGCTGCCGTTGTGGCAAGGCCGGGGTGTCGGCAAGACGATCCTCGCCGAAATCATGAACACCGCAGCGTCCGAGAAGCTCGACAAACTTGTTCTTGAAACCGGCGACCGGCATCCTGCCGCCTGGGCCGTTTATGAAAAGGCGGGCTTTACCCGCTGCGGCCCGGTGCTCGATTATCCGGATTCGCCTTATTCCGTATTCTATCAGAAGCAGCTTTCGGCTGCGTGACCCGAAGTGATTTCGCCATGACCGAACTGACCAGACTGACGATTGCCGAAGCGCGCGCGAAGCTGCGCGGCAAGGAGATTACGGCCTCCGAGCTGACCGAAGCCTATGTCTCGGCCATCGAACAGGCCAATCCGATCTTCAACGCCTACATCGCCACCACGCCCGACAAGGCGCGCGACATGGCCAAGGCTTCGGACGCCAGGCTCGCCAGGGGCGAGGGCGGTGCGCTCGAGGGCATCCCGCTCGGCATCAAGGACCTGTTCGCCACCGAAGGTGTGCACACCCAGGCCTGCAGCCATGTGCTCGACGGCTTCAAGCCACGTTACGAATCGACGGTGACGGCCAATCTGTGGGCGGACGGCGCGGTCATGCTGGGCAAGCTCAACATGGACGAGTTCGCCATGGGCTCGTCCAACGAGACCTCCTATTACGGCCCGGTGATCAATCCGTGGCGTGCGGGCGGCTCGAACAAGCAGCTGGTGCCGGGCGGCTCGTCAGGTGGTTCGGCTGCCGCCGTCTCGGCCTTCCTGTGCGCAGGCGCCACCGCCACCGACACAGGCGGTTCGATCCGCCAGCCGGCGGCCTTCACCGGCACTGTCGGCATCAAGCCGACCTATGGCCGCGTTTCGCGCTGGGGTACGGTCGCCTTCGCCTCGTCGCTCGACCAGGCCGGCCCGATCGCCCGTGACGTGCGCGATGCCGCGATCCTGCTCAAGTCGATGGCATCGGTGGATGCCAAGGACACCACCTCCGTCGACCTACCTGTGCCGGATTACGAAGCGGCGATCGGCAAGTCTCTCAAGGGCATGAAGATCGGCATTCCCAAGGAGTACCGCGTCGAGGGCATGCCTGACGATATCGAAGCACTTTGGCAGAAGGGTATCGCCTGGCTCAAGGATGCCGGCGCGGAGATCGTCGATATTTCACTGCCGCATACCAAATACGCGCTGCCGGCCTACTATATCGTTGCGCCCGCCGAGGCGTCCTCGAACCTCGCCCGCTACGACGGTGTCCGTTACGGCCTGCGTGTGCCGGGCAAGGACATCATCGAGATGTACGAAAACACCCGTGCCGCCGGCTTCGGCCGCGAGGTCAAGCGCCGCATCATGATCGGCACCTATGTGCTGTCGGCCGGCTACTACGACGCCTATTACCTCCAGGCTCAGAAGGTGCGCACGCTGATCAAGCGCGACTTCGAACTGGCCTTCGCCGCTGGTGTCGATGTCATCCTGACGCCTGCGACCCCGTCCGCGGCCTTCGGCGTCGCCGACGAGGAGATGGCCGCCGATCCGGTCAAGATGTACCTCAACGACATCTTCACCGTGACGGTCAACATGGCCGGCCTGCCGGGCATCGCGGTTCCCGCCGGCCTCGACGGCAACGGCCTGCCGCTCGGCCTCCAGCTCATCGGCCGTCCGTTCGATGAAGAGACGCTGTTCCAGACAGCTCATGTCATCGAGCAGGCAGCAGGACGTTTCCAGCCGGAGAAGTGGTGGTAGGCGTTTCGCGCCTAGCCTGAGGCAAGATGTTCTTTTACCTCTCCAAGGTCTTCTGGTTCTTCGCCCAGCCGCTCAATTTCGCGATCTTCCTGCTTGCGGCAGGGCTCGTGGCCAGCTTCTTCGGCCGCCGGCGGTTTTTCCGTACCACTACGTTCTTGTCGCTGTCGATCCTGGCGCTTGCCACATGGACCTCGCTCGGCTCGCTGATGCTCAACCCGCTGGAAGAGCGTTTTCAGCGCCCGGCAACGCCAGCCAAGGTCGACGGCATCGTCGTGCTCGGCGGCGGTTTCGAAGGCGCGATCAATCTTGCGCGCGGCGGTTATGAGCTCAACAGCGGCGGCGACCGCATGGTCGAAACCGCGATCCTCGCCCGCCGTTATCCTGACGCCAGGATCGTCGTTTCAGGTGGCAATGGCGCGCTGACGCTGGACGGCGAGGGTGACGCCGATACGGCACCGCGCCTGCTTGAGGCGCTGGGCGTTTCACGCGACCGGCTCATCCTCGAAAACCGTTCGCGCAACACCTACGAGAATGCCCTGTTCTCCAAGGAATTGGTGACGCCGAAGCCTGGTGAGACCTGGCTGCTCGTCACCTCGGCCTTCCACATGCCGCGTTCGATGGCGCTGTTTGCCAAGGCAGGATTTTCCGTCGTTGCCTGGCCCGTGGATTACCGAACCTCGGGCGAAGAGGGTGTCGGCCTGTTCACCGACAATCCCGCCGATTCGCTGCAGAACACCACGATGGCGATGCGCGAATGGGTCGGCCTGCTGGCCTATTGGCTGTCCGGCCGGATCGACAGGCCGTTTCCCGGTCCCGGGTCCTGAACCAGCACCGCCTGGCGGGCCTCTGAGAAGAACTGGCGCCTGATCAGCACGGCGAGCAGCACAGCGGTGGTGACGAAGAAGACGCGTGCGTCGACGAACCAGCCGAGATAGCCAATCGAGAAGAAGACGCCGCGCAAGCCGGCGTTGAAGTGTTTGCCCGCAAGCTGGTTCATGCGGGTCGCCCGCATCACCGCGATATCAATCTCTGCGTCCGGCTCGCTGCGGTTGCCGAGCTGTGGCACGGCCCCGATCAGGATCGAGCAGTAGTTGAACAGCCGGTAAGCCCAGCCGAATTTGAAGAACGAGTAGGCAAGGATGATGATCAGGCCGATCACCTTGATCTCAAACAGCGGGCGCGCCGTGGCACCCGCCAGCGGCACGTCGCTCAAAATGGCGAGCACGCGGTCTGAGGCACCAAGCAGGGCAAAGCAGCCACCAACCGCAATCAGCGAGCTTGAGGCAAAGAAGGCCGTGCCTTGCTGCAGGCCGTTCATGATCGATGTATCGACGATCCTGACCTCGCGCAGCGCCATGGTCGCCATCCAGGCGGCGCGCTGGGCGTTCATCGCGCGCGTCAGCGACAGGCGCTTGACGATGTACCCCTCAGCACCAAGCGCGTGAAAAATCCAGCCGGCGAGGAAAAACGCCAAGGCTGCGATGTCGAGGCCGCTCAACGGGCCGGTCATGGAGAAGGAATCGTTGATCATCGATTGGAAGCTACCATGGCCGCGTGGCGCATTTCGAGTGCTTGCGCGGGCCTTGGTGCCGTCACAGGTGTTTAAAATGCATGAACGGCCAGTTTGGTATAAGTGCCTGATTTGATTAAAATTGAATTGATGACTGCATGGCTGGCATACAGATTTCGCCATGCTTTCGCCATTTTTTGCAGTTGCGAAGACGCAGGCAAAGTCGTATCCAGCACTCCCACTCGGGACGAGCTGGAATGGCGGACACACTGCCTGCTCACCGAACCACAAGGGTTTTGCGAAACATCATGGATGACGGCGTTCAGAAATCCTGCTGGGGCCTTACGGCCAAGGCAGTGATTGGCTTTGCGGTTTTTCTCGTTCTTGCCTGGCTTGTAAGCGGCGGCGCTGAGAAGGCGGCGGTCGTGGCAGCGGGCTGATCGACAACCCTTCCGGATTGGATACAAAAAGCGCGGTTCATGCCGCGCTTTTTTGCTTTATGGCCTTGCGTAAGTTTGCGGTTTTTTCAAATGTCGCGCGCTGAGCAAACCACGTCGGATCGCGTCTAGCGGAGAACGTGAAAAGGGCGGAATGATCGTATACATATGCGACATAAGCCGCCGTCGCAGGGAGTGAGATTTGTTTCTTTCGGTATTCGACCTGTTCAAGATCGGCATTGGTCCGTCGAGTTCGCACACGATGGGGCCGATGACGGCGGCCGCGCGTTTCCTTGACGAGATCTTGAGCGGCGACTGGCCGCGTCCCGCGGGCGCCAAGGTCGACCGCGTTGGTGCGAGCCTGCATGGTTCGCTCGCCTATACCGGCGTCGGCCACGGCACCGACCGCGCCGTCATACTTGGCCTTGATGGCCTGACGCCAGTGACTGTCGATCCCGACCAGACAGACGGGCTCGTCGAACAGATCTCGCGCGACAAGCGCGTCTCGCCGCCCGGCCATCCGTCCTACCGCTTCGATCCCGCCATCGACCTGGTGCTCGACAAGAAGACGCCGCTGCTCGGCCACGCCAACGGCATGGCTTTTTATGCCTATGACGCCGGCGACCGGCTGCTGCTCAAGCGCATCTACTATTCGATCGGCGGCGGCTTCGTCGTTTCCGAAGAAGAGTTGCAGCGCATGAAGGCCAAGACTGCGGCACCCGCCGCCGGCAAGCGCGTGCCATACCCCTTTGCCAATGCCGTCGAAATGCTGGCCATGGCCTCGCGCAGCGGGCTGTCCATCGCCGAGATGAAGCGGGCCAACGAAGAAACCCATATGCCGCGCGCCGAGCTTGATGCCGGCCTCGACGCAGTCTGGGATGCGATGAGCCGCTGCATCGATCGTGGCCTGTCCCAGGACGGCATCATGCCGGGCGGCCTCAAGGTTCGCCGCCGGGCGCGCCAGCTGCACGACAAGCTGCAGGAGCAGTGGAGCCAGAACCGGCCCAACCCGCTGCTCGCCAATGACTGGCTGTCGATCTACGCCATGGCCGTCAACGAGGAGAACGCGGCTGGCGGCCGCGTCGTCACGGCACCGACCAATGGTGCGGCAGGCACGCTGCCCGCCGTTCTGCGCTACTGGCTGCATTTCCATGTCGAAGCCGACAAGGACAGCATCCGCGACTTCCTGCTGACGGCAGCCGCGGTCGGCGGCATCATCAAGACCAACGCGTCGATCTCGGGTGCCGAAGTCGGCTGCCAGGGCGAGGTCGGATCCGCGTCCGCCATGGCCGCCGCCGGCCTGTGTGCTGTCATGGGCGGCACGCCCGAGCAGGTCGAAAACGCCGCCGAGATCGCGCTCGAGCATCACCTCGGCATGACCTGCGATCCCATTGGCGGACTGGTGCAAATTCCGTGCATCGAGCGCAACGCGCTTGGCGCGGTCAAGGCTGTCACAGCCGCATCGCTCGCCATCAAGGGCGACGGCAAGCATTTCGTGCCACTGGACGCCGCGATCGAGACCATGCGCCAGACCGGCATGGATATGAGCGAGAAATACAAGGAAACCAGCCTCGGCGGCCTCGCGGTCAACGTCGTCGAGTGCTGAGCCTGGCTCAGGCTCGTAAAGTTGCATTTAGTGCCATATATTGGTACCATCGGCGATGGACCTGAAGCGGCGGCACCGGGCTACCTTGGAGCAGATTTTTGCCCGACCGGTCAGCGGATCGATCCGATGGTCGGATATTGAGGCACTGTTTGTTGCAATAGGTGCTGAGGTTAGCGAGCGGGAAGGTTCGCGTATCGGTGTCTTCCTGTTCGGCGAAGTGAGGGTTTTCCATCGCCCTCATCCCAGTCCGGACACGGACAAAGGTGCTGTTGCCAGCATTAGGAAATGGCTGGAAACACACGGAGTGCGACCATGAAGAACGTTATGGAGATCGATGGCTACAAGGCAGTGCTTTCGTTCGATCCAGAAATCGGCCTGATCCGGGGTGAGTTTCTGGGACTAGCTGGTGGTGCTGATTTTTATGCGAATAGTGTCGACCAGCTTGTGGCCGAAGGTCGCCAGTCGCTGCGCGTTTATCTGGATATGTGCGCAGAAAAGGGCGTTGAGCCTTTTCGCGCGTTTTCTGGGCGCTTCAATGTCCGTCTCGATCCTAAAACGCATGAGGCGGCCGTCATCGCTGCGGCGGCGGAGAGTAAAAGCCTGAACGAATGGGTGGCCGAAGCGATAGAGCGTGCAGCCGAGGCGGCTTGACGAGGGGCTGAGCTGTGGAGAAGTCGCTTCACGGTTGACCGTTTCGTATCTCGGGCTAATGCTCACGCCATGTCACTGAACATGATCAAGCTCTGCGTTGGCTGCGACAGCGTCGAAGACCTCGAGGAATGGATCGCCTTCCGCCTCGATGAGCGCCGCCGTGCCGGCGATCCGGTCGAGCAGTTCCACACCACCCGCATGGTGCCGACCCGTGGCGCCGAGCTGACCGATGGTGGCTCGCTCTACTGGGTCATCAAGGGCAACGTTCAGTGCCGCCAGCGCCTGCTTGAAATCCGCCCATTTACCGATGCCGAGGGCATTTCGCGCTGCCATCTCATCTTGGATCCGACGGTCGTGCGTACCGATTGGCAGCCGCGCCGGGCGTTTCAGGGCTGGCGTTATCTCAAGATAGCCGATGCGCCGGCGGATCTCGGCCAAGGCAATGCAGCACTTGCCGAAATGCCGCCGAAACTGCGCCTTGAGCTTGCCGAACTCGGCCTGCTCTAGCTGTGGAGCCTCAACAGGTTGTCCTCGGTTATGGCGAGGCGACTGATAGGTGTTTTGGACTTTAGGCTGCCATGGGGTCGATGCCAATTGTATCTGTGCAGCCAGAGCGGCAGTTCGGCGGCGCGGTGATTTGATGTCGGGTAGGCAATGGCGTAGGCCCATTCGCGCAGTGCTGTCTGGATGAAGCGCTCGGCCTTGCCATTGGTCTTTGGCGTATAGGGCCTTGTCCTGACATGCTTGAGGCCGAGTTCGCGGCAGGCCTTGGCGAAGGCCTTCGATCTGTAGCAGGAACCGTTGTCAGTCATGACGCGGGCTATGGTGACGCCGAGGCTGGCGTAGTAAGCCACCGCCGCCTTGAGGAAGGCAATGGCGCTCTGCTGTCTCTCGTCGGGCAGGATTTGCGAGAAGGCGATGCGGGGCGCGTCGTCGATGCAGACATGGACGAACTCCCAGCCGGCGCCGCGAGACTTGCCCTTTTGCGGATCCCCGGTGATGCGATGGCCAACCTGGCTGAAGCGGCCGAGCTTCTTGATGTCGATGTGGATCATCTCGCCGGGATGCTCGCGCTCATAGCGCCGGACCGGTTCGGCTGGCTCGATGTCCTTGAGCCGCGACAGTCCGGCACGCTTGAGAACCCGGCTGACGGTGGCGGGCGAGACGCCGACCTCATGGGCGATGTGCTTGCCGGTCCAACGCTGCTTCCGCAGCGCCACGATGCGTTCGGCGATCGACGCAGCGGTGGCCTGTGGCATATGGGCGGGTCGCGAGGAGCGGTCGACCGTGCCGGCTGGCCCTTCGGCCTTATAGCGCTCGACCCAGCGCGCCACGACCTTGGCCGACACGCCGTAGACGCGCGCCGCATGGGCTTTGGAAAAAGCGCCTTCTATCACCGACAGCGCCATCTCCTCTCGACGCAGCGGCGTGAGACGGGCATTCTTGTGGATGTTCATTCGGACCCTCCGGTGAGTGCTGAAGCTTGGTAACTCCAGTCTCCTCGGTTCGGTCCGAATGGACAACCTCCCGAAAGCTCACACCTAGCCCTGTGGCGGCAGCGCGCAACGTCGGGCTTGCAAGCCGACGCGCGCCGCCACATCTTGATTGTCGATGAGCGACGACAACAAGCCCCCGGGTACCGCAGCAAATCGTCCGCCGGCCGAGCGCCGTTCGGATTCTGCTGCCATAGATGCTTTCGTGCGCCAGGCACGGGCGCTTGCCACGAGCAAGGCCAATGGCCGCCTGATTCTGGCGCTCGATGCCACGATGAGCCGGCAGCCGACATGGGACCTCGCCTGCGAGGTCCAGGGCCAGATGTTCGACGCCGCCGGCAAGACCGGACGGCTGAACGTGCAACTTGTCTATTTCCGGGGCTTGGGCGAATGCCGCGCGTCGAAATTCGTCGCCGAGACTGGCTCCCTCAAGCAGTTGATGACATCCATCCAGTGCCGCAGCGGCCAGACGCAGGTCGGCAAGGTGCTGGCGCACGCGCTCAAGGAAACCGCTGCAACCAAGGTCGACGCGGTGGTCTATATCGGCGACGCGATGGAAGAAAACATCGACGAGCTGGCCGAGAAGGCCGGCAAGCTCGGCTTGCTCGGTGTTCCGGCTTTCGTTTTCCAGGAAGGCCATGACGCAGGCGCCGAGCGTGCCTTCAAGGAGATCGCGCGGCTGTCCAAGGGCGCATGGTTCCGCTTCGACCGCAAGGCAGCCTCCACCTTGTCCAGGCTGCTGTCGGCGGTTGCCGTGTTTGCCACCGGCGGCATCAAGGCGCTGGAGGCGAGGGGCCGTCCGGAAGACATCTTGATGATCGAGCATCTGAGGAGCGGCAAGGCGCCATGACCATTTTCGCCGCCATCGCAGCGGTCCTGCTTCTTTCGGCTTTGGCTGTCACCGCTTTCCTGCGCGCCGACGCTTCCCAGCTTGCCAGTGCCCTGAAGATCGCGGGTCCCCTGACGTTAGGCTTTGTCGGCCTGATACTGCTGCTGTTGGGTCGAGTGGCTGTCAGTGGCGGCCTGATCTCGGCTGCTTTGGCCTGGTATGCGGCGAGCAAAAGGGGCGGCTGGGCCAGCAAGACGCCAGGAAGGCGGTCGACGGTTCGCACCGCTGCTCTCGAAATGGAGCTGGATCACGACAGCGGCGGCTTGCAGGGATTTGTCCTGGCTGGCCGCCAGGAAGGCAAGTCGCTGGCCTCGCTCGGGCTTACCGAGCTGAAGGCACTTTATCTGGAGCTTTCCAGTGACCCGGAAAGCCGTCAGCTACTTGAGACCTATCTTGACGGCCGTTTTCCCGTCTGGCGAGAAGACGCGCAACCTGACCGTGACAACGGGCAGCGTGTTGCGCCAAGTTCTGGCGCCATGACTAAGGAGGAGGCCTACAAGGTCCTTGGTCTTGAAGCGGGGGCCGCCGCGGCGGACGTCCGCAAGGCGCATCGACGACTGATTCAGCGCCTGCATCCCGACCTCGGAGGCTCGTCTTTCCTCGCGGCGAGGATCAACGAAGCCAAGGACGTCCTTCTCTCCGATCATCATTAAACTCTCCTTCGACACAGCACTTTTCCAGGAGGTGGCAAGGCGCCTACTGCGCGATGGCGTAGCAGGCGATTTTCTTCTTCTTGAGCGCGTTGCAGGCATTCCAGGCAGAGTCCTTGGAATCAAAGCCGGCAAAGCGGGCGCGGAAGTAGGTGACGCCGCCCTTTTCGAAGGGCACAGTGAAGCCGGAGGCGTCGGCGAGAACCGTCGGCACCTGCTTGGCGGTCTTGTCGAGCAGGGCGCGGGCTTCACCTTCGCTCGGCGAGGAAGCGACTTGAATGGCCCAGCCGGAAGGAAGCGACGCCGTCTTCATCTGGTCGAGAGCTGCGACGGCCGGAGCCGGCGCGGCATATGCCTGTTCAGCGCCAGCGTCGGAGGAGGTTGGCGCGCGATCCTTGCCCTTGCGGATCTGGAAAGGAATCTTGCCGCCAAAACGCTCGACCGAGGCCATGGCGATCTTCGGCTGCGCGGCAAGGGCGATGACCGGCTTCTTGGCGGGCACTGCAACTGCCTCAACGTCTTCGTCTGATGTCACGGCTTCATCCGCCGAGGCATCGGCGACTTCGATTTCTTCCGCCACGGGGCGGATGTCAGGCGTCGGCGCATTGTGCTTGGGCAGTGCGGCCTTCGCCAGGGTGGCCGTCGGCATTGGGGTGTCGGTCTTGGCGATCAGGTCGCCACCGCCGCGCTTGGAAGCCTGCGGCATGTAGGTCTTGAGCAGTTCGGCCATCTGATTGTCGCGGCTCGCACCGCTGGTTCCACCCAAAACCACGGCGACGACACGGCGATTGCCGTCCTGCACCGACGAAACGAGGTTGAAGCCCGAAGCGCGGGTGTAGCCGGTCTTGATGCCGTCGACGCCCTTGATGCGGCCGAGCAGACGGTTGTGGTTGGCGATCCGCTGACGGCCGAAGGCGAAGCTGCGGGTCGAGAAGTAGCCGTAATACTGCGGGAAATGCTCGCGCAACGCGATGCCGAGCTTGGCCATGTCGCGCGCGGTGGTGAACTGGGCGGTGTTGGGCAGGCCGTTGGCGTTGCGGAAGACGGTGCCCTTCATGCCGAGGCTGCGCGCCTTGGCGGTCATCATGCGGGCGAAATCGGCTTCCGAGCCGCCGATCATTTCACCGAGCGCGGTCGCGGAATCGTTTGCTGAACGCGTGATGAGCGACAGGATTGCGGCCTCGACCGTGATCGATCCACCTGCTTTCACGCCAATCTTGGTCGGCGGCTCAGCGGCGGCATTCTGGGAGAAGACGACCTTGGAGTCCTTCTGAATCCGGCCTTTGGCCAGTGCCTCGAAGGTCAAATAAAGGGTCATCATCTTGGTCAGCGACGCCGGATAACGCCTGGAATCGGCGTTCGACGAATGCAGCGTCTCGCCGGTGTTCGCATCGATGACGATGGCCGCGTATCTGCTGTCTTTCGCCGCCAAAGTAGGGGCGGCCGATGACAGGCCGATGGCTGCGGCGAGAGTGAAAACCATGAAGGATTTGATGGAGATAGCCGACTTTAGGACTTTGCCCGGCAACGCTTGACGCACTGTTACACCCTTGAATTATTGTTGATGAGGGCGGCAAAGGTTCCTGCCCCGTGTCGTTGCACAGTAGGGTCACAGCGTTACCAATAAGTTTATGGTAACCGGCTCGTTCACACTTTTGCTCGGGCTTTAGTCTAACTTTATCGAAGTGGGCGGTTGCCTCGGGCGGCGCGGAATGACGCTGGGTCAGTTGACATCTTGTGCGCTGCACAATATCTAGGCTGCATCGCACAATCGCATAGCGCAGCGCTCCCAACCCGAAAGGATGTAGCGATGACCCAGACCTATGAAGATTTCAGCAAATACGGCAAGGAATTCGTCGACAATGGCCTGAAGAGCTACGCCTCGCTCTCCAAGGGTGCCCAGGCGATCGCCACCGAGACGACCGACTACACCAAGAAGACCTTCGAGACCGGCGCTGCCACCTTCGAGAAATTGCTCGGCGTCAAGTCGCTCGAAAAGGCCGTCGAAATTCAGACCGACTACGCCAAGCAGGCCTATGAGGGTTTTGTCGCCGAAGCGACCAAGCTCGGTGAGCTTTACGCGGAGCTGGCCAAGGACGCCTACAAGCCTTTTGAGTCGCTCGTCGCCAAGGCGAAGTGACAGGCTGATCCCCGATTTCTCGGGGCTGGGTCGAAAGACCCGCGGAATGAGACCCGGTTGCGCCCGCGCAGCCGGGTTTTTTGTTTTTCTTTGCATAAGCGCTTCACGTTTATGGCAAATCGGGCCTTGCTACCCTGCTCACCGTATTGTCAGCACGTGAGAAGGGCTTAAAATCCGTCGCATGACACCTACATGTCGAAGTGTGTCGGAAATGATGAAGGGCAGAACCAGATTGACGACCGGCTTGGATGCCACGAAGCTTGATGTGGCGCGGATGCAAAACGGTGACGAGGGAGGCAACGGTCCAGGCCGTGGCACCGCCGTCATTACCCGTACGAAGACCAAAACCAAGCGGCCGAGCCTCTACCGGGTGCTCATCCTCAATGACGACTACACCCCGATGGAATTCGTCGTGCATGTGCTCGAACGCTTCTTCCAGAAGGACAGGGAGGCCGCTACCCGCATCATGCTGCACGTTCATAATCATGGCGTCGGCGAATGCGGCATCTACACCTTCGAAGTGGCTGAGACTAAGGTGTCTCAGGTCATGGATTTTGCCAGACAGAACCAGCATCCGCTGCAATGCGTGATGGAGAAGAAGTGAGGTATTGAATGCCGGCTTTCTCCCAAGGCCTCGAAAAGGCGCTGCATCAGGCGCTGACGCTCGCCAATGAGCGTCACCATGAATATGCAACGCTCGAACATCTGCTGCTCGCCCTCATCGACGACAATGAGGCGGCGGCTGTCATGCGCGCCTGCAACGTCGATCTCGACGATCTCAAGCAGACCGTGCTCACCTATATCGATACCGAGCTCGACAACCTCGTCACCGGTTACGACGAGGATTCCAAGCCAACGGCGGGTTTCCAGCGCGTTATCCAGCGCGCCGTGATCCATGTGCAGTCGTCAGGACGCGAGGAAGTGTCCGGTGCCAACGTGCTCGTCGCGATCTTCGCCGAGCGCGAGAGCCATGCCGCTTATTTCCTGCAGGAACAGCAGATGACCCGTTACGACGCGGTCAACTACATTTCCCATGGCATCGCCAAGCGTCCAGGCGCCACCGAAAGCCGCGCCCCCCGCGGTGCGGATGAGGAGCAGCATGGGCCGAACGGCGAAGCGGGCGAAGACAGCGGCAAGAACAAGAAGCAGCAGGACGCGCTCACGGCCTACTGCGTCAACCTCAACGTCAAGGCCCGCGCCGGCAAGATCGATCCGCTGATCGGCCGCGAGCCCGAGATCAACCGCACCATCCAGGTGCTGTGCCGCCGTTCCAAGAACAATCCGCTCTATGTCGGCGATCCCGGCGTGGGCAAGACGGCGATTGCCGAAGGCCTGGCCAAGCGCATTGTCGAAGGCGATGTGCCCGAGGTGCTTCTGGATGCCACCATCTTCGCGCTCGACATGGGCACGCTGCTTGCCGGCACGCGCTATCGCGGCGACTTCGAGGAGCGGTTGAAGCAGGTCGTCAAGGAGCTCGAGGAGTATCCGGGGGCCGTCTTGTTCATCGACGAGATCCACACGGTGATCGGCGCTGGCGCGACGTCGGGCGGCGCGATGGATGCGTCCAACCTGCTCAAGCCGGCGCTGTCGTCGGGTGCCATCCGCTGCATCGGCTCGACCACTTACAAGGAGTTCCGCCAGTTCTTCGAGAAGGACAGGGCGCTCGTGCGTCGTTTCCAGAAGATCGACGTCAACGAGCCGACCATCGACGACGCCATCGAGATCATGAAGGGCCTCAAGCCCTATTATGAGGACTTCCACAAGGTGAAGTTCACCAACGAGGCGATCAAGGCCGCGGTCGAGCTTTCGGCGCGCTACATCAACGACCGCAAGCTGCCCGACAAGGCGATCGACGTGATCGACGAAACGGGTGCCTCGCAGATGCTGCTGCCCGAAAACAAGCGCAAGAAGACCATCGGCATCAAGGAGATCGAAGCGACGATTGCCACCATGGCGCGTATCCCGCCGAAGACCGTCTCCGCCGACGACGAAAAGGTGCTGGCCGGCCTCGAGGTCGAACTGCAGCGTGTCGTCTATGGTCAGGACACGGCGATCACTGCCCTGACGTCGGCGATCAAGCTGGCGCGTGCCGGCCTGCGCGAACCGGAAAAGCCGATCGGCTCCTACCTGTTCTCGGGTCCGACCGGTGTCGGCAAGACCGAAGTGGCAAAGCAACTGGCCTTGTCGCTCGGCGTCGAGTTGATCCGCTTCGACATGTCGGAATATATGGAGCGTCACACGGTCAGCCGCCTGATCGGCGCGCCTCCCGGCTATGTCGGCTTCGACCAGGGCGGTCTGCTGACCGACGGCGTCGACCAGCATCCGCATTGCGTGCTGCTGCTCGACGAGGTCGAAAAGGCCCATCCCGACCTGTTCAACATCCTGTTGCAGGTCATGGACCATGGCAAGCTGACCGATCACAATGGCAAGCAGATCGACTTCCGCAATGTCATCCTGATCATGACCACCAATGCAGGCGCGTCGGACGCGCAGCGCGCGGCGATCGGGTTCGGGTCGACCAAGCGCGAAGGCGACGATGTCGAGGCGATCAACCGGCTGTTCACGCCGGAGTTCCGCAACCGTCTCGATGCCATTATCCCGTTCGGTTCGCTGCCGGTGCCGGTCGTGCATCAGGTCGTGCAGAAATTCGTCATGCAGCTGGAAGCGCAGCTTTCGGAACGTGGCGTGACCTTCGACCTGTCGCCGGACGCCATCGCCTGGCTCGCCGAAAAGGGTTACGACGAACGCATGGGCGCGCGCCCGCTCGGTCGCGTCATCCAGGAGCACATCAAAAAGCCATTGGCCGACGAGGTGCTGTTCGGAAAACTCAGGAAGGGCGGCACTGTGCGTGTCACCGTCGAGAAGAAGGAAACCGGCGAGACCGGCCTTAAGCTCGAGACACTTGCCGACGAAGTGCCGGTCAAGCCGAAGAAGGAAGACCCGGCCGACCGTCCAAAGAAGGCAGCCAAGAAGCCGGTCGCCAAGAAGATCGTGGCTTCGAAGCCCAAGCCCGATACCAAGGGCAAGGACGGCGGCAAGCGCAGCCTGGTCCCGCAACTTCCCCGCAAGGGTTGATTTCAAGACAAAGAAGCCCCGGAAACGGGGCTTCTTTTTTGCCCGCAGTTTGGGGCTCAGGCGAGGATCGAACTCTCGACGCGGTTTCGGCCCAGCCGTTTGGCCCGATAGAGCCAGCTATCCGCATCCCTGATCATCTGTTCGGCCGATATCGGTCCGCTTTCTGCTGTGGTCACGCCGATGCTGACGGTGGCCTGCATGCCGGGTTCGGCAAGGTCCGTGGCTTCGACCGCGGCGCGAAGACGTTCGGCGAGGACTGCCGCGTCGCCCGCGGTCAAGTCCTGGCATATGGCGGCAAACTCTTCGCCACCGTAGCGGAACAGGCGGTCGCCGCTGCGCAGCGAACTGGCCAGCGAGCGCGCGACATCCTTGAGCACCTTGTCTCCCGTCACATGGCCGTACTGGTCGTTGATACTCTTGAAATGATCGATGTCGATCATCAGCAGGCTTACCGGCTTGCGGTCTGCCAGTGCCCTGTCGATCAGCGACTGTGCCACCGTCTCGAACTGGCCGCGGTCGCTCGTGCCTGTCAGCATATCCTTGCCGGTTTTCTCCAGCAGGTCCTCGTAGCGGTGGCGGAACGTCAGCCGGTCGAAGACCCTGAGCAATGGCTCGGGGCCTGCGAGTGCTGGCCTTGTTTCGACAAAGCGGAGGTAGATGACGAGCATCGTACTATAGAGTGCGGCAGCGCCCATCTTGGCGATCCAGCCGCCGTAAAGCGCGCTGAACGGTACGCCCGATACGAGGTGAAGCCCGACGAAGAACATCAGCTGGTCGAAGGTGAGCACGAGCGCTGCACTGAGGAAAATGCGCTTGAACAGCGTGTTGGCGATGCGCTGCCCGAGCTTTTCGTAAATCAGGATGAGCGCGATGCTGTCCAGGAAAAGCAGGGCCGTGCCCCAGACCATCAGCACGCCCATGTCGTCGAGAAAGCTCAGGTCCGGCCGGTAGCCGGGCAATTCCGCGACATCTCCGTACAGGCGCAGGATCAAGGCCAGAGCCACCATCAGGCAATTGCCGATCAGGAGCCCGTAGATTGGCTGGCGGACTGTCTCGGCGTCCTCCTTGATATAGAGCAGCAAAAACATCATCAGCTTGCCCGAAAACATCACCGTCGAGCCGGGCGAGATCAGCCCGAAGGGCAGCTGGACAAAGAAAACCGCAGCCAGGTAGGTCTCCAGGAAGTGCATCACTCCAAGCACGCACAAGAAAATTCCGATGCCGAATCTGTGGCGAGAATGGAACACCGCCGCCATCGTCGCGAAGTAGATCAGCGCCTGCAAAACGAGCAGAAATGCACCTGTCATGATGTGACTGTTCCTCGCGTCCCACATGAACGCGTACCTGCACATTCACCGTGGGTAAACCGCAAAAATGCCGGCTTGTCCGGTCGTCGGCATGATTTGCGATGGCACGAGGCGGTGGTCACGCGCGAAAGTCTGTTGCGCCACAAGACAGAAGCGCTGACTTGGCTGGGAGCCCATGCTATGCGCGTCGGAAATGCTTGCTGACGACGCATCTTCAATGCCGAGCCTGTCCACGCGCCGCCTGTGGTATCTGCGCGGCGCTCGCGCCGCTTTCTCCGTCCCGGGCTTGATCCTTGCCAGTGCCTTCATCGGCTTTGCCGGGCTTGCCAAGGAAGCGGGGCTGACGCTCGCGCAGACAGTCTTCATGGTCGGCATGGTCTGGGCGCTGCCGGCCAAGGTCGTACTGATCGGCGCAATCCTGTCGGGCGCTTCGCTGCCTGCGGCAGCCTTTGCGGTGGCGTTGTCGTCGATCCGGCTGACGCCGATGGTTGTGGCGCTTGTGCCCGAGCTGCGCGGACCGAAAACGCCACGCTGGGTGCTTTATTTCCTCTCCCATTTCGTTGCCGTCACCTCCTGGGTGCTGGCCATGGAGCGGTTGCGCGGCATCCCGCGCGAGCTGCGCACGAGCTATTATGCCGGTCTCGGTTCGACGCTTGTGCTGTTCAATATGGGCGTAACAGCCGTCGTCTATCTCGTCGCCGACAGCCTGCCGCCAGCGGTTTCGGCCGCACTCTTCTTGCTCACGCCGATGTATTTCCTGACCTCGCTCTGGGGTTCTGCGCGCGAGCGGGCAGGGCACGTGGCGATGGTCCTGGGGCTCATACTTGGCCCGCTGCTCCACCTTGTCGTGCCTGGCTTCGACCTGCTGGGCGCGGGGCTCATCGGCGGCGGCGCAGCCTTCGCCTTCCACCGCCTGTCGCGTCGAAAGGTGGCGGCATGACCTTCGACGCGATCGATAGCTGGTGGTGGCCGTTCCTGTTCATCCTTGTTGGCGGTTGGCTCGCGACCGATGCCTGGCGTTTTCTCGGCGTCTATCTTGGCGACCGCATCTCCGAAGACTCGGACCTGTTGGTTCTGGTACGCGCGCTCGCCACCGCACTCGTCGCCGCCGTCATCGGCAATCTGATCGTGTTTCCCAGCGGAGCGCTTGCCGACACGGCACTTGCCCTGCGCATCGGCGCCGCCGCCTGCGGCTTTCTTGCCTACCTATGCCTCGGGCGAAAGATACTGGTCGGCATTATCGTGGCCGAAGTGTTTCTGCTGGCAGGGATGTGGTTTTCGACCTAGCGGCTAAGATGGTGACACTGGTGCCAGCGACCGCAGCGCGGGTGGACGCGGCTATCTAAAAGCGGTCTGTGGTTTCGATGTTCAGGCCTTCAGCGCCGCCCTGATCTTCTCCGCGTTCGCCGCCAGCACGTCGGGCTTTTCCATCTCGCCTGTATGGGGCCGGAGCGGCACGCCTTCGAAGCGCGGGATGACGTGGACGTGCAGGTGGTAGACAGTCTGTCCGGATGCGGGTTCGTTGAACTGCATCACCGTCACGCCGTCGGAAGCAAAAGCGGCCTTGACCGCCTTGGCCAGCTTCTGGACGGCAACGGTGAGTTGACCAAGCGTTGCAGGGTCCGCATCGAGCAGGTTGCGCGACGGTGCCTTGGGCACGACAAGTGTGTGGCCCGTGCCTTGCGGCATGACGTCCATGAAAGCCACGACCGCATCGTCTTCATAAACCCGGTGCGAGGGGATTTCGCCACGCAGGATCTTGGCAAAGATGTTGTTTGGATCGTACGCGGTGCTCGCCATGGCCTATCCCGTTTGCTGCGGTTTCGTGGTCGATGTTTCGGCGCTGGTGCCGCGGACGTCAAGCCGCGAGGGGCCGAGAGGAGCTGAGTTGACCTATATCTATCTGATTATTGCGGTGGCATTTGAGGTCGTCGCCACTTCGGCGCTCAAGGAAACACACGGGTTTACAAAGCTGCTGCCGTCGCTCGTCACCGTCGCAGGTTACGCCGCCGCCTTCTATTTCCTGTCATTGGTGTTGAAAGCGATGCCCGTAGGCATCGTTTATGCGTTGTGGTCGGGTGCGGGCATCGTCTTCATCACGGCGATTGCCTGGGTCTGGTTCCGCCAGTCGCTCGACCTGCCGGCGTTGTTCGGCATTGGCCTGATCATGGCTGGCGTCATCGTCATCAATCTGTTTTCGAAGTCGGTCGCGCACTGAGGGCCGATCAGTCGCGGCGGAACGGGCCGTGATCTTCGAGATATTCGCCTATCTCAGCGACTTCCCGCCGCTCGCGTTCCAGATATTCGGCGATCGCGCGACGAAGTCCGGGATGGACGATATAGTGCGCCGATTGGGTGGTAACTGGCCTGTAGCCGCGCGCCAGCTTGTGTTCGCCCTGTGCGCCGGCCTCGACAACCCTCAGCTTGCGTTCGATGGCGAAGTCGATGGCCTGATGGTAGCAGACCTCGAAATGCAGGAAGGGGTGGTCCTCGATGCAGCCCCAGTTGCGGCCGTAGAGCGTATCGGAGCCGATGAAGTTGATGGCGCCCGCGATGTAGCGGCCGCCGCGCCTGGCCATGACCAGCAGCACGTCATCGGCCATGCGTTCGCCGATCAGCGAGAAGAACTTGCGGTTGAGGTAGGGGCGGCCCCATTTGCGGCCGCCAGTGTCCACGTAGAAGGCGAAAAAGTCGTCCCAATGCGCTTCGGTGATGTCCATGCCGGTCAAGCGCTCGATCGAAATGTCGTCGGCCAGAGCCTCGCGCCGCTCTTTCTTCAGCGCCTTGCGTTTGCGCGACGCCAAGGTGGCGAGAAAATCGTCATAGTTGCCAAAGCCTTCATTGAAGAAGTGGAACTGCTGGTCGGTACGGCGCAGGAAACCGGTGGCCTCGAGAATGTCGACCTCGTCTGCCTCGGCGAAGGTCACATGCGCCGATGAAACGCCCACACCCTCCGCGACGCTTCTGAGCGCTGTCGACAGGGCCGATTTAACCCTGTCAGAATCGGCGCCGCCGGTTGTCAGCAGGCGAGGGCCGGTGGCCGGAGTGAACGGGACCGCGCATTGCAGCTTGGGATAATAACGCCCGCCGGCGCGTTCGAAGGCGTCGGCCCAGCCATGGTCGAAGACATATTCGCCCTGGCTGTGCGACTTGGCGTAACAGGGAAGAGCGCCAAGGAAGGTGCCGTCCGCTGCCTCAAGCCTGAGGTGGTGCCCCTGCCAGCCGGTCTTGCGCACGGCGCAGCCGGACTCTTCCAGGATGGATAGAAAATCGAAGGAAATAAATGGGTTGTAAGGCGTTCCTTGCGCGCCCTTTGAAGCGCCGGCAAGCATGTTCCATTCGTTGCGGTCGAATTCGCTGATGCTTGAGACGACGCGGACGGCGTAATCGCCATCCGCCATCTTCGCCCCGGCTTCGCTCGCAGTGCTCATAGGTTGTTACTTACGCTCGAAAACCAGCGTTGCAAGGTCTCACGCCACCGGCGTCGCATCTGGGTCGAATCCCTCGAACGTCATCTGGTCGCCATGGGCGAAGGTCCGCTTCACGGCGTCCTGGTCGCGCACAGTCCAGGTGATGACGGGCATGGCGAGCTTTTCGCGCACGAAGCTGATGAAGCGGTTCGGCAGATGCGTCACGCTATAGGAGACGAAGGAAATGCCGTGCGCGAGCATGGAGAAATGTGCCTCCAGCTCGTGATCCTGGTCGCCCCACGCGGTCAGGCCGGCAGGAACGCCGGGTACATATTTGGCGACGTCTCGGATCAGCCAGTGGTCGAAGGACATGATCGCCACCTTGCCCTTGTAGTCCTTGAGCACTTCGCCAACCTTGGCGACGAGGCCGGCATCGTGGCCGGGAATGCCCTTGAGTTCAATCACCAGTGGCACGCGGCCATCGACGAGCTTGAGCAATTCGGCAAGCGTCGGCACATGATCGGTGGTGCCGCCAATCCGAAGGGCTGCGAGTTCGCCTGCCGTGCGCTGCCAGATGTAGCCATCCGTGCCGGTCAGCCGCTTCAGCACATCATCGTGGAAGACGACGACATTGCCATCGGCGCTCAAATGCACGTCGCATTCGATGGCGTAGCCGCGCTGAGCTGCCCTTTCGAACGCCGAAAGCGTGTTTTCCCAGCAGGTCTTGTTGAGGTCATGCAGGCCGCGATGGGCAATGGGACGGGCGGTCAGCCACGAAAGATCGGTCATGGACGGAGGCTCACTCGGTTTCGATGATGGCTTCGATCTCGACAGCCGCGTTCAGTGGCAGCGAAGCGACGCCGACGGCCGAGCGCGCATGTTTGCCACGTTCGCCAAGGGCCGCGACCAGGAAGTCCGATGCCCCGTTGGCGACGAGGTGCTGCTCGGTGAAATCTGGCGATGAGGCAACGAAGACACTGATCTTGACGATGCGCCGGATCTTTTCGAGGTCGCCAAGTGCCGCCTTGGCCTGGGCCAGGATATTGATGGCGCACTGCTTGGCCGCTTCCTTGCCGCCAGCAACGTCGACATCGCGGCCAAGCAGGCCGGTGGCGATGAGCTTGCCGTCCTTGAGCGGCAGCTGCCCCGCAGTGAAGACGAGACTGCCGCTTGCCATGAACGGCACGTAGTTGGCGGCAGGGGCAGCAGCTGCGGGCAGGGTGACGCCAAGATCGCTTAACCGCTTTTCGATTGTTTCGCCCATCGTCTTTCCTTATCTCTGAGTCTCGGGTGGCAGGTGAGGTCGCGCCGAAAGTGCTATGTTTGCCTCGCTTCCGCCATGACTTTTTTTAAGGTGGACCATCATTCAAGGCGGCCTGTCGTGGCCGCGCCGATCGGAGCCAGTGTATGCGCGCAACGCGCCTTGTCCTTCTTGCTACCCTGTCCACCTCGGTGCTGCCCTTGGCGCCGGCATTTGCTGCACCGGTGCTTGCACCTCACCGCGCTGTCTACGATCTGGTGCTCGACCAGGCTTCGGACCGGTCTGGAATCACCGGCCTTTCCGGCCGCATGGTTTATGAGTTCAATGGCTCCGCTTGCGAGGGCTACACGGTAAAATTCCGTTTCGTGACCCAGATCGCAACGTCTGAGAAGACGCAGCTGACCGATCAGCAAACGACCACCTTTGAGGATGGGGAAGGCAAGACCTTTTCCTTTGTGACAAAATCCTTTGTCGACCAAAACCTCGATCGCGAGGTCAAAGGCACTGCGACACGCGAGGCCAACGGGCTCAAGGTTGCGCTGGAAAAGCCGGAGGCCGGTTCGGTCGACCTTGCCAAGACCCAGTTTCCGACCCAGCATCTTGTCGAGCTGATCGACAAGGCCGAGAAGGGCGAGACCTTTTATGAGACCAGCCTGTTCGACGGCTCGGAGGATGCCGACAAGGTGATGACCACGACTGTCATCGTCGGCAAGAAGAGCGAAGTGCCCAAGACCGATCCTGAGTTGCCCGCGCTCGCCGGGCTTGCCAAGGACAAATACTGGCCCGTCGACATCGCCTATTTTGATGAGAGCAAGGGCGGCGGCGAAGAAGTGCCGGAGTACCGCATCAGCTTCAAGCTGCACGAAAACGGCCTGACGCGCGATCTGGTCATGGACTATGGCGACTTCTCGATGACCGGCAAGCTGGTCAATCTGGCGCTGTTTCCCACCCCGCCGCAAGGCAATTGCAAGCCGTAGGCGGGCAATTGTGGCGGTCTATGTCGACGCGGCAATCTGGAAGTGGGTGGGCCATCGCTGGTGCCACCTGCTTGCCGATGACACCGATCAGCTGCACCGCTTTGCAGCCCAGCTCGGGCTGAAGCGGTCATCCTATCAGGGGCCACCCAAGACGTCGGCTCCGCATTACGACATTACCGGCTTCGAGCGAGACAGGGCCGTGCGCCTGGGGGCGGTCGAATGCAGCCGCGATGAGATCGTGGCGGTGTTTCGCCGCGTACGCGTCCGCAACTTCAAGCGCCGCGACCCCAAGCCGGTGGAAGAGCCGGTGCAGGAAGAGCCAGGGATGTCGCGTTGGGCAGCCGGCAGCTGAACATGTCTCGGGCTTGAGAATCGAGGACCCGCGTTGCAGGAGCCTGCACCTGCGCCCAGACCACCTGAATGTTCCACGTCATGGTGCAGAGGCGCAGAAAGCCACGGTTTCGGCCGATGTCGGCCCGGTCTTGGGGTTGCGCTCGCCAGGCAATACGTCTATATGCCGCCGCATTCCACACACGGACTTTGGTTTCTGACCGGGAGAAATCCGGCTGAGACCACCCCGGTGGCGTTTCGAGCATTTCAGCGAAAAGCGTCATGGTCCGTGGAGGCTAACCGGAAAAGGAAATAAAGAATGGCACTGCCTGATTTCAGCATGCGCCAGCTTCTTGAAGCTGGTTCTCACTTCGGCCACCAGACCCACCGCTGGAACCCGAAGATGGCGCCCTACATCTATGGCGCCCGCAACAACATCCACATCATCGACCTCAGCCAGACCGTGCCGCTGCTGCACCAGGCGCTGAAGCAGGTCTCGGACACCGTTGCGCGCGGTGGCCGTGTTCTCTTCGTCGGCACCAAGCGTCAGGCTTCGGACATCGTTGCTGACGCTGCCCAGCGTTCGGCTCAGTATTACGTCAACTCGCGTTGGCTCGGCGGCATGCTGACCAACTGGAAGACGATCTCGAACTCGATCCAGCGCCTGCGCAAGCTCGACGAGCTGCTCGCTGGCGAAGCCCAGGGCTTCACCAAGAAGGAGCGCCTGAACCTCGAGCGCGAGCGCGAGAAGCTGAACAAGGCTCTCGGCGGCATCAAGGACATGGGCTCGACGCCGGACCTGATGTTCGTCATCGACACCAACAAGGAAGCCATCGCCATCCTGGAAGCCAAGCGTCTTGGCATTCCGGTCGTTGCGATCATCGATTCCAACTGCGACCCAGACAAGATCGACTTCCCGATCCCCGGCAATGACGACGCTGCCCGCGCCATCCAGCTCTATTGCGATCTGGTTGCCAAGGCTGCGATCGACGGCATCGCCCGCCAGCAGGGCGCGCTCGGCATGGACATCGGCGCGTCGGCCGAAGCTCCGATTGAGCCTGCGCTTGAGCCGGCTCCGACGACCGAAACGCCCCAGGCGTAATCGCGAAGGCCGGGCAACCGGCCTTCCTTTTCAAGATTGGGCGCAGCTAGCGCCGGCGTTCGGCGCATCATCGATCCCTCGGTGGTGCGTTCGCGCATTTCGAAGCAAAGAGGCCACAATGAGCATTTCGGCAGCACAGGTTAAAGAACTCCGCGAACTGACGGGCGCGGGCATGATGGATTGCAAGACGGCTCTCAACGAGACCGGCGGCAACATGGAAGCTGCGGTCGACTGGCTGCGCACGAAGGGTATCTCCAAGGCTGACAAGAAGGCCAGCCGCACCGCGGCCGAGGGCCTGGTCGGCGTCGACACCGGCGTGCGCGAAGCCGTTGTCGTCGAAGTCAATTCGGAGACCGACTTCGTTGCCCGCAACGCGGCCTTCCAGGAAATCGTGTCCAACGTTGCCAAGGTTGCTCTCGCTTACGGCAATACCGAAGCGGTTGCGGCTGCGAAGTATCCGGGCTCGGACAAGACTGTCACCGACACCATCAAGGATGCCGTCGGCACCATCGGCGAGAACATGAGCTTCCGCCGTTCGGCCAAGCTTTCGGTTTCTGAAGGTGTCGTCGCCAGCTACGTCCACAATGCGGTTGCCGACAATCTCGGCAAGCTCGGCGTTCTGGTCGCCATCGAAACGACCGGCAACCACGATGCGGCCCGCGCTTTCGCGCGTCAGGTCGCCATGCACGTTGCTGCGACCAACCCGCTGGCACTGACGCCCGACGAGGTCGACGCTTCGGCTGTCGAGCGCGAGAAGGCGATCTTCGCTGAGCAGGCACGCGAGTCGGGCAAGCCGGAAAACATCATCGAAAAGATGGTCGAAGGCCGCATGCGCAAGTTCTACGAGGAAGTCGTACTGCTGAAGCAGGCTTTCGTGCTCAACCCCGACCTCACCGTCGAGGCAGCGCTGAAGGAAGCCGAAAAGCAGATCGGTGCTCCGGCCAAGATTTCCGGCTATGTGCGCTTCGCGCTCGGCGAAGGCATCGAGAAGGAAGCCAGCGACTTTGCCGCCGAAGTCGCTGCCGCGGTCAAGGGCTAAAAAATAGCGCCGCATCAAGCGCTTCCTGAGGATAGCCGAAGGGCGCCGCGTGACATCGCGGCGCCCTTCGTGTATCGGGACTCCCGATCTTTCAACAGCCGTGAGGAACTCATGACCGCCAAGCCGCTCTACCGGCGTGTACTGCTTAAGGCGTCGGGTGAAGCCCTGATGGGCGAGCAGCATTTTGGCATCGACGTGTCGGTGGTCGACCGTATTGCTTCTGATATCGCCGAGGCGAGGGCGCTTGGCGTCGAGGTTGGCGTGGTCATCGGCGGCGGCAACATCTTCCGCGGCGTGGCAGTTGCCTCCAAGGGCGGCGACAGGGTCACCGGCGACCACATGGGCATGCTCGCGACCGTCATCAACTCGCTGGCGCTGCGCACATCGCTGGTCAAGCTTGGCGTCGATGCCGTGGTGCTATCGGCGATCGCCATGCCTGAGCTTTGCGAAAGCTTCTCGCAGCGCCAAGCGACCGCCTATATGGACGCAGGCAAGGTGGTGATCTTCGCTGGTGGCACCGGCAACCCGTTCTTCACCACCGATTCGGCTGCCGCTCTTCGTGCTGCCGAGATTGGCGCCGATGCGCTGTTCAAGGGCACCCAGGTCGACGGTGTCTACTCGGCCGATCCGAAGAAAGATCCAGAAGCGACCCGCTTCGAGCGCATTACGCATGCGGAAGTCATCGCAAAAGGCCTGTCGATCATGGACACGGCCGCGATTGCGCTTGCGCGCGAAAACAACATTCCGATAATCGTCTATTCGATCCATGAAAAAGGCGGTTTCGGCGAAATATTGAGAGGTGGCGGTCGCTGCACGGTTGTTGCGGACGCCTGACAATTGGAACGACGGCCCCGAGGCTTCGGGGCCAAGGAGGCTTTGATGAGCTCGAACTACAACGATCTTCTGCGGCGCATGGAAGGCGCTATCAACGCGTTCAAGAGCGATCTCGCCTCGCTCCGCACGGGCCGCGCTTCGAGCAACCTTCTCGACCCGATCCACGTCCAGGCCTACGGCTCTTCGATGCCGCTCAACCAGGTCGCGACGGTGTCGGTGCCGGAGTCGCGCATGATCTCGGTGTCGGTCTGGGACAAGTCGATGGTGGGTGCAGTCGATCGCGCCATTCGCGAATCCAACCTCGGCTTCAACCCGATCGTTGACGGCACCAATCTGCGCATTCCGCTGCCGGAGCTGAACGAACAGCGCCGCAAGGAACTGGTCAAGATCGCGCACACCTATGCCGAAAATGCCAAGGTGGCGACGCGCCACGTGCGCCGCGACGGCATGGAGACGCTCAAGAAGGAAGAAAAGGACGGCGATATCAGCCAGGACGATCATCGCGTCCAGTCCGAGAAGGTGCAGAAGCTGACCGACGACACGATCAGCCAGATCGACAGCCTGCTTGCGGGCAAAGAAGCCGAGATCATGCAAGTCTAAGGCGGCCGCAGACCGGCCCGAAAGCGAACGGATGACTACGCCCGCGCATGTCGCGATCATCATGGACGGCAATGGTCGCTGGGCAAAGGCCCGCGGCCTGCCGCGCGTTGCGGGACATCGTGCCGGCGTCGAGGCGCTGCGCCGCACCGTTCGTGCGGCAGCCGACCTCGGCATTTCCTGGCTGACGGTCTATGCGTTTTCTTCCGAGAACTGGTCGCGGCCGAAATCCGAGGTCACCGACCTCATGGGGCTGCTCAAGATCTTCATTCGCCGCGATCTCGCCGAACTCCACAACAGCGGCGTGCGTGTCCGCATCATCGGTGATCGCGCGACCTTGCAGCCCGACATCCGCTCCCTGCTTGAGGAAGCCGAAACGCTAACCGCCGGCAACGGGTCGCTGACCCTGGTCATCGCCTTCAACTATGGCGGGCGCGACGAGATCGCGCGTGCGGCGCGCAAGCTTGCCGAAGCGGTCAAGCGCGGTGAAATCTCCAGCGAAGCGATCACGCCGGAACTGTTCGCCGAACAGCTCGACACATCGGGTATCCCTGATCCCGATCTGGTCATCCGCACCAGCGGCGAAGTTCGGCTATCCAATTTCCTGCCTTGGCAGTCGGCCTACAGCGAGCTGGTTTTCCAGCCCTGCTACTGGCCGGACTTCACCCGCGAGCATCTGAGCGAGGCCTTGCGCGAGTATACCGGCCGCGAACGCCGCTTTGGCGGGCTTGCCGCGCGCGACGTCGCGTTGTGACCGCTGACATGAGCAATCTCCAGCTCCGGACAATTTCGGCGATCGTGCTCGCGGCAGCGGTGCTGCTGCTGACCTGGCTGGGCGGCATGCCGTTCAGGCTGCTGTCGGCGGCCATAGCCCTTGCCATATTCTACGAGTGGTCGCGCATGTCGCGACCGAAGAGCGACGCAGGCTGGCCCGTGGGCGGCCTCGCCATGCTGCCTGAGGTGGCGATCCTGCTGTTTGCCGGTGCGCTCGTTGCGGGCGTGCCCGCACTTGCGCTGATCGTCCTGGCGGGTGCCTCCACGGTGATTCTGTGGGCCGTGGGCCGGCTGCGCGGCGAAATGGCCTGGGAAGCTGCCGGATTCGGCTATGCCGCGCTCTCCGGGCTGTCTCTGGCGCTGCTGCGCGGCAATGACGCAGCCGGCCTCATCGCCATCCTGTTTTTGTTTGCGGTTGTCTGGGCGACCGACATCTTCGCCTATTTCGTCGGCCGCAGGATCGGCGGGCCAAAGCTTGCGCCCGCCATCTCGCCTGGCAAGACCCGCAGCGGCGCGCTTGGCGGTGCTGTTGGCGGCGTTGTGGCGGGGCTTTTGCTTGCCAGCGCCGTCGGCGCCGGCAACCTCTTCGCCTTGGCAATCGTGGCTTTGCTGCTCTCGGTGATCTCGCAAGCCGGTGACCTGTTTGAATCCTGGGTCAAGCGCCGGCACGGCTACAAGGATTCGGGGTCGCTCATTCCCGGCCATGGCGGCGTGATGGACAGGGTCGACGGGCTTGTCGCGGCGGCATTTGCCCTATACGTCATCGGTTGGATGTCAGGCTCGGCCGATCATCCGGCGCAGGGACTGTTTCCAGCCTGAGCGACCGAAGCGCGCGGCGTAAGCCTCGGGCAAGGCACGGCGCCTCATTTGGGGCTCGATGGTATCTGGTTGAGGGCTTGATTTGAACGAGTATTTACCCGGCTTCCTGAGCACAGACGGCCTGTTGATCGGCACCATCGTGCCGTTCCTGTTCGTGCTCACCGTCGTCGTGTTCGTCCATGAGATGGGCCACTACCTCGTCGGCCGCTGGTGCGGCATCGGCGTGAAGGCTTTTTCGATTGGCTTCGGACCGGAACTGCTCGGTTTCAACGACCGCCGCGGCACGCGCTGGAAGCTCTGCGCGGTTCCCTTGGGCGGCTACGTCAAATTTGTCGGCGACATGAGCGTCACCTCCAAGCCGGAGGGCGGCGAGGATGAGAATCTCACCCCCGAGGAACGCAAGGTCGCCTTTCACACACAGCCGGTCTGGAAGCGCGCCGCAACGGTCGTTGCCGGCCCTGTGTTCAACTTCCTTCTGACGATTGCCGTCTTCACCGTGCTGTTTTCGGCCTATGGCCGTTATGTCATGGAGCCGACTGTCGCCGAAGTGCGCGCCGCAAGCCCGGCGGCAAACGCCGGCATTCAGCCGGGGGACCGATTCGTCAGCGTCGATGGCAGCCCGGTCGAAACCTTCTCCGACGTGCAGCGCCTGGTGTCAGGCCGTGGCGGCGATCCGATCACCTTCGTGATGCTGCGCGACGGCAAGGACATCACCATGACGGCGACGCCCGAAATGATGGAGCAGAAGGATGCGCTCGGCAATGCGGTCAAGGTCGCCGTCATCGGCGTGGTCAACAACGAGGAGCTGGGGCAACCCAGGCTGATCAGCTACAGCCCTGGCGGCGCCTTCGTTCAGGCCGTTTCGGAGACCGGCCACATCATCGAGCGCACCGGCCAGTTCCTGACGCGGTTCGTCGTCGGACGCGAGGACAAGTGCCAGCTCGGCGGGCCGGTGAAGATCGCCGACATGGCCGGCAAGGCGGCTCAGCTGGGCTTTGTATGGCTGGTGCAACTGGTTGCGCTTTTGTCGGTCGGCATCGGCTTTCTTAACCTTTTGCCAATTCCTCCGCTGGACGGTGGCCACCTCGCATTCTATGCCGTGGAAGCGGTGATCCGCCGCCCCGTTTCCGAACGGGCGATGGAAGCGGTATACCGTGTCGGGATGATTCTGGTTCTCGCCTTTATGGGTTTCGTTTTTTGGAACGACCTGTTTGGCTGCTGAAATCATGAAGAAATTTTAGGCAGGCGAGGGGCCTGTTGAGGGGGCGTTTACCATCTGGGGTGATATGCGTGACGCGAAAGTCACGCTCGCAAGGTAAGTAAATACAAATTAACTAGAAGCCTTGCGTGTAGGGAAAATCCGGTTAATACGGTACGAGAAATTTACCGCGACGTCCGGTTTTCTCGCCGTGGGGACTTCGAGAAAAAGGTTATAAAGGCCAATGAAGGCAGCACTTAAGTTTGCGAGCGCCGCGTCCGCGGTAGCTCTTTCCGCCGCGCTGGCCGTTCCGGCAGCAGTGGTGGTTCAGTTTGTTGCCGTGTCGGCCGCAGAGGCGGCGGTGGTCAACCGGGTCGAAGTGCGCGGCAATCAGCGCGTCGATGCGGAAACCGTCCGCAACTACATCACCATCAAGCCAGGCAAGTCGTTCTCCAACACCGACATCGACGATGCGGTGAAGGCGCTGTTCGGCAGCGGCCTGTTCTCCGACGTCCGAATCAACCAGGTCGGTTCGACGCTGGTGGTTCAGGTTTCCGAGTACCAGGTCGTCAACCAAGTGCTGTTCCAGGGCAACAAGAAGCTCAAGGACGCGCAGCTCACCGGTGCGGTCCAGCTCAAGCCGCGCGGTTCGTTCTCGCAGGCAGCACTCGATGCTGACGCAGCAACGATCAAGGAAGCTTACAAGCGCGTCGGTCGCGACGACGTCACCGTTGGTACCAAGGTCGTCGACCTCGGCGAAAACCGCGTAAACGTGGTGTTCGAAATCAATGAAGGCGGCCGCACCAAGATTGCTGCGATCAATTTCGTCGGCAACAGCGCCTATGGCGCCCGCCGTCTCGCCGACATCATCTCCACCAAGCGCTCGTCGTTCCTGTCGTTCATGCTTCGCGACGATATCTACGACCAAGATCGTCTGCGTGCCGACGAGGAAGCGCTGCGCCGCTTCTACTTCAATCACGGTTATGCCGATTTCCAGGTCGTGTCCGCTTTTGGCGAACTCGATGAGACGACCAACCAGTACACCATCACGATCACCGTCGATGAAGGTCAGCGTTATACGTTCGGCGACGTTTCGGTTGAGAGCACGATCCCGGAGATCGATGGCGCCCAGCTGCAGTCCCTGGTCGAAACCCGCAAGGGCGACGTCTACAACGCCAAGAACGTCGAAGACTCGATCATCGGCATTACCGAAAATGTCGCCGGCAAGGGTTATGCCTTCGCCAAGGTGACGCCGCGTGGTGACCGCAACTTCGAAACGCGCACCATCAACGTCGTCTATACCGTCGACCAGGGTGCCAAGGCTTATGTCGAGCGCATCGAGATCCGCGGCAACGAACGTACCCGCGACTTCGTGATCCGTCGCGAATTCGACGTCAGCGAAGGCGATGCCTTCAACCAGGTGCTCATCCAGCGCGCGAAGAAGCGCCTCGAAGCGCTTAACTTCTTTGAGAAGGTCGAGATTTCGACAGCTCCCGGCTCGCAGCCCGATCAGGTTGTGCTGGTTGTCGATCTGGTCGAGAAGTCGACCGGCGAGTTCTCGATCGGCGCTGGTTATTCGACAGGTGGCGACAATGCCGGCCCGTCGATCGAAGGTTCGATCACCGAGCGCAACTTCCTCGGCCGTGGCCAGTTCATCAAGTTCTCGGCCGGTGGCGGCAAGAACTCGCGTGACTACAGCTTCTCGTTCACAGAGCCGTATTTCCTCGGCCGTCGTATCGCGGCGGGCTTCGACATCTATCGTCAGACCCGCAAGTATGACGATAAATACGACAGCGACATCACCGGCGGTACGATCCGTTTCGGTCTGCCGATCACCGACAACGTCTCGACGCAGCTGGCCTACAACCTGTCGCAGGAAGAGTATTCGCTAGACAACAATTGCGACACCAATGGCGATGGCATTAACGACGCCTGCTCCATCTCGCCGGCTATCATCGACGGCATCGCAAACAGCCCGTGGGTCAAGTCGTCGGTCAGCGGCACGCTGGTCTACAACACCATCGACGACATGAAGAGCCCGCATGCCGGCATCTACGCCAACTTCACGACGGAAGTGGCCGGTCTCGGTGGCGACGCCAAGTTTGTGAAGGTCTCCGGTCGCGGCACCTATTATCAGACTCTCTCGGAAGAGCTTGATATCGTTGCCCTTCTGTCCGCCGGCGGCGGCCATATTGCTGGCTTCGGCGACGACGGTCTGCGCGTCTTCGATCACTTCAAGAGCAACGATCGCATGATCCGCGGTTTCGAATATAACGGCATCGGTCCGTTCGATACCAACGGTCAGGATCACCTTGGCGGTACGACCTACTTCAATGCCACTGCCGAAGCGCAGTTCCCGATCCCGGTCGTGCCGGAAAGCTTCGGCCTGCGTGGCGCGGTGTTCGCCGATGCGGCGACGCTCTACGGCAACAAGGTCGATGTTGCGGGTACCAACATTATCTCGACGGACATGCAGTGGCGTGCCTCGGTTGGTGTCGGCCTGCTCTGGGCCTCGCCGTTCGGCCCGCTGCGTATCGACTATGCGATGCCGGTGGCCAAGCAGGACTCCGACAATACGCAGGAATTCAACTTCGGCATTTCGACCCGCTTCTAATCGCGCGGAACGATACTTCCGGGCCATCGTGGCCCGGAAGACGGTTGCCCGGCTTGGCTGGAACAGCATTTTATGACGGATCCGGTGTTTTTTGTGCCGTCACGCCGCTTTACGGTGGGCGAGGTGGCCGGCCTTACCGGCGCGACGCTTGTCGACCCCAAACATTCCCATATCGCCATTTCGACCATCGCTGCCGCAAGCAGTGGTGGCGATGGTGCACTGGTGTTTGTCGATGGCAAGCGCAACGCAAAGCCCTTGGCGACACTTTCAGCCGCAGCCGTGCTCTGCACGCCTGACGTTGCAGGCATGGTTCCGGACGGCATCGCCGTTCTGGTCACGCCGCGTCCGCAACAGGCCTTCGCGCGTATCGGCCGGCTGCTTTATCCCGAGGCTGAACGCCCGGTTGGCATGACCGGAGAAACCGGCGTTTCACCATTCGCCCATATCGATCCAACCGCTCATATCGAAGCTGGTGCTGTCATCGAGGCCGGGGCCGTCATCGGCCCCGACGCGGCTGTCGGCAGCGGCACGGTGATCGCTGCCAACGCGGTGATCGGGCGTTCGTCGCAGGTCGGGCGCGATTGTTACATCGGCCCGCATTGCTCGATCCAGTATGCGCTGATCGGCAATGGCGTCATTATCCATGCCGGCGCTCGTATCGGCCAGGATGGTTTTGGTTTCGCCGGCGGCGCGCGCGGCCCCGAGCGCATTCCCCAGATCGGCCGCGTCATTATCCAGGACAATGTCGAGATCGGCGCCAATTCGACCGTCGATCGTGGCGCCATGGCAGACACCATCATTGGCGAGAACACCAAGATCGACAATCTGGTCCAGATCGCCCACAACGTGCGCATTGGCCGCAATTGCGTTATCGCGGGTCTTACGGGTATTTCGGGCTCCGTCGTTGTCGGCGACAACGTGATGATGGGCGGCGGTGTTGGCCTCGCCGATCATCTGACCATCGGCGCAGGCGCCCAACTGGCGGCGCGTAGCGGACTGATGCACGACGTGCCTGCAAACGAAGTTTGGGCTGGCTTTCCGGCAAAGCCGATGAAAGAGGCGATGCGCGAATTTGCATTGCTGAGGAAAATGGCCAAGGGAAAACCAAAGGAGGGTGGGAGCAATGACTGACCAGGCAACCAAGACGCTCGAAACCGTCGATATCCAGGGCCTTTTCAAGATCCTTCCGCACCGCTATCCGTTTCTGCTGATAGATCGCATCGTGGAAATCGATGGTGACGATTCCGCGGTTGGCATCAAGAACGTTACCGCCAACGAGCCGCATTTCCAGGGGCACTTTCCGAGCCATCCGGTCATGCCGGGTGTGCTGATCATTGAGGCGATGGCACAGACTGCCGGCGCCATCTGCCTGCGCCTGGTGATCGACGAAACCCCTTCGCTGGTCTATCTGATGACGGTCGACGGCGCCAAGTTCCGCAAGCCGGTCGTTCCTGGCGACCAGTTGCGAATCCACGTCAAGAAGATCAAGAAGCGGGGCAACATCCTGAAATTCGCCTGCCATGCACGCGTCGACGGCGTCGTCGTGGCGGAAGCCGAGGTAGCGGCGATGATGGTACCCAAGGAATAAGCTAGAACATTGATGCAGACCGAAACTTTCATTCATCCCGCCGCTGTTGTCGAAACCGGTGCAAAGCTGGGTGCGGGCGTCCGCATCGGCCCGTTCTGCCATGTCAGCGCCGACGCCATCATTGGTGATCGCGTAGAGCTGATCAGCCATGTCGCGGTCATGGGCGCGACGACCTTGGGCGAGGGCTGCAAAGTGTTCCCGCAGGCAACACTGGGCGCGGCACCGCAAAACAACAAGCACAAGGGCGGCCGCACGACGCTGGTGATTGGCAAGAACTGCACGATCCGCGAAGGCGTGACCATGCATGTGGGCACCGACACCAGTCGCGGCGAAACCACTGTGGGCGACAACGGGCTGTTTTTGGCCTATGCGCACATCGCGCATGATTGCATCGTTGGCAACAACGTCACCATGGCCAACCTCGCAACGCTGGGTGGCCATGTCGAGATCGGCAACAACGTCACCATCGGCGGGCTTGCCGCTGTCCACCAGATGACGCGTATCGGCCATCATGCCTTTGCTGCTGGAGCCGCCATCATCGATGGTGACGTCATCCCTTACGGCATGGTGATGGGCAATCGCGCCCGGCTGCGTGGCCTCAACATCATCGGCATGAAGCGCTCCGGTCTGCCACGCGCGGAGATATTCGCGCTGCGCAAGGCCTACAAGATGATCTTCGATCCCACCCGCTCCGTGGCCGAGAACATCCCGGCCGTCGAACGCGAGTTTGCAGGTTCGCCCATCGTTCGCGACGTTCTGGATTTCATCCAGGCACGCGGCAAGCGGCACTTCACCGTTCCGCCGCTCCGCAACGCCGTCTCCGACGACGCCGCCGATGACGAAAGCTGAGGGCGGAAAGAAGATAAACCTTTCCGCGACCGACAGGGTTGCTGTCGTCGCAGGCAGCGGCCGGCTTCCCATCTATGTCGCCGACAGTCTGGCTCAGGCTGGCCATTCGCCCTTTGTCGTCAGCATCGAAGGAGAGACCGATCCTGGCACCAGCCTTAAGGGCCATGAGGGTGAGGTACTTGCTATCGAGCAGTTCCCCTCGGTGTTCCCGCTTCTAAAGCGCAAGGGCATCACGCATGTCGTGCTTGCCGGCGGGGTCAGCCGGCGCCCAAGGTTGCGTGCGATCCGTCCGAGCCTGATGCTGTTCCGCCTACTGCCGCGGGCGCTGACGGCTTTGGCGCGTGGCGACGACGGCTTGCTGCGCATTCTCGTCAATACGTTCGAGCACTACGGCATCAAGGTCGTCGGCGCCCATCAGATCGTGCCGGAACTTTTGGCGGTCGAAGGCGCAATGGGCGCGCATGCGCCTCAGAAAGCCGATTGGGCCGACCTGAATGCCGGCCTGGAAGCCGCCCATGCCATTGGCGCGCTCGATGTCGGGCAGGCGGCGGTTGCCGTCGGTGGCCGGGCGATTGCCCTTGAAGGTATCGAGGGCACCGACTTGTTGCTCGAACGCGTGCGCGACCTGCGCAACAATGGGCGTATCGCCGGGCGCAAGCGCGGCGTTCTGGTCAAATGTGCCAAGCCAAACCAGGAATTGCGCGCCGATCTGCCGACGATCGGCCCCTCGACGGTCGACGCTGCCCACGCGGCGGGACTCGCCGGGATCGGCGTTGAAGCCGGGCGCTCGCTTGTGCTTGATTTTGGTGAACTGATCGACCGCGCGGACAGGCTGGGGCTGTTTGTCGTCGGCCTCACCGGCAAGGGAATCAACACATGAGCTTGCCACCGCTTAAGATTGCCATTGTTGCCGGCGAAGAGTCTGGCGATCTGCTGGGGGCCGACCTGGTGCAGGCGCTGCAGCGCATGAGCGGGCGCGAGGTAAACCTTATCGGCACCGGCGGTCGCCACCTGGAGGAACTCGGCCTTTCGCCTTTGTTCGATGCCGGTGAGATCGCGCTGATGGGGCTGACCGCGATCATTCGCGACCTGCCGCGCCTGCTGCGGCGCATCGGTGAGACAGCGCGCTTTGTCGCCAAAGAGAAGCCGGACTGCCTGATCACCATCGACAGTCCGGATTTTTCGTTGCGGGTGGCCAAGAAGGTTCGCGCGCTCGATCCAGCGATCCCGATTGTCCACTACATCTGCCCGAGTGTGTGGGCCTGGCGACCGGGGCGCGCCAAGGCCATGAAGCCGCATGTCGACGAGATCTTGTGCATCCTGCCGTTCGAACCCGCCGAGCTTGAACGCCTCGGTGGCCCGCACGGCACTTTCGTCGGCCATCGCCTGACGACGGATCCTGGAATCGCCATTGCGGCGGCGATGCAGGAAGGCAAAGGCGCGCTTGCGCCCGATCGTGAAAAGACGCTCCTGCTTTTGCCTGGATCGCGCCGCGGCGAAGTGCGCAGCCTGATCGGACCGTTCGGCGAGACTGTCTCGATCCTACGCGCCCGCGGCCATCGGATGCGCCTGCTTTTGCCCACTGTGCCGCATGTTGCAGGCTTGGTCGAAGAGGCGGTTTCCGGCTGGCCGCAAAAGCCCGAGATCATCCTCGATCCGCAGCACAAGTGGCAGGCCTTCGGCGAAGCCGACGCTGCCTTGATTGCATCGGGAACCGTGTCGCTGGAGCTCGCGCTTGCCGGCGTGCCGATGCTGTCGTCCTACAAGCTCGACACGTTCATGCGCGCGGTTCAAAGCCTGATCACCGTGTGGAGCGCGGCCCTGCCCAATCTGATCGCTGACCGGCCCGTCATTCAGGAAAGCTACAACCAGTATGTGCGGCCGCAATGGATGGCGCGTTATGTCGAGGGCCTGTTCGCCGACAGCGGCCTTCGGCGCTGGCAGAAGGACGGCTTTGCCGAAGTCGCCCGACGCCTGGCAACAGAGCGGCCTTCCGGCGAGATTGCTGCCGAAGCGGTTCTCAAACACATCGTGAAATGAAAAACGCCCGCCAAGCAAGAACTTGGCGGGCGTTTTTGAAGTCCGTACGCAGCGCTTAGCGTTTGGCGATCGGCACGTAGTCGCGTTCGGGAGCGCCGGTGTAGAGCTGGCGTGGGCGGCCGATCTTCTGGCGCGGATCCTCGATCATTTCCTTCCACTGCGCGATCCAGCCGACGGTGCGGGCAAGCGCGAACAGCACTGTGAACATGGTGGTGGGGAAGCCCAGCGCCTTCAGCGTGATGCCCGAATAGAAGTCGATGTTCGGATAGAGCTTCTTTTCGATGAAATATTCGTCGGTCAAGGCGATGCGCTCGAGCTCCATCGCCACGTCCAGCATCGGATCGTCCTTGATGCCGAGCTCGCCCAGAACCTCATGCGTGGTCTTCTGCATGATCTTGGCGCGCGGATCGTAGTTCTTGTAGACGCGGTGGCCGAAGCCCATCAGGCGGAACGGGTCGTTCTTGTCCTTGGCGCGGGCAACGAATTCCGGAATGCGGTCGACGTGGCCGATCTCGGACAGCATGTTGAGTGCCGCTTCATTGGCGCCGCCATGTGCGGGACCCCATAGGCAGGCGATGCCGGCTGCAATGCAGGCGAACGGGTTGGCGCCCGAAGAGCCGGCGAGACGCACCGTCGAGGTCGAGGCGTTCTGCTCGTGATCGGCGTGCAGGATGAAGATGCGCTCCATGGCGCGCGCCAGCACCGGATTGACCTTGTACTCCTCGCACGGCACGGCAAAGCACATGTGCAGGAAGTTGGCGGCGAAGTTCAGCTCGTTCTTGGGGTAAACGAAGGGCTGGCCGATATGGTACTTGTAGGCCATCGCCGCGATCGTCGGCATCTTGGCGATCAGGCGAATCGAGGCGACCATGCGCTGGTGCGGGTCGGAGATGTCGGTCGAGTCGTGATAGAAGGCCGAAAGCGCGCCGACCACGCCGCACATCACCGCCATCGGGTGTGCGTCGCGGCGGAAGCCCGTGAAGAAGCGCGACATCTGCTCATGCACCATGGTGTGGCGCGTGACGCGATAGTCGAAGTCGTCCTTCTGGGCCTTGGTCGGCAGCTCGCCGTAGAGCAGCAGGTAGCAGACTTCGAGGAAGTCGCCGTGCTCGGCCAGCTGGTCGATGGGGTAGCCGCGATGGAGCAGGATGCCGGCATCGCCGTCGATGAAGGTGATTTCCGATTCGCAGCTCGCCGTCGACGTGAAGCCGGGATCGTAGGTGAAGGCACCCGTCGTGGCGTAGAGCGATGCGATGTCGATCACATCTGGTCCGACCGTACCGCTGCGAACCTTGAACTCATGGGTCTGGCCGCGGAACTCTAGTTTGGCGGTCGAATCAGTCATCGCATACTCCTTAGTGCTGAGTTGCCGCCTCACGCGGCGCAATCGTCATAACAAGGCAACCATTTCGGCCCGGAACGCCCGAACACGCTTGCCAGCTTCCCCGCTGCTTTCAAATTGACCTGTTGCCGCAATGTTGCACCGCAACAGCCTCATTTCAATGCAAAACTAGGAAAGCACTACTGACCTAATCGATTTGATCGGAAATGCGGCCCAGACTTTCGTCGCGCCCCAGAACAGCCAACACATCGAACACCCCGGGAGAGGTGCTTTTGCCTGTCAAAGCGGCACGCAAAGGCTGGGCGACTCCACCCAATTTCACATTTTCGCGACCAGCGAATTCACGGATCGCAGCCTCGGCTGAGGCAGCGTTCCACTCGGCCTCGGCAACCGTCGAAAGGGCCGCATGGGCGCCCTTGAGGATGTCCTTGGCCGGCCCAGCCAAAAGGCCTGCAGCCTTCTCGTCGACGGCAAGCGGACGTTCGGCAAACAGGAAGCCCGCGCCATCGGCCAGTTCGATCAGCGTCTTGGCGCGTTCCTTGAGGCCAGGCATCGCCGCAAGCAGCTGTGCTGTGCGCTTGTCGTCGAGCTTGGCAAGGATCGCATCGCCGCCCGGCAAATAGGGCAGGGTCGCAACGAAGATGTCGAACAGCTTGTTGTCGTCCATCTGGCGCATGTGGACGCCGTTCAGCGCCTCGAGCTTGGCAAAGTCGAAGCGGGCAGCGCCCTTGTTGACGTCCTCGATCTCGAACCAGCGGATCATGTCTTCAATGCTCATCACCTCGTCATCGCCATGGCTCCAGCCAAGGCGGGCGAGATAGTTGAGCAGCGCTTCGGGCAGGTAGCCCATGGCGCGATAGGCATCGACACCGAGCGCGCCGTGACGCTTGGAGAGCTTGGCACCGTCGGCACCATGGATCAGCGGGATATGCGCCATGACAGGCACGTCCCAGCCCATGGCGACATAGATGACCGTCTGGCGCGCGGCGTTTGTCAGGTGATCGTCGCCACGAATGATGTGGGTGACGCCCATGTCGTGATCGTCGACGACGACGGCATGCATGTAGGTCGGCACCCCGTCCGAGCGCAGGATGATGAAATCGTCGAGATCCTTGTTGGGAAAACGCACGTCGCCCTGCACGCGGTCGCGCACCAGCGTCTCGCCTTCGGTCGGCGCCTTGATGCGGATCACCGGCTTCACGCCGGCCGGTGCTTCGGACGGATCGCGGTCGCGCCAGCGCCCGTCATAGCGCGGCGGCCGGCCCTCGGCGCGTGCCTTCTCGCGCATCTCGGTGAGCTCTTCCTGCGAGGCGTAGCAGTAATAGGCCTTGCCCATGCGCACCAGCTCCTCGGCGACCTCGCGGTGGCGCGGCGCGCGCTCGAACTGCGAAATCGGCTCGCCTTCCCAGGTCAGGCCAAGCCAGGTGAGGCCTTCAAGGATCGCAGCGGTGGCGGCATCGGTCGAGCGCTCGCGGTCGGTGTCTTCGATGCGCAGCAGCATCGTGCCGCCGGTGTGGCGGGAATAGAGCCAGTTGAACAGCGCGGTGCGCGCGCCACCGATATGCAGGTAGCCGGTGGGCGAGGGGGCGAAGCGGGTCACGACGGGCATAGCAAATTCCAAGGGAGGCATGGCGTCGCCCGGCCGGAGACCGGCGGCGCATGGCGTTTCGGTGGCGTTGATGTAGCATAGAAGGTCTGGGGCGCAAGGGGCAGGCCCGATGGGCGAGCGCGTGCGGGAGGGGCAAGCCGGTCACGATCCGGTGGTCGAGGCCAGCGAGCACGGCCTGCTGGCCGGCTCGGCTACGCTTCCCCTTGCTTGGGCACAGCCCAGAATTCCCGGAGCCGACCAAGCTGCCGTGGAAGCCGCGTTTTTTCCGCCTCAAGTGCCGCCGCACCTCTCCTGGCTGCAACGAGGATCACAATTTCTGGCCGGCCACCAGATCAGCAGGCGATCAGCGCATGCCGCAATCGAAACCGAACTCGACCGCGGGGCTGCCTTCCTGTTGATTCCGGTGTTGCTGGCTCTCGGCGCGCTCATCTACTTTGCGCTGCCGGCCGAGCCTGCGCTTGCGCCGCTGGCACTCGCTTTCGCGGTTACGGCATTGTTTGCCTTCATCGTGCGCTCGCAGCGTCTGGTCCACTACGGGCTCGCCGCCGCTGCAACCTGCCTGCTCGGCATGACCGTGGCGAAGCTTGAAACGGCTGGAATGGCAACCAGGATGCTTGGCGCCGAGATATCGACCGGGATCACAGGGCGCGTCGTCGAACTCGACCATCTCGATAATGGCCGCGTGCGGCTGACCCTGGATGTCCTCGCAACCGCGCGTCCGGTTCTGCGCTACGCCCCGGAACGTGTCAGGCTGACAGCGCGCAACGTTCCAGACGGAGTGGTGGCCGGGGCGCAGGTGAGCGGCTATGTCCGCCTCATGCCGCCTTCAGGCCCCGTGCGGCCGGGCAGCTATGACTTTTCCTTCGAAAGCTATTTCGACGGCATCGGCGCCAGCGGTTTCTTCATGAAGGGACCGGACCTTGCTGCCACCACGCAGCCACTGTCGGCCAGCGATCGAGCCTTTGCTTCGATAGAGAACGTGCGCGAAAACATAGCCCAGCGCATTCGCGACCGGATCGGCGGCGCCGAAGGCGAGATCGCGGCGGCGTTGGTGGTCGGGGTGCGCGGCGGCATTCCCGAGGACGTCAACGAGGCGCTGCGGCGTACTGGCCTCTACCACATCATTTCGATCTCCGGCCTGCATATGGCGATGGTCGCGGGCACCGTCATGCTGCTGATGCGGCTCGGCTTCGCGGCCTTCCCCAGCTTCACCTCACGTTGGCCAGTGAAGAAATACGCGGCAGGTGCTGCCCTGGTCTCGACAGGGGGCTATCTGTTCATCTCGGGCGCCGAGGTCGCAGCACAACGCAGTTTCATCATGCTGGCGGTGATGTTGACCGCCGTACTGTTTGATCGCGCTGCACTCACCATGCGCAACCTGGCGATCTCGGCGATCGTCGTCATCGCAATCTCGCCGCACGAGGTGGTTGGCCCGAGCTTCCAGATGTCATTTGCGGCAACGGCCGCGCTCGTGGGTGCCTACGCCTGGTGGTCGGACAGCCGGGAGGCGCAAGCGCAACCTCTCGCGCAGCGGTCGTTGCCATCGAAGATAGGGCGCTGGCTTGCCACGGTTGTGATCGGGCTTGTCGCCACGTCACTGATCGCAGGTCTTGCCACCAGTGTCTTCGGCGCATGGCATTTTCAGCGCGTTTCGCCGCTCAGCCTTGTCGCCAACCTGGCTGTCATGCCGATCGTCTCGGTGCTGGTGATGCCATTTGCGGTCCTCGCCGGCATCTTCATGCCGCTGGGCATCGAAGGGCTCTTCCTCGATACGATGGGCATCGGCCTAAAGGCCATGATCGCCCTGGCAACGTGGTTCTCCGAGCGCTCGCCCATTGATGCGGTCGGGTTGGTGTCGGCGCATGCGGTTGTCTTCGTCACCGCCGCACTGGTCATCGCATCGGTCGCCACGACCTGGTTGCGGGTCGCAGCCTTGCCATTTGCCGCTCTCGGCATTTTGGCGCTGGTGGAAACCGAAACACCTGTCGTTCTCATCTCCGAAGATGGCCGTCTGGTGGGCGTACCGACCGGGGACAAAAAGCTTGCCGTCAATCGCGCCCGACCAAACGAGTTCACGGTCGATAACTGGAAGCGGGCTTTGGCAACCGAGGAGTTTGTCGGGCCTATGCGCATAGGCTCCGATGGCTTGAAAAATCCGAAGGGCCTGGGCACCTCCAGCAGTCCAAGCGGCACTGACAAGCAAGCTGCCTTTGTCTGCAGCGATGGCCTTTGTCTGGTTCAACACGCGTTTGTCGGAGTGATTGCGCACGCCGAGCACGCAGTTGCCGCCAGGCGCGCATGCGCAAGCGCTGACCTCATCGTTTTGACAGACGCCACCGCAAAGGACATCTGCCTTGGTTCAACTGCAACCGTGCTCACCAGCCGCGAACTCGCGCGCCTTGGAAGTGCGGCGATATTCCTGACGCCAGCATCGGGCAACAAGGATCAAAAAATCAAAATTCGTCACGCCGTGGCCGAGCCATATCGTCCGTGGCATACGCAGCGCGAATTCTCTCGCGAGGCGAGGGGCCTACCGCCCTACAAGCGAGAAAACAAGCGCCCGAAAGCACCGGAGGCCGCAATTCCGGCCAAATAGCCAGACAATCAGCCAAGGCCGAGCAACATCAGACAGGCCGGAACGGAGCGAAGGTTGTTGCCGGCATCGCGCGGCGCGCTTTCACAGGAACATACGGATCATCGGTTGATCCAGTGTCTTTATGGACATGGCACAAATACTGGTCTCAAGCGGATTGCGGCTATATGCAAGGCTGGCAATGCGGCACCTGCTATTCGCAGCGATCTGGGGAGACGTGGCCATAGCTTGTGTCTCAAGTTTCGAAAAGTTTGGTACCTGGACAAGAATATGATGACAGAATGGCATGCCCGTTGTGGCGGGCGCGGCGTGATGATTTATTGGTTGAGAAACGTGCGACCTGCATTTATTCGCGGCTGAAACGCTGTCCTTCATCGGAAGTCGCCTCAATGATTGAAGTGTCCCGCGCCATTGCACCGACATGGGCCCCCAGCATCAATTTCACGGCCAGAGTGCCATTGGTTTGCCTCAATGCTGAAACGTATCTCTCTATTTGCTAGCGGCTCCAGCATAGGAGCCGCAATCGATTATGTCGTAACGCTGGCTGCAACAAGCTGGATAGGTTTGGATCCGGGATACGCTTTGGCCGTGGCGATGTTTTTCAGTGCATCGGTAGTATTTTTTTTCCATGATCGGATCACCTTCCATGGCACAAAGCGTAATCCCATTCGCGGATACGTATTATTCATGGTCTGGAGTTGTTTGATATATGCTCTGCGAGTGGTGATTTTGAAGGTGACTTTATATGCAGGCATTCCATTGGCTGCAGCGCTATTTGTTGCGATAGCACTTGCGGCGATTATTAATTTTGCGATCTCATCGACAGTAATTTTTGCAAAGAAGACGCCATGACTGCAAAAACACTCTGCATTATTATTCCCATCTACAACGAAGCTGAGGGATTGCCCGATCTCCTTGATCGGCTGAATTCAATTGCACGCAGTATCTCGACAGAGTTTGCGCTCAATGTCGACTATATCTTTATTGACGATGGTAGCAGTGATGACAGCTTTGCCCTGTTGAAGGCTTACGATTTTGGCGCGCGTCCTGTTCGTCTTCTCCAGTTTTCGCGCAATTTCGGTAAAGAGGCAGCACTTTCCGCAGGAATAGATGCAGCTTATTACGCCGATGCTGCCATTCTGATGGATGCAGACCTCCAGCATCCGCCTGAAATGCTTCCCGATTTCGTGCGTATCTGGCTCACTGAAGGCATGGATAGTGTTTACGCTTACAAAGCCAATCGTCGCGCGTCTGAAGGGGTGATGAAGGCGACCCTTTCGCATTTGTTTTTTTGGGTCATCAATCGCGGTAACCGATTTGAAATTCCGCCGGGTGCGGGTGATTTTCGCTTGATCAACCAACGGTTCATGAATGCGCTGCGCAGCCTTCCCGAGAGTGATCGGTTTATGAAGGGGCTGTATGGCTGGATTGGCTTTCGCCAAACCGGCATCGCCCTTGAGCCGCCACCGCGCGTCCGCGGCAATAGCAGTTTTAGCCCGGTCCGCCTGTTGTCGATGACATTTGATGCCATGACAAGCTTTACAACGACACCGCTCCGTTTGATGGGAATGGCGGGAAGCATCATTGCAATGCTGAGCGCAGCGTATGGTATTTACATCGTGCTTCAGCATTTCTTTTTCCCTGCAATTCCGACAGGAATTACGTCGGTTTTGACGCTCGTCGCGTTCTTTGGGGGCGTCCAGATGATTTTTTTAGGTCTGTTGGGCGAATATGTCGGAAAATCCGTCTTAGAGGCCAAGAAGCGCCCGCCTTATATTCTGGCGGAAGACATCAGCTTCAAGGGAAAAACTGATGCGGATCGCGGATGACTTCGGGCTGGGTCGCGGGCATGACCGGGTAATCTTGTCGCTATTGGCGGCGGGGCGGCTCGATGGCACATCAGTCATGGTCAATGATGCGATTGAGCCCGGCGATATAGCCCGTCTGCGAGCGCTAAGAGATGCAGGTGCGCAGGTCGGACTGCATCTGAACCTGACGCACGGCTTTTCGAAGCGGGAGCCAGTCTGGCCTCTGGCCAAACTGATGCTGCCGGGCATTGCCTTGCCGGTTGAGGTTGCCGTTTCGCTCAACCGGCAGACCAAAGCGTTCGTTGCGCTCTTTGGTAGCCTGCCCGATTATTACGATGGCCACCAGCATTGCCATTGCTTCCCGGAAATTGCACCGCTTGTCACGCTCTTGCCATACGGACCGCAGACATGGGTGCGCGTGCCGTTGCCCGCCACATGGGCAGACCGATGGCGCAATCTTCGGTCAGGTGGCGTCAAAGGATTGGCGGTCATGGCGATGGCGGTGCGAGCGCGCATGTTCTTCACCAAGGCCAAGCTCCAGGTAAACAGCGATTTTTCAGGCTTTCTCCGTCTCAATGACCCAGCCAATGTTCAGCTATGGCTTCCGCGCCTGTTGTCGGCTGCGAAATCGGATTGTCTGATCATGCTGCATCCGGGCGATGCCACCGATATGATGCAATGCACCGGCCACGCCCCAGAAAGCCGTGCCGTTGAGGCCAGGATCTTGACTGAAAGCGCAATATCATGACCAAGAGCCGTGCTATTTTCTGGGGCCTGCTCTCGTTGCTCATCGTGCGGCTGCTGGCAATGGCCTGGGTACCGCTAACCGATCCAACCGAAGCGCGCTATGCCGAAATCGCCCGGAAAATGGTTGAAACCGGCAATTGGATCACGCCACAGTTTGACTATGGCGTGCCATTCTGGGCCAAGCCGCCATTGCACACATGGTTGTCGGCAGCGGGAATAGCCGTGTTTGGTGCAACGCCGTTTGCTGCGCGACTGGGAATTTTGCTGGCAGCCATCGCCACCTTGGTAATTCTGCATCGATGGGCGTGCACATTGACCGATCGTCGAACGGCAGCGGCAGCGGTATTGGTCACCGCCAGCACAGGGCTGTTTTTTGTCGCCTCAGCCTTCGTTATGACCGACATGGTCTTAACGCTTGGCGTCGTTGCATGCATGGCTGGCTTTCACGGCGGCATGGAAAAAAGCCGTCGCTGGGGCTGGCTGTTCTTTTTGGGGCTTGCCATTGGGCTGTTGGCCAAGGGTCCTGTAGCCGTGGTTCTTTCGCTAACGCCAATCATGGCGTGGATGATATGGCGCGGTGGCTGGAAAGATCTTGGCCGCCTGCCATGGGTTGGCGGGAGCGCCTTGGTCGCCGTGCTGGTGATACCATGGTATGTGGCGGCGGAAATTGCCACGCCCGGATTTCTTCACTATTTCCTGATCGGTGAGCACATCCAGCGCTTTCTGCAACCCGGCTGGACCGGAGACCTTTACGGCGCGGGGCGCGCGCACCCGAAGGGCACGATCTGGCTATATTGGGTTGCGGCCACTCTACCTTGGAGCCTGCTGTTGCCTGTTTTGATCTGGCGGCTACGGAAGGGCATACCTGAAAGCGGCGGACTTCATCTGTATCTGTTTTTGTTCGCCGTAACGCCGCTGGTGTTTTTCACTCTGGCAGCAAACATCCTCCTGGCATATGTGCTGCCAGGGTTGCCAGCCGCAGCACTGCTAGCTGTCATTTTGTGGACCAGGACCGACCTCTCGCGAACATTTTGGCTGAAGCTCGGAGTGGCGGAAGTGTTGGTGGTTTTTTTAGGCATTACCGCAGCTTCCTTGTTCGGCTGGGCCCGCTCAGCAATCCCCACTGAGGTCGACCTGATTGCTGCATTTCCAGATACAGGCCGTTTGGCCATTCTGGATGCACGCAGCTTTTCGGCCGAGTTCTATAGGCAAGGTAAAATTACACAGCTGAAAACACCTGCTGACGTATCAGCATGGCTTACCCCAGGCGATGGCGTGCTTGTGCCAAAACGCGATCAAGATGCATTTCTCACCCATTTCGGGAGCTCGGTTAAAACAATAGCCGAGGACAAAAGATTCTTTCTGTATGTTTCCATAGCGAAATAACGAGGGGTCGAAGCCTCACATGAGTTCGGCCTAAATCTGCTCCGGGTGCGCCGAACTGCTGAAACACCACCTCAGTGCTTCAGCAACAACCAAATTCATGATGTTCGATCCCGGTCTTTTCAAATGGCCACAATCGCACGCGCGGTTCGACCGGGTCAAATAGCCGGCATTCCGTTCAGGCAGCCCGAACGACAGCACGAAAGGCCGAGCTCAGCAGCGCGCCCGGCTTGTGTAAAAATCAATAGCGGCGGATCAGCCCGACGAGCTTGCCTTGGACCTTGACCCTGTCAGGCCCGAAGATGCGGGTCTCATAGGCTGGATTGGCGGCTTCCAGCGCGATCGAGGCGCCTTTGCGGCGGAAGCGCTTGAGGGTCGCTTCCTCGTCATCGACAAGCGCGACGATGATCTCGCCGGGATTGGCGGTGGTCGAGCTGCGGATGACGACAGTATCGCCATCAAAGATGCCAGCTTCGATCATCGAGTCACCCTTGACCTCGAGCGCGTAATGCTCGCCGCCCATGATCATGTCAGGCGGAACGACAATGGAATGGGTCTTGTGCTGGATCGCGTCGATCGGCACGCCGGCGGCGATACGCCCCATCACCGGAATGGTGACGGCCGAACCAGCGTCGTCGTCATTGCCAGCTGACATCGAGCGCGATGGCTCGGGCCGACGGCCAAGGCTGCCCTCGATGACGCTGGGTGAAAACTTCCGCGCCGCGTTGAGGCCAGGCGCGATCGAATCGGGCATGCGCAGCACTTCAAGCGCGCGTGCCCGGTTGGGCAGGCGTCGGATGAAGCCACGCTCTTCAAGTGCTGTGATCAGGCGATGGATGCCGGATTTGGAGGCGAGGTCGAGCGCCTCTTTCATTTCGTCGAAGGATGGCGGGATGCCCGTCTCTTTCAATCGCGAGTGGATGAACAGCAAAAGCTCGTGTTGTTTGCGCGTCAGCATCGCCACCCCCGGAGGAATCAGAAGAAAAACAAACCCAGAACAAACACTATCTGTTCCAGTTGTGTTCTGCAACTGTTTATATCTGGTGAAGGAAAGTGGCTGCTTCGTTCAGCGCAGCATCATCACGCGGCACGCACTGCCAGATTCGGCGGCCGGTGCGAAGGGCTCGCGCATGATGGCGCAGTTGGCGTCCGCGAGCGTGCGGAGCATTGACGAGTCCTGGATCGTGTATGGCGTAACGATGAGGCCGTCTGCCGTCTCGCGCGCAATGGCGCGAACGAAATCCTGGCGCAGGTCGTTGGCAGCCATCGCAGTGTCGAGGACGCCTTTGCGGATGTCGGGCGCATAGGGCCGCCCACCAAGCTTTGCCAGCAGCGGTTTCAGGAAAATGTGCGCGCAAATCAGGCTGGCGACCGGATTGCCGGGCAGGCCGATGCAACGCGTCTTGCCAAGGCGGCCGAACATCAGCGGCTTGCCGGGGCGCATGGCGATCTTCCAGAAATCGAGATCCATGCCGAGCCCGGTCAAAACACCATGGACCAGATCATGGTCGCCGACTGAGGCCCCGCCGAGCGTCACGATGACGTCGGCCTGGGCATCGAGCGCCTTGGCGACGAGGGCTGAGATCGCATCCTTACGGTCGGCTGCGATGCCGAGATCGAGCACACGTGCGCCAACCGATTGGGCTATCGCGGCGACACCATAGGCATTGGAGGCGATGATCTGGTCAGGACCCGGGTTGCTGCCGGGCGGAAGCAGTTCGTCGCCGGTGGCGATGATGGCAACCAGCGGCGCGCGAACCACTGGCATTTCGGGGTGATTGGCGGCCGCGATCAGCGACAGCGCCGCCGGATCAAGCACGCGGCTAGCGTCGAGAATCAGATCGCCCTGTTTGAAATCGAGGCCCTTGGCGCGGATATTGCGCCCAAGTATCGCTGGTTCCAGCACGTCGATTTCGCCATTGCCGAGGTCGCGGACGTTCTCCTGAATGACGACGGTGTCCGCACCGCCCGGCACAGGTGCGCCGGTGAAGATGCGCACGCTCTCGCCTTGCATAACCGTCCCGGTGAACTGTTTTCCCGCAGGTGCTGTGCCAATGACCTTCAGCCGTGCTGGCAGGGACGCGATGTCGGCTGCGCGAACGGCATAACCGTCCATGGCGGAGGCATTGAAGGGAGGCTGGGTGCGCAGGGCATGCAAGGGGCTTGCAAGCACGCGTCCTGAGGCCTCGTTGAGGCCGACCGTCTCTGTGCCGCTGGGTTCGGCGCCATCAAGCAGGCGTTCCAGAGCCTCGGCTACGGGCAGCAGCGCCATCTATTCGGCCGCCTTGTAGTCGCCCGACTTGCCGCCGGTCTTTTCGACCAGCCGGATGCCGGAAATCACCATGGCGCGGTCGGCAGCCTTGGCCATGTCGTAGATGGTGAGACAGGCGACCGACGCGGCGGTCAGCGCCTCCATCTCGACGCCGGTCTTGCCAGTGACGCGCGCAAGCGCTGTCACGCGAAGACCGGGCAGGGCATCGTCGGGCTCGATCTCGACCGACACCTTGGTCAACAGGATCGGGTGGCAAAGCGGCACGAGTTCGTGCGTGCGCTTGGCGGCCATGATGCCGGCGATGCGCGCGGTGCCAAGCACGTCGCCCTTTTTGGCGTTGCCCGAAAGGATCAGCGCCAGGGTTTCAGCGCGCATGATGACAACGCCTTCGGCGATCGCGGTGCGCGTGGTCTCGGCCTTGTCGCCGACATCGACCATGTTGGCTTCGCCAGAGGCACCGATATGGGTGAGGGTGCTTGCCATGTCAGACGCTCGCAACGGCTGCGCCGTCGAGAAGCGCGCGGGTCGCGGCGGCAACGTCGGCCTGACGCATCAGGCTTTCGCCGACGAGGAAGCTGCCAATGCCGGATTTTTCCAGCCGCAGGCAATCGGCGTGGGTGAAGATGCCGCTTTCGCCGACCAGCAGCCGGTCTGCCGGCACCATCGGCGCCAGCCGCTCGGAAGTGTCGAGGCTGACCTCGAAGGTGCGCAGGTTGCGGTTGTTGATGCCGAGCAGGCGCGAAGACAGTTTTAGCGCGCGCTCGGTCTCTTCTTCGTCGTGCACCTCAACGAGCACGTCCATGCCATGCTCGAAGGCCGTGTCCTCAAGCCGCTTGGTGTCGTCGTCGCTGAGGCTCGCCATGATGATCAGGATGGCGTCCGCACCCCAGGCGCGAGCTTCGTGCACCTGGTAAGGCTCGAACATGAAATCCTTGCGCAGAGCGGGCAGGGCGCAGGCGTCGCGCGCGGCGGTCAGGAACTCCGGAGCACCCTGGAATGACGGCGTGTCGGTCAGCACCGACAGGCAGGCCGCTCCACCTTCGGCATAGGCCCGGGCAAGTGCCGGCGGGTCGAAATCGGGACGGATCAGGCCCTTGGACGGGCTGGCCTTCTTGATCTCGGCGATCAGACCAAAACGATTGTCTAAGCGCTTGGCTTCGAGTGCGGCAAGAAAGCCGCGCGGCTTGGATGCATCGCGCGCCCGTGCCTTGACCTCGGAGAGTGGCAGCAATGCCTTGGCGGCTGCGATCTCGTCGCGCTTGTAGGCTTCGATGCGGCGCAGGATGTCGGCCATGTCTTTATCCGTTCGAAACGCCGATCAGGCGGTCGAGCACCGCAAGCGCGCGCCCGCTGTCGATTGCGTCTGCGGCAAGTGCCACGCCTTCGCCGATGGTTGCGACCTTGTCGGCGACGACGAGACCGGCACCGGCATTCATCAGCACCGTATCACGGTAGGCACCCTTGGCGCCTTCGAGCACGCCGCGCAGGGCCGCCGCATTGTAGGCCGAATCGCCGCCGCGCAGCTCTTCGCGCGTGTGTCTGGCAAGGCCAACCTGTTCGGGCGTCAGCGTGAAGCTGTGGATGGCACCGTCTTTCAGGGCCGCGACATGGGTCTCGCCGGTGGTGGTGATCTCGTCATAGCCATCGCCATGAACGACCCAGACGTGCCGAGCGCCAAGCTCCTTCAACGTTTCGGCCACCGGCTCGACCCACTCGGGCGAAAACACACCGACAAGCTGGCGGTTGACGCCGGCTGGATTGGAGAGCGGACCAAGCAGGTTGAAGATGGTGCGGGTGCCGAGTTCGACGCGGGTCGCTCCGACATGTTTCATCGCCGGATGATGCGCCGGCGCGAACATGAAGCCGATGCCGGCCTGGTGGATGCAGCGGCCGATCGCTTCGGGCGACAGGTCGATGTTCACACCGAGCGCTGTCAGCACGTCGGCAGCGCCCGTCAGCGACGACAGGCCGCGATTGCCATGCTTGGCAACCGGCACGCCGGCGCCCGCAATCACGAAGGCCGATGCGGTCGAGATGTTGACGCTGTGCGAGCCATCACCGCCGGTGCCAACGATATCGATGGCGTCCGCGGGCGCTTCGACGCGAAGCATCTTGTCGCGCATGGTGGCGACTGCGCCTGAGATTTCACTGACTGTCTCGCCGCGCACGCGCAGCGCCATCAGGAAACCGCCGATCTGGCCGGGCGTCGCTTCGCCCGACATGATGATGTCGAAAGCCTCGCGCGCCTCATCGAAGGTAAGGGGCGCGCCCGAAGCGACCTTGGCGATATGCGGTTTGAGTGCGCTCATGGCGTTCCCACCGCAAGTGCCCGGGTGACTGCATCCCGGTTGATGGTGACCTGATACTCGCCTTGAAGCTGAGCCACGATCTGGTCGAGCAGGTCGTCCGACATGCCCGAGGCAAATGTCTTCTGCGCGTCCTCGGGCACAGCACTCTTGTCCACACCAGCCGGCTCGAACACCTCAGCGACCTTGAACAGGATCTGCGCATCGCCGGTGGGGGCAGCAACGATGCCGGTGCCACCCTGGCCCATCGCAAACATCGCAGCCGCACCCTCGCGGCCGAAATCGGCGTCGTCGGTTTCGCGCTTGAGCCCGCGCTTGGTCTGCTTTTCAAGCTTCAGTTCGCCAGCGATCACGTCCAGCGCGGTGCCGTCCTTGAGGCGCTTTTCAAGCTCGTTCGCCTTGTCGTTGAGGCGCTTTGTCGCTTCAGCCGCGGTCCAGTCCGCCACAACCTTTTCGCGCACTTCATCGAGCGTGCGGTCGCGGGCCGGCGTGATGCCGTCGACTTCATAGAACACGAAGCCGTTGGTGCCGACGTTGAGTGGCGGGTTTTCAATACCGGCTTCGGCCTCGAAGGTCGCCTGGATCAGGTTACGCGAATCCGGCAGCGTGTTGATAACGGTGCCGTCGGCATTCTGGCCGGCCCGGTCGATCGCGTCGATCGTCACCACCTTGAGCTTCAACTTGTCTGCGGCGGCCTGCATCGAGTCGCCGCCGGCGCGAGCGTCCTCGTAGGAATCATGCACGTCGAGCAGGATGCGGTTGGCTTCGGCAAGGGCGAGCTCCTTGCGGATCTGGTCCTTGACCTCATCGAACGTCTTCACCGTCTCGGGCGTGATCTCGCTGACACGGACGAGCACCGAGCCGAAAGAACCCTGGATCACGTCGCTGACCTGGTTTGCCTGCAGCGCAAAAGCCGCATCTGCGACAGCCTTGTCGGCGATCTGCTCCTTGGTCAGCGTGCCGAGCGCCACGTCGGCTGCGGTCTTGCCCTGGTCGGCGACGACCTTGTCGAAGGCAGCTCCGCCCTTGATCGCATCGGAAGCCGCCTTGGCCGCATCGGCGTTGCCGATTACCAACTGGTCGATCTTGCGCGTCTCAGCGGTGGTGAAATGCGACTTGTTCTTGTCGTAGTCCTGGCGAACCTGCTCGTCGGTGATCGAAGCGACGTCCATGATGTCTTCCGGCTCGAGCTTGACGTAGCTCAGCTTGCGGAATTCCGGCGCGGCGTAGTTCTTCTTGTTTTCCTCGAACCAGGCCTTGAGCACCTCGTCGCTCGGAGCCGCGATCGGCTCGACCAGCGACTTGGGCAGCGGCAAATAGTCGATGGTGCGGTCTTCGCCACGATAAAGCGCGACAGCCCGCAGGAACGTATCAGGTGCCTCAAGGCCATCGGAAACGGCTTCGACGATCTGCTGGCGGACGGCAACCTGGGCGCGGTTCTTGAGGTAATCCTCAGGCCGCATGCCGATCTGGCGCAGGATGTATTCGAAGGCCTGGCGGTCGAACTGGCCATCGGGGCCGCGGAAGGTGGGATCGTCCCAGGTCAGCTGTGCCAAGCGGTCCTTGGACAGGCCAAGGCCGAGCTTGCGTGCCTGCTCGTCGAGCACGGCACCTGCGACCAGCTGCGACAGCACCTGATTGTCGATACCAAGCGCGTTTGCCTGGTCGCGGGTCAGGCGCTGGCCAAACTGCTGCGACATGACGTTGAGCTGACGGTCATAGGCGAGGCGGTATTCGACGCCTGAAACGGACGTGCCGCCGGCGGTCACCACCTTGTCGCCACTGAACTGGTTCAGCATGCGTCCTGAGATGCCCCAGATCGCGAAGCTGACGACGAGTAGCAGAAGCAGCAGCTTAGCAACCCAGGTTCCCGCAGCACTTCGCATCGATTCGAGCATGTATCAGATCCCGTATACGCGCATTTTCGCATGCGCCTGCATGAACGAAGCGCAATAGCGCCCTTCAAGGCCACTGTCGATTGCTTTGTGGTTTGTTTTTGGTAGTGAGGTTGCCCTAGCGAATATCGATTTCGAGGGAAGATCACATGACGCCAGGAATCCGCCCACTCGTTGCAGGCAACTGGAAAATGAACGGCACCAGCGCCTCGCTCAACGAATTGCGCAACATCGCCGGCGGTTTCATGGGCGGCCTCGACGCCGAGACTGAAGCGCTTTTGTGTGTTCCAGCGACGCTTCTTTCGCGTGCCGCTGAAATCCTGCACCGCTCACCGGTCAAGGCCGGCGGGCAGGATTGTCACGCCAAGGAAAGCGGCGCCCACACCGGCGACATCTCGGCGGAAATGCTCAAGGACGCCGGCGCCAGCCATGTCATTGTCGGGCATTCCGAACGCCGCACCGATCATGGTGAAACCGATGCCGTGGTTCGTGCCAAGGCTGAAGGCGCATGGCGGGCAGGGCTGGTGGCCGTCATCTGTATCGGCGAGACGCTTGCCGAACGCGAGAGCGGGGCGACGCTCTCGGTGCTGTCGCGTCAGATCGAAGGCTCGGTGCCGGGCACTGCTACACCTGCCAACGCGATCATTGCCTATGAGCCTGTATGGGCAATCGGCACCGGCTTGACGCCGACAGTCGCCGACGTGGCCGAAGCGCATGCGCATATCCGCGCCCGTCTGGCGGAGAAGCTGGGTGCAGCGGCCGGCAAGATGCGCATTCTCTACGGTGGCTCGGTCAAGCCATCGAACGCCAATGAATTGTTGGCGATCGCCAATGTCGATGGCGCGCTCGTCGGCGGCGCAAGTCTCAAGGCTGCCGACTTTCTTGGCATTGCAGAAGCCTATCGCAAGCTCTGATTTCAGCACGCCTGACCGTTGCAAAGACAGCGTGTCATCCCATATTCGGCCGGCGGGCTTGGAAATGCCTAGAAAGCATTGTATTGAGCCGCCTCCGGAAGACCGGGCGCTTCGGCGCGCGGCAAGTCCCCGTCAGGAAAGATCCCAGGAAGCGCAATGGAAACCGTCCTCATCGTCATTCACTTGATGGTCGTGCTCGCCCTTGTTGGCGTTGTGCTCCTGCAGCGCTCTGAAGGCGGTGGCCTTGGCATCGGTGGCGGTTCGGGCTTCATGACCGCGCGCGGCGCGGCCAACGCCCTGACTCGTGCGACAGCCATCCTGGCGACCGTGTTCTTCGTCACGTCGCTGACGCTGTCCATCGTCGCTCGTTATGGTGCGAAGGAAACCGACATCCTCAATCGCGCGCCGACCACCCAAGGCGGCACGACTGGCAAGGGCGTTCTCGACCAGCTCGGCGGTTCGACCGCTCCGGCAGCGCCCGCACCTGGTGCCACGGCACCTGCTGCCCCGAGCACCACGCAGCCTGCACCTGCTGCTGCACCGGCAGCATCGGGCACCGAACAGCCTGCCGCAGGCGGCACGACGGCCCCGGCAGCACCGCAAGTTCCTAACTAAGTCCTAAGCTCTTGCCGCAACCTGTTGTTGTTTGAACACAGTTGCGGCAAATGCTGCGTAGATCACAACAATTCGATCAATTCGCCGGTGGTGCCTCCCTTGAGGCGTCTCCGGCTAATCGATAATAGCTGGGTTGCGGCATATCGGCGGGGGAGCCTTTGGGGGCACCGTGCGTTGTCGCGCGAAAATTTGCGTTGAACGTTCGGGATCCTTCGCCATGCAGCTCCGCCGCATTCTTCTTGCTGGTCTTTGTGCCTCTCTCATGAGCTCGACAGCCTTTGCTGCCACCTCGGCCGGCATGGCTGCGGCGCCGCAGCCCGGGGCCGCAAGCAACATCGTTTTGATCGCCGCCAAGAGCGACACTGCCGAACTCAAGATTCTCAAGAAAAAGAAGAAGCCGACCGACGAGGACCTGTCGCGAATCAAGGACCTCGAAGCCAAGATCACGGCCGACAAGGAACTCGCCCGGCTCAAGATGCTCGAAGCCAAGAAGATGGCGATGCGGGCAGCAGCCAAGGAAAAGGCCGACAAGGCCCGTGAACTCGCCCGTCTGAAGAAGACTGAAAAGGCGACCACCCAGGTTGCGGAGGTCGCACCTGCTGTGCGCAAGCCTGTTCAGCCGATCGAGCTGATGCAGCCGGTTGCACCCTTGACGCCCGACGCGGTCGCAGTTGCCTCGACCGGCAACAATGGCGAACTGCGCAGCGAAAACCCGGCGCGGCCACAGAAGACCGGTCTGCTCGCCGGCATCTTCGGTGGCAGCAGCATTGCGCCGCAGCAGTCGATGCTGCCGCAGACGCGTGCGCTCGACGCCGTGCTACAGGCCAAGCAGGCCAACAAGCAGTTCAAGGTGAAGTCCGATTACGAGCCGCAGGAAGTGACGTTCTCGGGCTACGAGCGTGGCCAGATCGTCGTCGATACCGGCAAGCGCTATCTCTATCTGGTCGAATCATCGTCGACCGCCCGTCGCTATGCGATTGCTGTCGGTCGCGAGGGGCTGGAATTCAAGGGCAAGGCGACAATTGGCGACAAGCAGGAATGGCCGCGCTGGATTCCGACCAAGGACATGCAGGAGCGCGAGCCCAAGAAATACGGCCGCTACAAGGACGGCATGAACGGCGGGCCGGAAAATCCGCTCGGCGCGCGCGCCATCTACCTTTACCAGGGCAACAAGGATACCCATATCCGTATCCATGGTACCAATCAGCCGCAGACGATCGGCACGAATTCTTCGAACGGTTGCTTCCGGATGGTCAATGACCATGTCATGGACCTCTACAATCGCGTGAAGATGGGCTCTGAAGTCATCGTCATGTAAGGCGTTTCCATAACGCTCGAAGTTGGCCGGCGGTCACGCCGGCCTTTTTGTTTGCGCGGTCTACCGGCAGCAACAATGAACAGCCACATAGGGAAAAGTCCGACGCGGCGGATTTTTCTCTGGCGGAATCGATTTGGCCGCGTTAAGCGATGAATCCCATGGCGCGATATGTTTTCATTACCGGCGGCGTGGTCTCTTCCCTTGGAAAAGGCATAGCCGCAGCGGCCCTTGGGGCTCTCTTGCAAGCACGCGGATATCGCGTGCGCATCCGTAAACTCGATCCGTATCTCAACGTCGATCCCGGAACGATGTCGCCTTACCAGCATGGTGAGGTGTTCGTGACCGACGACGGAGCGGAAACCGATCTCGATCTCGGTCACTACGAACGCTTCACCGGGCGTTCCGCGAACCAGAGCGACAACATCACCACCGGCCGCATCTACAAGAACATCATCGAGCGTGAGCGGCGCGGCGACTATCTCGGCGCGACCGTGCAGGTCATTCCGCACGTCACCGACGAGATCAAGAACTTCATCCTCGACGGCAATGACGAGTTCGACTTCGTGCTGTGCGAGATCGGCGGCACTGTCGGCGACATCGAGGCGATGCCGTTCCTCGAAGCGATTCGTCAGCTTGGCAACGATCTGCCGCGCAACAATGCGGTCTACGTCCACCTGACGCTGATGCCCTACATCCCAACGGCTGGCGAACTGAAGACCAAGCCGACCCAGCATTCGGTCAAGGAACTGCGCTCGATCGGCATCGCACCGGACATTCTCCTGGTTCGCGCCGACCGCAACATCCCCAAGGAAGAGCGCCGCAAGCTGTCGCTGTTCTGCAATGTCCGCGAATCGGCCGTTATCCAGGCGCTCGACGTCGGCCACATCTACGACGTGCCGCTGGCCTACCATAAGGAAGGCCTCGATTCGGAAGTGCTGGCAGCGTTCGGCATCGATCCGGCGCCCAAGCCGCGCCTCGATGCCTGGCAGAATGTCTCGCAGCTCATCCACAATCCCGAAGGCGAAGTCACAATCGCCGTGGTCGGCAAATACACCGGCCTCAAGGATGCCTACAAGTCGCTGATCGAAGCGCTGTCGCATGGCGGCCTGGCCAACAACGTCAAGGTCAAGCTCGACTGGATCGAGAGCGAGGTCTTCGAGAAGGAAGACCCGGCACCGTTCCTCGAAAAGGTCCATGGCATCCTGGTGCCGGGCGGTTTCGGCGAGCGCGGCTCGGAAGGCAAGATCCTGGCGGCAAAGTTCGCCCGCGAACGCAAGGTGCCGTATTTCGGCATCTGCTTTGGCATGCAGATGGCCTGCATCGAAGCCGCGCGTTCGCTCGCCGGCATCGACAATGCCTCGTCAACCGAGTTCGGCGCCACCAAGGAGCCGGTCGTTGGCCTGATGACCGAATGGCTCAAGGGCAACATGCTGGAGAAGCGCCGGGCAGCCGGCGATCTCGGCGGCACGATGCGCCTGGGCGCCTATGAAGCGAAGCTTTCGGAAGGTTCGAAAATCGCCGAGATTTATGGCGATACCGATATCTCCGAGCGTCACCGTCACCGCTACGAGGTCAATATCGACTACAAGGAGCGGCTCGAAGCCTGCGGCCTGGTGTTTGCCGGCATGTCGCCCGACGGTGTGCTGCCTGAAACGGTCGAATATCCCGACCATCCCTGGTTCATCGGCGTGCAATACCATCCGGAACTGAAGAGCCGTCCGCTTGACCCGCATCCGCTTTTCGCCAGCTTCATCGAGGCTGCCGTCGAACAGAGCAGGCTCGTCTGATTGTCATGCGCGCCGACGTGAAACCGTTGGCGCGCAGACCTGCCGAGGTCATGCCACAGTCATGACCACCTATGTCGCGTTGCTCTACAGCATCATTCTGGGCGAGGGGCGGCGGGTTGTCATGTCCGACCTGCGCGACATGACCGAAGCCGCAGGCTTTCAAAATCCACGCACACTGGTTGCGACGGGCAATCTGGTTTTCGAGACCGAAGAGCAGCCAGTCTCTGCGATCGAAACCAGGCTGGAAAAGGCGTTCGAGCAAAAATTCGGCAAACATGTCGACATCATCGTACGTTGCGCCGATGACTGGCTGAAGCTGGTCGCGGCCAACCCTTTTCCTGAGGACGCTGCACGTTACCCCGACCAGGTGGCGGTACGCGTCATGCGCGCGCCGGTAGCGCCGGAGATTTTGGCAAAACTCACGCCTTATGTGGCGGCGGACGAGAAGCTTGCGGCAGCCAATGGCGACATCTGGCTCTATTTCTCGCGCAGTGCCGGCACGTCGCGGCTGCTTGGCGCGCTCACGCCCAAGCGTGCTGGCGGCGTCGGCACGTCGCGCAACTGGAACACGGTGCGGCGGCTGGGCGAGATGGTGGCCGGGTGAGGGCATTGCCCAAGGGGCAGCCTTGCGCGGCATGAGGAATTGAGGCAAAGCGCAAGCATATGACTGAAAACGACAAGCCACGTCCGCTCGACCATATTGTGTTGCCGACCGCCGACCTCGCGATCGCGCGGCAGCGGCTCACGGCACTTGGCTTCACGGTGTCACCAGTCGGCATCCATCCCTTCGGCACGGTCAATTGCTGCGTCTATCTCAGCGACGGCACCTTCATGGAGCCTCTGGCAGTCGGTGACCGGGCTGCGACCGACCAAGCCGTGGCCGAAGGCAATGTCTTTGTCGCCCGCGACCGGGCGTTCCGTGACGCCCATGGCGACGAAGGTTTTTCGGCTGTGGTGTTTGGAACTGACGATGCGGACGTCGACCATGCCAAGTTCGTTGCCGCAGGCGTTTCGGCCGGTCCCCGACTCGATTTTTCGCGGCCCTTCGTCGATGCGGCCGGCAAATCTGACCAGGCATCGTTCCGGCTGGCTTTTGCCGCCGAACCTGACACCGCGACAGATGCGTTCTTCTTCACCTGCGAGCGCGTCAACGCACCCAATGTCGACCGCACAGCACTTCAGACGCATGCCAATGGCGTGAGGCGTGTTCTGGCCGTCGAAGCGACTGCGGCAAGCGCGCAAGCCGCTGGCGCATTGCTGGCGACAATCGCCCGCAGCAGTGTTGACGGGGCCTCCGTGCCGCTGGCCAATGCAAGACTTTCCATCCGCTCCACACCAAATTCCAATGGGATTCGCCTTGAGGCGATGGTTTTTGCCGTCGATGATCTCGGCGCGGCCAAGTCGCTTCTTGTCCGCAACGGCATCGAGCACGATCTAAGCGGTCAACGCCTGGTGGTACCGCCGGCACCTGGGCAAGGCGCGACCTTCATATTCGAGGAATTGAAATGACCAAGCCGAATGCAAATGTGACGGTCGGCAAGACCCTTTTCGCCAACAATGCGCCGCTGTCGCTGATCGCCGGTCCGTGCCAGTTCGAATCGCGCCAGCATGCCTTCGACATGGCCGGCGCGCTCAAGGAGCTGACCCTCAAGCTTGGCATCGGCTTCGTCTACAAGTCGAGCTTCGACAAGGCCAACCGCAGCTCGCTTGGCAGCACCCGAGGTGCGGGACTCGATGCGGCACTTCCTGTCTTCGCCGACCTGCGCAAGGAACTTGGCGTCACAGTCATCACCGACGTCCACACCGAAGAGCAGTGCGCCATCGTAGGCGAAGTCGTCGACGTGCTGCAGATTCCGGCCTTCCTCAGCCGCCAGACCGACCTGCTGGTTGCAGCGGCCAAGACCGGCAAGGTCGTCAATGTGAAGAAAGGCCAGTTCCTCGCGCCCTGGGACATGAAGAACGTCGTTGCCAAGGTCACCGACTCGGGCAACCCGAACGTTCTCGTCACCGAGCGTGGCGCTTCCTTCGGCTACAACACGCTGGTATCCGACATGCGCGCGCTGCCGATCATGGCCGACATCGGCGCGCCAGTTATCTTCGATGCTACCCATTCGGTGCAGCAGCCGGGCGGGCAGGGCGCCACATCGGGCGGCGAGAGGCGTTTCGTTGAGACGCTTGCGCGTGCCGCCGTTGCCGTTGGCGTCGCCGGTGTGTTCATCGAAACGCACGAAGACCCCGACAATTCGACGTCGTCGGACGGCCCCAACATGGTGCCGCTCAAGGACATGCCAGCGCTGCTCGAGCGCTTGATGGCCTTCGACCGCATCGCCAAGGGCTAAGGCCGCCTTGCAAAGCATCTGCGTGTCATCTGGCGCGCGGATGCCTCGCTACAACTCCTGCTTGAGCCCTGCGGATACCGGGCGTAGTCTTGCTCCGTGACTGAGCGTATCAGCCGGAGGAATCCTATGTCTGTTGCCCGCGTTACGGAAATCACCTCATCATCGACCAAGAGTTTTCAGGATGCGATTGAGCAGGGAATCGCCCGTGCGTCGATGACGCTGAAGAATGTCGAAGGCGCCTGGATCCAGGATCAGAAAATCGTCGTCGAAAACGGTAAGATCACTGCCTACCGCGTCAACATGAAGGTGACCTTCATCCTCACCGACTGACCAGTCGGCCTTACCCACCATCAGGAAAACTTTGGACCTCCGCTTTGGGGGGCGCTATTCCGGCATCGCCAACGAGCCGTACTGGCATTTGCCCGAGCCAACCAAAAAAGCCCCGCGGATGAAGATCGCATCGCGGGGCTTTTGTCCGTGCCGGCAGCTACCTTGGCGTCGGAATGATCCGCACCTGCGACGTGCCCTGTGGGGGCGGTTGACCGTCGCATGAGGTCAGGAAGGCTGCGGCGATGAAGAACAAACTCAGGATACCACTCAACTCGGACATGGCGAAACTCCCTCTGTTTCGCCCCGCGCAGGCATAGTTTACCCGAAAGTGTGGCGAATGCCTGCCCAACGGGATGAATTATGGTGACAGCGTTTTGCCGAAAGTGAATCTGATGCCTGACGTTGCGTGATATTTGCCCTGCCGCGATTGCGTTTTCTTCTGCTTTGGCTAAGACGAGCGCGGAAATCCAACCGATCCTATTTGCGATCAGCTCCCGGGGATGCCTCACATGACAGCAATCATCGATATCGTCGGCCGCGAGATTCTCGACAGCCGTGGCAATCCAACCGTCGAGGTGGACGTTGTCCTCGAAGACGGCTCGATGGGCCGTGCAGCGGTTCCCTCGGGTGCCTCGACCGGCGCCCATGAGGCGATGGAGCTTCGTGACGGCGGCCCGCGCTATCTCGGCAAGGGCGTCGAGCGCGCCGTCGAAGCCGTCAATGGCGAGCTGTTCGAGGCGATCGGCGGCATGGAAGCCGAAAACCAGATCCACATCGACCAGACGATGATCGAGCTCGACGGCACGCCCAACAAGGGCCGCCTCGGCGCCAACGCCATCCTCGGCGTCTCGCTCGCGGTTGCCAAGGCTGCCGCCGAGGCTTCGGGCCTGCCGCTGTACCGTTATGTCGGCGGCCCCAACGCGCGCGTGCTGCCGGTGCCGATGATGAACATCATCAATGGCGGCGCGCATGCCGACAATCCGATCGATTTCCAGGAATTCATGATCATGCCGATCGGCGCGCCTACGCTGCGCGACGCCGTGCGCTGGGGTTCGGAAATCTTCCACACCCTGAAGAAGGGTCTGAAGGACGCCGGCCACAACACCAATGTCGGCGACGAGGGCGGTTTCGCCCCGAACCTCAAGAGCGCCCAGGCAGCACTCGACTTCGTCATGGCCTCGATCGAAAAGGCCGGCTTCAAGCCCGGCGAAGACGTGGCGCTCGCGCTCGACTGCGCTGCGACCGAATTCTTCAAGGACGGCAACTACGTCTACGAAGGCGAAAAGAAGACCCGCGATCCCAAGGCACAGGCCAAGTACCTCGCCAAGCTCGCCGCCGACTACCCGATCATCTCGATCGAGGACGGCATGTCCGAGGACGATTGGGAAGGCTGGAAGTATCTGACCGAGCTGTGCGGCGACAAGGTGCAGCTGGTCGGCGACGATCTGTTCGTCACCAATTCGGCCCGCCTGCGCGACGGCATCAAGATGGGCGTCGCCAACTCCATCCTGGTCAAGGTCAACCAGATCGGCACGCTCAGCGAAACGCTCGACGCCGTCGAGACCGCGCACAAGGCAAGCTACACCGCCGTCATGTCGCACCGCTCGGGCGAAACCGAGGATTCGACCATCGCCGATCTCGCGGTCGCCACCAACTGCGGTCAGATCAAGACCGGCTCGCTGGCCCGTTCGGACCGTACCGCCAAGTACAACCAGCTGATCCGCATCGAAGAAGAGCTCGGCAGGCAGGCGCGCTTCGCCGGCCGCTCGATCCTGCGCGGCTGACCCGATGGCCACATCAGGCGGGCGGCAAAGCGAGAGGGCAAACAGCCTGGCTTGCTGCCTGCTGATGGCTGCGACCTCCATCTGGCTTCATGCGTTGCCCGCCATGGCGCAAGATTCGGCGAACGGTTTCCGTTCGCCGACCGGCAACATTCAATGCATGTTCTTCGACGACGATGCATCGATACGCTGCAACATCGCCGACAAGACAACGCCACTGCCACCGCGCCCGCAGGACTGCGAACTGGACTGGGGCAACGACTTCAGCCTGGATGAAACGTCAAGGCGCGGCGTGCTGATGTGCGTCGGCGACACGATCGTCGGCGACTATCCGGAACTGGCCTATGGCGAGACTTTCGAGCGCGGAAACATCAGCTGCGTCTCCGAACGCTCGGGCGTGACCTGCACCAACGGGCGCGGTGCGGGATTTGCGCTTTCGCGGGCGCGGCAGCGGCTGTTTTGAATTCGACCCGTTTTTTCGTGCGGAACGAGACTGTCGTAACCCGGCATTAAGTATGATTGGGCGACAAGGGTGCGAGAGGTTTTGCGCACCATGTGGACACGCCAGCACAAGCAGACAAACACCGGCCGCTTGATCGTCCCTGCACTGGCAGTGATGTTTCTGTCCTATTTCGGCTTCCACGCCTATCACGGCGAATTCGGCATCTATTCCAAGTACCGGCTCGCGGCGCGTGCCGTCGAGTTGCAGGCCCGCCTTGACACGGTCAGGGCGCAGCGCCTGGACGTCGAGCGCCGCGTGCAGATGCTGCATGACGGCTCGCTGGAGAAGGACATGCTTGACGAGCAGGCGCGAAACGCCCTCAATGTGTCCCATGCAGACGAGCTGACCATCATGCGGCCATCCGAGCGCCGCATTAACTGAACGTCGGTTAATCAACAAGAAATCCAACGTTTTTAGGCGCTTAACCGCATGCCTGCTATGCATTTTTCCGCATGGCGCAGCGTCACTCTCCATGCTAGCGTTTTGGTCATGGAGAGGAGAGATTATGCATGATCTCCTCATTGTCCGCAAAGAGACGCCACTAGGGAGTGATGCATGGCCACCGCCGCCAAAAAAGCGCCTGCCAAAACCAAATCTGACTCAAAATCTCAATCTGCTCCGGTAACACCGAAACCGGTCGAATTTACCAAGGAACAGGATGTCGCGGCCTATCGCGAGATGCTGCTCATCCGCCGCTTCGAAGAAAAGGCCGGCCAGCTCTATGGCATGGGCTTCATCGGCGGCTTCTGCCACCTTTACATCGGCCAGGAGGCTGTCGTCACCGGCCTGCAGATGTCGCTGATCGAAGGCGATCAGATGATCACCGCCTATCGTGACCACGGCCATATGCTGGCCATGGGGCTGTCGGCGCGAGGCGTCATGGCCGAGTTGACCGGGCGTCGGGGCGGCTTGTCGAAAGGCAAGGGCGGCTCCATGCACATGTTCTCCAAGGAAAAGAATTTCTACGGCGGCCACGGCATCGTCGGTGCCCAGGTTTCGCTCGGAACCGGCCTGGCCTTCGCCAATCGCTACCGCGAGAACCCGAATGTGTCGGTGACCTATTTCGGCGACGGCGCTGCCAACCAGGGCCAGGTCTACGAAAGCTTCAACATGGCCTCGCTGTGGAAGCTGCCGGTGATCTACGTCATCGAAAACAACCGCTACGCCATGGGCACCTCGGTGTCGCGCGCTTCGGCCGAGACCGATTTCTCCCAGCGCGGCCTGTCGTTCAAGATCCCCGGCATCCAGGTCGACGGCATGGACGTGCGCGCGGTCAAGGCTGCTGGCGATCTCGCCACCGAATGGTGCCGCTCGGGCAAGGGCCCGATCATCCTCGAGATGGAGACCTACCGCTATCGCGGCCACTCGATGTCCGATCCGGCGAAGTATCGCTCCAAGGACGAAGTGCAGAAGATGCGCTCCGAGCACGACCCGATCGAGCAGGTCAAGGCGCGCCTCATCGCCAAGAAGTGGGCGAGCGAGGACGATCTCAAGGCGATCGACAAGGATGTTCGCGACATTGTGGCTGATGCCGTAGACTTTGCTCAGACCGATCCCGAGCCGGATGTTTCCGAGCTCTGGACCGACATCTTGATCTAAGGGAGGGCGCGAAACATGCCGATCGAAATTCTCATGCCTGCGCTCTCGCCGACGATGGAAGAGGGCAATCTGTCGAAGTGGTTGAAGAACGAAGGCGACAAGGTTGTCGCCGGCGATGTCATCGCCGAAATCGAAACCGACAAGGCGACCATGGAAGTGGAAGCCGTTGACGAAGGCATTCTGGGCAAGCAGCTGATCGCTGCCGGCACCGAAGGCGTCAAGGTCAACACGCCGATCGCAGTTCTGTTGCAGGACGGCGAAAGTGCTGCCGATATCGGCAAAGGTGCCGCGCCTGCCAAGGCTGAAGCGCCTGCTGCCGCTGCCGCACCAGCTCCGGCCAAGAGCGAGGCAGCCGCACCTGTCGCCGCCGCGCCGAAGACCGAAGTCGCTGCCGACCCTGATATTCCGGCCGGCACCGAAATGGTCACCACGACTGTGCGCGAAGCGCTGCGCGACGCCATGGCCGAAGAGATGCGCCGCGACGGCGATGTCTTCGTCATGGGCGAGGAGGTTGCCGAGTACCAGGGCGCCTACAAGATCACCCAAGGCCTGCTGCAAGAGTTCGGCCCGCGCCGCGTCGTCGATACGCCGATCACCGAGCACGGCTTTGCCGGCGTCGGCGTTGGTGCCGCGATGGCCGGCCTACGCCCGATCGTCGAGTTCATGACCTTCAACTTCGCCATGCAGGCGATCGACCAGATCGTCAACTCGGCCGCCAAGACGCTGTACATGTCCGGCGGCCAGATGGGCGCGCCGATCGTCTTTCGTGGACCGAGCGGTGCGGCTGCCCGTGTCGCTGCCCAGCACTCGCAGTGCTATGCCGCGTGGTACAGCCACATTCCCGGCCTCAAGGTGGTGATGCCGTACTCGGCAGCCGACGCCAAGGGCCTGCTCAAGGCTGCGATCCGCGACCCCAACCCGGTCATCTTCCTCGAAAACGAAATCCTCTACGGCCATTCCTTCGAAGTGCCGAAGCTCGATGATTTCGTGCTGCCGATCGGCAAGGCGCGCATCCACAAGAAGGGCAATGACGTCACCATCGTCTCCTTCGGCATCGGCATGACCTACGCGATCAAGGCCGAGGCCGAGTTGCGTGCGATGGGCATCGACGTCGAGATCATCGATCTCAGGACCATTCGTCCGCTCGACTTCGACACCATCATCGCCTCGGTCAAGAAGACCAACCGCCTGGTTGTGGTCGAAGAAGGCTACCCGCAGTCCTCGGTCGGCGATTTCATCGCCAACCAGGTGTCGCAGCGCGCATTTGATCATCTCGATGCGCCTGTCATCACCATCGCCGGCAAGGACGTGCCGATGCCCTACGCCGCCAATCTCGAAAAGCTCGCTCTGCCGAATGTCGGCGAAGTGATCGAGGCGGTCAAAGCAGTCACGTATCGCTAGGGGCGGGAGGTCATCATGCCGATCAATATCACCATGCCTGCCCTTTCGCCGACGATGGAAGAGGGCAACCTCTCGAAGTGGCTGGTCAAGGAAGGCGACAAGGTTTCGCCCGGCGACGTGATCGCCGAGATCGAAACCGACAAGGCGACGATGGAAGTCGAATCCGTCGATGAGGGCACGGTCGCCAAGCTTTTGGTTCCGGCCGGCACCGAAGGCGTCAAGGTCAACGCGCTGATCGCCATTCTCGCCGCTGAAGGCGAAGATGTCACTGCCGCAGCCAAGGGCGGTGTGTCTGCCCCTGCCGCAGCCGAAGCGCCCAAGGCTGAAGCGCCGAAGGCCGAGCCTGCGCCGGCAGCTCCCGCTGCTGCACCGGTTGCCGCTGCTCCGGCAGCCAAGCCGGCTGCGACCAATGGCGCTGCCACGTCCAGCGACGGTCGCGCTTTCGCGTCGCCGCTCGCCCGTCGCATCGCCAAGGACGCCAATGTCGACATCCTGGCCGTGACCGGCACCGGCCCGCATGGCCGTGTCGTCAAGGCCGACGTCGAGGCGGCGATAGCAGGTGGCGGTGCCAAGGCAGCTTCGGCCGCCAAGGCTCCCGCGGCTGGCGCTGCCGCGCCGAAGGGCATGTCCGACGATCAGGTGCTCAAGCTGTTTGAAGAAGGCAGCTACGAGCTCATCCCGCATGACAACATGCGCAAGACGATCGCGCGCCGCCTGGTCGAAGCCAAGAGCACGATCCCGCATTTCTATCTCACGCTTGATTGCGAGATCGACGCGCTTCTGGCGCTCAGGGCCCAGCTCAATGCCGCCGCCCCGGTGCGCAAGACCGAAAAGGGCGACGTTCCGGCCTACAAGCTGTCGGTCAACGACATGATCATCAAGGCGCTTGCGCTGGCGCTGACGGCCGTTCCCGATGCCAACGTGTCGTGGACCGACCAGGCGATGGTCAAGCACAAGCACGCCGATGTTGGTGTTGCCGTGTCGATCCCGGGCGGTCTGATCACCCCGATCATCCGCCAGGCCGACATCAAGACGCTGTCGGTCATCTCCAACGAGATGAAGGACATGGCCAGCCGGGCGCGCAACCGCAAGCTCAAGCCCGAGGAGTATCAGGGCGGCTCCAGTGCCGTGTCCAATCTCGGCATGTTCGGCATCAAGGATTTCTCGGCCGTCATCAACCCGCCGCACGCGACCATACTGGCCGTTGGCGCCGGCGAAGAGCGGCCGGTGGTCAAGAACGGCGAGATCAAGATCGCCAATGTGATGTCGGCAACGCTGTCGACCGACCATCGTGCCGTCGACGGCGCGCTCGGTGCCGAGCTTTTGTCGGCCTTCAAGCGCTTCATCGAAAACCCGATGGGCATGCTGGTGTAGTTCCCCCATTTCCCCTCCCCACAAGGGAGGGGATTCGAGGACTTCAATCATGAAGACTGTGCTTTGCTACGGCGACTCGCTGACTTGGGGCTACGATGCCGCGGGTCCGGCCCGTCATGCGTTCGAAGACCGTTGGCCAAGCGTGCTGCAAAAGGAACTGGGCACTGGCGTCAACGTCATTGCCGAGGGCCTCAATGGCCGCACCACCGCCTTTGACGACCATCTCGCAGCAGCCGACCGCAACGGCGCGCGGCTGTTGCCGACGATCCTCGGCACGCATGCGCCGCTCGATCTCGTCATCATCATGCTCGGTGCCAACGACATGAAGCCGTGGATCCACGGCAATCCGCTGGCAGCCAAGCAAGGCATGGCGCGGCTTGTATCGATTATCCGTTCCTACGATCACGGCATCGACTATCCGGCACCTCAAATCCTGCTGGTTTCGCCGCCGGTTCTCAGCCGGACGGCCAATGCCGAGTTCAAGGACATGTTCGCAGGCGGCGACAAGGCCTCCAAGGAACTCGCGCCGCTCTATGCCGCGCTCGCCGACGAGGTCGGCTGCGGTTTCTTCGATGCCGGCTCGGTGGCGGAGACCATGCCTGTCGACGGCGTCCATCTCAATGCCGAGAACACCCGTAAGATCGGCCATGCCATTGCGCCTATCGTGCGCGTGATGCTGGAGCTTTAGCTTGGCGGGCGTTATCACCATCCGCAGGGCCGAACGGCGCGATGCCGCCGAGCTGGCAATTCTCGTTGATCTGTCGTCGCACGGTCTGGCGTCATGGCTTTGGCATGGCGCTGTGCTCGATGGCACCACGCAGACAGCGCTCGAACATGGCCGCAATCTGATGCGCGACGATGATGAGCGCGCCGGCTGGAAGGACGCGAGCCTCGCCCAGGTTGATCATGAAATCGCTGGTGTGGTGATCGGCCATGCAGTCGAGCCTTCATTCGCCGACGAAGAGGCACCGCATCCGGTGTTCGAGCCGATCCTGATCCTTCAAAAACAGGCCATCGGCCACTGGTTCATCGACAGCGTCGGCGTGTATTCGCACCATCGGGGACGCGGCATAGGCCGACAGCTGGTCGACCACGAAATCGCACGCGCGGGCGCACGGCCCGTCAGCCTGATCACCGAAAGCGACAACGACGTGGCGCTTGGCCTCTACAAATCCCGCGGATTTGAAGAGATTGCGCGCCACCCATCCGTACCGCTCGACGAAAACAGCAAGAAACACGACTGGGTGCTGCTCACGCGCAGCGCGACTTGATCAAGAGGCAGGACACTCATGGCTGAGAATTACGACGTCATCATCATCGGCTCCGGTCCCGGCGGCTACATCGCGGCGATCCGTGCTGCTCAGCTCGGCCTCAAGACCGCGATCGTCGAGCGCGAGCATCTCGCTGGCATCTGCTCCAACTGGGGCTGCATTCCGACCAAGGCACTGCTGCGCTCGGCCGAGGTTCTGCATCTGGCCGAGCACGCCAAGAACTACGGCCTCAAGCTCGAAGGCACTGTTACCGCCGACCTCAAGGCGGTTGTCGACCGCTCGCGCGGCATCGCCCAGCGCATGAATGGCGGCGTCGGCTTCCTGATGAAGAAGAACAAAGTCGACGTCATCTGGGGCGAGGCGAAGCTTGTGAAGCCCGGCCAGATCGTCGTGTCGAAATCGACCAAGAAGCCGATGGAGCCTCAGGCGCCGCTGCCCAAGAACACGCTGGGCGAGGGCACCTACAGCGCCAAGCACATCATCGTCGCCACCGGCGCCAGGCCGCGCGCGCTGCCCGGCATCGAGCCGGACGGCAAGCTGATCTGGACCTATTTCGAGGCCATGGTGCCGCCGGAAATGCCGAAGTCGCTGCTTGTCATGGGTTCGGGCGCGATCGGCATCGAATTCGCTTCGTTTTACCGCACGATGGGCGTCGATGTGACTGTCGTTGAGGTGATGCCGGCCGTCATGCCGGTCGAAGACGCCGAAATCTCGGCCTTCGCCAAGAAGCAGTTCGAAAAGCAGGGCATGAAGATCTATCTCGAAGCCAAGGTCACCAAGGTCGAGAAGGGCGCCAACTCCGTCACGGCCCATGTCGAGATGAAGGACGGCAAGGTCGAAAAGATCACCGCCGACCGGATGATTTCGGCCGTCGGCGTCCAGGGCAATATCGAAAACATCGGCCTTGAAGCGCTCGGCATCAAGACCGATCGCGGCTGCATCGTCATCGACGGTTACGGCAAGACCAACGTGCCAGGCATCTATGCCATCGGCGACGTCGCAGGTCCGCCAATGCTGGCCCACAAGGCCGAGCACGAGGCCGTCATTTGCGTCGAAAAGATCGCCGGCCTGCCCAACGTGCACCCGATGGACAAGCTGAAGATCCCGGGCTGCACTTATTGCAACCCGCAGGTCGCTTCCGTCGGCCTGACCGAAGCCAAGGCCAAGGCCGAGGGCAAGGACATCCGCGTCGGCCGTTTCCCCTTCGTTGCCAATGGCAAGGCCATTGCGCTCGGCGAGGACCAGGGCATGGTCAAGACCATCTTCGACAAGAAGACCGGCCAACTTCTCGGCGCGCATCTGGTTGGCGCCGAGGTCACCGAGCTGATCCAGGGCTTTGTCGTCGCAATGAACCTTGAAACCACCGAAGAAGAGCTGATGCACACCATCTTCCCGCATCCGACGATTTCGGAAACGATGAAGGAAAGCGTGCTCGACGCTTATGGCCGCGCGCTCAACGCATAACAGGGTACCGCTGGCGCGCCTGTTGCGGCGCGCCGATTGGCACTATATGCGCTGACGACAGCCGATTGGCCGGAGACGAACGATGGAACAGAGCTACGGAATTCTCGGCATGCCCGGTGTCGGTTTCTTCGGCATGCTGCTCGTTGGCTTCATCGCCGGCTATGTCGCCGAACGCACGATGAACCGCGACCACGGCTTCTTGACCAACATCCTTGTTGGCGTTGCCGGGTCGTTTGTCGGCGGCACTCTGGCGGGGCTGCTCGGCATCCATTATTACGGGTTCATGGGCAATCTCATCGTCGCCATCGCCGGCGCGCTGATCTTGCTCTGGATTTTCGGCCGCTCGCAAGCGCGTCGGCCTTGATAGGATAGACTGATGGTCACTGTGCTCGATCTCAAAGACCGTCCGCGCGCGCGGCACCCCGAAAAGGCCCACCGGCCCGACCAGGAGGTTTTGCGCAAGCCGGACTGGATCCGCGTCAAGGCGCCGGTATCGCGCGGCTATCAGGAAACCCGCGACATCGTGAAGTCGCACAAGCTGGTCACCGTCTGCGAAGAGGCCGGCTGCCCCAATATCGGCGAGTGCTGGGAAAAGAAGCACGCCACTTTCATGATCCTGGGCGAGATCTGCACACGCGCCTGCGCCTTCTGCAATGTCGCGACCGGCATCCCGACGGCGGTCGACCCGAATGAGCCCGAGAGCGTGGCCAAGGCCGTCGCCCAGATGGGCCTGACCCATGTCGTCATCACCTCGGTCGATCGTGACGACCTGGCAGACGGCGGCGCGCAGCATTTCGCCGATGTCATCCACGCCATCCGCAGGCTGACGCCGCAGACCACAATCGAAATCCTGACGCCCGACTTCCTGCGCAAGGAAGGCGCGCTCGAGATCGTCGTTGCCGCCCGTCCCGACGTCTTCAACCACAACCTGGAGACCGTACCGTCGAACTACCTGACGGTTCGTCCCGGCGCGCGCTACTTCCACTCGATCCGTCTGCTGCAGCGGGTCAAGGAGCTCGATCCCTCGATCTTCACCAAGTCGGGCATCATGGTCGGCCTCGGCGAGGAACGCCACGAAGTGCTTCAGCTGATGGACGATTTGCGCACCGCCAATGTCGACTTCATGACCATCGGCCAGTATCTGCAGCCGTCCAAGAAGCACCATCCGGTCAAGAAGTTCGTCACGCCGGAGGAGTTCACCTCTTACGCCACGGTCGGCAAGTCGAAGGGCTTCCTGCTTGTCGCTTCGAGCCCGCTGACCCGTTCGTCGCACCATGCCGGCGACGATTTCGCCAAGCTGCGCGCCGCGCGCGAAGCATTGCTGGCCAAGAAGGCCTGATCAACGCGGAATGCCGAAGTTCGAAACCACGCGCCGCGTCAGCCACTCGCCGGAAGAAATGTACGCGCTGGTGGCTGACGTCGAAAAATATCCTGAATTCCTGCCTTTGTGCGAGGCACTCAACGTGCGCTCGCGACGCGAGCGCGATGGACGCGAGATACTCGTTGCCGACATGACCGTCGGCTACAAGGCGATCCGCGAGACGTTCACGACGCAGGTGCTACTCACGCCTGAGGAAAACACCATCGACGTCAAATACCTCGATGGCCCGTTTCGCTATCTGACCAATGAGTGGAAGTTCGTGGCGGCAGCGGGTGGCGGCTCAGACGTCGAGTTCTTCATCGACTACGAGTTCAAGAGCCGCATCTTGGGCGTGCTCATGGGCACGATGTTCGACCGCGCCTTTCGCATGTTCGCCGAAGCCTTCGAAAAGCGCGCCGACGTCATCTACGGGCCTGCGAAGACCGTCTGATCGACTGCCCTCAGGCCGAGCCCAAGGGCAGTCCTGACCGTTTCGCGGCGGATGAAATCGCGACCCTTGTCTTCAAAGGTCCTGAATTCCGCCTCCGGTGGGAAGCCCTTCTTCGCGACACCGAACCAGACGAGGCCGACCGGTTTTTCGGCCGAACCGCCACCCGGGCCGGCAATGCCGGTAACCGCCAGCGCAAGGCTGGCATGCGAATGGGCCAGCGCGCCTGCGGCCATTTCGAGTGCCGTCTCGCGCGACACCGCGCCATGCGCTTCGAGCGTGGCTGCGGAAACGTCGAGCATCTCCATCTTGGCTTCGTTGGAATAGGTGATGAAGCCGCGGTCGACCACCGCCGACGACCCGGCGATGTCGGTCAGCGCCGCAATGATCATGCCGCCGGTGCAGCTTTCGGCGGTGGCGACCATGATGCCATGTGTCTCGCAGGCTTCGAGCAGGGCCGAGGCGAGGGCGCCGATATCGCTCATTCCGGCAGTTCTCCTGGATAGACCACGCTTGCGGTCGCGATCGCAGCGATGCCTTCCTCGCGGCCGATGAAGCCCAGTTTTTCGTTGGTCGTCGCCTTGATCGAGATGCGCTCGGGGGCAATGCGCAGCATGTCGGAAAGTTCCGCGGTCATGGCTTCGCGATGCGGGCCGACGCGCGGTGCCTCGCAGATCAGGGTGATGTCGGCATTGGCGATGCGCCCGCCACACGCGCGCACGATCTTTGCGGCATGCTCGACGAACTGGCGCGAGGCCGCACCCTTCCATTGCGGGTCGGATGGCGGGAAATGCGTGCCGATGTCGCCGGCACCGCAGGTGGCCAGCAGCGCGTCGGTCAGCGCGTGGAGCCCGACATCGGCGTCGGAATGGCCATTCAGCTTCTTCGAATGCGGGATTTTGACGCCGCACAGCCAGACGTGGTCGCCGGCTTCGAAGGAATGCACGTCATAACCATTGCCGGTGCGGACATCGGGAAAGCTTGGTGTCTGGCCAGAAAGGCGCTGGTCGGCCATGGCGATGTCCTTTGCCCAGGTGAGTTTGATGTTATCGGGTGAGCCGAGCACCAGGCGGACCGGAATGCCAGCCCATTCGGCGATAGCCGAATCGTCGGTGAAGTCGCTGCGGCCGGCCTCGAAGGCGCGCTGGTGCGCGGCAAAGATCGGCGCGAAGGGAAAGCCTTGCGGTGTCTGTGCCGAATGCAGGCCCGCGCGCGGCACGGTTTCAGCAACCGTGCGATCTGAGGCTTCTTTCTTCAGCGTATCGGAAACGGGCAGGGACGGCAGCGAGCCGTGTTTTTCGTCGATGCCTGCGATCGTGCGGTCAATGACATCGGCGCCGATGAACGGCCTGACGCCATCATGGATCAGCACAGCTAGCGGCTTGGTGTCCTGTAGCGCCAGCAGCGCCAGGCGAGTCGATTCCTGCCTGGTTGCGCCGCCTGTGACGGCAATCACGCGAGAGGCGAACTCGCCTGCTGCCGCTGCAAAAAGCTCTGTGTCATCAGCATGGATGGCAACGGCTACCGCGCCTATCCTTGGGTGGTCGAGAAACGCCTTCAACGTATGCCAGATGACGGCCTTGCCGCCGATCTTGCGGTACTGCTTGGGACCGTCGCCCTGGCCGGCGCGCTCGCCACGGCCGGCAGCCACGATGACGACGGCGACCTTTGAATTCGGATGGTTGGGCACTTCTGTATTCATGAGCAGAGGCTTAGCCGCGAGGCCTGCGGAAGGCCAGAGGAATCCAGAAAGCGCCGCATTCGGCTGTCATTTCGCAGTTGCACAACGAGCCGATCATGGCTACTCATTGTGCAGAGAAAAATGGTGCTTTGTTTTTGTGCATGAATGATCTCGGTAAACTTGGCCAGCCGCTTTCGATCGGCAATGTGACGATCCGCAATCGGGTGTTTCTGGCCCCGATGTCGGGCGTCACCGACGAGGCCTTTCGCACGCGCGCTTATGCGCATGGTGCTGGCCTGGTTGTCTCGGAGATGGTCGCCAGCGGCGAACTCGCCAAGGGGCGAGGCTCCAGCGGCTTCCGCATCCGCCATTCCGGCCTGCCGGTGCATATGGTGCAACTCGCCGGTCGCGAGGCCGCGCATATGGCCGAAGGCGCCCGCATCGCGGTTGGCGAAGGTGCTGACGTCATCGATATCAACATGGGCTGCCCGGCCAAAAAGGTGACCGGCGGTTATGCCGGCTCGGCGCTGATGCGCGACCTCGATTTCGCACTGACGCTGATCGACGCGGTCGTCGGCGCCGTCGAGGTGCCAGTGACGCTGAAGATGCGGCTTGGCTGGGACGATGACGTGCTCAATGCGCCGGAATTGGCTTACCGCGCCGAACAGGCCGGCGTCAGGATGGTCACTGTGCACGGCCGCACGCGTTGCCAGTTCTATCAAGGCAAGGCCGACTGGCGTGCGATCGCGCGGGTCAAGCAGTCTGTCAGCATTCCGGTGGTCGCCAATGGCGATGTCGCAACGGCGCAGGACGCCGCTGAGATTCTCGACCAGTCCGGAGCCGACGCCGTCATGGCCGGGCGCTCGCATTATGGCTCACCGTGGACCGCCGGCATGATCGCTGCCGCGGCAAGCGACGGTGCCGCGGCCGGCGTGCCGCAATCGCCTGCGGACATGGCCGACTACGCCGTCGCTCACTACGAAGACATGCTCGCGCTCTACGGTATCGAAAGCGGGCTGCGCCAGGCGCGCAAGCATCTTGGTTGGTATCTCGATCGCCACACCTCTGCCGTGCCCGATGATTTGCGCCGTGGCGTCCTTACCTCGTTCGAACCGAAGCAGGTGATTTCGTCGTTGCGCGAGGCACTTACGGCATTCGGCGAAAGTTCCATTGAAAGGAATGCGGCATGAGCTTCAACCCCGCGCCGGTTGCAGTCGATGCCGCGCAAATCGTGCTCAACACCATCCGCCGTCCGGTCATCATGATCGGGCCGGACAATTTCATCAGCTACGCCAATGCCGATGCCGAGGACTTTTTCCGCTCCAGTGCCACCATCCTGGCGCGCAGCGAGCTGTCGCGTTTCGTGCCCTTCGGCAGCCCCATCCTTCAGCTCGTCGAGCAGGTGCGCGAACGCAACACGCCGGTCAACGAATACCGTGTCGATGTCTCGTCACCGCGCCTTGGCATCGAAAAGATGGTCGATCTCTACGTCGCACCAGCAGCTGAACTGCCGGGTTCGGTCGTGGTGATGTTCCAGGAACGCTCGATGGCCGACAAGATCGACCGCCAGATGACGCATCGCGGTGCTGCGCGCTCGGTCACTGGCCTTGCGGCCATGCTCGCCCACGAGATCAAGAATCCGCTCTCCGGCATCAGGGGTGCGGCACAGCTGCTGGAGCTGAATGCCTCCGACGAGGATCGTTCGTTGACACGGCTGATCATCGACGAGACCGACAGGATCGTAAAGCTTGTCGACCGTATGGAGGTCTTCTCCGACGAGCGGCCTATCGATCGTTATCCGGTCAACATCCACGTCGTTCTCGACCATGTGAAGGCGATTGCCAGGAATGGTTTTGCCAATGGTATCAAGATCCTGGAGGATTATGATCCATCGCTGCCTCCGGTCTATGCCAACCGCGATCAACTCGTGCAGATCTTCCTCAACCTGGTCAAGAATGCCGCCGAGGCGATCGGCCACGATCCACATGGCGAGATCACCCTGTCGACCGCCTATAAGCCGGGCATCCGCATGTCGATCCCCGGCAGCCAGGATCGCGTGTCGCTGCCGCTCGAATTTTGCGTGCACGACAATGGCTCGGGCGTGTCGGAGGACATTTTGCCGATCCTGTTCGACCCGTTCATCACCACCAAGCCGAACGGTTCGGGACTAGGCCTCGCGCTTGTCGCCAAGATCGTCGGCGACCATGGCGGGGTGATCGAGTGCGAATCGACACCGCGCGGCACCACCTTCCGCATCCTCATGCCTGCCTGGAAGGAACTGCCCGTGCATCTGGACGACGATAGCCAAGGAGCCCATCGATGAGCGTGCGCGGAAACATTCTTGTCGCCGATGACGACGCGGCGATCCGCACGGTGCTCAACCAGGCGCTGTCGCGCATGGGGCACGACGTCCGTGTCACCTCCAACGCCGCGACGCTGTGGCGCTGGGTGGCGGCCGGCGAGGGCGATCTGGTCATCACCGACGTGGTGATGCCCGACGAAAACGCCTTCGACATGCTGCCGCGAATCAAGAAGGCGCGCCCCGAGCTGCCGGTCATCGTCATGAGCGCGCAAAACACCTTCATGACCGCCATCCGCGCGTCTGAGACCGGCGCCTACGAGTATCTGCCCAAGCCCTTCGACCTCACCGAACTGCTCAGCATCGTCAACCGCGCGCTCGCCGAGCCGCGGCGGCCAAAGATCGAGCAACGCCACGACGACCAGCCCGAATCCATGCCTCTGGTCGGGCGCTCGGCGGCGATGCAGGACATCTACCGCATGCTCGCCCGCATGATGCAGACCGATCTTACCGTCATGATCTCGGGCGAATCAGGCACCGGCAAGGAGCTGGTGGCGCGGGCTCTCCATGAATATGGCCGCCGTCGCAACGGACCGTTTGTCGCCATCAACATGGCCGCGATCCCGCGCGACCTCATCGAATCCGAGCTCTTCGGTCACGAAAAAGGTGCTTTTACCGGGGCGCAGAACCGCTCGACCGGACGTTTCGAACAGGCCGATGGCGGCACGCTGTTCCTCGACGAAATCGGCGACATGCCGATGGAAGCGCAGACAAGGCTCCTGCGCGTGCTGCAGCAGGGCGAATACACCACTGTCGGCGGTCGCACGCCGATCAAGACCGATGTGCGCATCGTGGCCGCGACCAACAAGGACTTGCGGACGCTGATTAATCAGGGTCTGTTTCGTGAAGATTTGTTCTATCGTCTCAATGTCGTACCGCTTCGTCTTCCAGCATTGCGTGAGCGTTCTGAGGACGTGCCGGATCTTGTCCGCCACTTCTTCAAGCAGGGCGTGAGCGAGGGCCTGCAGGCCAAGCATATCTCATCTGGCGGTGTCGAGCTGATGAAGCGCTATCCGTGGCCAGGCAACGTGCGCGAGCTGGAAAACCTGGTCCGCCGGCTGGCGGCGCTCTACCCACAAGACGAGATTTCGGCCGAAATCATCGAGGCCGAACTCAAGACCGGCGAACAGCCTGTCGTGCCGGGCGGCAATCTCATTCCCGACGACCTGTCTGTCGGCCAGGCGGTCGAGCATTTCCTCCAGCGCTATTTTGCCATGTTTGCCGGCGACCTGCCGCCGCCCGGCCTCTACCAGCGCATTCTGGCCGAGGTCGAATACCCCCTCGTGCTGGCCTCGATGACGGCGACGCGCGGCAACCAGATCAAGGCCGCGGAGCTTCTGGGGCTCAACCGCAATACGCTGCGCAAGAAGATCCGCGAACTGGGCGTCAACGTCTACAAGTCGTCGCGTTCGGCCTGACGCGACGAAGCCAAAACGCTAATCTGTCGAAAGCCTGCCGAAACATTTTCGCTTACGCCGAAAATGTTGCATAATCGCCACAATGCGTTGCATAGATGCGCCGCAATCAATGTCTCTACACGGCAGCATGGCGAGCCAGGCAAAACCTCAGAACGAAACGCTCTTTCCCGAACGGGGCCAGCAGGAAGGTCGTCGCCTTCTTGCGCTCCCGGGCGTGGTGGCGATCGCCGCCGCGTTGGTTTCGGCTGCGGTGTCGTTCGCCATCCTCGTCGGCGTAACGCCGATCACGCCTGATTCGACGACGACGCTTGCGCTGATCGGCATCAACGCGCTGTTCGTCCTGATCCTCATCGCGCTGATTGTCATCGAGATCCAGCGCATCGCCGTGGCCCGCAAGCGAGGCAAGGCGGCCTCGCGGCTGCATGTGCGCATCGTCACCATGTTTGCGCTGGTGGCGGCACTGCCGGCACTGCTGGTCGCCATCGTTGCCTCGATCACGCTGGATATCGGCCTCGACCGCTGGTTCGAGATCAGGACGCGGACGATCATCAATTCGTCGCTGTCGATCGCGGAAGCCTACGTCCAGGAGAACGCGCGCAACCTGCAGAGCACGACATTGTCGATGGCCAACGACCTCGACAATGCGCGTTCGCTCTACGGTCTCGACCGCAGCGGCTTCCTCGATTTCATGAGCCGGCAGGCGCAATTGCGCGCGCTCGCCCACGCGGCACTGATCAGGCCCGACGGCTCGTTCGTCATGAGCGCCAAGACAGGTGCCGACTTTGCCATGCCCGAGCCGCCGCAGGCGGCGGTGGAAGCTGCCGCCGCCGGCAAGCCGGTGCTGATCGATGCCAGAACGCGCAACATCATGGGCGCCATCGTCAAGCTGCGCGAGATCGAAGGGCTCTATCTCTACACGATCCGGCTGGTCGATCCTGATGTGATCAAGGCACGCCAGATCGTCACCGCCAATACCGACGAATACCGTGACCTCGGTGCCAACCGGCGCACAACGCAGATTGCCTTTGCGCTGCTTTATCTCGGGCTGACGCTGATCGTGGTCTTGTCGGCGATCTGGACCGGCATTGCGGTGGCCGATCGCCTTGTGCGGCCGATCCGTCTGCTTATCGGCGCTGCGGATGAGGTGGCGACCGGCAATCTCGACGTTTCGGTGCCCGTGCGCCAATCGGATGGCGATGTCGGCGCTCTCAGCGACACGTTCAACAACATGCTGCTTGAGCTCAAGTCGCAACGCAACGAAATCCTGGCCGCCAAGGACGTCATCGATGAGCGGCGACGCTTTTCGGAAGCTGTGCTTTCGGGCGTGACCGCAGGCGTCATCGGCGTCGACCCCTATGGCAGCATCACCATCGTCAATCCGTCGGCCGAGGAGATGCTGGCGATCTCGGCTGATCAATCGCTCGGCCAGAACCTGTCGATCCTGCTGCCGCATGTCGGCCGTGTCTTTGAAATCGGCCGCAAGTCGGGCCGTGCCGTCTATCGCGAGCAGGTGACCTTCTATCGCGCCGGCGCCGAGCGCACCTTCAACGTCCAGGTAACGGTCGAAGAAGGCGAGAACGAAGTCGGCGACAAGTCTTATGTCGTGACCATCGACGACATCACCGATCTCGTCACCGCCCAGCGCACCTCGGCCTGGGCTGACGTCGCGCGGCGCATCGCCCATGAGATCAAGAACCCGCTGACCCCGATCCAGCTGTCGGCCGAACGTCTCCGGCGCCGCTACGGCAAGGTGATCACCGAGGACCGCGAGGTCTTCGACCAGTGCACCGAGACGATTATCCGCCAGGTCGGCGACATCGGCCGCATGGTCGACGAATTCTCCGCCTTTGCGCGCATGCCAAAGCCGGAAATGAAGGTGACCGACATTCGCGAGCCGCTGCGCGAGGCCTCATTCCTTGTCGAGGTCAGCCGTGCCGACATCGCCTTCGAACGCGACATCACCGCCGGTCCGCTCAAGGGAACCTTCGACAGCCGCCTGATGGCCCAGGCCTTCGGCAATGTCATCAAGAATGCGGCGGAGGCGATCGAGGCGGCGGAACGCCATACCGGTGAATCAGGTGTCATAAAAATCCGAGCGCGCCGGGACGGCAACTCGATCCGGATCGATGTCATCGACAATGGCAAGGGCCTGCCGCGCGAAAATCGTCAACGGCTGCTCGAGCCCTATATGACGACCCGCGAGAAGGGCACGGGCCTCGGCCTCGCTATCGTCAAGAAGATTGTCGAGGACCACGGCGGAAAATTGGAACTTCACGACGCACCAGCCGATTTCCACGGCGGGCGCGGCGCGATGATCAGCATGATCCTGCCTGCGGCAGCCGAAGAGGCTACGGCACCCAAGGGGGCCGGGGACGCAGTGCAGGTCAGAGAAAACGAAAAGGTCAGAAATGGCATCTGATATTCTCATCGTTGACGACGAGGAAGACATCCGCGAACTGGTCGCGGGCATCCTGAGCGACGAGGGCCATGAAACCCGCACCGCGTTCGACGCGGACAGCGCGCTTGCCGCAATCGCGGACCGCGCGCCGCGCCTGGTTTTCCTCGACATCTGGCTTCAGGGGTCGCGGCTTGACGGTCTGGCATTGCTCGACGAGATCAAGACCTTGCACCCCAGCCTGCCCGTCGTGATGATCTCGGGCCACGGCAACATCGAGACCGCGGTCTCGGCGATCCGCCGTGGCGCCTACGACTTCATCGAAAAGCCGTTCAAGGCCGACCGGCTGATCCTGATCGCCGAACGCGCGCTCGAAACCTCGAAGCTCAAGCGCGAGGTTTCCGATCTCAAGATGCGCAGCGGCGAAACGCACGACCTGATCGGCATGTCGTCGGCGATGAGCCAGCTGCGCCAGACCATCGATCGTGTCGCGCCAACCAACAGCCGCGTCATGATCATTGGTCCGTCGGGTTCCGGCAAGGAGATGGCGGCACGCGCCATCCACGCATTGTCGGCACGGAAAAATGGCCCGTTCGTCGCGTTGAACGCCGCGACCATCACGCCCGAGCGCATGGAGATCGAGCTGTTCGGTACCGAGTCGAACGGTGGCGAACGCAAGGTTGGCGCGCTGGAAGAGGCCCATCAGGGCATCCTTTACCTCGACGAAATCGCCGACATGCCGCGCGAGACGCAAAACAAGATCCTGCGTGTGCTGGTCGAGCAGCAATTCGAGCGCGTCGGCGGCACCAAGCGCGTCAAGGTCGATGTGCGCATCATCTCGTCGACGGCGCAGAACCTGGAGGCGATGATCGCCGAGGGCCGCTTCCGCGAGGATCTCTACCATCGCCTGGCCGTGGTGCCGGTGATGGTGCCGGGGCTTGCCGAGCGGCGGGAAGACATTCCCTACCTCGTCGACAATTTCATGAAGCAGATGGCCAAGCAGGCCGGCATCAAGCCGCGCCGCATCGGCGACGACGCACTTGCTGTGCTTCAGGCCCATAACTGGCCGGGCAACGTCCGCCAGCTGCGCAACAATGTCGAGCGCTTGCTGATCCTTGCGCGCGGCGACAATCCCGAGCAGCCGATCACCGCCGACCTGCTGCCGTCGGAAATTGGCGACGTCATGCCACGCGCCCCCAACCAGTCTGACCAGCACATCATGGCGCTGCCGCTTCGCGAGGCACGCGAGATGTTCGAGAAGGAATACCTCATCGCCCAGATCAACCGCTTCGGCGGCAATATCTCCAAGACTGCCGAGTTCATCGGCATGGAGCGTTCGGCCCTTCACCGTAAACTCAAGTCGCTTGGCGTCTAGGCATGATCCTGAGACGTGGGAACCGATCGGCCAGCCAGGATAGACTTCCCACATGCGCGTAATCATCTGCGGGGCAGGACAGGTCGGCTACGGCATCGCCGAGCGGCTGGCTGCCGAGAAGAACGACGTCTCGATCATCGATACGGCGCCTGAGCTGATCCATTCTGTGCGCGACCAGCTTGATGTGCGCGGCTTCGTCGGCCATGGCTCGCATCCGGAGGTTCTGGAGGCGGCGGGCGCACAGAACGCCGACATGATCATCGCGGTGACCCTGTTCGACGAGGTCAACATCGTCGCCTGCGAGGTGGCGCATGCGCTGTTCAACGTACCGATGAAGGTCGCGCGCATCCGCTCGCAATCCTACCTCCAGCCACACTACCAGGACCTTTTTTCGCGCGACCATCTGCCGATCGACGTGATCATTTCGCCCGAGCTTGAGGTCGGCGAGATGGTGCTTCGGCGCATCTCGCTGCCGGGCGCCACCGACGTGGTTCGATTTGCCGAAAACCACATCATCATGGTGGCGATCGAGTGCCTGGAAGATTGCCCTGTCATCAACACGCCGCTGGCACAGCTCAGCGAACTGTTCCCCGATCTGCCATCGACAGTCGTCGGCGTCACCCGCAACGACCGCCTGTTCATCCCGCATTCGGCCGACCAGCTGGTGGCGGGCGATCTCGCCTATGTCGTGACGACCAAGGACCAAGTGCGCCGCACGCTTGGCCTGTTTGGGCATGAGGAGCAGGAGGCGACACGCATCGTCATCGCCGGCGGCGGCAATATCGGCCTGTTCGTCGCACGTACGCTCGAACAGCGCCAGAGCCGCACCAAAATCAAGATCATCGAGGCGAACCGGGAGAGGGCGGTCAAGGTCGCCGACGAGTTGCGCCGCACGGTGGTGCTCAACGGCAGCGCGCTCGACCAGAAGCTTTTGATGGAAGCAGACATCCAGGATGCCGACCTGATGGTCGCGCTGACCAACAACGACCAGGTCAACATCCTGTCCAGCGTCATGGCCAAGCGTCTTGGCTGCAAGGGCAACCTCGCGCTCATCAACAACCCGTCCTATCACGACCTGACCAAGTCGCTTGGCATCGACGCGCACGTCAATCCAAGTGCAGTCACCATTTCGCGCGTGCTCCAGCATGTCCGGCGCGGCCGAATCAGGCAGGTGCACTCGATCCAGCGCGGCGCCGCCGAAATCATCGAGGCCGAGGCGCTCGAAACCTCGCCCCTGGTCGGCACGCTGCTGCGTGATCTGGAGTTGCCCGACGGCATGCGCATCGGCGCGATTTATCGCGATGGCCATGTGGTCAAGCCGAGTGGTTCGGTGAAGATCAAGCCCAAGGACCGCGTCGTCATTTTCGCGCTCGACAAGGCGGTCAAGCAGGTCGAGCAGATGTTCAGGGTCAGCCTCGAATTCTTCTGATCTGGACCAGCCATTTGCACATTGCCGCACGGCGCAAATCGTCTAGAACGCCATAAAATCTCGAGGGTACGAAAACCATGCCGCGCATTGCCTATGTCAACGGGCGCTACGTCGCCCATTCGGACGCCTTTGTGCATATCGAGGACCGCGGTTATCAGTTCGCCGATGGTGTCTACGAGGTCTGCGAGGTGGCACGCGGCTTCATCGTCGATAGCGTCGGGCACCTTGACCGGCTCGACCGCTCGCTTTCCGAACTCAGGATCGACTGGCCGGTCAACCGCAAGGCGCTCGTGCACATCATGCGCGAGGTCATTGGCCGCAACCGCGTCCGCAATGGCATGGTCTATCTGCAGGTGACGCGTGGCGTGGCGCCCCGTGACCATGTTTTCCCGGTCAACGGTACGCGGCCAGCGCTGGTGGTCACCGCCAAGCGCACCGATCCGGCGGCCGCCGCCAAGCGGGCGAGTACTGGTATCAAGGTGATCACCGTGCCGGAAAACCGCTGGGACCGGGTCGACATCAAGAGCGTCGGCTTGCTGCCCAATGTTCTGGCACGCCAGCAGGCCAAGGAGGCCGGCGCCCAGGAGGCGTGGTTCGTCGATGCCGACGGCAAGGTCACCGAAGGGGCTGCCACCAACGCCTGGATCGTCACCAAGGATGGCAGCCTTGTCACCCGTCCGGCCGACAGCGGCATCCTGCGTGGCATCACCCGCACCACGCTGTTTGCTGTCGCCGACAAGCTCGGATTGAAGATCGAGGAGCGCGGTTTCACCGTTGATGAAGCCAAGTCCGCGCGCGAAGCTTTCATCTCGGCTGCAACCACGGTGATCATGCCGATCGTTGAGATCGACGGCCAGCCGGTGGCCAATGGGCACCCCGGATCGGTGGCCCTTTCCCTTCGGGAAGCTTTTTTTGACGTTGCGGAAAAAATCCAAGCCTGATAACCGCTTGGGCGTAAATGGTTAAATTCATCTCGTTCAGCTTGCCGCGCGTTGTGGCAAGGGGGTGTTTGCTCGCTTGACATGAGCTGAGTTATTTGGCGCATTGGCAGCAGACAGGGATCGGCGAAAGAAAAAAACAATGGCGGAACGATCGCAGAATCTTCAGGACCTGTTCCTGAATTCAGTTCGCAAGAGCAAAAACCCACTCACCATTTTCCTCATTAACGGCGTGAAATTGACCGGAGTTGTAACCTCCTTCGACAATTTCTGTGTTTTGTTGCGCCGTGACGGGCACTCCCAGCTCGTCTACAAGCATGCCATCTCCACGATCATGCCGAGCCAGCCGGTTCAGATGTTCGATGGCGAGGAAAGCCAGGGCGCCTGATTGGCACGCGACAAACACGCCGGCACAAAGGCCGGTGAGAGCAATGGACCCGAATCGGTAGGGGGCGACAACGCCCCCACCCGTGCGATCGTCATCGTGCCGGTGCTTACGCGCCAGCCCAAGGGTGACGACGACAGCGCGCGTCCACGGCTGCAGCGTTCGGCCGAGGCTCGCCACGACGAAGCCGTCGGACTGACCCGCGCCATCGATCTCGAACCTGTTCACACCGCGATCGTAACCCTCAACGACCCGCGTCCGGCGACATTGCTGGGCAGCGGCAAGGTCGAGGAATTCGCTGCGATCGTAAAGGAGCGCGGCGCGGAACTGGTCATCGTCGACCATCCGTTGACTCCGGTGCAGCAGCGCAATCTTGAAAAAGAGATGAACGCCAAGGTGCTCGACCGCACCGGGCTGATCCTCGAGATTTTCGGCCGGCGCGCCCGCACCAAGGAAGGCACGCTGCAGGTCGAGCTTGCCCATCTCAACTACCAGAAGGGCCGGCTTGTCCGCAGCTGGACCCACCTTGAGCGCCAGCGCGGCGGCGCGGGTTTCCTCGGCGGCCCCGGCGAAACGCAGATCGAATCCGACAGGCGCGCGCTGCAGGAAAAGATCATCAAGCTCAAGCGCGAGCTGGAAACGGTGGTTCGCACACGTGACCTGCACCGCTCCAAGCGCCGCAAGGTGCCGTTCCCGGTCGTCGCCATCGTTGGTTACACCAATGCCGGCAAATCGACTTTGTTCAATCACCTGACCGGTGCCAGCGTGCTGGCCGAGAACATGTTGTTTGCGACGCTCGATCCGACCTTGCGCCGCGTGCGGCTGCCGCACGGCACGCCGATCATCCTGTCCGACACCGTCGGTTTCATCTCCGACCTGCCGACGCACCTGATCGCGGCCTTCCGGGCGACGCTCGAAGAGGTCATCGAGGCGGATCTGGTGATCCATTTGCGCGACATCTCCGACCCCGACACAGCGGCCCAGGCCAACGATGTCGAGCGCATCCTGTCCGATCTCGGCGTCGATGCGGCGGACACTGATCGCGTCGTTGAGGTCTGGAACAAGATCGATCAGCTCGACGAGGGTAATCGCGAACGCCTGCTTTCTGACGGCGCCGACGGCCGCAAGACGCCGCCGATCGCGATTTCGGCCATCACGGGCGAAGGCATTTCAACGCTCACCAGCCTGATCGAGCAGCGCGTTTCGGGCGAGCTGGAGTCCATCGAGGTTACGCTAGCGCCAAGCCAGCTCGGACAGATCGATTGGCTCTACCGCAACGGAGATGTGGTCTCACGCACCGACAATGACGATGGCAGCGTGTCGATGACACTTAAGGCCACCGCATCCGCGCGCGACGAGATCGCCAGCAGAATATCGCGGAAAAACAACGGCTAAGACGGCTTACTTCGCTGTCTTGGCCTGCTGCCAGAGCGCTTCCATCTCGTCCAGGGTCGCGTCCCCAAGGTTGCTGCCGGCCTCGTAGAGAGCGTGCTCGATGTAGTGGAATCGCTTGCGGAACTTGTCGTTGGTGCCTGAAAGGGCTGCCTCGGAGTCGAGCTCCAGGTGCCGGCCGAGATTGACCAGCGCAAACAGCATGTCGCCGAATTCGTCCTTGACCGCGGCCTGGTCACCCTTGGCCATGGCGTCGCGCAATTCGCCGATCTCTTCTTCGATCTTGTCGAGGATGGGCGCAGCTTCACCCCAATCGAAACCGACGCGCGCCGCCTTTTCCTGAAGTTTCAACGCACGGGTAAGTGCTGGCAGTGCTACCGGCACACTGTCCAAAAAGCCCTGGCCGTGATCCTCGGGGTCGAGCCCGCGGGCAAGCAGTGCCGCGCGTTTCTCGGCCTTTTCTTCCGCCTTGATCTTCTCCCACATGCCCTTCGCCGAACGCGCCTCACGCGCCTTGGCGTCGCCAAAGACGTGCGGATGACGGCGGATCATCTTGGTGGTGATGGCTTGCACCACATCGCCGAAGGCGAACTCGCCGGCTTCCTCGGCCATCTGCGCGTGATAGACCACCTGCAATAGCAGGTCGCCCAATTCCTCGCGCAGATGATCGATATCGTTGCGGGAGATGGCGTCGGCCACCTCGTAGGCTTCCTCGATGGTGTAGGGCGCGATGGTCGCGAAATTCTGCTCGATGTCCCAGGGGCAGCCGGTTTCCGGCTCACGCAGGGCGGCCATGATCTCGATCAGGCGGGAGATGTCTTTGGAAGGTTGCATGACCGCAATGCTATAGCCCGGCAGCTTTCGACCCAACAGTGGCTTGATGAGCCCGGCGCTTGTCCACATGTTGTTTTCGTAGCGAAAGCGATGCGATCTGGCCGCTTGAGACCACCGCAGCTACGCTTTAACTATTGACCGGCTTTTCGCGCGCGGGCAGGAAATCGCCATGCTTCATCTCACTCTCGTTGCACTCGGCGGCGCCATAGGTGCCTCGCTGCGCCATCTCGCCAATCTTGTCGCGCTCCGACTTGCTGGACCGAATTTTCCGTGGGGCACGATGGCGATCAATATCGTCGGCTCCTTTGCCATGGGCCTGTTCGTCGGGTTCCTGGCGCGCCGGTTTGGCACGTCGAACGAACTCAGGTTGTTCGTCGCCACGGGCATCCTCGGCGGCTTCACCACTTTTTCGGCATTTTCACTGGATTTTGCCACCTTGTGGGAGCGCGGATCGACATTTTCGGCCTTCGGTTATGCGTTTGCCAGCGTCATTTCAGCCATTCTGGCGCTGTTCTTGGGAATGTGGCTCGCAAGAAGCGTCGGCTGATGCTATTGGGCCGCTTCGAAAAGGACGATTGAAAAATGGCTGGCGTTGAACAGATCACGGTGGAAGCCGGCGAAACGGGCATGAGGCTCGACCGCTGGTTCAAGTCCCATTTTCCGGGGCTCGGCTTCGGCCACCTGCAAAAGCTGCTGCGCTCGGGCCAGATCCGGGTCGATGGCGGTCGCGTCAAGGCCGACACGCGTGTCGAGCCAGGCCAGACGATCCGCATCCCGCCGCTCGAGGTCGACAAGAAGAACAACGGCCCGCTGACCGCCCGCACCATGCGTGATCAGGACGATGGCGATGTGCTGGCGCAGATGCTGATCTACGAAGACTCCAAGGTCTTTGTCTTCAACAAGCCTGCTGGCCTTGCCGTACAGGGTGGCTCCGGCATCGTGCGCCATCTCGACGACATGCTCGAGGCCTGGCGCAGCAAGAAGGGCGAGAAGCCGCGCCTTGTGCACCGCCTCGACCGCGACACGTCGGGCGTGCTGGTCGTGGCGCGTACGCGTCTGGCGGCGATGAAACTCGCCGAGGCCTTCCGCGCACGTGAAACCAAGAAGACCTATTGGGCTCTGGTCAAGGGCGCGCCGCCAAAGCGCGAAGACAAGATCTCGACCTGGCTGATCAAGGAACAGACACCCGACGGCGACCGCATGCGCGTCGCCAAGCATGGCGAAAAGGGCGCCGACCACGCGGTTACATATTACCGTGTGCTCGAGCAGGCTGCCCAGACCATGACCTGGCTGGAAATGGAGCCATATACCGGCCGCACCCATCAGCTGCGCGTGCACGCTGCCTATATTGGCTGCCCGATCATCGGCGATCCCAAATATTTCGAACACGACACCAACTGGGAGTTCCCAGGTGGTCTGCAAAACAAGCTGCATCTGCATGCGCGCCGCATCGTCATCCCGCATCCCGACAAGGGTATCATCGACGTCACCGCTCCAATGCCGCCGCATATGCGCCAGAGCTGGAACCTGATTGGCTTCGACGACGAAAGCGGGGAGCCGGCGTGACGGCTGGCAACTCAGCCGCATCGCTGAAGCTCGTCCTGTTCGATTGCGACGGAACGCTGGTCGACAGCGCCGACATCATCCACGCCTCGATGGTGACGACTTTTCGCGAGGCCGGCCTGCCGGAGCCGACTCCCGATGCGACCAAGAGCATCATCGGGCTGACGCTTGACCTCGCCATAGCGACTTTGCTTGAACGCCCGCGCGACGCCGAATGCGCGCGCCTGGCGGAGCGCTACAAGGAGCATTTCATCGCTTCGCGTCAGCTGCCGACCTTCAGCGAGCCACTTTATGACGGCATTGCCGAGCTGATCGAAACGCTGGCCAAGCGCGACGACGTGCTGATTGGCATGGTCACCGGCAAGTCGCGCCGGGGCGTGCAAAGGGTTCTGGAAACCTACGGTTTTAAGCGCCATTTCGTCACCATTCGCACCGCCGACGACTGCCCGTCCAAGCCGCATCCGGCCATGGTGCTGGAATGCTGTGCCGAAACCGGCATCGATCCGGCTTCGACCTATGTGATCGGCGACGCCATCTATGACATGCAGATGGCGAGGAGTGCAGGTGCACAGGCTATCGGCGTTTCCTGGGGCTACCACCACCGCGACGGCCTGTTTGCCACCGGCGCGCATGCGGTACTGACCACCCCAAGCGAGCTGCTTGCCCTTATCGACTAGCCGGACCAAGTGGGCCGGTGCCAAGACGTATCGGCAGCCGCCACCGGCGCGCTGCTGTTTCAGGCTGTTTATGTCATTGCGTTCACCTATATTCTCTGGTGCTGGCTGATGCGGGGTTATCCTGGGGCGGGGCTTTTCAGCTTTGCCCTTCTGTCGCCGGCATTCGGCGTGATATGCGGCTGGTGCTCGGCGAGCCATTGACCTGGAACATTTTTCTGGCGCTTGGCCTGATCGTGGCCGGGCTGATCATTGTAAACCGGCCCGCGCGCAAGCGCGTGACTGTTACGGAGTAGAGATGCGAGACATTCTAACGGACCTCGAAACCAGCGACCTGCTGTCCGATCCAGATCCGATCCGTCGCGCCCAGAGCACGATGCGCAAGCACCTGCCCAAGCGGTTTTATGAAACGGCCTCGGTTGCATCAGTTGAAGAAGGCCATGCGGTCCAGCTCGATGGCAAGGCAGTGCGCACGCCGGGCAGGGCGGTGCTTGCCCTGCCGACCAAGGCGGCCGCACAGCTTGTGGCAGACGAGTTCGCTGCCCAGGTCGAAACCATCGACCCCTTCACCATGCCGGTGCTGCGCCTGATCAATACGGCCATCGACGGTGTTTCCACCGACCCGCAGGCGGTGCTCGAGGATATCTTGCGCTTCTCGTCGTCCGACCTGCTTTGCTATCGCGCCGAACAGCCGGAACGGCTGGTTGGGCGGCAATCGGAAGCATGGGACCCGATCATCGATTGGGCGCGGGCGTCGCTCGGCGCGCATTTCGTCGTGGCCGAAGGCGTCATGCATGTCGAGCAGCCGCGCGCGGCGATCGCCGCCCTTGGTGTCCATTTGTCCCAACGCGCCGAACCGATGCGCCTGGCAGCACTGCACCTGATGACCACTTTGACCGGTTCAGCCCTTCTGGCGCTGGCAGTCGAGATGGGCGAAATCACAGTCGAAGAGGGCTGGGCCGCTGCCCATGTCGACGAGGACTGGCAGATCGAGCATTGGGGTCAGGATTCCGAAGCCGTCGCCCGTCGCGCCAACCGCAAACGCGACATGCTGTCGGCGGTGGCGCTGCTTGAGGCGCTGAAGGCGGACTGACACGCTCGCCGCGCACTTTGCGGGTCCCGCCCAGCTCTTGTGCAGAACGTCAGCACTGCTGTCCAGCTTTGCCTATTCTTTGAGCATCCCCGTTATCCGCACCCTCAGCTTGGGGCGCGGCTGCGGGGATTTTCAATTGGCACGGGGCTTGCATCTCTCATTTCGACGAACGCCGCCAATGGCAGACAGGCACGACACTGAGAGGTTAGCATGACGAAGTACAAGCTCGAGTATATTTGGCTGGACGGATATACTCCTGTGGCCAATCTTCGCGGGAAGACGCAGGTCAAGGAATTTGCTGAATTCCCCAAGCTGGAGCAGCTTCCCTATTGGGGTTTTGATGGCAGCTCGACAATGCAGGCGGAAGGCAAGAGCTCGGACTGTGTCCTGAAGCCTGTCGCCGTCTATCCCGATCCGGCGCGGCTCAATGGCGTGCTGGTGATGTGCGAAGTGATGATGCCGGATGGTGTCACGCCGCATGCGTCGAACACCCGCGCCACCGTGCTTGAGGATGATGGCGCCTGGTTCGGTTTCGAGCAGGAATATTTCTTCTACAAGGACGGCCGCCCGCTTGGCTTCCCCGAAACCGGCTTCCCGGCACCGCAGGGCCTGTACTACACCGGCGTCGGCTATCAGGCCGTTGGCGACGTCGCGCGCCAGATCGTCGAGGAACATCTCGACCTCTGCCTCGCCGCCGGCATCAACCACGAAGGCATCAATGCCGAAGTGGCCAAGGGCCAGTGGGAATTCCAGATTTTCGGCAAGGGCTCGAAGAAGGCCGCCGACGAGATGTGGCTGGCGCGCTACCTGCTGCAGCGCCTGACCGAAAAATACGGCATCGACATCGAGTATCACTGCAAGCCGCTCGGCGACACCGACTGGAACGGCTCGGGCATGCACGCCAATTTCTCGACCGCCTATATGCGCGAGAAGGGCGGCAAGGCCTATTTCGAAGCGCTGATGGCGGCGTTCGCCGATGCACGTGCCGATCACATCGCGGTCTACGGACCCGACAACCATCTGCGCCTGACCGGCAAGCACGAGACGGCTTCAATCGACGTCTTCACCTGGGGCGTCGCCGACCGCGGCGCATCGGTACGCGTGCCGCATAGCTTTGTCCGCGACGACTATCGCGGCTATCTCGAAGACCGCCGCCCGAACTCGCAGGGCGACCCCTACCTGATCGCCTCGCAGATCCTGAAGACGATCGCAGAGGTGCCCACCAGCTTCGAGAAGAAGGCGGCCGCCTGACTTTTTCCAACACGACCGGCGTTCGAAACGCCGGCCGCGACACTTCTTTTGAAAAGTCCTTCTTGGGCGCGGTAACAAAAATCCCGGCAAACGTCGGGATTTTTGTTACCGTATGCGAACCTGCTGTCGCGCGGCGTGCGAACGCAGCCTGTTTGCCGCGTCTATCCGAAGCGTTGCAGCCCAAGACGCCGGCGCAGCGCATCCCAGGCAGTGAAATTCTTGCCTATATCCGCCGCGCCCTGCCGCGCCTCGAATGATGGGGGCTCGCCCGCCACCGGCGATTTCTTAAGTGTGATTGCCTGCGCTGCCGGAAACTCGGCAGAGCAGATCGATACGGATTGCGCGCCGGCTTGAAACGCATAGGTCCAGAAGTCCGCACCGAACTCGGTGTGAACGACATAGTCGTCGGCGTTGTTTGCACTGCTGCCGTGGAAGCTCTTGGGCAGTCCGTCGCGACTGCGCGAGAGGCGCCCAACAATAATTGGAATGGTGAAGAAGACAGCTCCGATGTCGGTGACGACACGCAGGCATTCTTTGAGGGCTGTGACTGGGTGAGGAATGTGTTCCAACGTGTCCGAATGCACGACGATGTCGAATGACGCGTCTTGATATGGCATCGCCGTCATGTCGACCGCGGGATAATCGGCACGCACATAGCCGGGGAGTGCTGCCAGCATGTCCGAGACTACCAGGCATCCGTTGAGGTCCAGGATTCGGACGCCTTGGTATCGTCTGTCGGCTACGATCTGGTTCAACGGCATAGTCGTCTGCAGGTATGATTGAATGGCCTGTACCAGGGCGATGGCGCGAAGCTGCGTCCCGCAGCTCTGGCATGACGTGCCCTGCTGTCTGTCGATATACTCGACCTCGGTCGGGCCAAGTTCCCATTCGGCGATCAAGCCTTGCCAAAGCACATGCCCGTGGCAGAATTCGTTGGCGCCACAGACGCTACATCTAGAGATCATCGGTTTTTCCTAGCAGGCTGCCACGCATTTCAAAGCTGCGGAGAGATTCGCAATCATGCCTTAGCCCTTCGCACAATTGTGCGTAGAAAATCAAAACCCCGGCTTTCGCCGGGGTTCCTTTCTACCTGAAACGATCTGGTTCAGACCGAGTAATACATGTCGTATTCGACCGGGTGCGGGGTCATTTCGAGGCGCATGACCTCGGCCATCTTCAGTTCGATGAACGAGTCGATCTGGTCGTCGTCGAAGACGCCGCCGGCCTTGAGGAAACCACGGTCCTTGTCGAGGCTCTGGAGCGCTTCGCGCAAGCTGCCGCAGACGGTCGGGATCTTCTTCAGCTCCTTGGCCGGCAGGTCGTAGAGATCCTTGTCCATCGGCTGGCCGGGGTGGATCTTGTTCTTGATGCCGTCGAGGCCGGCCATCAGAAGCGCGGCAAAGCAGAGATAGGGGTTTGCGCCCGGATCGGGGAAGCGGACCTCGACGCGCTTGGCCTTCGGCGAGTTGCCGAACGGAATGCGGCAGGAGGCCGAACGGTTGCGGGCCGAATAGGCGAGCAGCACCGGAGCCTCATAACCCGGCACCAGACGCTTGTAGGAGTTGGTCAGCGGGTTGGTGAAGGCGTTGACTGCCTTGGCGTGCTTGATGACGCCGCCGATGAAATAGAGGCAGCTTTCCGAAAGGCCTGCGTATTCGTTGCCGGCGAAGGTCGGCTTGCCGTTCTTCCAGATCGACATATGGACATGCATGCCCGAGCCGTTGTCACCGAAGATCGGCTTCGGCATGAAGGTGGCCGTCTTGCCATAGGCATTGGCGACCTGGTGCACGACATACTTGTAGATCAGCATCTTGTCGGCGTTGCGGACCAGCGTGTCGAACTTGATGCCAAGCTCGTGCTGGGCAGCCGCCACCTCGTGGTGGTGCTTTTCGACGCGCACGCCCATCTCGGACAGCACGGTCAGCATTTCCGAGCGCATGTCCTGGCAGCTGTCGATCGGCGGCACCGGGAAATAGCCGCCCTTGACGCGCGGACGGTGGCCAAGGTTGCCGGTCTCGTAGTCGGTGTCGTCGTTGGACGGCAGTTCGGTCGAGTCGAGTTTGAAGCTGGTGTTGTAGGGGTCGGCCTTGTACTTGACGTCGTCGAAGACGAAGAATTCGGCTTCCGGGCCGACGAAGATGGTGTCGCCGATGCCTTCGGCCTTGAGATAGGCCTCGGCTTTCTTGGCGATGCCGCGCGGATCGCGGTTGTAGGCCTCGCCCGAAACCGGGTCGAGAATGTCGCACAGGATGACCATGGTCGACTGGGCGAAGAACGGGTCCATGTGGACCGTGTCCATGTCGGGCATCAGCACCATGTCGGACTCGTTGATGGCCTTCCAGCCGATGATCGACGAACCGTCGAACATGACGCCGTCGGCGAACATCTCTTCTTCGACTTCGGCGATGTCCATGGTGACGTGATGGAGCTTGCCCTTCGGATCGGTGAAGCGCAGGTCAACGAACTTCACGTCGTTGTCCTTGATCTGCTTCATGATGTCTTTGGCTGTCGTCATGATGTTTCCCTGTGTGATGACGTTTGAACGAGAATGGGCTGTTTCGAGGTCAGATGGCGTCGATACCGGTCTCGCCGGTGCGGATGCGCACGACTTCCTCGATGTTGGAGACAAAAATCTTGCCGTCGCCGATGCGGCCGGTCTGGGCCGCCTTGCGGATCGCCTCGATGGCCGCTTCGACCGATTCGTCGCCGAGCACGACTTCGATCTTCACCTTGGGCAGAAAATCGACGACGTATTCGGCGCCGCGGTAAAGCTCGGTATGGCCCTTCTGGCGGCCAAAACCCTTGGCTTCGGTGACGGTAATGCCTTGCAAGCCAGCTTCCTGGAGCGCTTCCTTCACTTCGTCGAGCTTGAACGGCTTGATGATCGCTTCGATCTTTTTCATGCGAATATGGCCTCCACTGGCGTAACTCAGGGGTGATGCACCCACTCGCGCATCTTTCAAGCACGAAGCGTGCCAAGTCGAGTGGCTGCGGCGACTTTGTTCGGTTTGTCTGCATGGCAGCCAAAGACCTGGGGATTGGAACCGATTTCAGCCGGTTGGTCGAGATGCGCCCAAAATTTCATCGCTCCATGCTTTGCTCAGATGCACAAAAAAGCAGCAACATGCTCATGATTTGTACGCGGCCGGTCACCCGCATTGGCGTTTGGGCAGGATGCGGCGGCGTGCTAACTCTCAAGCCATTGTCAGAACCGATCCGGGATGACCGCCATGGCATTTGAACTGCTGACCTCAAGCGAGATGAGCGAAGCCGACCGGTTGACGATCGCCGCAGGGCCGGTCGACGGCATCGGCCTGATGCGCCGGGCAGGGCGCGCCATTGCCGATGTCATCCTTGCGCGGTTTGCCGGCGCACAGGCGGTGCATGTGCTGTGCGGGCCGGGCAATAATGGCGGCGACGGTTATGTCGTCGCGCGCCTGCTTGCCCAAAGCGGCGTCGATGTCAGGCTTTTCGCAACCGCCAGCCCGCGCGTCGGCAGCGATGCGGCCCTTGCCGCCGCCGAATGCCCGGTCGAGGTTCGGCCACTGGCGGCTTTCGCACCCACATCAGGTTCAATGGTGGTCGACGCGCTCTACGGTGCCGGCTTGTCCAAGCCGTTGACGGGCGAGGTTCTTTCCGCGATCGCGCGGACGGTCGAGGCGAGCGTGCCTGTCGTCGCGGTTGACCTGCCGTCGGGCGTGTCGGGTGACACAGGCGAGGTGTTGGGCGGTGCCTTCACGGCGGCCCTGACAGTGACCTTTGCCCGCAAGAAGCCGGGGCACCTGCTGTTTCCCAGCCGGGCGCATTGCGGCGAGACCGTCGTTGCCGATATCGGCATCTCGGATGCCACCGTTGTCGCCACAAGCACGCGTTGCTTCGAGAACGATCCGGCATGGTGGCTGCCATTGTTTCCCTCACCCGCCAACGACGCTCACAAATACAGCCGCGGCCATGTCGGTGTCTTTTCCGGCGGCTTGGCTGCGACCGGTGCTGCACGCCTGTCGGCGATGGCTGCGGCGCGCGCGGGAGCAGGCGCGGTAACGGTTTTGTCGCCGGGCGCGGCTTTGGCCACCAACGCCGCGCATCTGACCTCGATCATCCTGAGGCGCTCGGACACGCTTGCGGACGCACTGGCTTTTCTCGGCGCGCGCAAGCCGGAGGTGCTGGTCTATGGTCCCGGCCTTGGGCCCGAGCCGGAGGTCGGCCGCTTCGCGCTCGAGCTGATGTCAGTCGCCGACAGGCGGTTTGGCGCGCTGGTGCTCGATGCCGACGGCATCACCTCGCTGTCGCATCAGCGCGCGGCGTTTTTCGAGGCGGCGAAACGGGCGACTGGGCCGACACTCGTGCTGACGCCGCATCATGGCGAGTTCGGCCGGCTGTTTGCCGATATTGCGGCAGACGGCAAGCTGTCGAAGCTGCAACGCGCTCGGGCGGCGGCACAAAGCGCCAATGCGACTGTCATCTACAAGGGCCCGGATACGGTGATCGCTGCCGCGGACGGGCGCGCGGCGATCAACACCAACGGCACGCCGCTCCTGGCGACCGCCGGGTCGGGCGACGTGCTGTCGGGCATCGTTGCAGCCCTCATTGCTCAAGCCATGCCGCCATTCGAGGCCGCATGCGCTGCGGTGTGGATGCATGCCGAAGCGGCACGACGTTTTGGGCCCGGACTGATCGCCGAAGACCTGCCGCTGGCACTGCGGGAGGTGTTGGGGGAGTTGGGCGGGTAAGACTGCAAGCGATTCGGTGAGAATCGAGCTTCGCATTAGCGGCCGTCATCCCGGCCGAGCGCAGCGAGAGCCGGGACCTATTGATCAGCGCGGCCGGGTTCTCATTTCACGGTTCCGGTCATGAAGACCGCCAAGGCAAGGACCCGGCCGCGCTTGACGATTTGCTAGCCAATAGGTCCCGGCTCTCGCTGCGCTCGGCCGGGATGACGACGCCAGCGCAGGTGCCAAGCTTATTCACCGCCACGCTCGCTTTCGCGCCTGGCCTTTGTCAAAGAGCACTCCCTTGCAGGAGGTAGTTCGGGAAGCGGGGCGCGAGGCCGTGCCTTCCTAAGTTTATGTATGTGGCGCGACGTTCGCGCCCCGCCCGGTGTTCTTGCCCCGCTCAGTCGCCTCAACGCTTTCGCGCCGCCAGCCGCCGCAAGGCCCGGGCTTGGGGGCTCATCACCCAGCAGGAGATCCGACCTCCCGCCAGCCCGGCACCGGCGCTTCCCCCCCCCCGCTGCCCGGTGCGCACCGGGGTCCCGTGGAAGATCGCGAGGTGATGATACGGGAGGTGGAGAGGGCGTGGAAAAACGGGGGCGGCTATCCACGATGGTTGCTGACAAGGGGTGACAGTCGCTCGTGCCTTGCAAGGCAAATCCTGCAGGTCGTAATCCTTCGCACCCCCCACTGGCCTGCCGGCCATCTCCCCCTCAAGGGGGGAGATCACGCCGCCATCGACGCCCCAGCTAATCACCAACTTTGCAAGGCTTGTTCCCTACGAACTCGCAGGATGAGCACCGTCGCGGACGTGACTAATCTCCCCCCTTGAGGGGGAGATGGCCGGCAGGCCAGAGGGGGGTGCGAAGGAATGAGACGGTGAAAATTAGGAGCCCAAAGGCGTTGAGGAATTTGCTAACGTAGAAAACCTCTCCACGCGCCACGAACCGCAGCGCGTGGAAAGGGTTCGGCAATCAGGCGTTGGTGCCACCGTCGATTGTCAGTACAGCACCTGTCACAAAGCGGCTCTGCGGACCGGCAAGCCATGTCACAAGGCCAGCAATGTCGCCAGGCGAGCCGAATTTTGGGATGGCCATCAGGCTGCGCTGGTAGTCGGCGACATCGCCTTCTGCCGGGTTCATGTCGGTTTCGGTCGAGCCGGGGTGGACGACATTGACCGTGATACCGCGCGGCCCCAGATCGCGCGCCAGCCCCTTGGTCAGGCCGACCAGTGCGGCCTTGCTGGCCGAATAGAGGCTGATGCCTTCGAACGGCACACGATCGGCGAGATTGCTGCCGATGGAGATGATCCGGCCGCCTTCCGGCATGACGTTGGCCGCCGCTTTCGAGGCGATGAATGGCGCACGGAAATTGACCGCCATGGTTTCGTCGAGCTGTTCCAGCGTCACCGTGTCGATGGTGCCGGCATGCCAGATGCCGGCGCTGTTGACGAGGATGTCGAGACGCCCGAACGCCGCGACGGTGCTGGCGACCGCGGCCTCGACAGCCGCCGCATCGGCATTGTCGGCCTGGATCGCCAAGCCGCGACGGGCGAGGGCCTCGATCTGCTTGACGACGGCCTCGGCCTTTTCCGCCGAACGCACATAAGTCAGGGCAACGTCGGCGCCGGCGAGGGCGAGCTGTACCGCAATGGCGGCGCCGATGCCGCGGCTGCCGCCGGTGACCAGTGCGACCTTGCCGGCGAGTTCAGTCGTATTGAGGTGCGAGGAGGGCATGATTTGATCTTTCTGTATTGGTCGATACAAAATAGATGGCACTCTTGCCGAATGTGGTCAAGGTCTTTATGTATCGATCATAACAGAAAGGTTTTCGATGTCTCAGAAGGGACGGCCACGCAGTTTTGACCGCGACGCTGCCTTGCGCCAGGCGATGCGGGTGTTCTGGCAAAAGGGTTATGACGGCGCGTCGCTGTCGGACCTGAAGACCGCAATGGGCATCAATTCGCCCAGCCTTTATGCTGCCTTCGGCTGCAAGGAAGCGCTGTTTCGCGAGGCTGTCGATCTCTATGGCGCAACGGAGGGGAGCGGCATCTGGGGCGCCTTCGACCGTCATGGCCGTGTGAGGGATGCGGTGGCGGATTTCCTGCGCGCCTCGGCAAAAGCCTTCAGCGAACCTGGCGATCCCAAGGGCTGCCTGATCGTCCTGGGCGCGCTCAATGTCAGCGAAACCAATGCCGAGGTGTTCCGCGATCTCAGCGATCGCCGCCTGTCGAGCGCGCGCGACCTGGCAAGCCGGCTGAAACTGGCGGTGGAGCAGGGCGAGTTGCCTGAGACAGTCGATTGCGACGCGATTGCCGCTTTCTATCTCGCCGTCCAGCAGGGCATGTCGGTGCAGGCGCGGGACGGGGCCTCGCGCGAAGCGCTGCTTGCGGTGGCAGACGGTGCGATGGCGGCATGGGATGCGCTGACGTCAGGCTCCGGGCGCAGCGCCGGAGCCTGACAGGGCGAACAAGGCCCTAACCGTTGATCCGCTTCATGAATGCCATGGCGCCGAACGGCGCGCGGACCTTGCCTTCGGTGATGAAGTAGACAAACACGTCGCGCGGCTTGACCGGTGCCTCGGTCTTGGGATCGGCGCGGGGCAGGTCGGCTGGCACGCCGCCGGCAGACCAGGTTCTTGCGCGCGCGGTCCATTCGTCGAGGCCCTTCGGCGTGTAGCAATCGTGATTGTCGTCGCTGCCGGTTTGCAGCCGCGCATAGACGAAATCGCCCGTCACATCAGCGATCGCCGGATATTTGGCGTGGTCGGCATAGACGATGGCGACATCATGTTTCCTGGCCAGTGCCGCGAATTCCGGCACGACGAAGGAGTCGTGCCGGACCTCGACCGCATGGCGCAGTTTCACGCCATCCTGCTTTTCCGGCAGAAGCTTGAGGAAGGCGCCGAAATCGTCTTCGTCGAACTTCTTGGTCGGCGCGAACTGCCACAGGATTGGCCCGAGCTTTTCGCCCAGAGCTGCCACACCAGACCCCAAAAACCGCGTCATCGACTCGCCGGCCTCGCCGAGCACGCGGCGGTTGGTGACAAAGCGGTTGCCCTTCAGCGCATAAACAAAGCCGTCGGGGGCCTCATTCGCCCATTTCAGGAAGGTCGGTTCCTTGAAGGAAGAATAATAGGTGCCATTGACCTCGATGGTCGGCACCTGCTGGGTGGCGAACTGCAGCTGCTTCGCCTTGGACAGCTTTTCGGGATAGAACGTGCCTTCCCAAGGCTCGAACGTCCAGCCGCCCATGCCTGCACGGATTTTTCCGGTCATTGCTACAATCCCTACGAATACGTGGCCCTACGAATACGTGGTCCAATGTCGGCCATTACTAGCCGAAGTCGCAATCAAGGTCACAGATGCAGTTGCGCCTGGGCACAATCATACTGACAAAAATTTCCGCATTCCCGAATGCGCGGTCGCGCCCATCGCTGTCGGCGCTTCAAAAGCTTGCTTGAAGTTTTACGTTTTATTCTGCGCTTGTGACTAAGTATTCGCCTCAAGCGTTCCGAACGTAAAGGATAACAACAGTGTCCACCTCCGCACAAATGACTTCGCACAAGCACGCACCAACTGTGTCATTGCCGAGGCGGCTTGGCCTTCTCGGTACCGCGCTCGTCACTCTCCTGTGCCTGGTGACATACGATGCTGCCATCCATGATCGTGATCTGCTCGAAAAAGACAGGGTGGACTGGTCAATCTTTGGCTTGGTCAGGCCCATCGTGTCTTTCGTTGCCGCCTGCCTGCTTGTCCTTGGCTTGCGGCCGCCCCCATCGAACGCGCGCCCGTTTGAAAACCGATCGGCATTGCTCGGTGTGGCGTATGTGATGGCCGGCCTCTTGCTGCTGACCACTGCAAGCGTGGTTCTGGCACCGCAGATACTGCTCGAGACGGTGCGCGAAGGGCAGTCGGTCAGCAATCTGACCGAGCTGGTGTTCCTGATCGCGCTTGCTGGCCTCGGTGCTGCCGGATGGCGCGCGCGCCGCGACCGGACGCGGGTATTCGGCCTGCCCGTGCCGCTGATTTTCGCGGCGATGTTTGTCGTCACGTTCCTCATTCTCATGGAGGAAATGTCGTGGGGCCAGCACTGGATCGGCTGGTCGGCCGGGCCGATGTTCGAAGGCAACGCCCAGGACGAGACGAACCTGCACAATTTTGCGACCTACAAATTCGAAGCCGCCTATTATTCGGCCGCGTTCCTGTTTTTCGTCGCTTTGCCAGCGTTCTGGCCCGCAAGGGTCAGCGGTTTGTGGGCGCAGGTGGAGCGGTTCGTTCCACCCAAGCTGCTCGCGCTGGCGAGCCTGCCGTTGACCGGCTTTCTCTACGAGGAATGGAACGTCGTTCCCTATCAGGTCTGGTTCTTCATGGGACTGCTGATCGCCATGCTGCTGGCCGCGGAACTGAGGCATGAGCGGCCAACCCTCCGCGTGGCCGGGCTGATGATGGCGATCCTGCTGCCTGTTTCCCAGCTCGTTTTCGTCTTTGGCGGGCACCGCATGATGGATGGCTACGAGCTGTCGGAGATCCGCGAGCTGCTGATCCCCGGCATCATCGCGGCTTATGGCTGGTGGCTGTTTTCAAGCCGTGCCGATACAGGCCGGTTTGCGGGGTGACCGGCAGCGCAAGGCTCGCCTTCAGCTGTGGAGCCGTGCCGTTTCCGTTCGCGGCTCAACTGAAGAGGCAATTCGATCGTGTTCAGCCACGTGCGTCGTTCATGCGCACTCCAAAAACCGATTGCAGAACGAGATCAGTTAACTTACTTTGAAACCAGTTGCATTATGCAACCATAATGGCTGCGCCGGCATGGGCAAAGCAAGTGGCATCGCCGACCCGTTCGGAATGAATCAGCCCCGCACGGCTGCGTCGACCATATGGCGTTTGAGCCAAGCCCCTCACTCTTCCGTCACTTCATTGGGGACATGCGAGGCAGCGTGCAAGATGTTGAAGGAGATGGGAAGATGAACGCCTACGCCTCAATCACCATCACGCCAATCCTCGTTGCCGATTTGAACGTCGAGGGCGAGCGGATGCCAGTCTACGTGCACGTCATCAACCATCCCGATGCGCGCATACTGGTCGATACCGGCATGACGGAGCTGCACCCGGCGGCGGTGGCCGCCTTCGATCCCTGTCTCTATCCGCTGAGCAAGCAGGACTTCGACCTCGCCAGCATCGACATCGTCGTCAACACACACCTGCACGCCGACCATTGCGGCGGCAACCACCTCTTCGCCGGCAAGCCGATCTACGTCCAGCGTCGTGAGCTCGAAGACGCGCACAGCGACGAGAACGAATACCCCATGCGCGAGTGGGTCGATGCGCCCGGCGTGCGGTATGTGCTGGTCGACGGCGAATTCGAGCTGCTTCCCGGGCTCCGGCTCGTCCCGGCGCCGGGCCACACAGCCGGCATGCAGGTCGTCGTGGTCGAGACTGGTGGGCGCCCGGTCGTCATTGGCGGCGACGTGGCGGTTTGGTTCGGCGAGCTTGACGAGCCGCGCAGCGAAGGCCAGCTGCGGGTGCTCGCTCTCGACCCCGAACTGGTCTGGCTCGCGCACGAGCACGAGCCGTGGCGCCCGCGCACCGTATGAGGCATGGCGCCCCAGATCACGCAATTTTTGCGAGCATAATGTTCGAAATGGTGCGAAGCGCCGTTCAGCGATGTCGGTGCCGATGAATCGCCTGACTGAGGAAAAGTCAGGCTTTGACAGGCCAATCTTCGAGGTCGAACCGCAGCTTTCCCGCAACGATACTGCCGTTCACGCCATAGGCAGCATCCCACTTTATGCGGAAACCATCGGGCACTTCCGAGATCACCATGTCGCCTATGATGCCCTGTAGGTTGGCGTCGACGAGGCTGACCTCGGTGACTGCGTCCAGAGTCACAGTCACCAGAACGTGTCGGTCGAGCACGAAGTGGCCTTTGTCGTCTACGGCGTCAGTCATGCGAAAGGCATGAATCCTGAGGCGACCGGGCTGGGCGGTTCGCAACTCTACATTCAAAAGCTCGGCATCGTGGAAGCGTGGCATATGCCCGAACCACTGGATGAGATCCGTTATGCCGGGAATGTCGGCAAGCGATTTGGTTTCAGCTTCGCTTGCCGAGTTCACAGCGCTACTCCGCCGCCTCGCGTTTCCTGCCCCCCGGGCGGCGCTCCAGCAACTCCTTGAGGAACTGGCCGGTATAGCTGCGCGGTTCGGCGACGATGTCTTCTGGTCGGCCACTTGCGACAAGTTCGCCACCGCCGTCGCCGCCCTCGGGGCCGAGGTCGAGAACCCAGTCGGCGGTCTTGATGACCTCGAGATTGTGCTCGATGACCACCACCGTGTTGCCCTGGTCGACCAGCTCGTGCAGCACTTCGAGAAGCTTGGCGATGTCGTGGAAGTGCAGGCCGGTGGTCGGCTCGTCGAGGATGTAGAGCGTCTTGCCGGTGGCCTTGCGCGACAGCTCCTTGGCCAGCTTGATGCGCTGGGCCTCGCCGCCCGACAGCGTGTTGGCCTGCTGGCCGATGTGGATGTAGCCGAGGCCGACCTGGTTGAGCGTCATCAGCTTGTCGCGCACGACGGGCACGGCGGCGAAGAACTCGACGCCTTCCTCGACCGTCATGTCGAGCACGTCGGCGATCGACTTGCCCTTGAACAGCACGTCGAGCGTTTCGCGGTTGTAGCGCTTGCCGTGGCAGACGTCGCAGGTGACGTAGACGTCGGGCAGGAAGTGCATCTCGATCTTGATGACGCCGTCACCCTGGCAGGCCTCGCAGCGGCCGCCCTTGACGTTGAACGAGAAGCGGCCGGGCTGGTAGCCGCGCGCCTTGGACTCCGGCAGACCGGCGAACCAGTCGCGGATCGGCGTGAAGGCACCGGTGTATGTGGCGGGATTGGAGCGCGGCGTGCGGCCGATCGGCGACTGGTCGATGTCGATGACCTTGTCGAGGAATTCGAGGCCCTCAATGCGATCGTGCTCGGCCGGATGCTCGCGCGAACCCATGATGCGGCGCGACGCCGCCTTGAACAGCGTCTCGATCAGGAAGGTCGACTTGCCGCCGCCCGACACGCCGGTGACGGCGGTGAAGGTGCCCAATGGGATTTCGGCGGTGACGCCCTTCAGATTGTTGCCGCGCGCGCCGACGACCTTGATGCGCCGGTTCTTCTTCAGTTCGCGCCGCACGGCCGGCATGGCGATCTCGAGTTCGCCCGACAGATACTTGCCGGTGATCGAGTTCGGATTGGCCATGACCTGCTGCGGCGTGCCTTCGGCGATGATGCTGCCGCCATGGATGCCGGCGGCCGGGCCCATGTCGACGACATAGTCAGCCGTCAGGATCGCGTCCTCGTCATGCTCGACGACGATGACGGTGTTGCCGATGTCCCGGAGGTGGCGCAACGTGTCGAGCAGGCGGGCGTTGTCGCGCTGGTGCAGGCCGATCGACGGTTCGTCGAGCACGTAAAGCACGCCGGTGAGGCCGGAGCCGATCTGCGACGCCAGGCGGATGCGCTGGCTTTCGCCGCCCGATAGCGTGCCGGAATTGCGCGACAGCGTCAGATATTCGAGCCCGACATCGTTGAGGAAGCGCAGCCGCTCGCGGATCTCCTTGAGGACACGAACGGCGATCTCGTTCTGCTTGTCGTTGAGGGAAGCGGGCAGTTGCTCGAACCAGGCATTGGCCTTGCGGATCGACTGCTCGGTGACTTCGCCGATGTGTTTTCCCGCGATCTTGACCGCCAGCGATTCAGGCTTGAGCCGATAGCCATTGCAGGCAGGGCAGGGCGTGGCCGACATGAAGCGCTCGATCTCCTCGCGCATCCAGGCGGATTCGGTCTCTTTCCAGCGGCGCTGGAGATTGGGGATGACGCCCTCGAAGGTCTTGGTCGTCTTGTAGGAGCGCAGGCCGTCGTCATAGTTGAAGGTGATTTCCTTCGCGCCGGTGCCGTGCAGGATCGCTTCCTGCGCCTCCAGCGTCAGATCACGCCAGCGGTCGCCGATCTTGAAGCCATAGACCTTGCCGAGCGCTTCCAGCGTCTGGCTGTAATAGGGCGAGGTCGACTTGGCCCAAGGGGCGACAGCGCCCTCACGCAGCGACACGTGGTCTTCCGGAACGATCAGCGCCGGGTCGATGGCGCGTTGATTGCCAAGGCCATCGCAGGCCGGGCAGGCGCCGAACGGATTGTTGAAGGAGAACAGCCGGGGTTCGATCTCGGGGATGGTGAAACCCGACACCGGACAGGCGAATTTTTCCGAAAAAAGAATGCGTTCGTGGGTTTCATTCGCCGATTTGTTGACCGCATCCGCGCCGGTCTGGCTGGCGTCCAGCGGCTTGTCGGCGAATTCGGCGACGGCCAGGCCCTCGGCGAGCTTGAGCGCGGTTTCCATCGAATCGGCGAGGCGGGTGGCCAGGTCGGGCCGCACGACGATACGGTCGACGACGACGTCGATGTCATGCTTGTATTTCTTGTCGAGCACCGGCGCTTCGCCGATCTCGTAGAAGGCGCCGTCGATCTTGACGCGCTGAAAGCCCTTCTTCTGGAGCTCGGCGAGTTCCTTTTTGTATTCGCCCTTACGGCCACGAACGATGGGCGCCAGGATGAACAGGCGGGTGCCTTCGTCGAGCGCCAGCACGCGGTCGACCATCTGCGAAACCGTCTGGCTCTCGATCGGCAGGCCGGTGGCCGGCGAGTAGGGCACGCCGACACGCGCAAACAAAAGGCGCATATAGTCGTAGATCTCGGTGACCGTGCCGACCGTCGAGCGCGGGTTCTTCGAGGTCGTCTTCTGCTCGATCGAGATCGCCGGCGACAGGCCGTCGATCTGGTCGACGTCGGGCTTCTGCATCATCTCGAGGAACTGGCGGGCATAGGCCGACAGGCTCTCGACATAACGGCGCTGGCCCTCGGCATAGATGGTGTCGAAGGCGAGCGAGGATTTGCCCGAGCCCGACAGGCCGGTCATGACGATCAGCCTGTCGCGTGGCAGGTCGAGATCGATGTTCTTGAGATTGTGTTCGCGCGCACCGCGAATGGAAATGTACTTGTGATCGGCCATTGCCGCGCCGCCGCCTCAAATCTGGAATTGCTCGGAGTGGCGGGTTTGCCCGACCATCCCCTCATGTAGGTATTTTCGCCGCCCGGTCGAGAGGCGTCGCAACCAAATGCGTTTAAGCGCCTTTGGCGGGCAGGGGCAAGTGAAAAGAACAAAGACCGAACGACATCCTGACAACGCTATGGCAGGAGCGTTGGTTGAACCCAGGCTCTGGATTCGGCTCTCCGATCACATTTTTTCCCCTCTAACAATTGTAGTTGACGTGGCCGAATCAGGGATGCAAACTCCTGAAGTCGCCTGAGGCCGAGCCTCCCTTGAGGGCTCCTCACCATGCTACGGTCGGTCTGCGAGACGCCGCAGACACGCGAGTTGAGCAGCAGGCGCACAAATGGCGCAACTGACGCAGGAGCTAGGCATGACTCCACCGGACAGTCCCAAAGGGTTCCGCTAACAAGCCGGAACCGCAGCAGGCGCAGGTGCCTGGCTTTCCCCTAGTGAAAAGCGCTCGCAAACCGCGACCCGTTGATCCCCCTACAATTTGAAACCATTGGTCGGATCGTTGGCTGTGAGCCACGAAGCATCCGAGAGAGCAAGCCGGTAAACCACTCCCGGCAGTCAAGGGTATAACCCGACAACAGGCCCCGTGCGCTCCTGGGAGCGGCGGGGCCATTTTTTGCGCCGACGGGGAATTGTACCGCGATTTCCTGCTGACAAGTCCCCTTGCGCCGCCAGCTTGCGCGCTATTTGCGAGGACACTGCCAACAGATGGAAAGGGCTCCACGCAGTTCGCCAGCCCTCACAAGCTGAAGGATGCGGGTTCAAGTCGTTGCCACATAACGGCCTCAAAAGGGCATGATCTCATCTGGTGGGGGCCTTGCAGGAACGACCACGATGAAATTGAAAAACCATTTCGCCGCGTTGGCTTGCCTCGGTTTGGTAGCTGGCAGCGCATCGCTAGGCCATGTCGATGGCTTTAGCTTGATTGGTAGTGCCCAAGCCAAAGACGGAGGTAATGGCAACGGCGGTGGGCACGACAATGGCGGCTCCGGTCACGCGTCGGCAGATCATGGCAAGTCGGATGCGCATGGCAAATCCGTCTCTCGCGAAACAACTGCCGCTGTATCGGAAGATGACTCTGACGCCAATTCGCTGGGAGCGTTGAATGCGGCTCATGCATCTGCCACCGCGCGCGCGCATGCCAATCCAAATTCGGCAGTCGGCAAGATTGCTACCTATGAAAAGAGCCGCGAAGCAGCATTGACCCTTCATGACCCTGCCGCCCAGGAGCAAGCTCTGGATGACGCGGAAGCCCGATTGGCGGCAGATTTCAAGCTTGCTGAACTGACGAATGAGCAGCTCAGCAAAATCAACGCCCTGCTGGATGCGCGGCGATAAGAACCGGTCGACCAGAAAAAAAGAAAGGGCTGCTTCGGCGGCCCTTTTGATACTGATGGGTTGCGAAACTGGCCAATGGGCTTGCCCAGGGCCAGACAGATACCGGCCACGGAGTTTCCACGAAGGCGGGTGATAAGAGACGGCCCGACTAGGGCAGGACGCAGACGGACGAGGCTAAGGCCCTAAGCTTGTCGCTTCGGCGTTGGGTTGGTTGTCAGGAGCCTCTTGCCAATTCGCATCATTGCCTATAGAACAAAAAAGGAACAAAACTATTTGTGGACAGCATGTGCTTTTCCGCCGGCGGGGGCGCATGCAGGTGGACGATGGGCTAATGTGCGCCCTCACATTTTCTTGGAATTGGTTTCGGACGAGCGCGGAGCGGTGTCATGGCAGGTAGCGTCAACAAGGTCATTCTGGTCGGCAATCTGGGTGCGGATCCTGAAATCCGCCGGCTCAATTCCGGCGAGCCGGTGGTCAACCTGCGCATCGCGACATCGGAAAGCTGGCGCGACAAGAATTCGGGCGAGCGCAAGGAAAAAACCGAGTGGCATCAGGTCGTCATCTTCAATGACAACCTCGCCAAGGTCGCCGAGCAGTACCTCAAGAAGGGCATGAAGGTTTACATCGAAGGCCAGCTGCAGACCCGCAAATGGGAGAAGGACGGCGTCGAGCGTTACAGCACCGAGATCGTGCTGCAGAAGTTCCGCGGCGAGTTGCAGATGCTCGACGCGCGCGGCCAAGGTGGTGACGCCGGCTATAGCGGCGGCGGTGGTGGTGGCCAGGTCGGTTATGGCGGCGGCCAAGGCGGCGGTGGTGGCTATGGCGGCGGCGGTGGTCGCGGTGGTTCCGATTTCGGCCAGTCGAGCCCGACCGACAGCTACGGCGGCGGTCGCGGCGGCTCGGGCGGTGGCGGTGGCCGCAGTGGCGGCCAGGGCGGCGGTTCGTCGCGCGATCTCGACGACGAAATCCCGTTTTGATCGCAATGAGCGGGCGGGAGATCGACATCGAGTTCGTCAAACGCCCGGCTCAGAGGCAGGTTGGCTAGGAAGGCACTTGTGCTGAAGCCGCCACGAAGCACGGCACTATCGGCGCCATGGGGCAGCCGCTGTAATTGGGTTGCGGATGGGCGCCTTTCAGGGCAACCAGCCAGCGGTTTACGGGTGCCGGCAACGGCATTTCTTTGCCGGCCTACCGGGCCGGCAATTCTGATGGGGGATTGGGCACCTGGGCAGTGCTCTCAAGGCTGGATTTTACAGCCGGTACAATTCTCAATTCGGCAATTGATCCGTGGTCGCGATGAGGCGGGTATGCGTGGTGGGCTGACTGTGTGGGCGCGCGACATGAAGACGTTGCTCGTCGCTGCGCTATGTATTTTGACCGGCATGCTGGCGGCGACGTCGGCCAGCCTTGCGCAGTCAATCGCCCCTGCGGCGCCTTCACTCATCTCCAGGCATCTCGACGATTTTGACGGCATGGCCCAGCGGCGGGTCGTGCGGATCATCGTACCGTTCAGCAAGACCATCTATTTTATCGACCGGGGGCAACAGCTTGGAACCGCCGTCGAGTTTGGCCTGGCGCTGGAGCAGGAGCTCAACAAGGGCAAGAAGAAAGAGGTCGACAAGATCCGCGTCGCCTTCATTCCCTTGCCGCGCGAGCGTCTTTTGCCAGCACTTGAGGAGGGGCTCGGCGATATCGTCATGGCAAATCTGACCGTCACCGAGGCACGCCAGTCAGAAGTGGATTTCACAGAACCGCTGTTTGGCGAGGCGAGCGAAGTGCTTGTCACCGGCCCCGCTGCTCCTGTCATCGCGTCCATAGCCGACCTCGCGGGCCAAGAGATTTCGGTCCGGCGCTCCAGCAGCTACTACGAGCATCTGACGGCCTTGAATGCGGATTTCGAAAAGAACGGCCGCAAACCGATCCAGATCAAGCCGATCGACGAGAACCTCGAGGATGAGGATCTGCTCGAGATGGTCAATGCTGGCCTTTTGAGCTGGACTGTCGTCGATATGCACAAGGCCAGTATCTGGGCGAAGGTTTTTACCGATATCGCCGTACGCGCCGACATCGTCGTGTCCGAGCATGATCAGATTGCCTGGGCGCTCCGCAAGGACAGTCCCAAGCTCAAATCCGTGCTCAACGATTTCGTCAAGACACATCGGGTCGGCACGACATTCGGCAACATCGTCCGGAATTCCTACTACAAGAGCGACAAGATGCTGAAGCGCGCTTATGCGTCGGCGGATGTCGAAAAATTCAAGGATCTTGTCGGGATTTTCCGCAAGCACGGCGGAACCTATTCCTTCGACTACCTGATGCTGATGGCGCAGGGCTACCAGGAGTCGCAGTTCGACCAATCCTTGCGGAGCCGGCGTGGCGCGGTGGGCATCATGCAATTGCTGCCGTCGACCGCGGCCGACAAGTCGGTCAACATCCTGGGCATCGACAAGGACGAAGACCGCAATGTGGAAGCGGGCTCGAAGTATCTCCGTTACCTCGTCGATACCTATGTCAATGACGAGGGTATCGCTGCGCGAGACCGGGTGCTGCTGGCTTTTGCCGCCTACAACGCCGGCCCGGCGAACCTGCGCAAATTCCGCGCCAAGGCTAAGGAGATGGGGCTCGATCCGAATGTCTGGTTTGGCAATGTCGAGCATTCCGCAGCCGAGATCGTCGGCCGCGAGACCGTCCAGTATGTCAGCAACATCTACAAATATTACGTCGCCTACGATCTGCTGGCTGAGCGCCTGACTGAGCAGGCACACGACAGCAACGCGACAATCGCCGACGCGCCGGCGACCTCGTCGGCGAACTGAGACACTGCTTGCGGTTGGCGGATCAACCGACGACCCGCCAAGTCGGCACCGCCCAAACAGGACTCCCGGCTACCTATCGAACACCACATAATTCTGCCAGGCGCGCATGCGGATGAGTATCTTGCGGATCTCGGCAAAAGCGCGGGCGTGATCGGTGTAGATGGCGACCTCGGCGGCGGATCCACCAGGCAGCTGGAACGCCGAGAGATCATCGAGGATTTCGATCTCGACCATAACGCGGCCCGGAACGGCGTTCTCCTGCGGCGACAACAGCTTTCCCGAAGGCTCCAGCTGTCCCTGGGCCATCGCCTGCACGACGGTCCTGACCTTGCCCTTGAAGATGCGCGCCGGAATGGCGTCGAATGAAATCTCGGCCTCGTCTCCTTCTTCTACCCGCTGCAGCGTTCCCTGTTTGAAGGCAGCGGCAAACACCTGCCGATCGGAATGCACGAAGGTCATGACCGGCAGCAGCGGCAGCGAGACGGCCATCATGCCGGGATGGAGGAAAATCTGGGTGGCGTAGCCGTCTGTGGGGGCGCGATAAACACTTTGCTCCAACTCGAAGCGCGCGCGCAACAACTCCGCCTCGAGTTCCGCGACCTTGGTATCGGTGTCGCCAATGAGCGATTTGGCGGTGAGCTTTGCCTGTTCCTCCTGGGCCGCAGCGGTGGCCAGGGCGCTCTCGGCGGAGAGGTAGACGGCGCGGCGGTTGTCGACCTGCGCTTGCGAAAACGGTGCCGAGGCCAGGCTGCCCTTGGTGTTGGCCGCGGTGTAGCGCTCGTACTCCTCCTTTGCCTGGTCCCGTGCCGCCTTGGCCTGGCCAACGAGCGCGGTCGCAGCCTTGAGTGCCGCCCCCCGCTCCAGCACGCCTTGCTTGGCGTCGGCGAGCTCAGCCTCGCGCCGTTCGACCATGTATTGGAACGGGCGCGGGTCGAGGCGGAAAAGCACGTCGCCCTTCTTGACGTGCGTATTCGCCTTCACCGGTACTTCGACCACCTGGCCATTGACCGGCGGGCTGACCGGCGTGGCGTAGAAATAGAGGCGGGCCTCGGTGGTGAAGGGGTGGTTGTAATTCATCACCAGCAGGATACCGCCGATGAGGAACGCTCCGGCGACAACGGCCGTTGTCAGCGTCCACTTGTTCGCCGGAACACGCAGCAGGCGAAACACAACGATGCAGACAGCAGCGTAGAGCAGGCAGAGAAGCGTCGTCATTGCTGCGCGCCCTTGTTTTCGAGCTGCTTTTCGAGCGCCGCAATTCGGTCTGCAAGTCGCGTGTCAGGCGGCGATCCCATGCCCCAGCCGCGATCAGGCCGGTACATCATCGCCCAGATCCACAGGAACGGCCAGATTGCATGGAGCGTGAATAGGCTCACCCAGCCCGCCGCCTCGATCGCGTCCTGATGCGGATGGTCGCGCGACTTGGCGATTTTGTAGGGAATGTCGTGGACGGCGATCAGCCCATAGGCAAATGCAATGACGATGAAGATCAGGAGCCCGAGCGCAACGTAGTCCAGCATAGATGTCGCCTTTTCCCAGACGTGAATCCTGACGCGTGGAGAAACTGCGTGATGACGACGGCAAAGGCAAGCCGTGCTTTTCTCGACGAAATCATGCCATTTTGCCTGAAGGGTTCATCTTCCAGTTTGCGATGAGATTTCGAGGGCGCATGGCAATCCCAATGAGCAAAACTGAACTGCTTGAGGCGATCAACGCGAGCTATGACAAGCTGGTGCGGGAACTCGCGGGCATTCCGGCAAATCTTGCCGACGAGGTCTCACTGGAGGGACACGCAAAGGGCTCGATGATGAGTGTCCATGACCTTGTCTCGTATCTCATTGGCTGGAACGAGCTGGTACTCAAATGGCATGCGCGCAAGCGCGCCGGTGAGACCGTCGATTTTCCGGAGAGCGGCTTCAGGTGGAACGAACTTGAGAAATTGGCGCAGAAATTCTATGGCGACTATGCCGAGCTGCCGTGGCCAGCGCTGCTGGAGCGTTTTGCCGATACCAAGGCGCGGATCGCACTGCTGGTGGAAGGCTACAGCGACACTGAGCTGTATGGCGCGCCATGGTACGAGAAATACACATTGGGCCGGATGATCCAGTTCAACACCGCGTCGCCTTACGCGAATGCGCATGGCAGGCTGCGCAAGTGGAAAAGGGCGAAGGGTCTGGCCTGATCGCGCAGGCAGGCGCGCCTAGACTGCCACCTCTGGAGGATTGCCTGGCCCGAGCGGCAAATCCATGAAGACGCAGCCTACATTGCCACCAGTTCCTTGATGCCATCGGCGACGAATTGCACCGCGAGCGCCGCAAGGATGACGCCGAGCAGGCGGGTGAGGATCGAACGGCCGGTCTGGCCGAGAAACTGGTCGATGCGCTCGGCCAGGATGAACACCAGGTAAGTCACCGCCAGGCAGGCGAGGATGATGAGCACGAGCGCTGTCTGTCCGGCCCATCCCTGGAACGAGCCGGAGAGCAGCACGGTGGCCGATATGGCGCCCGGGCCGGCGATCAGCGGAATGGCGAGCGGGAAGGCGGCGATGTTGTGGATGTGGTCTCGCGTGATCGCGACATCCGAAATCTTCTCCTTGCGGTCCTGCCGCTTTTCGAAAACCATTTCGAAAGCGATGAAGAACAGCAGGAATCCGCCCGCCACACGGAAGGCCGGCAGCGTGATGCCGAAGACGGTGAGGATGACCTTGCCTGCCACGGCGAAGATCGCAAGCACGACAAAGGCGATGACGCTCGCCCGCACCGAGACCTGCAGGCGCTGGTCGCGATTCATGCCACGCGTCACCGCCAAAAACAGCGGCGCCAGGCCTGGCGGATCGATGGTGACGAGGATGGTGACGAAGGCGTTGAAAACAGTGTCGAAAAGCGGCATTCGGCATCTCCCCGGCGAAAGCAGGCTAACCCGAGCGCGTCCGCAGCGCCAGAGCCATAGCGCATGAATGATGTGCGATGCGCGCGCAAAGGGCCAACAGAGCTGTCGGACTAACTGTCGCGGATCATGTCGCGGCGGCTATCCTTTTGATATCTAACCTCAAATCAGCGTTGGAAAAGCGCGGCCAAAATTGGTCATTCGCAGGCCATTCCTATATAAGGAGCAAATGATTCCTAACATGCGTGATCAAAGTTGACCGACCAGAAATCACCGCGCGGACCTGACGGTCCCTCCGGCATCGAGCCGATTTCCATCATCGAGGAGATGCAGCGCTCCTATCTCGATTACGCCATGAGCGTGATCGTGAGCCGCGCGCTGCCCGACGTGCGCGACGGCATGAAGCCGGTGCATCGCCGCATTCTCTATGCCTCGCATGAGAGCGGCTATCACTGGAACCGCAAATATGTGAAGTCGGCGCGCCCCGTCGCCGACGTGATGGGTAAATACCATCCGCATGGCGACGCTTCGATCTATGACGCGTTGGTGCGCATGGCGCAGCATTGGTCGATGAGCGTGACGCTGATCGACGGGCAGGGCAATTTCGGTTCGATCGATGGCGATCCCCCGGCAGCGATGCGCTACACCGAAGCGCGCCTGACCAAGGTCGCGCACGAACTGCTTGAGGATATCGACAAGGATACTGTCGATTTCCAGGACACCTACGATGCTTCGGGCAGCGAGCCACGCGTCCTGCCGGCACGCTTTCCGGCACTGCTGGTCAATGGCGCGGGCGGCATCGCCGTCGGCATGGCCACCAATATCCCGCCGCACAATCTGGTCGAGATCTGCAACGGCACCATTGCCGTCATGGAAAACCCCGCGATCGACCTGCCCGACCTGATGGAGATCATTCCCGGTCCGGACTTCCCGACCGGCGCCCTGATCCTCGGGCGCTCGGGCATCTACAATGCCTATTCGACCGGCCGCGGCTCGGTCATCATGCGCGGCAAGGTCAATATCGAGCAGCGGGCGGGCGACCGCGAGTCGATCATCATCACCGAAGTTCCCTATCAGGTGAACAAGGCGACGATGATCGAGAAGATGGCCGAACTGGTGCGCGACAAGCGCATCGAAGGCATCTCCGACATCCGCGACGAGAGCGACCGCCAGGGCTACCGCGTCGTCATCGAGCTCAAGCGCGATGCCAACGCCGAGGTCATCCTCAACCAGCTCTATCGCTTCACCCCGCTGCAGACTTCGTTTGGCGCCAACATGGTGGCGCTCAACGGCGGCAAGCCGGAAGTGCTGACGCTGCTCGACATGCTGAGGGCGTTTGTTACCTTCCGCGAAGAGGTGATCAGCCGGCGCACCAAGTTCCTGCTCAAGAAGGTGCGCGACCGCGCGCATGTCTTGGTCGGCTTGGCCATCGCCGTTGCCAATATCGACGAGGTCATCAAGCTTATCCGTGCCGCGCCCGATCCGCAGACGGCGCGCGAGCAGTTGATGACGCGGCGTTGGCCGGCATCCGATGTCGAGTCGCTGATCCAGCTGATCGAAGATCCGCGCCACCGCATCAATGAAGACGGTACGTATAATCTTTCGGAAGAGCAGGCCCGCGCCATTCTCGAGCTGCGCCTGCAGCGCCTGACGGCACTTGGCCGCGACGAAATCGCCGACGAACTGAACAAGATCGGCGCCGAGATCACCGACTATCTCGACATCCTGTCGTCACGCGCCCGCATCCAGCAGATCGTCAAGGACGAGTTGATTGCCGTGCGCGACGAGTTCGGCGTGCCGCGCCGCACGGAGATCACCGACGGCGGCGCCGACATGGACGACGAGGACCTGATCCCGCGCGAGGACATGGTCGTCACCGTCAGCCATTCCGGCTACATCAAGCGCGTGCCGCTGTCGCTCTACCGGGCGCAGCGCCGCGGCGGCAAGGGCCGCTCGGGCATGTCGACGAAGGACGAGGATTTCGTCACCCGGCTGTTCGTGGTCAACACGCATACACCGGTGCTGTTCTTCTCTTCGCGCGGCATCGTCTACAAGGAAAAGGTCTGGCGCCTGCCGATCGGCAATCCGCAATCGCGCGGCAAGGCCTTGATCAACCTGCTGCCGCTCGAACAGGGCGAACGCATCACAACGATCATGCCATTGCCCGAGGACGAGGCGACCTGGGCCGAACTCGACGTGATGTTCGCAACCACGCGCGGCACCGTTCGCCGCAACAAGCTCAGCGAGTTCGTCCAGGTCAACCGCAACGGCAAGATCGCCATGAAGCTGGAGGAAGAAGGCGACGAGATTCTCGGCGTCGAAACCTGCACCGACAATGACGATGTGCTTCTGACCGCCGATTCCGGCCAGTGCATCCGCTTCCGCGTCGACGACGTGCGCGTGTTCCAGAGCCGCAATTCGGTTGGCGTGCGCGGCATCAGCATGGGCGAGGGCGACCGCGTCATCTCGATGGCGGTCATCGAGCATGTCGAGGCGAGCCCGGCGGAACGTGCCGCCTATCTCAAGCGTTCGGTTGCCGAGCGGCGACTGGCCGCAGGCGTTGCTGCAGGCGAGGACGAAGAGATCGCGCTGACCAACGAGGAGGTCGGCGAAGAAGCCGACATCTCCGAAGAGCGCTATCAGTTCCTGACCCAGCACGAGCAGTTCGTGCTGACTGTCACCGAATATGGCTACGGCAAGCGCTCGTCGTCCTATGATTTCCGCCTGACCAACCGTGGCGGCAAGGGTATCCGCGCCACCGACGTGTCGAAAGCGGCGGAAATCGGCAAGCTGATTGCGACCTTCCCGGTCGGCGGCGACGACCAGATCATGCTGGTGTCGGATGGCGGCCAGGTGATCCGTGTTCCGGTCGAGGGCATTCGCTTCGCCAGCCGCGCCACCAAGGGCGTGACCATCTTCAACACCGCCGATGGCGAAAAGGTGGTTTCGGTCGAACGGATTTCCGAGCCGCAGGGCGAGGACGATGCCGACGAAGCATCCAATGGCGATGCTGTGGTGAGCGAAGAAGGTTGATCTTGGCCCACGCCGAACAGCTTTGCTGTTCAAGGCGTTAGGCAGGGATATTTAAGAAGAGAAAGAAGCGGCGCCGAGGCGCCGCTTTTGCCTGGAGGGGCAGAAACTGTTCAGCGCGGAGTGCTCGGGTTGCGCCAGCCGGGAAGCTGAATGCGTGCGGTCTGCACCTTGGTGCGAACGCGATGCGCCTCATGATGGAGGCTGAAAGCAGTGGCGACGAGCATGGCCAGGGTCATGGCCGCGGCGAGCATATAGATCATCATGGCGCTGTTCTCCTGCTCGAAACAACGGACGAAACGGCGTTTGGTTTCATCGACAATGGAGATGGTTTATTCACATCCGCTTGAACTGATCCTGAAATTGCCGTTCATGGCGCATTCATTTCGTAAACCAATCGCCGGCCCCAAGAGGGGCACGTTGGCGGCAAAGTGCGCTTCCACCTTCGGCGCCGATGTTCTAGAAGCAGCCTATGATTGATCGCATTGCCATCTACGCCGGGTCTTTCGACCCGCTCACAAACGGCCATCTCGACGTGCTCAAGGCGTCGCTGGCGGTGGCCGATGTCGTTTATGCCGCCATCGGCATCCACCCGGGCAAGAAGCCGCTGTTTTCGTTCGAAGAGCGCGTGGCGCTGATCGAAGAGGCGACAAAAGCCGAGTTCGGCCAGGATGGCGGCCGCATCAAGGTCGTCGCCTTCGACGGGCTGGTGATCGATGCGGCGCGCAAGCAAGGCGCCTCGATCATGATCCGTGGCCTGCGCGACGGCACAGACCTCGACTACGAGATGCAGATGGCGGGCATGAACGAGACCATGGCGCCGGAACTGCAGACGGTTTTCCTGCCGGCGAGCCCTTCGGTTCGCACGATTACCGCCACACTTGTCCGCCAGATAGCCTCGATGGGCGGCGACATCCGCCCGTTCGTACCGGCGGCGGTCGCCGGTGCGCTCACGGCCAAATTCGCGAAATAATTTCGGAGTATCGGAAAATGCAGCTCAGGAAGCTTGCCTCGTCCTTCGTTGTCCTCGCCAGCCTGCTGGCCGGATCGGTTGCGGCTTTTGCCGCCGAACCGGAGAACACGATGATCATCACGCTCAAGGGTGGCGACGTGACGGTGGCGCTGCGCCCCGATCTCGCGCCCAAGCATGTCGCCCAGATCAAGACGCTGGTGCGCGACGGCTCTTATGACAATGTCGCCTTCCACCGCGTCATCGACGGCTTCATGGCCCAGACCGGCGACGTCGAATTCGGCGACATGAAGGACGGCTACAATGCCGCCCGCGCCGGCACCGGCGGTTCCAAGCTGCCCGACCTGCCGGCCGAGTTCTCCAAGGAGCATTTCAAGCGCGGCGTCGTCGGCATGGCGCGTTCGCAGGACCCGAATTCGGCGAATTCGCAGTTCTTCATCATGTTCGACACCGCATCCTCGCTCGACGGCCAGTACACCATCGTCGGCGACGTCGAGAAGGGCATGGAACTTGTCGACGGGATCAAGAAGGGCGAAGCGTCCGACAATGGCACCGTCAGCGACCCCGACCGCATGATCAAGGTCCGCATCGCCGCGGACGCCAAGTAAACCTGAAACGAAAAGAGGATATTCATCATGGCCGAGATCAAGGATCGCGAAAACGCGCTGATCATGGAAACCACCAAGGGCAAAGTGGTCATCGAACTGTTGCCGGACCTGGCGCCCGGCCATGTCGGCCGCATCAAGGAACTGGCGCGTGAAGGCGCTTATGACGGCGTCGTGTTCCACCGCGTCATCGAGGGCTTCATGGCCCAGACCGGCGACGTGCAGTACGGCAACTCGACCAAGCCGTCGTTCAACCCGTCGCGCGCCGGCATGGGCGGTTCGGACAAGGCCGACCTCAAGGCCGAGTTCTCCAACATGAACCACGCCCGCGGCACCTGCTCGATGGCGCGTTCGCAGAACCCGAACTCGGCCAACTCGCAGTTTTTCATCTGCTTCGACGACGCCGGCTTCCTCAACCGCCAGTACACGGTGTGGGGCCAGGTCATCGAAGGCATGGACAATGTCGACAAGATCAAGCGCGGCGAGCCGGTGCAGGATCCCGACAAGATCGTGTCGATGAAGGTCGCAGCGGACGTGGCGGAGTAAGCAATGGCTGGCGTTCTCTGGTCGCTTCTCGGCGTGCTGGCGGGCGCCTTCATTGCCATTCAGGCGCCGATCAATTCGCAGCTGGCGCGCGGGCTCGGTGTGCCCGTCGCGGCGGCTGCGATTTCGTTTCTGGCCGGTGCCGTGGTGCTTGGCATCGTCACCTTGCTGACCACCCGCGCGCAGGGTGTTTCCATCGACTGGCGCGCACCCGCGCCCTGGCTGTTCGTCGCCGGCGGCGCGCTTGGCGCGGTCTATGTCACGAGTTCGGTGCTGCTGACGCCGCGCATCGGCGCTGCGGCACTGATGGCATTCCTGGTTGCGGGGCAATTGCTGGCAGGAATGCTGGTCGACCGCGCCGGCTATCTTGGCGTGGCCGTCCGCGAAATCTCCATGGGCCGCATTGTCGGTGCCATGCTATTGCTCGCTGGAGCAATGATGATCCGTATCTACTGATGCGTGTTGACCTTTTCGATTTTGAGCTTCCCGAAGAACGGATCGCCTTGCGCCCGGCCGAACCGCGCGATTCCGCGCGTTTGCTGGTGGTGCGGTCCGAGGAGAAGCTCGCAGATTTGAGCGTTGGCGACCTGCCATCGCTGCTTGAGCCGGGCGACGTGCTGGTGCTCAACGATACCCGCGTGATCCCGGCACAGCTCAAGGGTACACGCGTGCGCGGCGAGGCCTCGGCCCATGTCGATGCAACGCTGCATATGCGCGTCGGTCCCGACCGCTGGCTGGCCTTCATGCGGCCCGGCAAGCGGGTCGCTGTCGGCGACCGCATCCAGTTCGGCCATAGCGCCGAGGCTTGCATGCTGGGCCAGCTCGACGCCACCGTCATCGAGAAAGGCGAGGCCGGCGAGGCACTTCTCGCATTTGACTTTTCCGGCGCGGCCCTCGACGAGGCGCTGCATGCTGTCGGTCATATCCCGCTGCCGCCCTACATCGCTTCCAAGCGCGCCGACGACGAACGAGATCGCAAGGACTACCAGACCGTCTATGCCAGGGAGGAGGGCGCTGTTGCCGCCCCGACCGCCGGGCTGCATTTCACCCCGGAACTGTTTGCCCAGATGGACGCCAAGGGCGTCGAGATGCAATTCGTGACGCTGCATGTCGGCGCCGGCACCTTTCTGCCGGTCAAGGCCGACGATACGGCCGCGCACAAGATGCATTCGGAGATCGGCCATGTCTCCGAGGAAACCGCACGCGCGCTCAACGCCGCCAAGGCACGGGGAAACCGCATCATCGCTGTCGGCACCACTTCGCTTCGGCTGATGGAGAGTGCGGCGCACGCCGACGGCACCATCGCCGCATGGTCGGGGCCGACCGACATCTTCATCACGCCCGGCTACCGTTTCAAGTTCGTCGATGCGCTGATGACCAATTTCCATTTGCCGCGTTCGACGCTGTTCATGCTGGTTTCGGCCTTTTGCGGGCTCGAACGCATGCATGAGGTCTATGCGCACGCTATTTCCAGCGGCTACCGCTTTTACTCCTATGGCGATGCCAGCCTGCTGTTCAGGAACGACCGATGAGTGAAGAGTTCAAGTTCAACGTGCTTGCCACCGACGGCAAGGCGCGGCGCGGCGAAATCACCATGCCGCGCGGCACGATCCGCACGCCGGCCTTCATGCCTGTGGGAACCGGCGGCACGGTCAAGGCGATGTATATGGACCAGGTGCGCGGCGTCGGCGCCGACATCATCCTGGGCAATACCTATCATCTGATGCTCAGACCTGGCGCCGAGCGCGTTGCGCGGCTTGGCGGCCTGCACGAATTCGCCCGCTGGCCATACCCGATCCTGACCGACTCCGGCGGTTTCCAGGTGATGTCGCTGTCCAAGCTGCGCAAACTCAGCGAAAAGGGCGTGACCTTCCGCTCGCACATCGATGGCGCGGCCTACGAGATGTCGCCTGAACGCTCGATCGAGATCCAGGGACTACTCGATTCCGACATCCAGATGCAGCTCGACGAGTGCACCGCGCTTCCGGCGACGCCGAAAGAAATCGAGCGCGCGATGGAGCTTTCGTTGCGCTGGGCCGAGCGCTGCAAGACGGCCTTTGGCGACCAGCCCGGCAAGGCGATGTTCGGCATCGTCCAGGGCGGCGACATCCCCGACATGCGCGTGCGCTCGGCGCAGGCGCTGAAGGGCCTTGACCTCAAGGGCTATGCGGTGGGCGGTCTGGCCGTCGGCGAGCCGCAAGAGGTGATGCTCGACATGCTCAATATCACCTGTCCGGAGCTGCCTGAGGAGAAGCCGCGCTATCTGATGGGCGTCGGCACGCCCGACGACATCATCAAATCGGTGGCGCGCGGCATCGACATGTTCGACTGCGTCATGCCGACCCGCGCCGGCCGCCACGGCCTGGCCTACACCCGTCGCGGTAAGGTCAATCTGCGCAACGCACGCCATGCCGACGATCCGCGCCCGCTCGACGAAGAAAGCGATTGCCCGGCCGCGCGCGACTACAGCCGCGCCTACCTGCACCATCTGGTGAAGTCGGGCGAGTCGCTGGGCGCCATGCTTTTGACCTGGAACAACCTGTCCTACTACCAGCAGCTGATGGGCGACATCCGCGCGGCGATCGAAGCAGGAAAATTCGTCGACCGCTCGGCGGAGATCACCGAAGGCTGGGTGCGAGGCGATTTGCCGGTGCTGTAAATTCGTCGGTCTGGATTTCGGCCCGGTTTCGATTTATCGCATGCCCGTGCAAGCAATTCGGGCAGGCAGTACATGAACAATCGATACGGAACACTGGCGTCGTGGGTCTATAACCTGGACAAGCCTGTCGGCAGGTCGTTTGGCGACATCGAATATTATCGTCAGCGCCTGGAGAACTGCGCGGGGACGGTGCTCGAACCCGCCGTCGGCAATGGCCGGTTCTTTGTGCCGATGCTGGAGAGCGGCATTGTCATGGAAGGCTTTGATCCGTCCGAGGAGATGTTGGGCTATTGCCGCGAGGCCGGCCGGCAGCGGTCGCTGGACGCTCAGTTGTCGCATCAGACCTTCGAGGATTTTTCTTACGCGCAGAAGTTCGCGGCCATCGTCGTGCCGCTTGGCTCTTTCCAACTGATCACCGATCTGGCGTCAGCCAAATCCGTGCTGAACCGGTTTTTCGATCACCTGGCACCGAATGGCCGGCTGATGGTCGATCTTGACCCGATCGGCAGTTTCCTCGGGGCGAGCGGCAGTATCCGCAGCTGGACGACCGAAGATGGCGACCTGCTGACGTTGACCGACACTCGCGTCCAAACCGATTTTGTGGCTCAGACCACTGTTTCGCAGCTTCGCTACGAGCATTGGCGCCATACAAGACTGGCCGACACCGAGCTCGAACTGTTCAGCCTGCGCTGGTGGGGCGTCAACGAGTTTGCCATGGCCCTCAGAGAGGCCGGCTTTGCCGACGTCGTTGCGTCGGGCAATTACCAATATGGCCGCGCGCCGCAAAAGGACGACGAGACCATCAGCTTCGAGGCGCGTCGGCCGGCGTGATATCAGGTGCTCAGCGACTTCGCTGCGCGCAGGCTGACGCCGGTGATGCGCCAGACGCCGTCGGGCTGCAGTTCGAGTGTATAGACGGCCTCATAGTCCTTGCCGTCGGGTCCGACGATCAGCACCTGCTGGATGATCGCTGTCGGGCTCGTTTCCCCGGACTTGCCGAAAGAAAAGCTCCGCGGCTTGTACACCGGCTTGTAGCCACCAGTGACCATGCCCATGAAGGTGTCGAGGGTGGGGAAGATACGCTTCACATTGGGTGCGGCATAACCATAGGCCGTGGCATCGTCGCCTGAACGAAATGCCTTGAGTTGGCCTGCGATACTGTCCTGCGCCGCCTTGATCTCGGCATCGCCGGCAAGCGCAGGCAAGCAAAACAACAGGGCTGCAAGGGCAATCGCTCCACGGCGCATCTTGCTTACTCCCGCTCATCCGGCGCATTGGCCGGAACGTCGATGTCATTGTAACATACGCGGAGGGCTGTCTGCCGGTTTCTGGTGGATGGGCATTTTGCCTCTGCAGCGTTGCCAGGCATTGGCTTGAAAGCGCTGGTGCGTTCTGCGACAAGACCGGCAACAAGGGCAGCCGGAACGGATGATGCGATGAAGACCTTTTTCGTGCAGATCAAATGCGAACTCGGCAAGGCCTATGAAGTGGCGAGCGCTTTGGCCGATGCCGAGATCGCCTCGGAGATCTATTCGACGGCCGGCAATTTCGACCTGCTGGTAAAGTTCTATGTCGATGATGAAGAAGACATCGGCCACTTCGTCAACGAAAAGGTCCATGCTATCGGCAACATCAGGGACACGTTCACGACCGTGACCTTCCGCGCGTTTTGAGCGTCAAGAAGGCAGGGATGCGCTCAAATCCCCGGCTTTTTGCCGAAATGATGGGCAATTTCCCGAATATGAAGCCGGCTGCGCCTGAAACCAGCGATTGCGCTTGATTTTCTCCCATGAGGTCATTTCACTGACCGCATGGGGAGTTCACCAGTGGTCGCGTTCGATGAAATGCTCCCGGCCGAAGCCGGATTGAGAAAACCCTACGAAGCCTATGACAGCTGGTTGAAAAACCAGGACCCTGTCCGACTTACCGAAAAGATGCGCGATGCCGAGCGCGTCTTCCGCAAGACCGGCATCACCTTCGCCGTCTATGGCGAGCAGGAAGCCTCCGAGCGGCTGATCCCCTTCGACATCGTGCCGCGCATCATTTCCGGCAATGAGTGGCGGCGGTTGACGCAAGGCATCGAGCAGCGGGTGCAGGCGCTCAACGCCTTCCTCGACGATATCTATCACCGCCAGGAAATCCTGCGCGCCGGCCGCGTGCCACGTGAGCTGATCGCCACCAATGAGGCGTTCCTGCCCGAGATGATCGGCGTCCGGCCGCCGGCTGGCGTCTACACCCACATCATCGGCGTCGATATCGTGCGCATCGCCGAGAATGAGTTCTACGTGCTCGAAGACAATGCGCGCACGCCATCCGGTGTCTCCTACATGCTGGAGAACCGCGAGACGATGCTGCAGCTTTTTCCCGAGCTGTTCCAGCGCATCAAGGTGCATCCCGTCGAAAACTATCCGCAATTGCTCAGGCAGTCGCTTTCGGCGGTGCGGCCGAACGGTGTGAGCGGTGTGCCGACGATCGCGGTGCTGACACCGGGCAGCTTCAACTCGGCCTATTTCGAGCACGCATTCTTGGCCGATCAGATGGGCGTGCAGCTTGTCGAGGGCCAGGACCTGCGTGTGATCGACGGGCGCGTGGCGATGCGCACCACCGAAGGCTACAAGCAGATCGACGTGCTCTACCGCCGCGTCGACGACGCCTATCTCGATCCGCTGACCTTCAAGCCGGATTCGGCGCTTGGCGTGCCCGGCATCATGGACGTCTACCGCGCCGGCAACATCACCATCGCCAATGCGCCGGGCACCGGCATCGCCGACGACAAGGCGATCTATTCCTACATGCCCGAGATCATCGAGTTCTATAGCGGCCGCAAGCCGATCCTCGGTAACATTCCGACCTGGCGCTGCTCCGAGCCCGACAGCCTGAAATATGTCCAGGAGCACCTCACCGAGCTGGTGGTCAAGGAAGTGCACGGCTCGGGCGGCTACGGCATGCTGGTCGGGCCGGCTGCCTCCAAGAAAGAATGCGAAGAGTTCTCGAAAAAGCTCGCGGCGCGGCCTTCCAACTACATCGCCCAGCCGACGCTGTCGCTGTCGACCTGCCCGATCCTGACCGAAAAGGGGCTCGCGCCACGCCATGTCGATCTCAGGCCGTTCGTGCTGGTTTCCGACCGTATTCGCATCGTGCCTGGCGGGTTGACGCGCGTGGCGCTCAAGGAAGGCTCGCTGGTCGTCAATTCGTCGCAAGGTGGCGGGACGAAGGATACGTGGGTGTTGGATGATTGAGGGCGAATAGGGAATAGTGAGTAGTGAGTAGTGAGTAGTGAGTAGTGAGTAGAGGGAGAACTGCCCACGTTAGTCACTTCATATCGCGACTTGTTGGTTTGGAAGGCCGCGATCGAGCTCGCCACGGAATGTTATTCGGCAACAAAGGCTTTTCCAAACAGCGAAACATACGGAATGACCTCTCAGGTTCGGCGCTCGGCATCTTCAATCGCGGCGAATATCGCGGAAGGGTACGGAAGGGAGCATCGCGGATCGTTCATCCAGTTTCTTCGGATTGCACAAGGCTCTCTCAAAGAGCTGGAGACGCATGTGATCTTGTGCGGAAAGGTGGGGCTGTTGAACGACATTGCCGCCGACGGGCTGCTTGGTCGGTCGGAGGAGGTTGGGAAGATGCTGCGTTCGTTGATCCGAAGCCTTCAGCAGAAACAGACGAAACCATGACTCCGAACTACTCACTACTCACTATTCCCCACTCACTCATTCGAGCTTCCTGACATGCTCCTCGGTCGCACCGCCAACGGCCTCTACTGGATGAACCGCTACATCGAGCGGACCGAGAATATGGCGCGGCTGATCGATGCCGGCCTGCGCATAGCGCTGACCCGCAGCCAGGATGCCTCGGAAGAATGGAACTCGGTGCTGCTTTCGGCTGGAGCCGCCAGCGCGTTCGCCGCCAAGCACAGCGACTACACGGCAGAAAACGTCGCCGATTTCCTGCTGCGCGACATGGCCAACCCGTCGAGCGCTGTCGCGGCGATCGAAACGGCCCGAAACAATGCGCGCATGGTGCGCACAGCGCTGACCCGGGAAACCTGGGAGAGCATCAACGAAGCCTGGATGTCGCTGAAGCGCATGCTGGCATCCCCGATCGACCAGCGCGAACTGCCCGGAGTGCTTGACGCGATCAAGCGCGAGACGGCACTCATCCGCGGCTCGTTTTACGGCACCATGCTGCGCAACGAGATTTTCGATTTCGCCCAGCTCGGCACCTATGTCGAGCGCGCCGACAACACCGCGCGCATCCTCGACGTCAAATATTACGTGCTGCTGCCGTCGGTTTCGTGGGTGGGCTCTTCGCTCGACAATTACCAATGGGAGTCGATCTTGCGGTCGGTTGCGGCACACAGGTCCTATCGCTGGGTCTATGAGGCCGAATACAAACCGGCCAACATTGCCGAATATCTGATGCTCAATGCGCGCATGCCCCGTTCGCTGGCTTTCAGCTACCGGTTCCTCGCCGAGCATCTCAAATACCTCGGTGAGGACTATGGCGCCAAGCACCCCGCGCAAGAGATCGCCGAGCGAACCTATGCCAGGCTGCGCGGCACCGAGATCAAGGACATTTTCGAAACCGGTCTGCACGAGTTCCTGGCCGACTTCATTCAGGACAATAACCGGCTCGGCGATCAGGTCGCCCAGGATTTCGGCTTTTATTGAACGGATAGGAAGATGCGGCTCAAGGTCAGCCACCGCACCGAGTACAATTACGACGAGCCGATCCGCTATGGCCTGCAGCGCGTACGCCTGTGGCCGGTGAGTGGGCCGGCGCAGACGGTGCTGACCTGGACGTTGCGTATCGAAAGTGCGCGCGAGGAGGTACGGTTCCTCGACCAGTTCGGCAACGACACCCGCCTGCTCAGCATCGACGGCGATCCGCACACAATCAGCATCGTTGCGGAAGGCGAGGTGGAGACCAACGAAACCGCTGGCATTTCGGGGCCGCATCGCGGCTTTGCACCGCTGTGGTTGTTCGAGCACCCGACGCCGCTGACGGCCCCAGGCGCTGCAATTCGCGGTCTTGCGGCTGACATCGGGGAGGGTGGCGAGTTGGAGCGGCTGCACGCCCTGATGGCGACGATCCAGCAACGCGTGGCCTACATGACCGGCACGACCGACTCCCGCACGACCGCCGAAGAGGCGCTTGAGAAAGGTACCGGCGTTTGCCAGGACCACGCTCATGTCTTTGCCGCCTCGGCCCGGCTGCTTGGATTTCCGGCGCGTTATGTCAGCGGCTATCTGATGATGAACGATACGATCGAGCAGGTGGCGAGCCACGCCTGGGCGGAGGCCTATGTCAACGGGCTGGGATGGGTCGGCTTTGACGCCGCCAATGGCGTGTCGCCCGACGGGCGCTACGTGCGCGTGGCGGTAGGGCGCGACTACCGCGAGGCGATGCCGATTTCAGGCATTCTGATCGGCCACGCCCAGGAACGGCTTGCAGTCCACATCACCGTAGAGCAGTAATCCGGCATAGAAGCGTTTCGCCGGACTGGAATCGATGACCTATTGCGTCGGCCTGAAGATTGATCGCGGCCTGGTGTTCATGTCGGACACGCGGACCAATGCCGGGGTCGACAGCATCTCGACTTTCCGCAAGATGCGCATCTGGGAGCAATCAGGCGAACGCGTCGTCGTTCTGACGTCGGCCGGCAATCTCGCCACCACGCAGGCCGTGGTCAGCCTGCTCGACGAAAGGACAAAGGCTGCGGCCGAGCGCGCGCCGACGCTGCTCGAAGCACCCTCGATGTACCAGATCGCGCGGCTGGTCGGCGACACGGTCAAGGAAGTGATCGCCCAGTCGGCGCTGGGTGGCCAGACAGCGGATGCGGCATTCAACGCCTCGTTCATCCTCGGCGGCCAGATCAAGGGCAGCGAACCCAGGCTGTTCATGATTTATCCCGAGGGCAATTTCATCGAATGCAGCGACGACACACCGTTCTTCCAGATCGGCGAGACCAAATATGGCAAGCCGATCATTGTGCGCGCCTATGACAAGACGATGAGCTTCGCCGAGACGGTCAAGCTGCTTTTGGTATCGTTTGATTCGACGCTGAAATCCAACCTGTCGGTCGGGCTGCCGCTCGACCTGGCGTTCTACGAAAAAGACAGTTTCAAGATCGGCCTGAAGAAGCGGATCGGTGCTGACGATCCCTATTACCGGAGCGTCTCGGAGGGCTGGTCCGACGCGCTGAAGGCGGCTTTTCAGAGCTTGCCTGATTTCATCGAATAGCCGCCAAGTCTGGCTCAATACGCTCATCGGAGGACGACCATGGACAGCAACGAGTTTCGCCATTGGTCGGTGAAGGCGGCCGAATGGGGCGTCGATTACCGCGCCGGGTTGCGTGACCGGCCGGTGCGGCCGGATATCGAACCGGGCAAAATTCTGGGCGCGGTTGCCGCCAGTCCGCCCGAAGAGGCCGAGCCGATGGAGACGATCTTCGCCGATTTCGAGGCGACGATCGTGCCCGGCATGACGCATTGGCAACATCCGCGCTTTTTCGCCTATTTTCCGGCCAACGCAGCACCCGTTTCGGTGGTGGCGGAGTATCTCGTCAGCGCCATGGCTGCCCAGTGCATGCTCTGGCAGACCTCGCCGGCGGCAACGGAACTGGAAACACGCGTCGTCGACTGGCTGCGCCAGGCGCTTGGCCTGCCGGTCGATTTTTCCGGCGTCATCCAGGATTCCGCCTCGTCGGCGACGCTTGCGGCGGTGCTGACCATGCGCGAGCGCGCGCTCGACTGGCAAGGCAACAAATCTGGCCTTTCGGGTGCGCCGCGCCTGCGGATCTACTGTTCGGAGCACGTGCACACCTCCATCGACCGCGCCATCTGGGTTGCGGGTGTCGGCGAGGAAAATCTCGTGCGCATTCCCACCAGCGGGCGCTTTCGTGCCATGTCGACAGAGGCACTCGAAGCCGCGATCGCTAAAGATCGCGAGCAGGGCTTTCTGCCGGCAGGCGTGATCGCCTGCGTCGGCGGCACCAGTGTCGGCGGTACCGATAATATCGCAGCCGTGGCGGACGTCGCCAGGCGCCACGGGCTCTACACCCATGTCGATGCCGCCTGGGCCGGTTCGGCGATGATCTGCCCGGAGTTCCGGCACTTCTGGGCCGGTGTCGAAGGCGTCGATTCGATCGTCTTCAACCCGCACAAATGGCTGGGCGCCCAGTTCGACTGCTCGGTCCAGTTCATCCGCGATCCCGAAAGCCTGGTGCGGACGCTGGCTATCCGTCCGGAGTTTTTGAAGACGCACGGCCGCGACGGCATCACCAATTATTCGGAATGGTCGGTGCCGCTCGGACGGCGCTTCCGCGCGCTGAAGCTGTGGTTCCTGTTGCGCGCCCATGGGCTGGAAGGCCTGCGCAAGATGATCCGCAACCATGTCGCCTGGAGCGAAAAGCTGGCCGGACGGCTTGGCCGCGAGCCCGATTTCGAGATCACCAGCGAGCCGATGCTGTCGCTGTTTTCCTTCCGCCACAGCCCATCAGGCGTTGCCGACCTCGACCAGCACAATCTGGCGCTGGTCGAAACGATCAATCGCGACGGGCGCATCTACCTGACCCAGACACGCGTCGATGGCCGCGCCGTGATCCGTTTCCAGGCAGGGCAGTTCGAAGCGACAGAGGCCGATGTCGACAAGGCCTTCCAGGTGATCACCGAGATCGCCCGCTCCGCGCGGTAGAAGCGAGGCGCTTCGAATTTGCTTTCGAAGCGCCTTTTCACTGCTTTCGTTTTCCCTTATCGTTGGGCAAAACGAAATTCGGGGAAACACCAAAAATGTACCTTTCGCCGCGCCAGTCCGAAATCATCCAGCTCGCCAAGGACAATGGGCGCGTGCTGGTCGACGATCTGGCAACGCATTTCCAGGTCACGCCGCAGACCATCCGCAAGGATCTCAACGATCTTTGCGACCAGCGCCTGCTGAGCCGCATCCATGGCGGAGCGCTGTTTCCTTCCGGTATCGAGAACCTCGAATACGAGGCGCGGCGCAAGATCGCCGCCGACGAAAAGGACGCGATCGGCCAGGCGGCGGCGCGCATCATCCCCGACAACGCCTCTTTGTTCGTCAATATCGGCACCACCACCGAAGCCGTCGGCAAGGCGCTTCTCGACCACAAGGGACTGATGGTCATCACCAATAACATCAATGTTGCCAACAGGATGCGGGTTTATCCTGATATGGAGGTGGTGATCGCCGGCGGTGTGGTGCGTGGCTCTGACGGCGGCATCGTCGGCGAAGCGGCTGTCGACTTCATCCGTCAGTTCAAGGTCGATTATGCGGTGATCGGTGCTTCGGCGATCGACCATGACGGCGCTTTGCTCGACTTCGATTTTCGCGAGGTGAAGGTGGCGCAGGCAATCATCGCCAATGCCCGCCATGTCATTCTGGTGTCTGACAGGACCAAGTTTGAGCGCACGGCACCGGTGCGCATCGCCCATCTGTCGCAGATGGACACCTTCATCACCGACCATTGCGACATTCCGAGCATCCGCAAGATCTGCGCGGAATCGGATGTTCAGCTTGTCGAAACGAAAAGACCCGCGTCAGAGTGAACGCGGGTCTGACTGTGCCGTCGATCCTCGCTTAATAGGGCGAGCGGCACTGCTGGCGCGGGCCGTTGTTGGGCTGGAAGGTATTGTCCGAAGCCCGATATGACCGGTAGCGATTGTAGCACCACTGGACGTGCGAATTGCCGTAGCCGCTGGGCTGGACATATCTCGGCTGGCTGGCAATCGCGCTGCCGACAATGGCACCGCCGACGAAAGCACCGGCCGGATACCACCAGCCATTGTAATTGCGGTAACCCGGACGGTAGTCGCGGTAGCCGCGATGCCCGTTCATGTAGAAGCCGCCATTTCGGGCTATGGGGTGATAGCGCACATTCGGGTGGTAGTTGGGGTGGTAGCGGACGTTTGGATGGGCACGGACGTTGGGGTGGACGTGAACCGGCCGCCGCACATGCCCGCGATAAGCGACATCTTCAATCACCGAGTAGCCCTTCGGCGGCATGGGAAAATAAACCGCGGCGGCAACAGGCGCCGCGCTCGCCAGCGCAAACGACGCGGCGATGGCCGTTGCCATCAATCCTGAGATCACCTTGTTCATCGTTGTCTCCTTACAGGGACCTTTGTCCCTTGCCGGAGAAACGGTGGGGCTGGGGTGTTTGTTCCGGTTTCGCAGAGCGAGCCGCAGCCTACCCATTGCAGCCAAGCAAGGCTGCTCAGCTGTTGCCACGGGAGACCCGCACCGACCTGGAGAGGGTCTCCCGGCTTGTCATGTCTCAGCCATAAGGCGTGTAGCACTGCTGGCGCGGACCGTTGTAGGGCTGGAAGGTGTTGTCATAGGCCCTGTACGACCGGTAGCGGTTGTAGCACCACTGGACATGGGCATTTCCATAGCCGGGTGCGACATAGCTGTATGTCGGCCCGGCATCGTAAAATGAACTGCCCAGCAGAGCTCCGGCAAAGAAGGCGCCGGGGAAGAAGAAATCGTCGTCGAAATTGCGGAAATGCCTGTCATGGCGGAAATCGCGGTGGTCATGGAAGAACGCATGGCCACCGCGCATGAAGTCACGGCCCCCGCGATGATCGGCAAAGGCCATACGGCGCATCGGTTCGCCGCGCATTTGCATGGCGTGGCCGGCGAAATGTCCGCCCCCGCCACCGAAATGCGGCATCATCATCGTATGCATTTCCATGCCACGTGCGGTGGCCGGCACCGTCGATGCCACGGCAAAAGAAGCCACGACAGCCGCCGCCATCAGGCTCGAAGTGATCTTACGCATGATCGTCTCCTCACGAGAGTTCGTTCACTTGGTGAATAAACGTCTGGGAAGGGCGGAAACGTCCGCGACGAGCGGCTTGGGCACGTTCCCACGGGATGGGGAAGCGCGCACTCGTCAGCGCTTCATGACCTTGTTCGACCGGTGCGAACCGGTCAATCAAGAGAAGCGGTGAGGGGCAGTTTTGGCCGACTAGTCATAAAACTAGTCACAATTTCAAAACAGCCCAAACCGCGGTTTCGCCGCGGCGACCTAACATATTGATTTTTATGGGCTTTTTGGTGGGCGGGATGGGACTCGAACCCATGACCATTCGATTAAAAGTCGAATGCTCTACCAACTGAGCTACCCGCCCGACCGTACATAGCTGCTCTACCAGCTGAGCTACGTGCTCTCGAAGGCCGCGCGGCGACCCCGAAATTCGGCCGGAACATAGGGAGAGTGCCACGGCGGGTCAACCGGAAAAATGCCGTTGCAAACAGCCTGTTAAATGTAGGCCTCAAGATGCCCGGCCTGCCGCGTTAGACCAGCGTAATATTAAGGCGCGGTGATATTGCTGGCGTCATATCCCGCTGCTAGAGCATGGCGTCCAATATCGGGCCGCCATCGTTATGGAAATTCATAAATGCGTACTTTTTTGAAACTCGCCGTTGCTTCCGTTTTGGCCATTTCGGCTCTTCCCGCCGTCGCCCAGGCCGAAGATCTGGTCTTTACCCTGAAGAACGGCACGACGTCGGTGCTGACGAATTTTTATGCCTCCCCGGTCGGTGTCGACAAGTGGGAAGACGATATTTTCGGCCGTGAAACGCTTGGTGCAGGCGAAAGCATGCAGATCACCATCGCCGACGGCCGCAGCGTCTGCGAATACGACATGCGCTTCGAATTCGAGGAAAGCTCGAGCCTGGACACGACCGAAGACAAGCAGAATCTCTGCGAGATGGGCGAATACACCATCCACGAATAGGACTGGCCACGAACCAGAGCTGGCGCAAAGCCGCTGACGAAGAATTGTTCGGGCCGGCAAAAAAAACCGGCCCGGCAATGACTGCCACAAAATGGTGATTGGTGCCTGATAGCCGCTGCCGCTATAGCGGCGCCTGAACATCGGTGGAGCGGCATTAAATGGCATTGGACGTCGGTTATCTCAGCGCATTGGGGGCAGGAGCCCTGTCTTTCCTGTCGCCTTGCGTGCTGCCGCTGGTGCCGCCCTACCTCTGCTACATGGCCGGCGTTTCGGTCGACGACTTCAAGGCTGACGGCGCAACGGCGACCGTTTCGCGCGCGCGCGGAGCACTGCTTGCCGCATCCGCCTCCTTCGTGCTCGGTTTTACCACCGTCTTTGTCGCGCTCGGCGCCGGTGCTTCGACCATCGGGCAGCTGCTGCGCACCTGGCAGGAGCCGCTGGCCATGGCGGCGGGCGTGCTCATCATCCTGATGGGCCTCAATTTCCTCGGCATATTGCGCATCCCGCTTTTGTCGCGCGAGGCGCGCTTCCAGTCGCAAGGCAAGCCGGCAAGCAATCTGGCCGCCTATCTGATGGGCCTCGCCTTCGCCTTTGGCTGGACGCCGTGCATCGGGCCGGTGCTGGGGCCGATCCTGACACTGGCCGGCGGGCGCGAGACGGTGGGTGAGGGCGCGTTGCTCTTGGCCGTCTATTCGCTGGGGCTGGGCATCCCGTTCCTGATCGCTGCCATGTTCTCCAGCGCCTTCATGCGTTTCCTGAGCAAATTCAAGGTGCACCTCGGCAAGGTCGAAAAGGCGATCGGCGCGCTTTTGGTGGTGGCCGGCGTGCTTTTCCTGACCGGCGGCGTGCAGACAGCGTCCTACTGGCTGCTCGAACGCTTTCCGGTACTCGGCCAACTCGGCTAGCTCCAACAAACGGCCCGATTCGGTGTGCATTGGAGGCGATTGCCAGCAATGCTAGAAAGGTGGCCGATTCCAGCCGCCTTCAGAAAATCCGGACGACGCCATGACATCGAGAACCTGCCTGTCGATCATCCTTGCCGCCGGCGAAGGCACGCGGATGAAGAGCGCCACGCCTAAAGTGCTGCACAAGATCGCCGGCCTGCCGATGGTGGCGCATGTCGCCAAGGCAGCCGAGGCGGCGGGTGCGGACAGCATCGCGCTGGTGGTCGGCCATGGCGGCGACGAGGTTCGCAAAGCGGCCGAAACATTTGCCCCAAAGGCCGAAATCGTAGTGCAATCCGAGCGGCTGGGCACCGCACATGCGGTACTGGCGGCGCGGGCCGCGATCGCCAAGGGTCATGACGACATCCTGGTGATGTTCGGCGATACACCCCTGGTCGAGGCCGATTCGCTGGCTTTGGCGCGGGCAAAGCTCGCTGAAGGCGCTGCTGTCGTTGTGATCGGCTTTCGTCCGCCGAACCCGGCAGGCTATGGTCGCCTGATCGAGAAGGCCGGCAAACTCGTAGCAATCCGCGAGGACAAGGATTGCAGCGACGAGGAGCGCAAGATCGGCTTCTGCAATGCCGGTTTGATGGCGATTTCTGGCGCGCACGCCCTCAAGCTGCTCGACCAGGTCGGCAACGCCAATGCCAAGGGCGAGTTCTATCTCACCGACATCGTCGAGATCGCCGACAGAGCTGGCCTGAGGGTGGTGGCGACCGAGGCAAGCTTTGAAAGCGTCTTGGGCATCAACAACCGTGCCGAGCTGGCCGAAGCGGAAGGCATCTGGCAGAACCGCCGGCGCCGCGCCGCGATGCTCGGCGGAGCGACGCTGATCGCGCCTGAGACTGTATATTTCTCGCACGACACCGAGATCGGTGCCGACGTTGTGGTCGAACCGAATGTCTGGTTCGGGCCGAACGTTACGATCGCCGATGGCGCGACGGTCCATGCGTTTTGCCATCTGGAAGGCGCAAATGTTGGCCCGCGTGCCGAGATCGGGCCGTTCGTTCGGCTGCGGCCGGGTGCGGAGCTGCACGAAAAAGCCAAGGTCGGCAATTTCTGCGAGGTCAAGAAGGCGACGATCGAAAAGGGCGCCAAGGTCAACCACCTGACCTATATCGGCGATGCGCGCGTCGGTGCTGGCGCCAATATCGGGGCGGGCACCGTCACCTGCAACTATGACGGCTATTCGAAATTCTTCACCGACATCGGCGAGGGCGCCTTCGTCGGCTCCAACTCTTCGCTGGTGGCGCCGATCGTCATCGGCGCGCGGTCCTACATCGCATCGGGCAGCGTCATCACCGACGAGGTGCCGGAAGATTCGCTGGCCTTTGGCCGCGCGCGGCAGAAGACGCTGCCGGGCAAAGGCAAGGAATTGCGCGAGCGCTTTGCTTCAGCGGCGGCAGCGAAGAAGGCCGGCGCGAAGTAACCGCATTTCAATCCTAGCGTGCCATTGTGGTCCATCCTGACCGCCTGGATGGCTGATACGTAGCGAAACGGAATGTGACTTCCGCTTGTTCGTTGCGCTGCCTACAAGGCCGACAGGGTTTTGAGGGATTGGACGGGGCAAGATCATGTGCGGAATTGTCGGAATTGTCGGCTTGACGCCGGTTGCACCGTTGATCGTCGATGCGCTGAAGCGGCTGGAATATCGCGGTTATGATTCCGCCGGCGTCGCCACCATCGAGAACGGCGAACTGGCGCGCCGCCGCGCCGAAGGCAAGCTGGTCAATCTCGAGCGCCGCCTCAAGCAGGAACCGCTCGACGGGCTGATCGGCATCGGCCACACGCGCTGGGCGACCCATGGCGTGCCCAACGAGACCAACGCGCATCCGCATTTTTCCAACGGCGTGGCGATCGTTCACAACGGCATCATCGAGAACTTTGCCGATCTGCGCGAAGAGCTTCAGAACGACGGCTACGAATTTACCTCCCAGACCGATACCGAGGTTGTGGCGCATCTGATCGCCCGCGAGCTGGCCGGTGGCGCAAAGCCCATCGATGCGGCGCATGCGGCGCTGAAGCGGCTCAACGGCGCGTTTGCGCTGGCCATCATGTTCAAGAGCGACGACAATTTGATCGTCGGCGCCCGCAACGGACCGCCCTTGGCCATCGGCCATGGTGAGGGCGAAATGTTTCTGGGCTCCGATGCGATCGCGCTGGCGCCTTTCACCAACTCGGTCACCTACCTGGAAGATGGCGACTGGGCGGTGGTGCGCCGCGATGAATTCCAGATCTACGACATGGATCGCACGCCGGTGGAACGCCAGCGGCGCCAGTCCGTCGGCTCAAGCTACCTCGTCGACAAGGGCAACCACCGCCATTTCATGGAAAAGGAGATCCATGAACAGCCGGAAGTGATCTCGCACACGCTGGCGCATTATCTCGACTTCACCCAAGGCACCTCCAAGCCGCTCGACCTGCCGTTCAACTTCGCCGACATCGACCGCCTGGCGGTCTCGGCCTGCGGTACGGCCTATCTTGCCGGGCTGATCGGAAAATACTGGTTCGAGCGCCATGCGCGGCTGCCGGTCGACATCGATGTCGCTTCGGAGTTCCGCTACCGCGAAATGCCGATCTCCAAGAAGAGTGCGGCGTTCTTCGTGTCGCAGTCGGGCGAAACCGCCGATACGCTGGCGTCGCTGCGCTACTGCCGCAAGGCGGGTGTGCCGATCGGTGCCATCGTCAATGTGCGTGAATCGACGATGGCACGCGAATCCGACGTGACGCTGCCGACACTGGCAGGCCCCGAGATCGGCGTCGCCTCGACCAAGGCCTTCACCTGCCAGCTTTCGGTGCTGGCGGCACTCACCATTCGCGCGGCCTCGCAACGCGGCACTATCTCGGCGGACGAGGAAAAGGCGCTGGTACGCAGTCTTTCTGAGGCGCCGCGCTATGCCGCGCAGGTGCTCAAGCTCGACAAGCAGATCGAGAAGGTGGCGCGGGAACTCGCGTCCTACAAGCATGTGCTTTATCTCGGCCGCGACACCAATTTCCCGCTCGCCATGGAAGGCGCGCTCAAGCTCAAGGAAATCTCCTATATCCACGCCGAGGGTTATGCGGCGGGCGAGCTGAAGCACGGGCCGATCGCGCTGATCGACGAGAACATGCCGGTCATCGTCATCGCCCCGCATGACCGCATCTTCGAAAAGACCGTGTCGAACATGCAGGAAGTGGCGGCGCGGGGCGGCAAGATCATCCTGATCACCGACCAGAAGGGAGCAGCGCAGGCGACGGTGAAGACGATGGAAACCATCGTCCTGCCCGACGTGCCGGAATTCATCGCGCCGATCATCTATGCCCTGCCGATCCAGATGCTGGCCTACTTCACCGCCGTGTTCATGGGCACCGACGTCGACCAGCCGCGCAATCTGGCGAAATCGGTGACTGTGGAATAGGGCTGAGCCCTCTACGAAGATCGCTGTTTCAAAGCACTGCCCGGTTCACTAATGTTGCGGTGCAAATGGGGCGGCGGTGAACGATGTCGGACGCATATAAGGTTTCGGCGATGACGAGGCTGAGGAACTACTTCCTCACCGGTTTCGTCGTCTGCGCGCCATTGGCCATCACCGTCTATATCGCCTGGTCGTTCATCGGCTGGGTCGATTCCTGGGTGAAGCCCTACATCCCCAACACCTACAATCCGGACAACTATCTCTCGATCAAAGTGCCGGGCTTTGGGCTGATCGTGGCCCTGGTGCTGATCACGCTGATCGGCTTTTTGACCGCCAACTTCATCGGCCGGGCGATCGTGTCTTTCGGCGAACGTCTGCTCAACCGCATGCCGCTGGTGCGTGGTCTCTACAAGGCGCTGAAGCAGTTGTTCGAGACCGTGCTGTCGAACAAGAACGAGATGTTCCGCACCGTCGGCATGGTCGAATACCCGCGCAAGGGCGTGTGGTCGCTGGTTTTCGTTGCCAATGAAAAGCAGACCGAAATCAACGACAAGCTGGACAAGGAGGGCGATCCGCTCATCGCCGTCTTCATGCCGTGCACGCCTAACCCAACGACCGGCTTTTTGATGTACGTGCCGAAATCCGACATCGTGGTGCTCGACATGAGCATCGAGGATGGCGCCAAGCTGATTGTCTCGGCAGGGCTGGTCGCGCCTGAGGTCAAGAGCAAGGCAGCGGCGAAGGGCGTTCTGGTTGACGGGCCGATGGGCAACCCGCCGGTCGGCGAACTGCCTCAGCCCGCGCGCAGCAAGCGCACCGCTTCATCTCTACCGAACACATAAAGCAGCAGCCGGAGCGCTTCGCCGCGCGGCGACACCAGATCGGGGTCGCGGGTGAGAATCAAGCGCGCGTCATCGCGGGCGATCTCCAGGAGATCGGCATGTGCCTCGATGCGCGCGACCTGGAAGCCGGGCGTGCCCGACTGGCGCGTGCCCAGGAGTTCGCCTTCGCCACGTAGCTTCAAATCTTCCTCGGCGATCAGGAAACCGTCCTCGGTGTCGCGCATCACCGACAGGCGGCGCTTGGCGGTCTCGCCGAGCGGGTCCTTGTAAAGCAAGACGCAGGATGAGGGCTTGGAACCGCGGCCGACGCGACCGCGCAGCTGGTGAAGCTGGGCAAGGCCGAAACGCTCGGCGTGCTCGATGACCATGATGGTGGCATCAGGAACGTCGACCCCAACTTCGATGACGGTCGTTGCGATCAAAACGCGCGTTTCACCCGCCTTGAACGCGCGCATCGCCTCGTCTTTATCAGTGCCCTTCATGCGGCCATGGACAAGGCCGATGCGATCACCGAAGACAGGTTGCAGCGAGGCGAAGCGATCTTCCGCCGACATCAGCTTGATCTCTTCGGATTCCTCGACCAGCGGGCAGATCCAGTAGATCTTCTGGCCCTCGGCCACCGCATCGCGGATACGGCCGACAAGCTCGTCGATACGCTCCAATGGCAGCGTGACTGTGCGGATCGGCTGGCGTCCAGCTGGCTTTTCGGTGAGGCGCGACACATCCATGTCGCCGAAGGCCGTCAGCACCAGCGTGCGCGGGATGGGCGTTGCGGTCATCACCAGCATGTCAGGCGCGTCGCCCTTGGCGGTGATGGCGAGGCGCTGGTGGACGCCGAAGCGGTGCTGCTCGTCGATGACGGCGAGCGCCAGGTCGTGGAACTTCACCGTTTCCTGAAACAGCGCGTGCGTGCCGATAACGATGTCGATCGCACCGCTTTCGAGCCCGGCAAGGATCTGCGCCCGTTCGCGGCCCTTTTCACGACCGGTGAGCACGGCAACCGACATGCCGGCGCGCTCCGCCAGCGGCGTGATGGTGGCGAGGTGCTGGCGGGCCAAGATTTCGGTCGGCGCCATCAGCGCTGCCTGGCCGCCGGCCTCGACCGCACGAGCCATGGCAAGCAGCGCGACCACGGTCTTGCCCGAGCCGACATCGCCCTGGAGCAGGCGCAGCATGCGTTCGGGCTTGGCGAGGTCGGTTTCGATCTCTTCAAGCGCTGTCTGCTGCGAGCCAGTCAGGGAATAGGGCAGGGCCGCGCGCAACGCGTCGACAATGCGGCCGTCGCCAGTCAGCGGCCGCCCATGCAGCTTGCGCACCCGGGCGCGGACGAGCGCCAGCGACACCTGGCCGGCCAGCAACTCGTCGTAAGCCAAGCGGCGCCAGGCAGCGTTTTCGGGCGAGGCGTCGATCGGATCGGCCGGGTTGTGGATGCGCTGCAGTGCTGCCGAAAAGGCGGGGAAGCTCTGGCGCCGCATCAGCTCGGCGTCGAGCCATTCGGGGAAGGCCGGCAGGCGTTCAAGCGACTGGCCGATGGCGCGGCGCAGCACTTTTGACGACAGGCCGGCGGTCAGCGGATAGACCGGCTCGATCAGCGGCAGCTTGTCGGCTTCGCTGGCAAGCGCGATGTGATCGGGATGGACCATCGACGGGCGGCCGTTGAACCATTCCATCCGCCCCGAAACGATGACGTGCTCGCCTTCAGGCATCGCCTTTTCGAGATAGGCGGCATGCGCGTGGAAGAATGTCAGCGCGATCTCGCCGGTGTCGTCATGGGCAAAGACGCGGTAGGGCGCTGAACGGTTGCCGCGCGGTGCCGGTTGGTGCCTGTCGATGCGCACGTCGAGCGTGACGATGGCGCCTTCGGCTGCGAGCGCGATGCCGGGACGATTGCGCCGGTCAATGACGCTGTTGGGCAGTACGAACAACAGGTCGCCGACCCGCGCCGCGCGGTCGCCCAGATCGGCGGGCACGACCTTTTCGATCAGCACAGCGACCTTGGGTCCGATGCCGGCGAGCGACGTGATGGGAGAAAACAACGGATCAAGCAATGATGGGCGCATGATGTCAGCTTATGCGCTGGAGTTGCCGGGGCAAAGGCTGACAGGACGAGCTATCCACGCTATATGCGCGGTGCACCAGAGGATTTACAGAAATGACCGGATCGACACGCTCGAGCGAAGGGCTGGATACACGCAGGCGCAAGCTGCTGTTCCGCTCGTGGCATCGCGGCATGCGCGAGATGGACCTGATCCTCGGCAGTTTCGCCGACGCCAACATCGACAAGCTCAACGACGACGAGCTCGACCACTACGAAGCGCTGCTCGAGATCACCGACAAGGATCTGTTGTCGTGGATCATCGGCGAGCACCCGGTACCGGCCGCTGTCGACCATAATGTCTACCGCCAGATCGTGGCGTCGCGCGGCGCATTCACAGCCTGAGTAAAATCATGAGCCTGATCAAACCAATCGGCCTGCCGAAGGGTCGCGCCGGACAGTTCATCGTTGACGGCGTCGCCGACGGCTACGAGGCCTTCGCGCTGGCGACCGCCGCTGCCGAGATGGCGCCCGACAGGCCGTTGCTGTTTGTCGCGCGCGACGGCCAGCGCCTGCCGCAGATCGTAGAGGCACTGGCATTCGTCGCGCCTGACATGCCGGTTCTCGAACTGCCGGCCTGGGACTGTCTGCCTTACGACCGCGTATCGCCGGGCTCGGATGCGGCGGCACGCCGGCTCGATGCACTGGCGGCGATGATCGCGCTCAGGAAATCGCCGCACCGGGCGATCGTTTTGACCACTGCGAACGCGCTGCTGCAGCGCGTGCCGCCATCGGCGGCGATCGAGGCACAGGAGTTCCGCGCCAAGCCCGGCAATCAGGTCGAGATGAACCTGCTGGTCGCGCGGCTCGAACGCGCCGGCTTCGAGCGCGTGCCGACGGTGCGCGGCGTCGGCGAATTCGCCGTGCGCGGCGGCATCCTCGATCTCTATGCGCCCGGTGCAGCTGACGCGCTCAGGCTCGATTTCTTCGGCGACACGCTGGAGACGATCCGTGCCTTTGACGTCGCCAGCCAGCGCACGACGGGCAGCCGCAATTCGGTGACGCTTCAGCCGATGAGCGAAGTGGCGCTGACGCCGGAGACAATCAGCAAGTTTCGCCGCAGCTATATCGACGCCTTTGGCGCGCCGTCGCGCGACGATGCGCTTTACGCGGCGGTCAGCGAAGGCCGGCGCTTTGCCGGCATGGAGCACTGGCTGCCGTTCTTTTATTCGCATCTCGAAACGATGTTCGACTACCTGCCCGACGCGCCGGTCGTGTTCGATCATCTGGCGCGCGAGGCGCTTGGCGAACGCCATACGCTGATCCTCGACCACTACGACTCCCGCCGCAAGCAGGCGGAAGGCAAGGGACTCAAGGACGCCGTGCCCTACAAGCCGGTGGCGCCGGAGCAGATGTATCTGTCGCCGGACGAGGTGACTTCAGCGCTCGCCGACCAGGTCAATGCCGAACTGACGCCCTTCGACACGCCGTTTTCGAGCGGACGCAGGGTCTTACACGCCGGTTCGCACGCCGGCCGCAGCTTTGCCGAAGAGCGCGCAGATCCCAACGCCAATGTCTTCGACGTGGTGGCCCGCCACATCGCCGACCAGCGCGCCGCCAAGCGGCGCGTCGTCGTTGCCGGTTGGACCGAGGGTTCGCTCGACCGTCTGACGCAAATCCTCGACGAGCATCATCTCGGCAATCTCAAGCGGGTGACGAACCTTGCCGAGGTCGAGGCGCTGAAGCCGGGCGAGGCAGGTCTTGCCGTGCTGCCGATCGAAGCGGGCTTCGAGTCGGGCGAGCTGGTGTTCGTTGCCGAGCAGGACATTCTCGGCGACCGGCTGATCCGGCGTTCAAAGAAGCGCAAGCGCGCCGCCGATTTCATCGCCGAGGCCTCGTCGCTGTCGGCCGGAGACATCGTCGTGCACTCCGATCATGGCATCGGCCGCTTCGTCGGCTTGAAGACCATCGAGGCATTGGGCGCGCCGCATGACTGCCTCGAAATCCACTATGCCTCTGATGGTCGGCTGTTCCTGCCGGTCGAAAACATCGAGCTTCTGTCGCGCTACGGTTCGGATTCGGCCGAAGCGACGCTCGACAAGCTCGGCGGCGGTGCCTGGCAGTCGCGCAAGGCCAAGCTCAAGCGGCGCCTGCTCGAAATGGCGGGCCAACTGATCAAGATCGCCGCCGAACGGCATATGCGCGAAGCCCCGGCGATGAACCCGCCGGACGGTGTCTATGGCGAGTTCGCGGCGCGGTTCCCTTACGAGGAGACCGACGACCAGCAGAGCGCCATCGATTCCGTGATGGAGGACCTCGCAGCCGGCAAGCCGATGGACCGCCTGATCTGCGGCGACGTCGGTTTCGGCAAGACGGAAGTGGCGCTGCGCGCCGCCTTCATCGCGGCAATGGAAGGTTTCCAGGTGGCGGTGGTGGTGCCGACGACGCTTTTGTCGCGCCAGCATTTCAAGACGTTCACGCAGCGTTTCGCCGGCCTGCCGATCAAGGTCCGGCAGGCCTCGCGGCTTGTCGGCACCAAGGAGCTGGCCGAGACCAAGCAAGGCATATCCGACGGCACTGTCGACATCGTCGTCGGCACGCATGCGCTGCTGGGTTCGTCGATCCAGTTCAAGAATCTCGGGCTGCTGATCATCGACGAGGAGCAGCATTTCGGCGTCAAGCATAAGGAACGGCTCAAGGACCTGAAGAGCGACGTGCATGTGTTGACACTGTCGGCGACGCCGATCCCGCGCACACTGCAACTGGCGCTGACGGGCGTGCGCGAACTGTCGCTGATCGCCACCCCGCCGGTCGATCGCATGGCGGTGCGCAGCTTCATTTCGCCCTACGACCCGCTGGTCATTCGCGAAACGCTGTTGCGCGAGCGCTATCGCGGCGGCCACAGCTTCTATGTCGTGCCGCGCATCGCAGACCTCGCGGAAGTGCATCAATTCCTTCAGGAATCTGTGCCGGAACTGAAGGTGGCTGTCGCCCACGGCCAGATGGCGGCGGGCCAGCTCGACGACATCATGAATGCCTTCTATGACGGCCAATACGATGTGCTGCTGTCGACGACGATCGTCGAATCCGGCCTCGACATTCCGACGGCCAACACGCTGATCGTGCATCGCGCCGACATGTTCGGCCTCGCCCAGCTCTATCAGCTGCGCGGACGCGTCGGCCGTTCCAAGGTGCGCGCCTATGCGCTGTTTACGCTGCCGGCCAACCGCACGCTGACCGCCACCGCCGACCGCCGGCTCAAGGTGCTGCAGTCGCTCGACACGCTTGGGGCAGGCTTCCAGCTGGCGAGCCACGATCTCGACATTCGCGGTGCCGGCAACCTTCTGGGCGAAGAGCAATCGGGCCACATCAAGGAAGTCGGCTTCGAGCTCTACCAGCAGATGCTGGAAGAGGCGGTGGCCGAGCTGCGCGGCAGCGGCGAAGCGATCGACACCGGCTGGTCGCCGCTGATCGCGGTCGGCACGGCGGTGATGATCCCGGAATCCTATGTGCCCGACCTGCAGCTCAGGCTGGCGCTTTACCGCCGCCTTGGCGACCTGGAGAACACCGAAGAGATCGATGGTTTCGGTGCCGAGCTCATAGACCGCTTCGGGCCGTTGCCGGAGGAGGTCAAGCACCTGCTCAAGATCGTCTTCATCAAGGCGCTGTGCCGCAAGGCCAATGTCGAGAAGCTCGATGCCGGGCCGAAGGGCGTGGTGGTGCAGTTCCGCAAGCGCGAATTCGCCAATCCGGCCGGGCTTGTGCGCTACATCGCCGAGCAGGGCTCGCTGGCCAAGATCAGGCCCGACCACAGCGTGGTGTTCGCGCGCGACTGGCCAAATCCGGAGAAGCGGCTGGCTGGCTCCGCCGTCATCATGACGCAGTTGGCGAAGCTCGCCGAACAGGCCGCCTGACACAAAAATCCCTCACCGCTTGACCGCGATGAGGGATTTCATTTTTCGTCAGATCGGAAACTCAGTTGAGCGTCGGCTCGCCGGTGGCCTTTTCGGTTGCGACCTGGCGGATGGCGTCGGCAAGCGTCGCCGAATCCTGGGCGCCCATGACCGCGTATTTGCCGTCGAGCAGGAAGCACGGCACCCCCGTGACGCCCATGCGCGAGGCTGTGACGATCTCGTTGGCCACGTCGTCGCGGTCGGCGTCGGTCGCAAGCAGCGATTCGACGACCGCCGCATCCATGCCGGCTGCGCGGGCCGCTTCGATCAGGACTGCGTGGTCGCCGATATTCTTGCCCTGTTCGAAATAGAGGCTGAACAGCGAACGCGCGAGCTTGTCCTGCACGCCAGGGCCTGATGCAGCCGCCCAGCGGATCAGGCGGTGGGCGTCGAGCGTATTGGGCGCAACCGTGATGGCATCGAAATCGAAAGCAATGCCCTCGACCGCGCCGAGCGAAACCAGATTGGCGTGGACCTGATGCAGGCGCGCCTCGTCGCTGAATTTCGCCAACATATAGGCCTTGCGTTCCTTGCCCTCGGGCGGAATCGTCGGGTCAAGCTGGAACGGCCGCCAACGCACCTCAGCCTTGATCTCGGGAAGGCTGGCAAGCGCCCTTTCGAGGCGCTTCATGCCAAGAAAGCACCATGGGCAGACAACATCGGAGACGACGTCGATGGTGAGCTGGTTCTGTTGGGTCATGGAAAAGTCCTTGATTGTCACCGTTACAGCGCCGCGTGTCCCTTTCGACGCGCAAAGGACGCTGTAACACTCCAAAATCTGCATGATCCTTTCCGAAAATCGAAAGCGACTTTCGGGGGGGGCATGCATTAACCGCCCTGACTCCACCAGACCGGCAATTGATAGCCAGATATGGGTGTTTTTTCCGGATGTTTTAGTCTCTTGGCATAAGCGATCCACTGGTCGGAATTATGCTGCATGGGAACCATGTAGTTGCCGGAGATCAGCAGGCGGTCGAGGACGCGCACGGCGGCGACGAAATCGTCCTTCTCGCGGGCCTGGAGCATCGCTTCGATGGCCGCATCGACGGCAGGGCTCGAGACGCCAGCCAGATTGAACGAGCCGGGCTTCTGGGCGGAGGATGACCCCCAACGGCCGATCTGTTCGATGCCGGGCGACAAGGTGCCGCTGAAACCGGTCACGCCGATCAAGACGTCGAAATCAAAGGCCTGCTTGCGCGACTGTATCTGATCGGCCTCAAGCGCCCGGATCGTCATGACGATGCCAAGCTTTTCCAGCGTGCGCTGGTAGATGGCGGCCAGGCGCTGCTCGGCCTCCGAAGAAGTCAGGATTTCGAATGCGAAGGGTTTTCCCTCGGGGTCGAGCATCTTGCCGCCTCGCAGCGTGTAGCCCGCACTCTTGAACAGGTCGAAGGCAGCCTTCAGCACCTTGCGGTCCTGGCCGGAACCGTCGGTGACTGGCGGACGATAGGTGCCGTCCATGATTTCGGGACGTACAGCACCAGGGAAGGGCGCCAGCAACGCCTTTTCCTTGTCGTTGGCCGGCACGCCATAGGCTGACAGCTCCGAACCCTGCCAGAAGCTGACGGTGCGCTCGTATTTGCCGCTGAACAGGTTCCGGTTGGCCCATTCGAAGTCGTAGAGCAGGCCAAGTGCCTGGCGGACGACCGGATTTGCGAATTTCGGCAGGCGCGTGTTGAACATGAAGCCGGTAACCACCGGCGGCAGGCCGCTCTTGAAGGTTTCGGCGACGATGTCGCCGTTCTTGAAGGCGGGGAAGTCGAAGCCGCGCTCGCGCTTGACCGGGTCGGCCTCGGTGAAGGTGTCGCAGATGCCCTTCTTGAACGCCTCGAACTGGGCGGCGGCGTTGAGGAAATATTCGATGGTGATCTGGTCGTAATTGTCGAAGCCTCGCTTCGAGGGGATGTCGCGCGCCCAGTAGTCGGGGTTGCGCTTGAAGACGATGCGCTCGCCGGGCTTGACGTCGGCCACGGTGTAGGGGCCGCTGCCGACGATCGGCTTGAGCGTCGTCTGGTCGAATGTGGCCATGTCGAAGAAGTGCTTCGGCACGATCGGCGTCAGCGCGATGATCAACGGGTATTCGCGGTCGGCCTTGTCGTTGAAGGTGAAGCGGACACTGAGATCGCCAGTCTTTTCGATCTTCTCGATCTTGGACATGCGGTCGCTGTAGGGCGGGCGGCCCTTTTCGGTGAAGACGTCATAGGTGAAGATCACATCGTCGGGCGTGATCGGCTGGCCGTCCGACCATTTGGCGTTCGGATCGATGTTGAATTCGATCCATTTGCGGTCGGGATCGATGTCGACCGATTTGGCGGTGAGGCCGTAAACGCTGAAGGGCTCGTCGGCGCTGCGCTGCATCAGCGATTCGAAGACGAGATTGCCGTAGATCGTGTCGAGCATGCCGCGCGCGGTGGTGCGCAGGCTCTTGATGATGAACGGATTGAGGTTGTCGAAGCTGCCGATGACGCAATAGGTGATCTTGCCACCCTTGGGGGCATCCGGATTGGCATAAGGAAAGCTCTTGAAGTCCTCCGGCAAGGCCGGCGTTCCGTGCATGGAAAGGCCGTGGACGGGCTCGGCAACGGCCGCGCGCGGAGCAAGAAGAGCGATTGCGGCGGTGGCAACCAGCAGCGAAAGAGTGCGTCTCACGACGGTTCTCCACGAATTCGGGGAAGCTTTGATGATTCGAAGCGTAGCGCACGCGGATGCGCGCCGTCCATTGCCCCTCAAAGGCACAAGAAATGCGCTGAAGCGGGCTGGATTCACGGCGCTTGGCAGTGTAACAGGCGCAACGAAGTCATGCTGTTGCCTCATTTGCCCAACAGGTAGCGTCGACACACGGCTTGGGCCGGTTCCGGGATTGTTTGAGAGGAATTCATGAAGATGACGAGCCAGAAATTCGATGGTCTCCGCCTGTCGGTCTTGGCGACTGGCGTTGCCGGTATGCTGGCATCGGGCCTCGCACCTGCCGCCGCGCAGCAGCAACAGATCCCGCAGGGCTGGTTCAAGGCTTGTTCCAAGCAGGCTGACGTGGACATCTGCAACGTGCAGAACATCCTGACCGCCAGCAACGGCCAGCTGGTAACCGGCATTTCGATGATCGAGCTCAAGGGCAAGGTCAACCGCAAGGTGTTCCAGGTTACCGTGCCGAGCGGTCGTCTTGTGCCTCCCGGCATCGGCCTGCAGGTCGACGGCGGCAAGGCGCAGAAGCTCGAATACGTGATCTGCTTCCCGGACCGCTGCGTCGCCGAGATCGCCCTTACCGACCCGCTCATCGCCTCGTTCAAGAAGGGCACCGAGCTCACGCTGACGTCGATCAACTTCCAGAACCAGCCGAACCCGATCAAGGTTTCGCTGTCGGGCTTCACCGGCGCCTTCGATGGCGAGCCAATGAAGCAGTCGGACCTGGAAGACCGCCAGAAGAAGCTTCAGGAGTTCGTGTCCAAGAACAACGAGGACTTCGCCAAGAAGCTCAAGGAAGAGCAGGACAAGGCCAAGACGGCCAACTGATCGACCTAACAAATCCGAATTGAAAAAAGCGGGGTTTTGGCCCCGCTTTTTTGTTTGATATCAGCTTGTTGAGCTTAGTGGCTGATGCGCGCCTTGGGGGCGTAGCGGCCATCCGAGGTCTTGTCGAAATACTCGCCGACCTGTGGGTGGCGGACCGGCTCGCCGGAACTGTCCTCGAGCAGGTTCTGCTCGGAAACGTACGCCACGTACTCGGTCTCGGCGTTTTCAGCCAGCAGATGATAAAACGGCTGGTCGCGACGGGGGCGCACGGCGGCAGGGATCGCGTCGTACCATTCCTCGGTGTTGGCGAATTCGGGGTCGACGTCGAAGATCACGCCCCGGAACGGAAAGACGCGGTGGCGCACCACCTGTCCTATCGAGAATTTTGCCGTCTTCATGCGGATCACCTGATACCACGCATGATCTGCCGAATCACACGCGCTTTCAATCGCTTAGGTCGCAATCCGGATCGAAGTAGCCCTCCAGTCCCGCTGATTGTGCCTTCCTAGTCTCCTATTTGGCGCAGCAAGGCAGCCAATTCAATGGCATAGCGCCTTGACGTGCTGTCAGGCCGCACGATACCGGCAGTTGCAATGATCGTGCTGCGCCAAGCGGGAAAGTGCCAATGTCTGACGTGATCGGTCTGGTCCTGCCATTCTTCGGGCTGATCTTCATGGGTTTCGTGGTTGCCCGGATCACCAGACAGCCGCTCGAAGCGCTCGGCTGGATGACGACCTTCATCGTCTATGTCGCGCTGCCGGCACTGTTTTTCCAGCTGCTTGCCAAGACACCGTTCGAGCGCCTGACCGAATGGGGCTACATCTTTGGCGCCGTGTTTTCGACCTTCATCATTTTCTCGCTGATGTTCGTCGTGTCCTACTTCAAGTCGCGCGGCGAGATCGCCGAATCGACGATCAAGGGCCTGGCCTCGGCCTATGGAAACATCGGCTATATGGGCCCCGGCCTTGCGCTGCTTGCCTTCGGCGAGGAAGCCGCGGTTCCGGTGGCGCTGATCTTCTGCTTCGAAAACATCATGCATTTCACCATCGCACCGATGCTGATGGCCTTGGCCGGCGACGAGCCGCGCTCGCCAATGAGCGTGGTGGCCGACGTCGCCAAGAAGATCGCCTTCCACCCGTTCATCATCGCAACGGCAGCCGGCGTGCTGGCTGCCTATGTCGAGTTCCGCCCGCCTTTGCCGGTCGAGCGGTTCCTCGAATATCTGTCGCACGCGGCAGCCCCTTGCGCGCTGTTTGCCATGGGCGTGACGCTGGCGCTCAGGCCACTCAAGCGCGTGCCGCATGAGATGGTGCCGATCGCGCTGCTCAAGCTGATCGTGCATCCGCTGCTGTGCTACGTCGTGTTGAGCTGGATCGGTAATTTCTCGCCGGTATGGCTGTTTTCGGCGATGCTGCTGGCGGCCTTGCCGACGGCCACCAACGTGTTCGTCATCGCCCAGCAATATGGCGTATGGGTCGAACGCGCCTCGGCCAGCGTTCTGGTCACCACCTGCCTGTCGGTTCTGACGGTGACTGGGCTGCTCTACATGATCCAGCACGGCATATTGCCGCCGGACCTGTTTCCTTAGTCTGCCGAAACGTCGCGCGAGCTGCGCGGCGAACGCAGGCTCGAGGCGATCGACGAAAAGCCGCTGCCCGGCCTCAGGCCCTCGCGCATGAAGAAGGCGCGCACGGGCGAAAAGCCGCCAAGGAAGTTGAGCCCCGCGCTGCGCGCCAGCTGCGCCGGCAGCATGTCGGACAATAGCGACCTGTTGAGCAGGTTGACCGCGCTGGTGCGGGCAAGAATGTCGGGCCGACGCGCGGAATCGTAAGCGGAAAGGGGCGCTGGCGCGCCTGGATCTTCAGTGTTTTTCGACGCTATTTCAACGAGTTGGTCGACATCCCTGATGCCGAGATTGAGGCCTTGCGCACCGATCGGCGGGAAGACGTGCGCTGCTTCGCCAACGAGTGCGACACGATTTTGGGCAAAACGCTGGGGCAGCGATGTCGACAGCGGGTAGATCTGCCTGCCACCTTCGACGGTGACGCGGCCAAGCATCGACTGCATCTGGCGTTCAACGCGCAGCGACAATGCAGCGTCGTCGAGATCGGCGTACTCCTTGGCCGTCTCGGGCCGGAGCACCCAAACGAGGCTGGAGCGGCGGCCTGGCAGCGGCACCTGGGTGAACGGGCCGGTTTCGGTGTGGAATTCGGTCGAGGCGAAGGCGTGGTCGCGGCTGTGGGCGAAATTCAACACCAATGCCGCTTGAGGAAGCGAGCGGGCGGTTGCCGAAATGCCGGCCGCCTGGCGCGCCGGCGAATTCCTGCCATCGGCGGCGACCGCCAAGGGCGATTCGACCGTTGTTCCATCGGAAAGGGTGGCAATGACCTTGCCGGGCTCGATGGCCCAGTTGTCGACCATCGCGCGGCGCCATTCGATGCCGGCATGCGTATCGACCGCCTTTTCAAGCACCGCGTTCAGCACCCGATTCTGGAAGTTGAAGCCGAAATGGTCTTCGCCGATCTCGCCGGCGCGGAAGGTGACGATCGGGCTGCGGATCAGCCGCGACGTGCCGTCGATGATGCGCATCATCTTAAGCGGGGCTGCATCGGGAGAAAGGGCTGCAAGAACGCCAAGACGATCGAGGAATTTCAACGCCGGCACCATCAGGGCCGTGGTGCGGCCATCGTCGGCCCGCGCTGGCGGTCCAGCGAGGATGACGCCGAAGCCGGCATTGGCCAAGGCGAGGGCGGAAATCAGCCCCACTGGCCCCGTGCCAGCTACCAGTATGCGGGTTTGTCTGTCGACGCTCATGTGCCGCCGTCCATGCTGTCGAAGTGCCGACTGCACCTCTGTTGTCCTGATATAGTGCGGCTGCAAGCCATTGATCAACGCGGCTTTTCATCCCATTCGCCGGCTTGGACGATCCCAACGGTGAATTTGCTGTTGTTTGGTGGGTGGGGCCATTTGCAATAGCGTGCACGGAGCGATACTTGACGCAGCGGTCCACCTCTCGGCCAGGCTTTCAGCTTGTCTGAAAAGCGGCCCTGCTATTAAGTGCCTGAAGAAGCGGAGTTGCCAATTGCAAGCTGGGCTGAGCGACGGAAGAGAAGCAAACATTTCCCGCTGCGCTGGCCTCCTTTACTTGCATGCGGCACGGTCTTCCGCACGATTGAGATCTGCAATCTGGATTGGCGGGAACCGTGAAGCCTAAAAAAGTCACATGGCCGCAGGCTCGCGCCTTTTCGGTCCATCTGCTCACAGCGTCGGGCTCCTTCCTGGCGTTCCTGTCGCTGGTTGCGGCGAGCGAAGAACGCTGGACGGCGATGTTCTGGTGGCTGGGGCTGGCGCTGTTCGTCGACGGCATCGACGGGCCGATCGCGCGCAAGCTCGAGGTCAAGGAAATCCTGCCGACATGGTCGGGCGAACTGCTCGACAACATCATCGACTACGTCACCTATGTGCTGATCCCAGCCTTTGCCCTTTATCAAAGCGGGTTCATGGGCGAGGGGCTGTCGTTTGTTTCGGGCGCGATCATCGTCGTGTCGAGCGCGATCTACTATGCCGACACCGGCATGAAGACGAAGGAGAACTTCTTCAAGGGCTTCCCCGTCGTCTGGAACATGGTGGTGTTCACGCTGTTCGTCATCGAGCCCGGGCAATGGGTGTCATTCGCAGTGGTCGTCGCCGCCGGCATCCTGACGTTCGTGCCGATGAACTTCCTGCATCCGGTCCGCGTCGTACGGCTCAGAAACATCAACCTGCCGATGACACTGATCTGGTGCGCGTTCGGCACCGCGGCCCTGCTGCAGCAGATGCATGCCAGCGAGTGGATCAAGATCGGCATCGCCATCAGCGGCATCTATTTGTTCTTCATCGGCGGCGTGATGCAGTTCTTCCCCAAGCTCGGCGGAAAGCCTGCCCCTGAGACAGAGAAAGACTGACGACGTGCCCAAAGCCATACGAGTCCACGCCCATGGCGGCCCCGAAGTTCTGGTTTATGAAGATGCGGATGCCGGGCGACTAGGCCCGGGGCAGGCGCTGATCCGCCATACCGCGATCGGTCTAAACTTCATCGACGTCTATTTCCGCTCCGGCCTCTACCCCGCGCCCAACGGCATGCCGGTCACACCGGGCGGCGAGGCGGCAGGCGTGGTGCTCGAACTGGGCGAGGGCGTCGACTGGCTGAAGGTCGGCGACCGCGTCGCTTATGCCGTGCCCACCGGTGCCTATTGCGAAGAGCGCGTGATTGCCGCCGACAGGTTGGTCAAGGTGCCTGACGGCATCAGCGACGAGCAGGCAGCGGCGATGATGCTGAAGGGCATGACCGCCGAATACCTGCTTCTCCGGACCTTCAAGGTGAAGGCTGGCGATACGGTGCTGTACCATGCGGCGGCCGGTGGCGTCGGGCTGATCCTCGGGCAATGGGCCAAGCATCTCGGCGCAACCGTCATCGGCACCGCAGGCTCCGACGATAAGGTGATCCTCGCCAAGGCGCATGGCTTCGCCCACGTCATCAACTACTCCGACCAGGATTTCGTCGCTGAAGTGGCCAGGATCACCGGCGGCAAGAAGTGCGATGTGGTCTACGATTCCGTCGGCAACGATACATTCCCGGGCTCGCTCGACTGCCTGAGGCCGATGGGCACCTTCGTCAGCTTCGGACAGTCGTCGGGGCCGATCCCGCCATTCAGCATTTCGCTGCTCGCGCAAAAGGGCTCGCTCTATGCGACGCGGCCGACCATCTTTGCCTACAATGCCAAGCGCGACGATCTGGTCCGTTCGGCAGATGCGCTGTTTGATGTGGTGCTCAAAGGTGCCGTCGAAGTCAGGATCAACCAGCGTTATGCGCTACGCGACGCCGGCCAGGCACATGCCGATCTCGAAGGCAGAAGGACCACGGGGACAACGGTACTTATTCCTTGAGTTTTCGCTTAATTTCTTGAAGCTCTTTCAACTTGTGACATGCTTTGCGCCGGGAGCAGGACGCGCCTACCATGCCCTCGGGAACATAAAAAGAACTGACAATGGGAGGCGTTGTGGACACAACCCCTTTAGCCAATGGTCCGAACCTGCTTGAGGTTCGCGGCCTGACGAAGATATTCGGCACGCTGAAGGCGTGCGACCACGTCGACCTGACCATCGCCAAGGGCGAGATCCACGCTTTGCTCGGCGAAAACGGTGCGGGCAAGTCGACGCTGGTCAAGATGCTGTTCGGCTCGCTCGAGCCCAATGCCGGCGAGATCGGCTGGAACGGCCAGCCGGTGAAGATCACCAGCCCGGGCGTCGCCAAAAAGCTCGGCATCGGCATGGTTTTCCAGCATTTTTCGCTGTTCGAGGCACTGACCGCCGCCGAAAACATCGCACTTTCCCTGGCCGACGACACGCCCATCAGCACCATTGCCGCCAAGGCACGCGCGCTTTCCTACAGTTACGGCCTGCCGCTCGACCCGGATTCGCTTGTCGGCGACCTGTCGGTCGGCGAACGCCAGCGCATCGAGATCATCCGCTGCCTGCTGCAGGCCCCTGAACTCATCATCCTCGACGAGCCGACCTCGGTGCTGACGCCGCAGGAGGCCGACAAGCTGTTTGAGACGCTGGAGAGGCTGCGCGCCGAAGGCAAGTCGATCCTCTACATCTCGCACCGCCTAGACGAAGTCCGGCGCCTGTGCGACCGCGCCACGATCATGCGCCACGGCAAGGTTGTCGGCCATTGCGATCCAAGGCAGGAGACCCCGTCGTCGCTGGCGCGCCTGATGGTCGGCACCGACGTCAAGAACGCCGAGCGGACGACGGTGTCCGTGCGCGGCGAGGAACTGCTCAGTATCTGCGGCATGAGCCGCAAGCCTGCCGGTCCGTTCTCGATGCCGCTCAAGAACATCTGGCTGGCTGTCGCCGGCGGCGAGGTCATCGGCATTGCCGGTGTTGCCGGCAATGGCCAGGGCGAGCTGTTCGAGGCGATCTCCGGCGAAGCGTTGCAGGAAAGTGCCGACGCGATCCGCATCCGCGGCCAGTCGGCCGGGCGCATGGGGATTTCGGCGCGTCGCCTGCTGGGTGCTGCTTTCGTACCCGAGGAACGCCTCGGTCACGGTGCGGCACCGCGCATGCGGCTGTCGGAGAACCTTTTGCTGTCGCGTCACACCACCGACGGCAAGGCTTTTGTCGGCACCGGCGGGCTGGTCAAGTCGGGTGCGATCCAGAAGGCGGCGCAGCGCATCATCCAAGCGATGGACGTGCGCAAGAGCGCGCCGGACCCTGAGGCCGCGGCACTTTCGGGCGGCAATCTGCAGAAATTCATCATCGGCCGCGAACTCGACCGCAATCCGGCGGTCATGGTGGTCAACCAGCCGACCTGGGGTGTCGATGCCGGTGCTGCCGCGCGTATCCGCCAGGCATTGATCGAACTCGCCCGTAACGGCTCGGCGGTGCTGGTCATCAGCCAGGATCTCGACGAGCTGTTTGAGATCTCCGACTCGATCGCCGTCATGCACAATGGCGAGCTGTCGAAACCCATCCCGATCGCGGAAGCGACGCTCGAACGCATCGGCCTGTTGATGGGCGGTGCCGAGCCTGGTCATCCCGATCATGCGAAGGAGGTCGCGTGATGCGGATCGAACTCGTCAAACGTCCCGAGCGCTCGGCGCTCTTTGCCGCCCTCTCGCCTTTCATCGCGCTTGGGCTGACTTTAATTGCCGGTGCGATCATGTTTTCGCTGCTCGGCAAGAACCCGGTCGAGGCGCTGTATTATTATTTCATCGACCCGCTGCGCGAAGTCTGGTCGCTGCATGAACTGGCGGTGAAGGCGGCTCCGCTGATCCTGATCGCTGTCGGCCTGTCGATCTGCTACCTCTCCAACAACTGGAACATCGGCGCCGAAGGCCAGTTCATCATTGGCGCCATCACAGGCTCTATCCTGCCGGTGATGTTCCCCGAATTTCAATCCTGGATCGTTCTGCCGCTGATGCTTCTGATGGGCATCGTCGGCGGTGCCGCTTACGGTGCCATTCCGGCCTATCTCAAGGTGCGTTTCAACACCAACGAGATCCTGACCAGCCTGATGCTGGTCTATGTCGCGCAGCTGTTCCTCGACTGGATGGTGCGCGGCCCCTGGCGCAACCCGGCCGGCATGAATTTTCCGGAAACACGCACCTTCAGCGATAGCGCCATCCTTCCCGAAATCTGGTCGGCTTCGGGCCGCGCCAACTGGGGTTTCGTGTTCGCCATCGTTGCGGCGATCGCGATGTGGTTCATGCTCTCGCGCACCTTGAAGGGCTTTGAGGTCCTCGTGCTAGGCCAGAGCCCACGCGCTGGCCGCTTCGCCGGCTTTTCGCAGTCGCGCATGGTGTTTTTCGCCTTCCTCGTTTCCGGTGGCCTGGCTGGCCTTGCCGGCATCTCGGAAGTGTCGGGCGCCATCGGCCAACTCAGGCCAACGATCTCGCCCGGCTACGGCTTCGCGGCGATCATCGTTGCCTTCCTTGGGCGATTGAACCCGCTCGGTATCGTTGCAGCCGGCCTGGTGCTGGCCTTGTCCTACCTCGGGGGCGAGGCGGCGCAGATCTCGATTGGCGTGTCCGACAAGGTCGTGCGTGCCTTCCAGGGCATGCTGCTGTTCTTCGTGCTCGCCTGTGACACGCTCATTCTTTACCGCATCCGCTTTGTCGGCTCCTCCGCTGCAAAGACCGTGGAGGCCACGCAAAATGTTTGAAGACATTCTGATAACGGTTGCGACGGCGGCGACCCCGCTTCTGATAGCAGCAGTCGGCGAGGTGGTGGTCGAGCGTTCGGGCGTGCTCAATCTCGGCGTCGAGGGTATGATGGTGATGGGGGCGGTGACCGGGTTCGGCGTCGCCCTTGCCACCGGCTCGCCCTGGCTTGGTGTGTTGGCGGCGATCATCGTCGGCGCGCTGTTTTCGCTGCTGTTTGGGTTTTTGACGCTGACGCTTGTGACCAACCAGGTGGCGACCGGCCTTGCGCTGACGCTGCTTGGCCTGGGCCTTGCCGGCATGCTGGGCGAGAGTTTTGTCGGCCTGCCGGGCGTGAAGATGAACTACATCTACATTCCCGGGCTTACCGACCTGCCGGTGGTGGGCAAGCTGCTGTTCGGACAGGACCCGTTGTTTTACGTCTCGATCCTGCTGACCGCTGGCGTGGCCTATTTCCTGTTCAAGACGCGCGCGGGTCTTACTCTGCGCTCGGTCGGCGACAACCACGCTTCGGCGCATGCGCTCGGCATCAAGGTCATCGGCATCCGCTATCTCGCTGTCATGTTCGGCGGCGGCTGCGCCGGTCTTGCAGGCGCCTATCTGTCGCTCGTCTACACCCCGCAATGGAACGAGAACATGACCGCCGGACGCGGCTGGATCGCGCTGGCGCTGGTTGTTTTCGCATCGTGGCGGCCATGGCGGGTGCTGGCGGGTGCTTATCTTTTCGGAGCGGTTTCGATCGGCCAGTTGCATGCCCAGGCTTTGGGCATCGGCGTGCCGTCGCAACTGCTTTCTTCGCTACCCTATCTGGCGACCATCGTTGTCCTTGTTCTAATCTCGCGCAACAGGCGACTGACGATGGTGAACACTCCGGCTTCATTGGGGCGGCCGTTTGTGCCAGATCGCTAAGGGCATGGTCTTGACGCGAAGCCGCGGTGCGGTTTCGCGAAATGGCCATGTCTCTGGGACTATAAAAAGGATGGGATAGTGCCCCGGGCAACCACTATGAGGAACAAAAGCATGAAGAAGACAATTCTGTCGTTGGCAGCGGCTGCCGCCGTGATGTCGTTCGGCACGATCGCCGCAGAGGCCAAGGTCAAGGCCTGCTGGATCTATGTCGGACCGATCGGCGATTTCGGTTATTCCTACCAGCATCATCAGGGCCTGCTGCAGGCGAAGGCAAAGTTCGGCGACGAACTCGAGACCGCCTATCTCGAAAGCGTGCCGGAAGGCGCTGACGCCGAGCGCGCCATCGAACGTTTCGCACGTTCGGGCTGCAACATCATCTTCGCGACGTCCTTCGGCTACATGGACCCGCTCAACAAGGTCGCCGGCAAGTTCCCGGATGTGAAGTTCGAGCACGCCACAGGCTACAAGCGCGAGCATCCGAACGTTGCGACCTACAACTCGAAGTTCCATGAAGGCCGTTACGTGCAGGGCGTGATCGCCGCCAAGGAATCGAAGGCTGGCGTCGCCGGCTACATCGCTTCCTTCCCGATCCCCGAAGTGGTGATGGGCATCAACGCCTTCATGCTCGGCGCGCAGTCGGTCAACCCCGACTTCAAGGTCAAGGTGGTGTGGGCCAACACCTGGTTCGACGCCGGCAAGGAAGCCGACGCCGCCAAGGCGCTGATCGACCAGGGCGTCGACATCATCACCCAGCACACCGACTCGACCGCGCCGATGCAGGTTGCGACCGAGCGCGGCATCAAGGCGTTCGGCCAGGCTTCCGACATGATCAAGTTCGGCCCGACCACCCAGCTGACCTCGATCGTCGACGACTGGGGTCCGTACTACATCGAGCGCATCCAGGAAGTCGTCGACGGCACCTGGAAGCAGAGCGACGTCTGGGGCGGCATGAAGGAAGGCCACGTCGTGATGGCGCCCTACGCCAACATGTCGGACGAGACGAAAAAGCTGGCCCAGGAAACCGAGGCCAAGATCAAGTCCGGCGCGTTCAACCCCTTCACCGGTCCAGTCACCAAGCAGGACGGCACCGAGTGGCTGAAGGCGGGCGAAGTTGCAAAGGACAGCGTCCTTCTCGGCCTGAACTTCTACGTCAAGGGCGTGGACGACAAGCTGCCGCAGTAAGCCGGCTCGAACGCGTAAGCGTTCTGAAACAAAAAAATCCCCGGTTTCATTCGCCGGGGATTTTTTGTTGGACTTGGGATGGTCGACTGCCGGATTCAGACAGCCGAGCCGTAGAGATCGTAGGCGTCGGCGCTGTCGATCTTGACGGTGACGATGTCACCGACACGCAGCGGACGGCGCGACTGGATGTGCACCGAACCATCGATCTCGGGCGCGTCGTATTTGGTACGGCCCTTGGCCGAGGTGCCGTTCGCCTCGTCGATGATGACGGGCAGGCGCTTGCCGACCTTTTTGGCCTGCTGGGCAGCCGAAATCTTCTGCTGGCGCTGCATGAAGCGGTGCCAGCGGGCCTCTTTGACCTCTTCAGGCACCTGCTCGAGGCCGAGATCGTTGGAACGCGCGCCCTTCACCGGCTCGTATTTGAAGCAGCCGGCGCGGTCGATCTTGGCGTCGTCGATCCAGTCGAGCAGCATCTCGAAATCTTCATCGGTCTCGCCGGGGAAGCCAACGATGAAGGTCGAGCGGATGGCGAGATCGGGGCAGACCTCGCGCCAGCCGCGAATGCGCTCCAGCGCCTTTTCGCCATGGGCTGGGCGGCGCATGTTCTTGAGAACCTGCGGCGAGGCATGCTGGAAGGGAATGTCGAGGTAGGGAAGGATCTTGCCTTCGGCCATCAGCGGAATGACGTCGGCGACATGCGGGTAGGGGTAGACGTAATGCATGCGCACCCAGATGCCGAGTTCGCCGAGTTCCTGCGACAGGTCGAGGAACTTTGCCTTGACCTCGCGATCCTTCCACGGCGACGTGGCATATTTGATGTCGATGCCATAGGCGCTGGTGTCCTGCGAGATGACGAGCAGTTCCTTGACCCCGGCATTGGCAAGCTTCTCCGCCTCGCGCAGCACATCACCGGCCGGACGCGACACCAGATCGCCGCGCAGATCGGGAATGATGCAGAAGGTGCAGCGATTGTTACAGCCCTCTGAAATCTTGAGATAAGCGTAGTGGCGTGGTGTCAGCTTGACGCCCTGCGGTGGCACCAGGTCGGTGAACGGGTCATGGGCCGGAGGGGCTGCCTCATGCACCGCGGCCATCACGCTTTCATAGGCCTGCGGCCCGGTGATCGCGAACACGTTGGGGTGCTTTTCGCGGATCAGCTCGGGTGTCGCGCCCATGCAGCCGGTGACGATGACCTTGCCATTTTCCTTGAGTGCGGTGCCGATGGCATCCAGCGACTCGGCGCGGGCGGAATCGAGGAAGCCGCAGGTGTTGACCACCACGAGGTCGGCGCCGTCATGCTTGCGGGCGATCTCGTAGCCTTCGGCACGGAGCTGAGTGAGGATGCGTTCGGAATCGACAAGCGCTTTCGGGCAACCGAGGCTGACAAAACTGACGCGGGGTGCTGCGGACATGGACAGGTTTCCAAGGGATAAAGGCCGCAACCCCTGAAGGCCGGCCCGGAAGTCTCGAATTTTCACGATCTGTCGGCTCAAAAAAGAGCTCAATTCGGGCGGCGCAATAGCACAAATCCGCTGTCAAGCAAACCGGTGACGCTGACGCCGCCTGAAAATGACAAGGGCCGGGTCGAACCCAGCCCTTGTCTCGAACGTAGTTTTAGTGGCCGCCGCCATGTCCGCCGAACCATGGGCTCAGGAACCCAAACTGGTTGGGGAACTGATCTACGGCACCGTCAAACAGCATCTTGAGGGCGACGTAGAGGATGATCACCAGGCCGATATAGGCGATCCAGCGATATTTGTGCAGCAGACGCGCAACGAACGAAGCGGCAAAGCCCATCAGCGCGATCGACAACGCCAGGCCGATGATCAGGACGGTCGGGTGATCCATTGCAGCGCCGGCAACAGCCAGCACATTGTCGAGCGACATCGAAACGTCGGCGATGACGATCTGCCAGGCGGCCTGGGCGAAGGTCTTGCGCGGGCCTCTGCCGGCGATTTTGCCGTCCTTGTCGTAGTCGGCGTTCGAGAGCGCTTCGGTGGCGTCATGTTCCTGTTCGTGGCTGACGCTGAGTTCGCGCCACATCTTCCAGCACACCCACAACAGCAGCAGGCCGCCGGCGATGAGAAGCATCGGCCCGATGGCCAGGAGCCACTGGGTGATCAGCGCGAAACCGATACGAAGCACGGTCGCGGCGGCGATGCCCACAAGGATGGCCTTCTTGCGCAGATCGGCGGGAAGTCCCGCCGCGGCAAGACCGATGACGATGGCGTTGTCGCCAGCGAGCACGAGATCGATAGCTATGACCTGCAGAAGGGCCGTAAGGCCTGCAGCAGTAAATATCTCCATCGGACGGGACCCTCTCCGTTCATTTTCGGCAATTGGAAGTGGGCTATAACGGTCGATACGCGCGCGTCAACAGACAAGCCAGGCGTTTGTTTGAAACCGGACAAATCCAAGCGATTGCTGACGCCAGGCTGACGAAAGATGGTGATAGACCAACGACGTCATGGCCTGATGTGCGGCTCGCAGGCCGATGAAGCGGTCAGTCGCAAACGTATTTGACGCGGCCTGAGAGACCGCCTGCCGCGCGACAAGCGATGGGCTTGGAGTTCGCGGTGTCAGTGGCGGCGCGTGGCGCGCGGGTCACCGGGCGAGGGCCGGGCTGCTGGGTGGCGAAGCGTATCTCCGGTCCGGTCGGAAAAGCAGTCGCTTGCTCGCGTTCGGCAGCGGCGCGCTTTGCCTCGTCGTCCTGCCAGAACCGCCTCGAATCGACCTGTTTTGGAATAACCACCGTGCCGTCGGACGAGCGACTGCAGCCGCCGAGAAAGACGGTCGACAGGCAGATCGGAAGTGCAAGGGCCAGGCGCTGTATGATCATGATGACCTTTCTATAGCGTGTGACGTTCGCCCAAGAAAGATCGCATTTCCAGTGAGTTGCAGAAGTTTTGCAGCGATAGTGGCCTCACGGAGGGCTGGATCACGCGGTCGTCAGTTGCCGAATGCTGGGCCCCGACCTAGTTTTGTAACAAGACGTGGCTGTTTTTGCAGCGCGAACCCATCCCGACCAGCGATCGCACGACGTTGCAGTTGCGTGCAGGCGTATTGGCGTGGGGCAGGCTTCGCAGGAAGCACTCGTAACCTTTGGATGGGTTGTCGATGCTGAAGCGTATGTTTGTTATGCTGGCGCTCACCGCCATTGTTCTGGGTGGCGTCTTCGGCTTTGCGGCGTTCAAATCCTCGATGATCACCAAGGTGATGGCTTCCCTGGCCAATCCGCCGCAGACCGTTTCGACGATGGTCGCAGCCTCGCAGGACTGGCAATCGCAACTTGAGGCGGTCGGCAGCGTGCGGGCGGTCAACGGCGCAAATCTCAGCGCCGAAGTTCCTGGCATCGTTTCGGCGCTGCACTTCGAATCCGGCGCCGATGTCAACAAGGGTGACCTCCTCCTGGAGCTGGAGTCGGCCGACGACATCGCACACCTCAATGCGCTGAAGGCGACCATGACGATCGCCCAGCTCACTTTTGACCGCGATTCCAAGCTGGTCAAAACCGATGCCGTAAGCCAGCAGGTCGTCGACACCGACAAGGCCAACCTGCTCAACGCCGAGGCGCTCGTCGCCCAGCAGCAGGCCCTCGTCGACCACAAGGCGGTCGAGGCGCCGTTTTCCGGCCGTCTCGGCATCCGCCAGGTGGACCTCGGCCAATATCTTGCCGCCGGAACCTCCATCGTCACGCTCCAGCAGATCGATCCGATCTACATCGACTTCTACGTACCACAGCAATCGCTGGCGCAGATCAAGGTCGGCCAGGCCGTGACAGCAAAGGTCGATACATTCCCCGACAAGACATTTGCCGGGCAGATCTCGGCGATCAATTCACAGGTCGACGTGGCGACCCGCACCGTGCAGCTGCGCGCCACCGTGCAAAACGGCGACCACCTGTTGCTGCCGGGCATGTTCGCCACCATCGACATCGATACCGCCGCACCGCAGAAATACGTCACGCTTCCGCAAACGGCGATCGCCTTCAATTCCTACGGCGATATCGTCTATCTCGTCGACGACAAGGGCAAGGACGCGAACGGCAAGCCCGCGCTTGCCGCCCGCCAGGCTTTCGTCACCACCGGAGCGACGCGCGGCGATCAGGTCGCGGTGCTGAGCGGCATCAAGGACGGCGATGTAGTCGTCACCGCCGGACAGCTCAAGCTGCGCAACGGCACGCCGGTCAATGTCGACAACACGGTCCAGCCCACCAACGATCCCAATCCGAAACCGGTCGACAAATAGCAGGCGCAGTCTGGCGAGATAGTTCGCGGAAGGAATGCGGCGATGAATTTCACTGACCTCTTTATCCGCCGCCCGGTCCTGGCAATCGTCGTCAGCCTGACTATCCTCGTGCTTGGCCTGCGCGCCATCGGCTCGCTGCCGGTCCTGCAATATCCGCGCACCGAAAATACCATCGTCACGGTCACCACGACCTATTACGGCGCCGATCCCGACGTCATCGCCGGCTTCATCGCCACGCCGCTGGAAAACGCCATCGCCCAGGCGAACGGCATCGACTACATGAGCTCGACCAGCCAGACCGGTGTCAACGTCATCACCATCTACCTCCGCCTCAACTACGATGCCGACAAGGCGCTGACCGAGATCAGCACCAAGGTCGCCTCGGTGATCAACCAACTGCCGTCCGGGACCCAGCAGCCGGTGCTGAGCGTCAAGGTCGGGCAGACGATCGACGCCATGTATATGGGCTTCGACAGCGACGTGCTGCCGCGCAACAAGATCACCGACTATCTGGTGCGCGTGGTGCAGCCGAAGTTGCAGGCGGTACCCGGCGTCCAGACCGCGGAGATACTTGGCGGTCAGAATTTCGCGCTGCGCGCCTGGCTCGACCCCGCCAAGCTTGCCGCCTACGGGCTGACGGCCACCGACATTTCAACGGCTCTTCAGCAAAACGACTACATCGCCGGTCTCGGCACCACCAAGGGCCAGATGGTCGAGGTCAATCTCACGGCCTCGACCAGCCTGCACAGCGCCGAAGAATTTTCCAACCTCATCGTCAAGCAGGCCAACGGCGCCATCGTGCGCCTGAAGGACGTGGCCAACGTCACGCTCGGCGCCGACGATTATGAGTCGCAGGTGGCTTTCGACGGCAAGCAGGCGGTCTATATCGGCATCCAGGTGGCGCCGGGCGCCAATCTGCTCAATGTCATCGCCGGGGTACGCGCGGCATTCCCCGACATCAAGGCGCAGTTGCCGGAAGGCCTGCGCGGCGCCATCGTCTACGATTCCACCGACTTCGTGAACAGCTCGATCCGCGAGGTGATCTGGACACTCGGCGAGGCGCTGCTGATCGTCACCCTCGTCATCTTCGCCTTCCTCGGATCGCTGCGCTCGGTGCTGATCCCGACAGTCGCCATCCCGTTGTCGCTGATCGGAACCTTCGCGCTGATGCTGACGCTCGGGTTTTCGATCAACCTTCTGACGCTGCTGGCGCTGGTGCTGGCCATCGGCCTCGTCGTCGACGACGCCATCATCGTGGTCGAAAACGTCAACCGGCATCTCGACGAGGGCGTTAAGCCCGTACCGGCCGCGATCATGGCGGCGAGGGAGCTCGGCGGCCCGATCATCGCGATGACGGTGGTGCTGATCGCCGTCTACGTGCCGATCGGCTTCCAGGGCGGCCTGACCGGCGCCCTGTTCACCGAATTCGCCTTCACGCTGGTGGGGGCCGTGACCGTCTCGGCGATCATCGCGCTGACGCTATCGCCGATGATGTGCTCGCGCATCCTGAAAGTCCGCGACCCCGAAAGGCGCGGCTGGCAGGATCGGTTGACCGACTTGATCGACCGCACCTTCGCGCGCATCCGCAACCGCTATGAACGCTGGCTGCATGGCAGTCTCGGTTATCTCCCTGTGACCGCGACCTTCGCCCTCATTGTGCTCGGCAGCATCTATTTCCTCTATGCCGGGGCCAAGAGCGAGCTGGCGCCGCAGGAAGACGCCGGCATCATCATCTCGTCGTCCACGCCCGCACCCAATGCCACGCTGGACCAGAAACTGCTCTATTCCAGGCAGGTCTACGAGACCTTCGCCAAATATCCTGAGACCGCGCATGTGTTTCAGATCGATGCGCCCGGCACCTCGATCGCGGGCATGGTGTTCACGCCCTGGGATCAGCGCAGCCGCACCACCAACACGTTGCAGCCGATCATTCAGCAACAGCTCAACGGCATTGCCGGCGTTCGCGCAGCCGCATTCCAGCTGCCGCCTTTGCCGGGCAGCCAGGGGCTCCCGATCCAGTTTGTTCTGAACACGACGGACTCCTTCGTGCAGCTCAACCAGGTGGCGCAGGATTTCCTTCAGGAAGCCCTGAAAAGCGGCATGTTCATCTTCCTCGACAGCGACCTCAAGATCGACAATCCGCAGTCGGTGGTCCAGATCGACCGCAACAAGACCGCGCAGCTCGGCCTGAAAATGAGCGATGTCGGCGCAGCACTCGGCGGCATGCTGGGCGGCGGCTACGTCAATTATTTCAGCCTCGACGACCGTTCCTACAAGGTGATCCCGCAGGTCCAGCAAGGCAGCCGGCTGAATACGCAGCAACTGATGAACTATTATGTCGGCGCCGTGAACGGCGTTCCGATCCCGCTGTCGACGATTGCGACGATCTCGACGAAAACCATTCCCGAATCGATCAATCACTTCCAGCAGCTCAACAGCGCGACGATCCAGGGCGTCGCCTCGCCGGGCGTGGCGCAGGCCGACGCACTGACATTCCTGCAGGATCTCGCCAAACGCACGCTGCCGCAGGGCTACTCTGTCGATTATGGCGGGCTGTCGCGGCAGTATATCCAGGAATCGTCGGGCTTCATCGCCACCTTCGGCTTCGCCCTGATCATCATCTATCTGGCGCTGGCTGCCCTGTTTGAGAGCTTTCGCGATCCCGTCATCATTCTCGTTTCAGTGCCGATGTCGATCGCCGGTGCGCTGATCTTCATCAACATCGGCATCGGCGGTGCCAGCCTGAACATCTACACCGAGGTCGGGCTGGTGACGCTGATGGGGCTGATCAGCAAGCACGGCATCCTGATTGTCGAGTTTGCCAACGCTTTGCAGCAGCAGGGCAAATCCAAGCGCGAGGCGATCGAGGACGCCTGCGGCATCCGGCTGCGCCCGATCCTGATGACCACGGCGGCGATGGTTCTGGGCGTGGTTCCGCTGATTGTCGCAACGGGTGCGGGCGCGGTGTCGCGCTACAATATGGGCCTGGTCATCGCCAGCGGCCTGGCGATAGGCACAATGTTCACGCTGTTTGTGGTGCCTGCGGTCTACATGCTGATCGCAGCCGACCATTCAAGGCGCGCCGAGGCTGGGCAGGTGGCCGAAGCCGGGTGACGCGGGCTTGTGTCCTAAGCTTCAAGGACGATGAGCTGCGGCCAGCGCTGCAAGGCGTCGCGGCCGGTGTCAGTGAGATCATAAACGCCCCGGTCGATCCGGATGAACCAGCCATAGACATTGTCGAGCAGGATTTTGGGCGCACGCGCGACGGCTTGGGTCAGGTCGCGCGGTCGTTTCGGCCCCTCGGCCAGTGCCACCGCGCATTTTAACGCATCCTGGCGGTAGGCGGTCATGATCGGCGCACGAGAACCGCCACCGACCACAGGATCGCCTTGCCTGCGGCGATGCTCGTCGACCAGCCGCGAGCGCCGTTTTGCATCCCGCCTCGGCGCCGGCGCCACGGGACTGAGCAACACCTCCACGCGCCCGTCTTCGAAAACGCCGAGCAGTCCAAAACCCAGCCGCCGGCACAGATTGCGGAACCGCTTGTCGCCCTCGCGGCCCTTGCCGCGCGGCGACATGCGCGCGGCAAGCCAGACCTCGTCGGCGGCGGCCGCGCGATCAACGCCCTGCAGGATCAGTTCGAGATTGAATTGCAGCTTCAACTCGCAGACCACGACGATCGGTGGTGCGTCGGCACTCAGCGCCAGCAGATCGCAGCCGCCGATCTCGCCCTTGACCTCGAAGCCGAGGTTTTGGAGGAAGCCCTTCACCGGACTGTAGAGCGCTGTTTCAAGCAACCAGGTTTTCCTCACCAGATATCGGCCGTCGATCATATGCAGTGGCGGCGTCTCGGGCGCATTGCATCGCTGATGGCTGGCCAACGGCCATCGCCAGCGTTTGAAGAATCATGGCTGATATCATGCGGGTGCGGATGGAATAGTCGAGCCCAAGCGAAACGACATCGGCCGGCAATCTTCAAGCAGATCGCGGTTGCGGCGATCTTGCTGCGCGCGCTATGGGGCGACTTGTCGGAAGCTGCATCGAACAAGTTGACGCGGCGACTGGACCAGCGCTACAAGCGCGCCACAAAGGTTCTGGGCAGCTCGCCGCCATGCGTTTTTTAGGAAAAGCGCGGATAGGGCAGGCGAGGTCCCAATACCTCGGAGGGATGGCCGAGCGGTTTAAGGCACCGGTCTTGAAAACCGGCGTGGGTGCAAGCTCACCGTGGGTTCGAATCCCACTCCCTCCGCCAGTTCCACGCAGCGGCAACGCTATTGTGGCCGATCAGGCTCCAGTCTCACGACGCCATCAGCCCACCTTCGCAATGACAATGCGAGGTGGTTGGCGAAGCCTCACTTCTTGAAACAAAATTGCCCATCTTTTGTCGCGTTTCGACGTGGCGGCATCGCACAACACTAAGGATTTGACCTAAGTATTGACTTCACCTATGGTTCCAGTCGGGCACAGACGCATTGAGTGCTTGCAAGGAGAGGTCCTTGACACCGCAAACCGGCAGCGCACAGCACCAACCACCGCCCAATCCCGCCGTCGTGGATCGTGTCTTTCGCGCCCTGTCCGACCCGACGCGGCGCAATGTTCTGGAGCGGCTCACGTCTAGCCCAGCGTCGGTGAGCGAACTCGCCGCCCCGTACGACATGGCCCTGCCGTCCTTCGTCGAGCACCTGAAAGTGCTGGAGGGAAGCGGTCTCGTACGGTCGCACAAGGCCGGACGCGTCAGGACCTACGAACTGGCGACAGAACAGCTCAAGCTTGCGGAAAACTGGCTCGGGCTACAGCGCTCACTTTGGGAACGCCGCCTCGATCAGCACGACAGCTACCTGATGAAACTCAAGGAAGAGGAAACCAAATGACATCGCCCATCATCAAGATCGATCCCAAGCTTGATCTCGTGCTCGAACGCGAAATCGACGTTCCGGTGGAGCTCGTCTGGCGCGCGTGGACGACACCGGAGCATCTGCGTCACTGGTTCGCGCCCAAACCGTGGACGATCACGGCCTGCGACCTGGATCTGCGTCCCGGCGGGGCAATCAACTTCACCATGCGCTCGCCTGATGGCCAGGAATATCCCAACACCCAGTGCTACCTCGAAGTGAAGCCATTCGAGCGGCTGGTCATCACCGACACGCTGCTCGGCGGCTATCGGCCATCGCCCAATCCGTTTTTCACGGCAACGCTCGACCTCGCCAGGAACGGAAACGGCACGCGATACCGGGCGATCGCCATGCATGGCGACGAAACCAACCGCAAGAAGCACGAAGAAATGGGTTTCCACGACGGTTGGGGCACGGTGGTCACCCAAATGGTTGACTACATCAAGGCCGGGCGCATGCAGCCCTGACCGAACCTTGGCCATGTCTGGCGTCCAGCGCATCCGCTGCCGTGGCGGTCGCGTTGGACGCCCGAAGCGGGTCGCTTCATATCGGGCGAGGCTGGCCAGACCAGCCGGTCGCCGCATTCATGCCACAATCTCGCCCGTTTCGAACCACAGTCGATTAATAGGCTGGCAAGCATTTCCTGCGCACAAAGGGGACTGGGGACAAACGTGCGCGGACTGTTTTTCGTTTTTTGCGCAACGGCGTCGTGAACTTCGCGTGACGCCGACGTAGTACTGGCAGGGGACTTCACGATCATGCAGCACACGACGCGGACGCGTTTTGGTCGCGCAGCCACGGTCAGCATTCTTGCTGCGACCGCTGTTTTCATTGCCGGCTGCGCCTCGCAGCAGCCGAAGTCCGCCTCAGGCAAGAAACGCTCGAAGGAATATTTCGCCGAATCCGAATATGGCGTGAAGGCGAGCCCGCGCGTCACCACAAAGATGTCGGGCCTGCAGCGTGGCGGTGGCCGCGACCAGACCGGCAAGCCCTACAAGGTGCGGGGCAAGTGGTATTATCCCAAGGAAGACAAGAGCTACACGACGGTGGGTGCCGCCTCGTGGTATGGCGATGCGTTCCATGGCCGCCTGACCGCCAATGGCGAAATCTATGACATGACCCACCTGACGGCGGCCCATCCGACAATGCCGCTGCCGAGCTATGCCAGGGTCACCAACACCAAGAACGGCAGTTCGGTGATCGTGCGCATCAACGATCGCGGGCCATATTCGGACGATCGCGTCATCGACCTGTCCAAGCGCGCCGCCGAAATGCTCGATTATGCCCATAGCGGCACGGCCAATGTGAAGGTCGAATATGTCGGCCGCGCACCGCTCGATGGCCAGGACGACCAGTATCTTCTCGCGTCCTACCGCCCAGGCAAGGGCATGGGCGATCCGACCAATGATGGCCTGCAGACCGGCGTGATGATCGCCATGAACGGGCCGACGCCAAGCGTCGGCGTGGGGCAGGCGGCTGCTTTCCCCGGCACAATGACGAATACCGCGCATGCGGTTGCGATGCAGGCCAGCGCTCCAGCCAACACGCTTGCCGCCCAGGCCGTGCAATTCGAGCAGCCGGTCATGGCCGCGCAAGGCCAGGGCGTCGTCAATGTCGTGCTGCCGGATTTCGGCCCGATCGCGCCTGAACGCCCCGAAGGCATGGTTCCGCAGACCCGCGTGGCACTCGCCACCATGGGCTACGCCAGCGAAACCCCAGGTGGCGCGGCAAGGGCCTTCGACGCGCTGGAAGGCAAGGCGATGACGTCAAACGACATCGCCGATTCCTGGAAGCGCCTCAATCCGGGCCCACGCGCCGAGCAGGACCTGGAAGCTTATGTCGCTGCCGGCACATTCGAGGACGGCGAAGAAGCCAAGCGAGTTGCCAAGGCGCTGTCCGCCTATGGTCGCACCTTGGTCGAGCAGTCCGACTTCGAAGGCAAGACCTGGTATTCGGTCGACCTCTATCCGAACGGCAAGATTTCGCTCGACGCCATGCTCAAGGCCGCCTGGTCGCATGGCGCGCCCGACGCCTTCGCCGTACACGACTGATCCCAAGCACCAGGTTCGTGAGCTGTGGCTATCGTGCTCGCGCGGTTGATCTGCCCAGACAAGGCCTGATAGTCTCGGAGGCCTCGACCGGAATACGGGGCCGAACGGGGCAGCATCTCCAATGATTTCCAGACTATCCGCGCCGCTCATGTTCTTGACCGGCCTGTTTGCAGCACTGGCCTTTACCGGCCAGGCACAGGCGCAGCTGTTCGAAACCAAGGCGCCCCAGGCCTACATGATCGATGCCGAAACCGGCACCGTGCTGTTTTCAAAGGATCCCGACAAGCTCATCGCACCAGCGTCGCTTGCCAAGCTGATGACGATGGAGGTGGTGTTCAACGCCATCAAGTCAGGCCACTACAAGCTCGACGACACATTCGCTGTCAGTGAAAACGCCTGGCGCACCGGCGGTGCCGCATCGCGCGCCTCGACGATGTTTGCCGCGGTGAGATCGCAGATCCGCATCGAGGACCTGATCCAGGGCGTGACCGTACAGCTCGCCAATGATGGCTGCATCATACTTGCCGAGGGCATGGCGGGGTCGGAGGCCAGTTTCGCGTTGCAGATGACCGAGCGCGCCCGCGAGATCGGGCTCAAAAAGTCAGTCTTCGTCAATTCGACCGGATTGCCCGCACCGGGCCAGATGACCACCGTGCGCGAGCTTGCCGAACTTGGCCTGCACATCTGGACCACCTATCCCGATTTCTACAAATATTACGGCCTGCCCGAGTTCACCTGGAACAAGATCCTGCAGCGCAACCGCAATCCGCTGATTGCCATGAACATCGGTGCCGACGGCATGGCCGCCGGTTTCACCGAGGGCGAAGGCTTTGCCATCGTCGGCTCGATCAACCGCGAGGGCAGGCGGCTGTTTGCAGCGATGGGCGGCATGGCCAGCGACCGCGAACGCTCGGAGGAAGCACGCAAGCTGCTCGACTGGGGCATGCGCGCCTTCGAAAAGACGGAGATATTTGCCGCCAACGAGACGGTTGGCGAAGCCCAGGTGTTCGGCGGCACCAAATCGCATGTGGCGCTGGTGGCCCAGAAGCCGATCTCGATCTTCCTGCCGATCACCAATCGGGAGCGGCTGGTTGCCCGCATCGTCTATGACGGCCCGGTGGCAGCACCGGTCGCTGCGGGAACACCCATCGGGTCGCTCAAGGTGTGGATCGGCGACACGCTGAGCCAGGAGACGCCCTTGTATGCGGCCGAGGCCGTCGATGTCGGCTCGCTGCAAAGCCGCGCCTTCGACGCGGTCAAGGAGCTGGCGATCGGCTGGCTGCGATAGTTCGGGTAGACCTTTGTTGCTCTCGACGGTAGAGCATCAGCACTTACATATGCCGTGAGGCCGTTCGTTCGGCAGACCTTGCGATACGGCGGACAGAAAGGCATTTGGATTGGCGCGCGGCTTCTTCATTACATTCGAAGGCGGCGAGGGTGCAGGCAAGTCGACACAGATCGAGCGCCTGGCCACAAAGCTGCGCGACAAGCGCTACGACATCGTCGTCACGCGTGAGCCCGGCGGCTCGCCTGGTGCCGAAGCTGTGCGGCATGTGCTGCTGTCCGGTGCCGCCGAGCCTTTCGGGCCGGAGATGGAAGCACTGCTGTTTGCCGCTGCACGCTCCGACCATGTCGAGCAGGTGATCAGGCCGGCCGTCGAGCGCGGCGCCATCGTGCTCTGCGACCGTTTTCTCGATTCCTCGCGTGTCTACCAGGGCGTGACCGGAAACCTCGATCCCGATTTCATGGCGGCGGTCGAGCGTGTGGCGATCAACGGCATGATGCCCGACATGACGCTGATCCTCGATCTGGACCCGACAGAGGGCTTGCGGCGCGCAACGGCGCGGCGCGGCCAGGATGTCGCCGACCGGTTCGAGAAAGAGACAGTCGACATTCACCAGCGCCGCCGCGAGGCCTATCTGGCGATCGCCGAGAGCGAACCCGAACGCTGCGTGCTCATCGACGCCTCGCTGAACCAGGAAGATGTCGAGCACGCCATCACCGATGCGGTGTTCGCGGCCCTTGAGGCGCGCGCCACAGCGGGCAGCCGGGCGAGGGTGGACGCCTGATGTTCGAGCGCATCGCCCCCGAGCAGCACGACACCCTCGACGGCATTCCAGAGCCCGCCGAGAATCCACGCCTGTTTGGCCATGAGCAGGCGATCTCGATGCTCACTGCCGCTTATCGCTCGGGCAAGCTGCCGCACGCGCTGATCCTCACCGGCCCGGTCGGCATCGGCAAGGCGACACTCGCCTTTCATCTCGCCCACCATTTGCTGAGCTATCCCGATTATCGCAGCGCGCCTGAAACGCTGGCGCATCCAGACCCCAAGTCGGCGCTGTTCAGGCAAGTCGCCACCGGTGCGCATCCCTCGGTGCTGCATCTGACGCGGCCGCAAAACGACAAGACCAAGGGTTTCAAGTCGGTCGTCACCGTCGACGAGATCCGCAAAGTGTCGCGCTTCCTGTCGATGACCTCGCATGATGGCGCCTACCGCGTCGTCATCGTCGATCCGGCCGACGACATGAATACCAACGCTGCCAACGCGCTGCTCAAGAACCTCGAGGAGCCGCCGGCGCGCACGCTGTTCATCCTGATCGTGCATGCGCCCGGCAGCCTGTTGCCGACAATTCGTTCGCGCTGCCAGACCATTCGGCTGACCCCGCTCGAAGATGATGCGCTGTTGGCGGCGCTCGCCGGCACCGATCAGCCGGCGCCGGATGAGCCGGAAGCGCGCGCCGCGCTCGTGCGGCGGGCAGGGGGTAGCGCACGCGTGGCGATCCTGCTCACCCAATATGGTGGCCTGGAGATTGCCGAGGCGCTCGACAAGATCGTGCAATCGGGCCGCAACGACATTGCTGCCGCACACCGGCTTGCCGATGCGGTGGCGGGCAGGGACAACGCCATCCAGTTTGACGTCTTCAATCGCCGGGCACTCGGCCTGCTTTCCGACACGGCGACTGAGGCCGGCTACAACTCGGACCTTTCCAGGGCCAAGGTCCTGTCCGATGCTTGGCACGAGGCGCAAAACGCGATATCCGAGACCGAGACCTACAATCTTGATAAGAAACAACACGTCTTGGCCATGATCGACCGCTTGAATGCCGCATTGCGAATGTGACGCTCGTCCGAGCCGGATGGCAATCGCCATGCCGATGCGTTATCTGACCGCGACCCTTTCAATCCGACATTCATGACGGCCCCATCCATGTCCCGCGAAAAATTCTACATCACGACCGCTATTTCCTATCCGAACGGCAAGCCGCATATCGGCCATGCCTACGAGCTGATCGCCACCGACGCGCTCGCCCGCTTCCAGCGCCATGACGGCAAGGATGTCTTCTTCCTGACCGGCACCGACGAGCACGGCATCAAGATGCTGCAGACGGCCACTCGGGAAGGCATTTCAGCGCGCGAACTTGCTGACCGTAATTCGAATGAATTCAAGAAGATGGCAACACTTCTGAATGCATCGAACGATGATTTCATCCGCACCACCGAAGAGCGCCACTACGCTGCCTCCCAGGCGATCTGGAAGGCGATGGCGGAGAAGGGCGACATCTACAAGAGCAGCTATGCCGGCTGGTATTCAGTGCGCGACGAAGCCTATTACGGCGAAGAAGAGACCGAAGTCCGCCCCGACAACATTCGCTACGGCCCGCAGGGCACCCCGGTCGAATGGGTTGAGGAGGAGAGCTACTTCTTCCGCCTCTCGGCCTATCAGGACAAGTTGCTCGCGCTGTACGATAGCCAGCCCGACTTCATCGGCCCCAACGAGCGCCGCAACGAGGTGGCGAGCTTCGTTCGTTCCGGCCTGAAGGACCTGTCGATCTCGCGCACCACCTTCGACTGGGGCGTGCCGGTGCCCGGTGACGACAAGCACGTCATGTATGTCTGGGTCGACGCGCTGACCAACTACATCACCGCGCTCGGCTATCCCGACACCAATGCCGAGAAGTGGGCCTACTGGCCTGCGGTGCACATCATCGGCAAGGACATCGTGCGATTCCATGCCGTCTACTGGCCGGCTTTCCTGATGTCGGCAGGCATCGAGTTGCCCAAGCGGGTGTTCGGCCACGGCTTCCTGTTCAACCGCGGCGAGAAGATGTCGAAGTCCCTCGGCAATGTCGTCGATCCGTTCACCATGGTCGAGCATTACGGCCTCGACCAGGTGCGTTATTTCCTGTTGCGCGAAGTGCCGTTTGGCCAGGATGGCAGCTACAGCCATGAAGCGATCGTCAATCGCACCAACGCCGATCTCGCCAATGATCTCGGCAATCTGGCGCAGCGCTCGCTGTCGATGATCGCCAAGAACTGCGATGGCGTGGTGCCGCAGCGCGGTGAACTGGCTGATGCCGACAAGGCGATCCTCGACCAGGCGACGGCAGCACTGGTGACCGCGCGCAAGACGATGGCGGAGCAGGGCATCCACCACGCGCTTGCGGCGATCTTTGCCGTCGTTGCCGAGGCCAACCGCTATTTCGCCGCACAAGAACCCTGGGCACTGAAGAAAACCGATCCGGCGCGTATGGAAACGGTGCTGTGGACCACCGCCGAGGTGATCCGCCGTGTCGGCATCATGTGCCAGCCCTTCATTCCTGCTTCTGCGTCGAAGCTGCTTGATCTGCTTGCTGTGACCGACAGGGACTTCGTCCATGTCGACGCCGCGCATGCGCTGGTCTCGGGCGCGCCTTTGCCGGCACCCCAGCCGGTGTTCCCGCGCTATGTCGAGCCGACGACGGAAAGCTGAGGCCATCGAAAATGCTGGTCGACAGTCATTGCCATCTCGACTTTCCCGACTTCGCCGAGGAGCGCGCGGATATCATCGCGCGCGCCAAGGCGGCCGGGGTCGAACGCATGGTCACCATCTCGACGCGCGTGAAGCGCTTCGATCAAGTGCTTGCGATCGCTGAGGAATATGACGAGGTCTACTGCTCGGTCGGCACCCATCCGCACAATGCCGCCGAAGAACTCGACGTGACCACGGCCGATCTCGTCAAGCTCGCAGCGCACCCGAAGGTCGTTGCGATCGGCGAGGCGGGGCTCGACTATTTCTACGACAAGGCGCCTCGCGACGCACAAGCCCAGGGCTTGCGGGTCCACATCGCGGCAGCCCGCGAGACCGGATTGCCGCTGGTGATCCACGCCCGCAATGCCGACGAAGACATGGCTGATATCCTCGGGCAAGAAACAGGGAAGGGTGCCTTCCCTTTCATCCTGCACTGCTTTTCCTCCGGCGCCGAGCTTGCCCGCATCGGCGTCGAGCTTGGCGGCTACGTATCGTTCTCCGGTATCCTGACCTTCAAGAATTCGGCCGAGCTGCGCGAGATCGCCAAGGACGTGCCGCGCGACCGGCTGCTGGTCGAAACGGACGCGCCTTACCTTGCGCCGCCACCGCATCGTGGCAAACGCAACGAACCGGCCTTCGTGGCCCACACGGCGGCGGTCCTGGCCGAAACGATCGGCGTCAGTGCCGCCGAAATCGCCGACATCACCACGGCCAATTTCTTCCGCCTGTTCACCAAGATGCCAAAGCCGGCCTGAGCGATGCCGGATACGCTGCGCCTCACCATTTTGGGCTGCGGCTCGTCGCCGGGCACGCCGCGCATCACCGGCGACTGGGGTGCGTGCGACCCGACCAATCCGAAGAACCGGCGCACGCGCGCCGCAGCGATGGTCGAGCGCGTTTCGGCTTCAGGCACGACACGCGTCATCATCGACACGGGACCGGATTTCCGCACCCAAATGCTGGCAGCAAGCGTCAGCCATATCGACGCCGTGGTCTACACACACCCGCATGCCGACCATATCCATGGCATAGACGACCTTAGAGGCTATGTGCTCGAGCGCGGCAGCCTGATCGACATCCATGCCGACCAATTCACCCTGGGGCGACTGAAGCAGGCATTCGGCTATTGCATCGAAACGCCGCCGGGAAGCTCATATCCGCCGATCGTGCGGCCACACATCATTGAGCACGATCAGCCGTTTGTCATAACAGGAGAGGGGGGTCCCCTCACCTTTTTGCCGCTGCCGCAGATCCATGGCGACATTATTTCGCTCGGTTTCCGCGTCGGGCCGATCGCCTATTGCTCCGATGTCAGCGACTTCCCGGAGACCACGGCAGCATTGATGACCGGCCTTGAGCTGCTTGTCGTCGACGCGCTGCAGCACCGGCCGCATGTCAGCCATCTGTCGCTGTCGCAGGCGCTGCAATGGATCGACCGGCTAAAACCTCGCCAGGCGGTACTGACGCATATGCATGTACCGCTGGACTATGCGGCGGTGATGTCGGCGACGCCAGCGCATGTCGAACCAGCCTATGACGGCATGATCGTAGAAATACCTTATCTGTCAGTGTGATAGGTTAGGTAGTTGATGCCTTTTGACATCAGCGAGAAGCGTAGGCGGAGATACATATTTCCGCCTATTGCCCAAGACGATGTTCCATAATCTATCTTATGCGACAAACCCGTGTAGCGGCATTTTAGAGATGCGACACATGAGCCGGTTAGAGATGCGACAGTCGTCGCCTCTTGGGATGCTGGTCG